>NZ_JBPKBH010000011.1:69004-69474 GCF_051388915.1 Yinghuangia sp. YIM S09857 | reverse complement strand
GGCGCGGCCCCCCCGCAGCTGTTCTCGGTCGGCGTTCTGCTGGAGGTACGCGAGATCAACGGCCAGCCGGGTGCGCTGCTGCGCGACCGCGAGGGCCGGATCGCCGGGACCTGGGTACTTGACATCCTCGACGGCCGGATCCAGACGATCCGCTCGGTGGTCAACCCCGACAAGCTCGGCCACATGGGCCCTGTCGCGGACACATGGGAACTCAAGCGCGAGGCCTCCGAGTTCCGCAAGCGGTCGCGGTAGCCGCCGGTCCGGGACCAGGAGCGGCGTCCGGACGCACCGGCGCGGCTCCGTCGGAACTCACGGACCGACAAGGCGCGTCGGAACTCACCGAGCGACAGGGCGCGTCGGAACTCACGGACCGACAAGGCGCGTCGGAACTCACCGAGCGACAAGGCCCGCCGGGCCCGCCGATCGACACAGGGTGCCGATCGGCGGGCCGGCTCGGTGGGGCGTTCCGC
>NZ_JBPKBH010000011.1:0-68903 GCF_051388915.1 Yinghuangia sp. YIM S09857 | reverse complement strand
CCGATCGGCGGGCCGGCTCGGTGGGGCGTTCCGCGGGCGATCGGATCATCGCCCGCGGCGATCGTCACCCGCCAGGTCTCCGCCTGACGCAGCTCCCCGACCCATCCCTCTCACGCCTCCGGCAACCCCACCAGCGTCCCCAGCCGGGCCCGGTGCCGGTCCGCCGTGCCCATCAGCAGCGACGCGCTCATCGCCCGCTTGAGGTACAGGTGCGCCGGGTGTTCCCACGTGAACCCGATGCCGCCGTGCATCTGGACGCACTCCTCCGCCGCGTGCACCGCCACGTCGCCGCAGTACGCCTGGGCGAGCGACGCGGCCACCTCCGCGTCGTCGGAGCCGTCCGCGATCGCGGCCGCCGCGTAGCGGGCCGTGGCGCGTGCCGCGGCGATGTCGGCCCACAGGTCCGCGGCGCGGTGCCGCAGCGCCTGGTACGAGCCGATCGGCCGCCCGAACTGGTGACGCACCTTCAGGTAGCTGACGGCCTCCTCCAACGCCCGTTCCGCGACCCCCAGTTGCTCGGACGCGAGGAGCGCCGCCCCGGCCACCAGCGCCTGTTGCAGGGCCTCGGCGGCGGTGCCGGGCGCCGCGACGACCGACGCGGAGACGCCGTCCAGCGTGAGCGTGCCGATGGGCCGCGTGGGGTCGAGCGTCGTGACGCGCGAGCGGGTGAAGCCGGTCGCCGAGCCGTCCACGAGGGCGAGGTACGGCGCGCCGTCCACCACCACCGGGACCACGAACACGTCCGCCCGGTCCACCGCCGCAACGCTGGTGACGGCACCCGTCAGCAGCAGCCGTTCGCCGTCCGGGGCGCCCGTCACCGACAGCGGGAAGTCCTGGCCCGGCGCCATCGTCGCGGGAACGGCCAGCGTCCCCACCCGGGTTCCGGCGGCCAGCGCGCGCAGCGCCTCGTCGCGCGCCTCCCCGGCGGGGGCGGCGACCAGCGCCGAGGTCGCCAGCACCGCGCTCGCGAAGAACGGCACGGGTGCCACGGACCGCGCCAACTCCTCCAGTGCCACCCCGACTTCGCGCGCGGTCGCGCCCGCGCCGCCGAGCTCGTCGGGAACCAGCAGCCCGGCGAGGCCGAGTTCGGCGCCCACGGCCTTCCACAGCGCCTCGTCATACGGCTCGTCCGAATCGACGCGCACCAGCACGTCGTTCCACGAACACCGGTCCGCCAGAAGGCCCCTCAGCGTCGCACGCAGGTCCTCCTCGACGTCCGAGTACAGGAGCGCGGGGGTCTCGGTCACCGGGGGATCTCCTTCCAGGGCAGCTTCGTGTCGGTGCGCGGCTCGCGCGGCAGCTCCAGGATCCGGTCGGCGATCACGCCGCGCAGGATCTCCGATGTGCCGCCCTCGATCGAGTTGCCCTTGGCCCGCAGGTAGTAGTAGCCGGCCGACCTGGCGCCGTCCGAACCCCCGAGGTCCACGCGGCGCATCGACCAGTCGTCGTACGTCAGGCCCTCCTCGCCGGTCAGCTCCAGCCACAGCCGCGTCGTGTCCTGGTTGACCCGGGCGAACGACATCTTCGCCGCCGAGCCTTCCGGGCCCGGCTTGCCCGCCGCGAGCTGCTGCCGGATGCGCTCGTTGGCCAGCCGCGCGACCTCGGCCTCCACCCACGCCCGCATGACGCGGTCGTGCAGACCGCCGGTGCGCACGTCCGGCCGCTCCCGCCACAGCGCGGCGACCGGGCCGATGGCGCCGCCCTCGCGCGGCGACTCGCCGCCGCCGATGGCCACGCGCTCGTTCATCAGCGTCGTGTTCGACACCGCCCAGCCCTTGCCGACCTCGTCCACGCGCATCGTGTCGGGGATGCGCACGTCCGTCAGGAAGACCTCGTTGAACTCCGCCTGCCCGGTGGCCTGCCGCAGCGGCCGCACCTCGACGCCCGGAAGCGTCATGTCCAGGAAGAAGTACGTCAGGCCCTGGTGCTTGGGCAGGTCCGGGTCCGTCCGCGCGAGCAGCATCGCCCACCGCGCCTTGTGCGCGAACGACGTCCACACCTTCTGGCCGTTGACGACCCACCCGTCGCCGTCCCGCACCGCGCGCGTCGCGAGCCCCGCCAGGTCGGATCCGGCGCCCGGCTCGCTGAAGAGCTGGCACCACACGTCCTCGCCGGTCCACAGCGGCCGCAGCAGCCGCGAGCGCTGCTCCTCGGTGCCGTGCACGGCGACGGTCGGCGCCCCCATGCCGAGCCCGATCGGATTGCGGAACGGGTTGGCCGGCCGCGCCCCCGCCGCGGCGAGCTCCTGCTCGACCACCTGTTGCAGCGCGCGCGGTGCGGCCAGTCCGCCGCAGCCGACCGGGAAGTGCACCCAGGCGAGGCCGGCGTCGAAGCGGTACCCGAGGAACTCCACGGGATCGGTGGTGGCCGGGTCGTGGGCCTTCGCCAGCTCCCGCACCCGGGCGCGGATCTCCTCCGCGGTGACGACGGTGGACCCAGTGTTGTCGGGCAAGGTGTCGCGCCTCCTTCGTCCACATTTACTGACTGTGCGTCAACAACAGTCCGCACGCCGATGCTAGGTACCCGGATCAACGAGCGGAAGGGTGAGTTGGACCGCCGCGTCCCGCAGGGCCCCGCGACGCGGTACGCTCCAGCTCCACTGCGCATGGCACCGGTACGTCGATACATCGAGTTACATCGATCCCGCACGGTCCCGAAGAAGATCCGGGCCGTGTCCCGTGAGGACAACCAGTGACGACTCCCAGCACGGGCGCCACCGGCGGAGCCGCCCTTCTCGACACGCTCGCCGCCGAGCTCGCCGTCGACGGTGAACCGGTGACCGAGGCACTCGACGCGTGGTCGGTCCGCACCCCTTTGCGGGTCTTCATCCACTACGGCGAACACGGGCTGGACCTCAGCTACGCCGAGGCCCGCCGCGCTACCGACACCATCGCGGGCAATCTGGAGGCCATCGGCGTACGCCACGGCGACCGCGTCGCCGTGCACTGCCGCAGCCCCTACGCCGCGGCCCTGTGGATGTTCGGCATCTGGAAGGCGGGTGGCATCTTCTGCCCGGTCGACCCCGACCTGACCGGCGAACTGCTGCTCGCCCAGCTCACCACCATCGGCGCCGCGCTCATCGTCACCGAGCGCGCCGGACTGCCCGCGCTCGAACTGGTGCGCAGGCACCTGCCGTACGCGCCGCGCGTCACCGTGCACGACTCGGTGGGCGTGCCGCCGCCGCACGAGTTCCCCGAGGTGCCGTACGCCCGTTTCCTGGCCCGCGCGCTGCCGCCGCAGGTCGGCTCCGGCCCCGACGACATCGCGGCCATCCTGCACACGCCGGGCAACACCGGCCGCCCCAAGGCCGTCGTGCTGTGCCACCGCTGGATCGCCCAGTCGACGTTCCTGCTGCGCCGCCTCACCACGCCCGACGACGTCGTCTACAACGACCTGCCGATGCACACCACCCTCGGCGCGTTCGCGGGGGTCGCGCGCGCGGCGTGGACGGGCGCGACGGTGACGCTGTGGGACCGCTTCCACCCCGGGGAGTTCTGGGGGCGCGTGACGGCGACCGGGGCCAGCACGGCGGTGCTGACGGACGTCGTCGTACCGTGGCTCACCAGCGCGCCCGAGCGCCCCGGCGACGCGCAGAACCCGCTGGCGAAGGTCTGGCTGCACCCGCTGCCCGCGACGCACGCGGACTTCGCGCGTCGGTTCGGCATCGACTTCGTGGTGGCGGCGTACGACCAGATCGAGTCGGGCATGCCGGTCGCCGCCGTCGTCGAGGAGATGCGTGAGGGAGAGGGCACGCCGGCGGCGCTGCAACGCGGGCTCAGCCATGAGCAGGTGACACGCGTGTGCGCGCATTACCGCGTGCCGGTCCTCCCGGGACACGCGGTGCCGCGCAAGGGACTGCTGGGCGCGCCGCTGCCGTTCCTGGACGTCGCGATCCTCGACGAGTACGACCGGCGCGTGGCCCCCGGCACCGTCGGGCAACTGGCGGTGCGCCCGCACCTGTCGGGCCTCGTCGTCCAGGAGTACCTGGGCGACCCGCTCACGACGGCCGAGGCGACGCGCAATCTGTGGCTGCACACAGGCGATGCGGTCGTGTGCGACCCCGAGGACGGGCTGATCCACTTCGTGGACCGCGTGCAGGACCGCATCCGCATGCGGGGCGAGAACATATCCGCGTACCACATCGAGGACTTGGTCAACCAGCATCCGGACATCACCATCTGCGCGGTCTTCGGCGTGCCGCTGAACGGCCGCCAGGACGACGACATCGTCCTGTACGTCGAACCCGACCCCGGCCGCTTGCTGGAACCGGACGCCCTGCACGCGTGGTGCGCCCAGTCCCTCCCGCCGTACATGCGGCCCGCACACATCCGCGTCGTCATCCGCATGCCGCGCACCCCGAACCACCGTGTCGAAAAGCACCGCCTCCGCCGCCACTTCCTGGGCCTCCCGGACCCGGCCGGCCTGATCGTGGAACAGTCCCGCCCACCCGCCGCTCCTGCGGCTCGCGCGGCCCTCCCGTCCGGCCAACGCGGGATCGGCGCGGGCACGGGCTTCGGCCCGGCCGCACTGCCGCCGGGGGCGGGCAGCGGCTGACCCGCCGCGGGCCGTTCGCGGTTTTGCCCACGCGCGTGCCACGTCGGCGTGAGCGGGCCGGGGCTGAGCCGCTTCGGCGGGGGGAGGCAGCGGGGCTGACCCGCCGCGGGCCGTTCGCCGTTTTGCCCACGCGCGTGCCACGTCGGCGTGAGCGGGCGGGTGCTGAGCCGCTTCGGGCCCGGCCTGATCCTCGCCGCTTTCCCTGCGCTTCCCTTCCGCCCACATGTCCCCTCGGCGCGTCCGGGCGTATTGCGGGTGCCTTCATATTGCGGGCGCGCGTATTGCGAGCGCGTGCAGTTGTCGGCGAGCGCCTGCCGGGGGTGCGGTTTCGGCGTGACGACCGCTGTTTTCCCCTGTCGCCGTGGCCGTCTCGATCGGGCGGCGTCGGTCGGGGGTGCGGGTAGCCGGGCGCTGAGCGGGTACACGGAGATCCGCACGGACCTGCCGGGCGTACCCGCGCGACGGCTCGGTCCCGGACCGGTCCCGACGCGACGCGAGGAGCACCCGCATGGGCACGACAAGCGGCAGCGGCCCGCGCCACCGGAAGATGGCGGGCACCCAGGCGGAGCGCGGCAAGGGCGGGTTCGGCTTCGGGTTCCTGGTCTTCCTCGGACTGATCCTGGTCGCCGCCGGCGTCGTCGGCCTGCTGTACGTCGGCCTCGCGACGCTGACCACCATGGTCCTGTTCGCCTGGCTGCTGCTCGTCGGCGGGATCGTGGGGCTGTTCCAGGCCATCCAGTCGCGCAAGGAGGCCGGGGCCTTCTGGCTGACCCTCGCGGTCGCGGCGCTCAACATCGCGGCGGGCGTCGTCCTGCTGCGGCGCCCGGACGTCGCGGCGGCGGCGCTCACCCTGTTCGTGGCACTCCTGCTGCTGACCGCCGGACTGTTCCGCGTCGTCGGCGGCATCGCGAGCATGTCCGCGCGGATGACCTGGACCGTCGTGGTCGGCGTCATCGACCTGGCCCTCGGCCTGCTCGTGCTCGCCGAGTGGCCGAGCAGCAGCCGCTACGTGATCGGCACGTTCATCTCGCTGGCGCTGCTGTTCGACGGCCTCAGCATGATGAGCCTCGGCATCGCCGGCCGCCGCATCGTGGGCATGGTCCGCGAGGCGGACGCCGGGGCGGCGGCCCCGGTGGACCCCGCGGGCGGCCCGGTGGGGACCAGGCCGCCCGACGCGGACATAGAGGCCGAGTCGGAGGAACTGGCGGGCGGCGCCGCGTGGCGCGACGGCCCGGGGGAGACGGACGGCGGAGACCCGTCGACCGCGGAATGGGCCGCCGACAAGGGGCCCGACACGCTGCGCAGGTCGTTCGAGAAGGGCGACGGCGGGGACGCGCCGCGCTGAGTGAGTGCGGGTGGTGGCCGGTTCCGGACGCTCCGCCGCGCCGGGCACAATGGGCCGAATGTTGATCAGGGACGCGAGTGCGCAGGACTGGGCCGGGGTCTGGCCGTTCTTCCGGGCGATCGTGGCGGCCGGGGAGACGTTCCCGTACGCCCTCGACCTCGACTCCGACGCCGGGCGCGCGATCTGGTACGTGGACGCGCCGAACCGTACCGTCGTCGCCCTGGACGACGACGGCACGGTCGTCGGCACCGCCAAGATGAACAACAACCGGGACGGCAACGGCGCCCACGTCGCCAGCGCCAGCTACATGGTCGACCCGGCCCACGCGGGGCGCGGGATCGGGCGCGCGCTGTGCGAACACTCGCTCGACTGGGCCCGCGAGGCCGGATTCCGGGCGATGCAGTTCAACGCGGTCGTCGAGACCAACGTGCACGCGGTCAAGTTGTACCGGTCACTCGGGTTCGCCGTCGTCGGCACCGTTCCCGAGTCGTTCCGGCATCCGCGTGAGGGGTACGTGGGGCTCCACGTGATGCATCGGTACTTGTAGGGGCCGGGCGCGCGGCGGCCAGAGGTCCGGGGCCAGAGGTCCGGGGCCAGGGGCCGGGCGCGGGTCAGTCTCGGGTGTCGGCCCCGGCGTCCGGGCGGGCCAGGGGCTGCTGGAGCTCGGTGACCCATTTGTCCTGGTCGTCCGGGCACTCCAGGTACAACTCGCGCGTGTAACCGACCGTCAGGCGGTTGTTGGCGTCGAGCCAGTGGGCCAGCACCTGGACGGTCGACAGCACGGCGTCCATAGACCCGTGGTGCACGATCGCCGCGGCCTCCTCGACCGCGGGGAGGTCGACCACCGCGAAGTCCGCGTTCCCGGTCACCTCGGGGCCGACGACCATGCGCGCGTGCACGACGACCGAGTCCCCGCCGTCCGGTGCGGGCTCGTAGTACGCCAGCCCCGGACCGAAGGCGATGCCCGCGGTGTCGAGGCGGCGGCAGAGTTCCGCGTACAGCGGCCGGATCACCGGGCCGATGTGCCGGGGGTCGAACCCCGGTGCCATGGCAGTGAGTTCGGCGACGCGGGTAGCCGGGAGCGGTTTGACGACGACGTCCTGGGCGGGCATGTGCCCCTCGCTTTCGATCAGCCGGAGCCTCGCCTCCACCTGCGCGAGCCGGGCCGCCTCGGCCGCCATCGAGGCGGCGAGTTCGGCGCGGCGCAGCCGCAGCATGCCGCGCAACTCGTGGGCGTCCACCCGCTCGTCGAGGATCGCGCCGACCTGTTCGAGGGTGAAGCCGAGTTCCTTGAGCGTGATCACCCGGTTGAGCCGGGCGAGTTGGCGGGCGGCGTAGAAGCGGTAGCCGGTGCGCGGGTCGACGTGCGCGGGCCGCAGGAGGCCGATCGCGTCGTAGTGGCGCAGCATCCGCACGGACACGCGGCCGTGCTTGGCGAAGTCTCCGATGGTGAACATGACGGCTCCCAGTGCACGGCCTCACATGGTGTCAGGGTCAAGGCCGGGGTCCCGGTGCGGCACGGCGCCTTGTGCCGATCCCGGCTCCCAGGGTGCAGATATTCATTTGCAGAGATTACTCTGCAATATAGTCTCGGCGCATGACCCCGAACGGCGACACCGAGCCCGTGCCCGCCTCCGACGCACCTGCCCCCGACGCACCTGCCCCCGACGTGCCCGCGTCCGACGTGCCCGCGTCCGACGTGTCCGCGTCCGACACGTCCGCGTCCGGCGGGCGCCGCCGTCTCGACGCGCAGAGCCTCAAGGGCCTCGCGCACCCGTTGCGCATGCGGATCCTGGAGCTGCTGAGCCTCGACGGCGCCGCGACGTCCAGCACGCTCGCGCGGCGGCTGGGGGAGAACACCGGCACGGTGAGCTGGCACCTGCGGCACCTCGCCGAGCACGGCTTCATCGAGGAGGAGGTAGAACGCGGCACGAAGCGCGAGCGCTGGTGGCGGCGCGTCCCACGGGCGAACCAGCTCGACATCGCGGACTTCCGCGACGACCCGGCGAGCAGCGGCGCGCTGTCCGTCTACCTGGACCAGTTGCTGCGGCAGTACTTCGAGCGGGTGACGGCGTACGTCGGCGAGGACTGGGACGACGAGTGGCGGGCCGCCGGAACTGTCGCCGACTGGCGCGACCTTCGCCTCACTGCCGATGAACTCGGGGCGATGAACGTCGAGTTGGCGGACGTCGTGAACCGCTACCGGACGCACTCGGCGTCCCGTCCGGCAGCCGCCGATTCCGCCGCCTTCGCCTCCGCCTCCGCCGATGACGGCGGCGCCGAACTGCGCCCTGTCGTCGTCCAGTTGCAGTCCTTCCCGCGCAAGGGCCCGGGGCCGTCATGAGCACGCGCGTGCGCGGTGGTGGCCTCCTGCGGCGCCACCGCGACTTCCGGCTGCTGTGGCTCGGGGAGACGACCGGCCGGTTCGGCGCGGCGGTGACCTCCGTCGCGCTGCCGCTCATCGCCGTGGCGGACCTGGGGGCGAGTACGTTCCAGGTCGGGCTGCTGACCGCCGCCTCATGGCTGCCGTGGCTCGTCATCGGGCTGCCGGCCGGCGTGTGGGTCGACCGCATGCGGCGGCGTCCCGTCATGATCGTGTCGGCGGCGGTCTCGCTCGTGCTCCTCGCGAGCGTGCCTCTCGCCGACCGGGCGGGCGTGCTGAGTGTCGGGCTGCTGGTGGGCGTCGCGCTGGCCACGGGCACGGCGGCGGTGTTCTTCCAGACGGCGTACACCGCGTACCTCCCGGCGATCCTCGAACCCGAGGACCAGGCCGAAGGCAACGCCAAGCTGCACGGAAGCGCGTCGGCCGCGCAGATCGCCGGACTCGGCTCGGGCGGCATGCTCGCGCAGGCCGCCGGGGCCGTGAACGGCATGTTCGCGAACGCCGGGACGTCCCTCGTCTCCCTCCTCTGCCTCGGCCGCATCCGGCACCGCGAGACCCGGCCCGCACCGGAATCGGACCCGTCCGCTCGCGACGGGCTCGCTGTCGGGATCCGCGTGGGCCTGCAACTGATCGCGCGCGACCCGTGGTTGCGTACGCTCACGCTCTTCGCCGCCGCGTCCAATCTCGCGCTGATGGGATATCAGTCGATCCGCGTGGTCTTCCTGGTCCGCGAAGTCGGCCTGTCCGCGGGGGTGGTCGGGATCCTGACCGCCGCGATCGGGGCGGGCGGCGTGGCCGGGGCGTTCGCCGCGCGGCGGATCGCGGGCCGGTTCGGCACGGCGCGCGGCACGCTGCTGTGCGAACTTGGGCTCTCCGTACCGGCGTTGCTGATGCCGATGACCTTCGCGGGGCCCGGCGTCATGCTGTTCCTCGCCGGCGGCTTCAGCGTCACCGCCGGGGTCGTCGCCGGGAACGTCATCAAGGCCGGCTTCCAGCAACGCTATTGTCCGCCCGAACTGCTCGGCCGCCTCACCGCAACCACGGCCTTCGTCAGCTACGGCACCATCCCGCTCGGGGCGGTGCTCGGCGGCGTTTTGGGGACCGCCTTCGGTGTGCGTACGGCCATGTTCGCCACCGCGGCGGGCATCCCGCTGGCCGGACTGCTCCTGCTGTTCTCGCCTATCGCCCGCACCCGCGACCTCCCGACGAGCCGGCAGAGTCCCGGCGAAAACGAAACCGCACCCGCCCCCACAGTGGCGCCCGGACGCCGGAACGCATCCGAATAGCGACGCGTCGGATAGCCGAACACCGGCACGTGCCCCTGTACTTGTCCCCGACTCACTACCGGCACTCGTCGGCCGTCGGGAGGCACGAGCATGCGCGGCACGCGGATCCGACACCTCGGGCGAGCCCTGGCGATCGTCGCTGTGACGATGCTGCCGATCGCGTGCAGCCCGCCTCCCCCGATCATCGAAATCCCCTACAGCCCCACGCCCAGCGGCGGACAGGAGGACCGCGAGCGCATCGAGTCACGCATCCTCGACTACCCGCCCGGTCTCCTGCCCGAGGGGCAATATGCAGCGGTCATCGGCGACGACCGCTCGGCAGCCGAGTACGGGATCTGGGTCACCGGCAACCCGGACGCGTTCGCGGACGTGGACTTCTCGGAGGAATCCGTGGTCGCCATGGGGCCGTTGCCCCTGGGCTGCGTCGACGCCCGCGACATCGGATTGGCCTCCGACGGCGACGAACTGTTCCTGACCTACACCACCGTCGGCACCCCGACCCCCTGCGCCCGACCGGCCATCGCGGCCCGAACTTTCGTCGTACGTGGCTCGGGACGCAAAGGGGTTAGGGTCTTCGGACAGTACACCGCTGCGGAGCCAACACCGGGCCAACTCCTGCGCTTCCAACGCCTCGACCTCACCGCACCCCCAAGCCCGCGCGCGGACCCCCGAGTGACGGATCCGGCCGCCATGGACCGCTTCGCAGCGGCGTTGTCCACCACAGACGCCGAAATCCTGAAGCTGGCCCTGAAAGTCACACCACCCCCAACCGACCGCATACTGCTCAGCTTCGTCGTGCCCGGCTGCGAAGCCAACAGAGCCGCCCTGAGCTACCGCGACGACCACCTCAGCGCCGTCGCCTACAACAACCTCGCCTCCCCCCATGCGTCCCCCTGCCCGACTCCCCAGTACTACGCCGCGGTCTTCGCCGTAACCCAGGAAGAATGGACGATGATCGAAACCGGCAAACACTGCCGCCCCGACTCCGCCACACCCTGCTTCTGGTAACCCCCGCACAGAGCCCCCGAGTTCCCTACATTGACCCCATACCGCGCACCACGCGCGCGGCGAAACCGGGGGTGCCCGATGGCCGTGGTTCTACTCAAGGACTGGGACCTGCACCTGGGCAACTGGGTGCTCACCCCCGCCACCGGGGACCTCGCACGATGGCCTGACGATGCGGGAGTCGGCAACGTCGGCTGGGTCTCCCTCGACGCACAATGCGGCGCGGGCAGCGCTCCGGCCTTCTGCGCCGTCTACGTGCAAGACCGCGAACTGTGGTTCCAGGTCGGCGCCGACCGCTGGCTCATCGACGAGTACGTGACGTTCGTCCGCGACTGCGACGACCGCCGATCCGCCTGCCGCTTCAGCCTCACCGTCGGCTCGAAGCGTCTGGCCGCCTGGCACTACACCGGCCCTCTGGGCGATCCCGTGAACCGGGCGGATCTGTCGTTCGACGGACTCGACGAGGAGATGCAGGACCTCAGGCTCTTCCTCGCCCGCATCGGCAACGACCGCGATTGGCGGCGCCGCTTCGTCGACCGGTGTTCAAGTACCGCTTCCGAGTGATCGGGCGACGTCCAGACCGCCGTGTTCGTAGTGCCGGGTACCTCGTCCCTCAGCCGGCCTCTTGGCGGTGGACCATTTCGGTGATCCAGGTGGGGGCGTAGGGGGAGGTGCAGTTGGGGGGAGTGGGGTAGTCCTTCAGGACTTCCAGGCGTTCGCCGATGGCGAGGGCTCGGGGGCGGTAGTCGGCGTGGGAAATGCCGATCTGGGCGAGGCAGTGGTTCATCGCCCACTGGAGGCGGTCGGGAGCGTCCTTCATCTGCGCTTCGATGACGTCGAGCAGGGCGTCGAGGTCGAGACCCTGCGGGTCCTTCGCCACGCGCTCGGTGGTCAGGGCCCAGCCGGCGCTGGCGACGACAGGGTCAGAATCGGCGGTCCAGGTGACGCGGAGGTCTTCGGCGTGCGGGCTCTTCTTCACCACGTAGTTGACGAGCCAGTCGTGGACCTTCGGGGTGCGCGCCTCCCGCAGCATCGTGTCCAACTCGGCACGGTCGAACGCCTTCGGACGACAGATCAGCAGCGCCACGAGCCGCGCCGCACTGTCGCCCGTGGCCCACAGCTCTCGTGCGAGGTCCTGCTGCGTCTTGAGGCGCTTCGCGACCGCCCGCAGCTTGCCGAGGTTCACCCCGTGGTCGTCCCCATGCCGCTCATTGACCGCACGCGCCTTGGGGTCCTCCAGCCCCGCCAACTCGGCCAACACCTCGGCCACCGCCGTCCCGCTCACCACACCCTCCGTCCGTCGCCCACGCGAGCCAGCGTACGACCGTCCTTCCGGCCCAAGCCCGGACAGCCGCGCCGCAAATCGCCTGTTTTGCCTGTCCAGCACGGAGCGGACGCGGACTCAGGGCGACGCCGTGAAGCCCTTGGACAGGTCGAGGATGAATGGCGCTCCCGACGCCTGCGGATCCCATCCGCGCGACAACGCGAGTCGAATCGTCCGAGCAACCTCCGACGGCAGGACGGGAACGCGGGGAAGAGCGATCCAGTTGCCCGGATGCGCCTTATCGGTGCGGACGACGAGAACCGTCCCGGACACGCCTTCACGTTCGACCGCGTAGGAGCAGGGCGTCCAGCCGACACCCTGGCAGTACGTCGGCCGTCTCCGCAGCCGCCAGCGGTAGACCACGCTGTCGACGACGATGCGCCGCGACCCCTTCTCAGCGAGTGCCATCAGTGTCCTCGCTCTTGGACTCGCGCTCGGCGAGGAAGTCGTCGATCAATCGGAAGAGGCCGGCAACGACCTGAGCCTCCTGGTCGGCGTTGAACTTGTCGACGTTCCTCGGTGTGTCCGGGGCGACGAGCATCGGGACGTGTGCGACCCAGCCGAGGCTACCGGTCTCACCCACACGTTCTTTGAGCCACCGCTCCCATTCACCGAACCACGAGCCGCCACGGCGCCTGGCGCACTGGTCCTAGCCGGACAGGAATGCGATGGCCGAGCGATACCGCACCTCGGGCATGAACATCCCAGGCAGCCTGCCGACGGTGGCGAAGTACTCGCGTTCGCTCTTCGTCGTCCAGTCGTTCATGCCCGATCTCCCCGTCTGCGGGCGCCCGGTGCGGGGGCGCGGGAGGCTGATCATCGCCGATTTGCCTGCCGTGGGGGGCCAGGGCCCCGGATCACTCGGAACGAGGGGAATGGTTGATCATGGCGGCCATGGACAGAGAGTCGTCGGGTGGGTCCGATGCGTCGGAGGACCGTCTGATCAAGGTGTGGTTCCGGTTTGTGCCGCGGGAGGGCTGGCTGCCGTATGACCGGGAAGGGCTATGGGCCGTCCAGGTCGGTGACGACACCGCGCGCATCGAGAACGTGCCGTTCCTCCAGAACGGCGTTGCTCAGGGCGACGTGGTGCGGTTCGTGGGGGATGACGAAGGACTTCACTGGGCCGTAGGCCAGGTCGAGGCGTCCGGCGGGTGCACCATTCGCGTCCTGCCGGTGCCGAGCGGGCCGCTCGGACCCAGCGCGAAGGCTGTGCACGAGAGGCTCGCGCCGTTCGGTCTGGGCGGAGAAGCGTTCAGCGACGACTTCCCCCTGGTCGCCTTCGACGTGCGGGCGGACGCGGACATGAGCGGCATCAAGGCGCTGCTCGTCCAGGGGGAGGCGGATGGATGGTGGCACTACGAAGAAGGCTGCATCAACGACGCCTGGCGGAATGCCTAGCCGTCCGCTTGGCCGCGCCACATGATGGCAACCACGGCCGGATCGACGTCGGGCGACCGCGGACCGCGTTGGTGCGGTTGCCGCTGATCCGGGCCGCGGACGGCCGGATCGTCCCGTCCACATCCCCGCGGGCGCGGGACCGGCGGACACGCCCCGGTGGCGCGCGGCGGGTGCCCGGCCCCCGGGCGCTCACCGCGGGTCACGAGCGGTGGCCGGGTTCGAAGCGCATGCCCCGGCGGTCGTAGTAGTGGGTCATCCCGAAGCCGAAGACGAGCGCCACCACGACGCCCACCAGCAGCATCAGCCAGCCGCGGACCAGCCCGGTGCCGGCCTGCGCGTCGAAGTACAGGATCGACCGGACAGCGTCGACCATCTGCCGCATCGGCTCGAACACCCCGAGGAAGCGGTAGAAGTCGGGTGAGGCGCTCAGCGGCACCGTCGCGCCCGAAGCAGGCAGGTCGAAGGCGATGAACACGAACATCGCGATCAGTTGCCCGACGTTGCCGAACGCGGCGATGATCGCCAGGACGCCGAGGCCGACCGTGGCGACGGCACAGTACGCGTACAACCACAGCTGCCAGCTGTGCGGGGCGTCCATGCCGAGGATGGGGACCGCCGCAAGCATCACCAGGCTGGCCGAGATCACCGAGATGCCCGCCGTCATACCGGACTTCGCCAGCAGGACCTGCGTGCGGCTGATCCGCAGGGTTGGTTCGCGCAGGTGGAACGGACCGATCTCGGCGTCCGCGAAGCCCATCGAGACGTCCAGTCCCGCGTGCACGATGTTGGCGGTCATGAAGCCCGCCAACAGCAGCAGCAGGGTGAAGTAGAAGGCACCGAGGCCGTCGCCGGTGCGGTCCCCGATCGGGTGACCCACGCTGGTGCTCACCGCGACCGGGTCGGCCAGGAACACCTTGGCGGTCCCGGTGGCGGTGGCCTCCAACTGCCTGCCGATCGCCAGTGAGGCCCGGTGCGCCGCAGTCTGGTTGATCTGGCTGGCGATGCCGGAGCCGAGGCTGCCCATGCCCGGGTTCGTCAGCACCTGGATCTCGGGCCGGGCGGGGGCATCGGCGGTGGTCAGGGCCGCCACCGCGCGCGAGAAGTCCTCCGGCACCACCAGCGCCCCGTACACCTTGCCGGAGGACAACAGGCGCTGGGCCTCCTGCCGGCTGACCCGCCGCCAGTCGATCTCGCCGGCCGGACTGGCGGCCACCACCTGCTCGGCCACCTCCGCGCCGAGCGTGCGGGACCCGCCGGGCAGCGGCGGCCCGACATCCGAGTCGACCAAGGCGATCGGCATGCCGTCGAGGTGCTTCTGCGGCTCCAGGATGTTGCCCATGTAGAGCAGCGACAGGCCCAGCGCGACCAGTGCGCTGAGCACAACCGGGGTGACCCAGTTCTTCCAACGGCCCAGCACCCGGCCGGCGTCGGCCGACCGGTCGGGCGTATCGGCCGGTGTCCCGGTCTTCGCCATGACGCTCCACACGTGCGTGTCCCACGGCCGGCGGCCCGTCGTCGGGAGCCGGACAACGCCCTGATTAGGCGTGAAAGTGATATTAGGTAACAAAACCGCCCATGTGCGGTGTAGACACCCCGGCGTCAACTGCGGCGGGTTCCCACAGTCGGGCAGCGATCGCTCGGTTCGCGTCGGTCCCTGATCACGAGCGGGTCCTCACAATGCGGGATCGAACAACGCACCGCGGACCAGGGGGCTATGGGAGGCCGGGCGCACAGCGCACGTCGCCGGTGCGGCCTTGAGCGCGGCACGACGGGCTCGGTTGTTCGCTGTGGGCGATCAGGGGTGGGGGTGGGAATGAAAGGGGGCCGTTCAATCTTGAGTCAGGTCAGCGCAACGTACTGAACGGAACCGACTCCCAGGGGAGCCACCATGAGCGACACGACCTCCGGCATCCTGACCCTTCCGGTGCTGCCCCTCGACGACATCGTGGTGCTGCCGGGCATGGCGGTGCCGCTGGAGCTGGACGACACGGAGACGCGTGCCGCGGTGGATGCCGCGCGGGCGCTGCCGGGGATACGGGCGGGCAAGGGCAAGGCGCGGGTGCTGCTCGTGCCGCGCGACGACGGGCACTACCCGGCGATCGGCACGCTGGGAGTGGTCGAGCAGATCGGACGCCTGCCGAGCGGCGAGTCGGCGGTCGTGGTCCGCGGCACCGCGCGCGTGCGGATCGGGACCGGTACGACCGGGCCCGGTGCCGCGCTGTGGGTCGAGGCGACCGTCGTCGAGGAGGGCCCGGCGGACGAGCGCGCCGAAGAGCTCGCGCGCGAGTACCGCGCGCTCGTCACCACGATCCTCGGCAAGCGCGGCGCCTGGCAGGTTGTCGACTTCGTGCAGCAGATCGAGGACCCGAGCGAGCTGTCGGACAACGCCGGCTACGCGCCGTACCTGTCCCAGTCGCAGAAGATCGAGCTGTTGCAGACGACGGATCTGACCGAGCGCCTGGAGAAGGTCGTCGGCTGGACCCGCGACCACCTCGCCGAGCTGGACGTCGCGGAGACCATCCGCAAGGACGTCCAGGAAGGCATGGAGAAGACCCAGCGCGAGTTCCTGCTCAAGCAGCAGCTCGCCGCGATCCGCAAGGAGCTGGGCGAGCTCAACGGCACCCCCGGCAGCGAGGAGGAGGACTACCGGGCACGCGTCGAGGCCGCCGATCTCCCGGAGAAGGTCCTCCAGGCCGCGCTGAAGGAGGTCGACAAGCTGGAGCACGCCTCCGACGCGTCGCCGGAGAGCGGCTGGATCCGGACCTGGCTCGACACGGTCCTGGAGATCCCGTGGAACGAGCGGACCGAGGACGCGTACGACATCTCCGGCGCCCGCGACGTGCTGGACGCCGACCACGCCGGCCTCGACGACGTCAAGGAGCGCATCGTCGAGTACCTGGCCGTGCGCAAGCGCCGCGAGGAGCGCGGGCTGGGTGTCGTCGGCGGACGCCGCAGCGGCGCGGTGCTGGCGCTGGTCGGCCCGCCCGGGGTCGGCAAGACGTCGCTCGGCGAGTCCGTCGCCCGCGCGATGGGGCGCAGCTTCGTGCGCGTCGCACTCGGCGGCGTCCGCGACGAGGCGGAGATCCGCGGCCACCGGCGCACGTACGTCGGTGCGCTGCCCGGCCGCATCGTCCGCGCGATCAAGGAGGCCGGGAGCATGAACCCGGTCGTGCTGCTGGACGAGATCGACAAGGTGGGCTCGGACTACCGCGGCGACCCGACGGCGGCCCTGCTGGAGGTGCTGGACCCGGCGCAGAACCACACGTTCCGCGACCACTACCTCGAAGTCGAACTGGACCTGTCGGACGTGGTGTTCCTGGCCACCGCCAACGTGCTGGAGGCCATCCCGGAGCCGCTGCTCGACCGCATGGAGCTGGTCCGTCTGGACGGCTACACGGAGGACGAGAAGGTCACGATCGCCCGCGACCACCTGATCCCGCGCCAGCTCGACAAGGCCGGGCTGGACGCGTCCGAGGTGGCGTTCACCGAGGACGCGCTGCGGCTGCTGGCCGGCGAGTACACCCGCGAGGCGGGCGTGCGCACGCTCGAACGGGCCATCGCCCGCGTGCTGCGCAAGATCGCCGCGAAGCAGGCGCTCGACGCCGGTACCGCGCTCCCGGTCGAGGTCGGCCCCGCCGACCTGGTCGACTTCATCGGACGGCCCCGGCACACGCCCGAGGCTTCGCTGGCGAAGGAGGAGCAGCGTACGGCGGTTCCCGGGGTCGCAACCGGGCTCGCGGTGACGGGTGCGGGCGGTGACGTGCTCTACATCGAGGCGTCGCTGGCCGATCCGGAGACCGGGGCGTCCGGCGTCACGCTCACCGGGCAACTGGGCGACGTGATGAAGGAGTCGGCGCAGATCGCCCTGTCGTACCTGCGGGCGCGCGGGGTCGAGCTGGAGCTGCCCGTCGGCGACCTGAAGGACCGGGGCGTGCACATCCACGTGCCGGCCGGGGCGGTGCCGAAGGACGGCCCGAGTGCGGGCGTCACGATGACGACGGCGCTCGTGTCGCTCCTGACGGGGCGTCCGGTGCGGTCGGACGTCGCGATGACCGGCGAGGTGTCGTTGACCGGACGCGTGCTGCCCATCGGCGGCGTCAAGCAGAAGGCGCTCGCGGCGCACCGGGCCGGGATCACCACGATCCTGGTGCCCAAGCGCAACGAGCCCGACCTGGACGACATCCCCGAGGCGGTGCGCGAGCAGTTGACCATCCACGCGGTGTCAGACGTGCGCGAGGTGCTGGACCTGGCCTTGGAGCCGGCCGAGACGCGTCAGCGGGTCGCCGCGGCGTAGCCCGCGGGTGCGCCCGCCGCGCGGGCCTCCCTGAGCAGGCAAAGCGCGGCGGGCGGCAGGCAGGGCCCGAGCGACAGGCGGACCCGACACGCGAATCATCGCGTGTCGGGTCCGCCTGTTTGCTTCGCCTGTCAGTCCCGCCTGTCCCGGGTATCGGTCCCGCGCGTCGGTCCCGCCTGTCCCGCACGTCGGTCCCGCGTGTCGGTCCTGCGCGTCGGATCCGTGTGCGGGATCCGCATGTTGGCCCCGCGTGTCAGTCCGCGCGTCGAGCCTGTGTTCGCAACTGCCTAGCCGCGCAACCCCCATCGTTCGGCCAGACGGGTGTCAAGAGCTTCGAGGTACGTGCGCCCGTACGCGCCGTCCTCCAGCGTCCGCACCAGCACGTCCGGCAAATCCTGCGTGTACTCCGCGGACACCGACGCCGCGGCCAGGGCGATCGTCGCCACCGTGTCGACGTCCCCCGTATACGCCACGCACGCCTTCAGCAGCCCGCTCATCGTGGTGTGCGCGGCCAGCGCCGTGACCGCCGCCCGCGCGCTGTGCATGCCGGGGGAGCGCACCTTGCCGCGCCACGCCTCGGCCCACCGGCCGTACCCCTCCGGCTCCGGCACATTGTCCGCGAGCCAGCGCGGCAGGCGGGCCACCGGGCCGAGGCCGTGGCGGCAGTAGTGCACCGCGTACGCCGCCCCCAGCGCCGCCGCGACGCCGCCCGGCGAGTCGTGCGTGATCTTCGCCTGGAGCGCGGTCAGGCGTGCGACCTCGTCCAGCGACGGCAGCAGCCCGACGACCCCCGCGCGCATCGCCGCGCCGCTCTTGTCGCTGCCGGGCCGCAGAGTGTCGAGCAACTCCCGGCCACTCCATACGTGATCGAGCACCGACCGGAACCCGGAGGCGTACCCCGCGCGCTCGTCGCGGTGGTACGCACGGACGAACCGCTCCGCCAAGTCCTCGCGCGTGGGCTCCCCGTCGAGGAGCCATTCGGCCACGGCGACGCTCATTTGCGCGTCGTCGGTGTACATACCCGGGCGTATGTCGGTGTGTGTCGGATGCCGCGCGTACGCCGCAAGAGTGTTCCCCCGGCGGACGAACTCCGGTGGCGCGTACTCGAACCCCGCGCCGTACGCGTCCCCGATCGCCAGTTCGAGCAACAAGGCCCCAACCCCCAAATCCGTGTGGTCGACGGCCATCTGGTGTCCCTCGCAGGAGTGATGCTCCTCGCGCCGGGGCGGAGTGCGAGACGTTTCGCGGTCCCGGCGGATACCGTCGACGGTGATCACACGTCACTCATCGCGTGTGGGTCAACCGGATTAGCGGATCAGCGGGTGGCAAGTCCATGATCATCGCATCCGGCGGTGCGGGGTTCGCGGCGCCGACGGATCGACCGTTCGACCGAAAGGCGGGGGAATCGTGGAGCGACCTTCATGGGCGCCTGAGGAAGACGATCGGACCGAGCACCGCCATAGGGACGCCTCCATGCACCTGCGCGACCACGCCCGCACCGACCCCCGCACCGACCTCCGCAGTCACGCTCACGCACAGACCCACGTTGCCGCCCGTGCGGAGGCTGTCGTACGGGTGGTTCAGGTGGGTGCCCGCATTTACGCACACGCACAGACCCACGTCGCCGCACGCTCGCACGCCCGCACCCGGATCCGGATCCGCACCCACACCGGCACGCACAACTGCGCGCACACCCGCGCCCACACCCCGCCCCCGTGTCCGCCGCCGGAATCGGAAGCGGGGACACGTACATGAGTTCGCGCGCCGACGACGCCCCGCCCGGCGCGGCCGGTGTGGCGGCGGGGCTCGGCACCTCCGGCACCGTCCGCGACCAGGCCCCCGTCCGGCCGGACGCTCCGGACGAGTTCGCCCGTGAGTGGGCCAAGACCGTCGAGGCGATCGGGTGCGTCCCGCTGCCCGCCGACGCGATGTACGGCCGACTGCGCGAACTGACCGCGCGACTCGCCGAAGCCCTCGACACCGACCCCTTCCACCCCACCGAGGCACGCGCGGTCGGCGAGGAACTGGTCGCCGCGCACTTCATCGGCGCCGGGCTGCTGGAACGCACGTTCGCCCTCGTCGGCCACTGGTGGCCGCGGCTGCGCGAGCGCGCCTTCGCCGAGCGCCGCGACCCCGACGACTACCTGCTGCGCATCATCCAACTGCAAGGCGCCCTCGCCGCCGGGTACGCCGAGGCGCTGCGCGCCCGCACCCTCGCCGAGCAGCAGGCCGTGCACTCCGCCGTGCTCGACGCGCGCGAACTGACCGAGCAGGCCCTGCACAGCAGCGAGGCCCGTTTCCGCGCGGTGTTCGAGCAGTCCGGCCTCGGCATCGCCATCGGCGGCATCGACGGCGTGGTCCTGGACGTCAACCCGGCGCTCGCGCGGATGTTCGGCGCGGCCCGGGCCGACCTGGCCGGCCACCCGATGCGGGCCTTCATGTTCGCGGACGACCCGCCGCACGTCCGGCAGTGGTACGACGAGCTGGTGCGCGGCGAACGCGAGCACTTCTCCACGGAGAAGCAGTACCTGCGCGCCGACGGCGAGCCGCTGTGGACCCACCTGACCGTGTCGCTCGTGCGCGACGCCGCCGGGTCGCCGCAGTACCAGGTGGCGATGATGCACGACGTCACCGACCGGCACCGCCTCTACACCCGGCTGCGCCACCAGGCCCAGCACGACCCGCTGACCGGGATGCCGAACCGCGCGCTGTTCTTCGAGCGGCTGGAGGCGCTGTTCGCCGGGCCGGGCGCCGCCGACCGCGTCGGGCTGTGCTACCTGGACCTGGACGGGTTCAAGGTGGTCAACGACAGCCTCGGCCACGACGTCGGCGACCAGTTGCTGATCGCCGTGGCGCGGCGGCTGGACGCGTACGTCTCCCGGGCCGGGCACCTGATGGCCCGCATGGGCGGCGACGAGTTCGTGGTGCTCGTCGAGCACTCGGCGGGCACCGGGCAGGTGGTCGCGCTGGCCGAGGGCATTCTCGCCGCGCTGCGCGAGCCGTTCCGCATCCGCGGCCACGACCTGACCGTCAGCGCGTCGATCGGCATCGTCGAGCGGCCCGTCGCGGGCACCGGGCCGGCCGACACGATGCGCGCCGCGGACATCACGCTGTACTGGGCGAAGTCCGAGGGCCGGGGCCGCTGGACGGTGTTCGACACCGAGCGCAACGACCGCGAGGTGGCCCGCTACACGCTGTCCGCGGAGATGCCCGCGGCCTTGCAGCACGGCGAGTTCGACGTCGACTACCAGCCGCTCGTGTCGCTGTCCGACGGCTCGGTGCTCGGGGTCGAGGCGCTGGTGCGTTGGCGGCACCCGCGGCAGGGGCTGATCGGCCCGGACCGCTTCATCGGGCTGGCCGAGGAGACCGGCCTGATCGTCCCGTTGGGGATGTACGTCCTGGAGCGCGCCTGCCGGGAGGCCCGCCGCTGGCGCGACCTCGGGACGGGTGGCGGCCGCGTCGGCGGTGTCGCCCTCGGCGGCGAACTGCCGGGACCGGCCCCGTTCATCAGCGTGAACCTGGCCGAACGCCAGTGCCACGAGCCGGGGTTGGTCCGCCAGGTCGAGCGTGTCCTCACCGAGACCGGACTGGAGCCGCAGCGCCTCCAGTTCGAGCTGACCGAGTCGCAGATCATGGCGACCGACGGCGGCCCGCTGGAGCGGCTCCGCGAACTGGCGGCGATGGGCGTGCGCATCGCCATCGACGACTTCGGTACGGGGTACTCCAACCTCGCGTATCTGCGCCGCCTGCCGGTGTGCGAGCTGAAGATCGCCGGTTCGTTCGTCGAGGGCCTGCGGACGCCCGGAGACGCCGACCCCGTCGACGCGCGCATCGTGGCGTCCCTGGTCGAGCTCGCCCACGCGCTCGGCCTGACCGTGACCGCCGAAGGCATCGAAACCGCCGCCCAGGCCGAGCGGTTGCGGGCCATCGGCTGCGACGCGGGCCAGGGCTGGTACTTCTCCCGTCCGGGGCCGCCGGATCGCATCGCCAGCCTGCTGGACGGCGTCCCCCGCGTGGGCTGACCCGCACGCGGGGGTATCCGTCCCGGCGACCGCAAGGACCAGCCTGCGAACGGTGGTTCGCGCCGCAACGGGCAGGGCGACGTGGCGCCCGCGCGCCCGGACACGCGTTAGCCGCCCGGCCCCCGCCGTCCGGCCCCCGCCGTCCGGCCCCCGCGCCCTGACGCCCGGTCCCCGCCGCCCGGTTGCCGCCTGACCTCCGCGCCCTGCGGCCCGGTTGCCGCCCGGTCCCGCGCTGCCGTTCCGCACGTCCGGCCGCCGCGACCGTGCCGCCTCGACACCCCAACGGTTCGGTCGCATCGCGTCCGATCAAGATCCGTTCAACGGAGTTTGATGTTCGGTGGGCGGGAATACAAGCCCTCCGAGGCGATGAAATCCGGCCGTCTTTAAGGGAGTTGATAGCAGCATATGCACCCTTTTGCTGCGATCCACCGTGGCTGACTTTGCCGATTCGGGAGAAAACTTCAGCGCCATGTCGACACCAGACAAAGACCTGCGTTTCCATGGTCAACTTCCGATATGCCCTGCTGGCGCAGCGGTTGATGCGTCGGGTCTACGCGAGAAGCAGTCAACCGTGTCCTTCCCGTGACCTTTATGAGACCAACCGTCGTCCTCTTTCCTGAGGCGTGGACCACTATGGTTCCGGCCCAGGCAGCGCCGGATGTCCAGCATGCGGCGCCTGGGCAGAGGGACTTCATCCATGGCACGTACGAAGCGGGTAATAGCCGCGGTCGCGGTCGGCGTCATAGCGGCGAGCTCTCTCGCGGCTTGCGGTGAGAAGAAGAAGGACAACAGCCAGCCGGGCGGTCCGAGCGGCGGATCCCCCAACGCCGGCGCGACCGTGATCCTCGGCACCACCGACGGCAAGATAACCTCGCTCGACCCGGCGGGTGCGTACGACCTGCCCTCCTGGACCGTCTACTGGAACACCTTCCAGACGCTGCTGAGCCTGCCCGCGGGCAGCACCACGCCCACACCGGACGCCGCGCAGAAGTGCGAGTGGACGAACTCGAAGGTCTACACCTGCACGCTCAAGGACGGGCAGACGTTCTCCAACGGCACCCCGCTCACCTCCGAGGACGTCAAGTTCTCCTTCGACCGCATGATGAAGATCGCGGACCCGGAAGGCCCTTCGAGCCTCCTGGAGTCGCTGGAGAAGACCGAGGCCCCCGACCCGAAGACGGTCGTCTTCACGCTCAAGACCGAGGACGCGACCCTCCCGCACAAACTCACCTCCGGCGTCGGCATGATCGTGCCGTCCGACGAGAAGTACCCTGCGGACAAGCTCCGCGAGGACAACGTGCTGGTCGGCTCCGGGCCGTACAAGCTCGACAGCTTCAAGCCCGACGAGGAGGCCGCGTTCTCGGTCAACACCTCGTACAAGGGCGACGCGAAGCCCGCGAACAGCAAGTTCGTGATGCGCTTCTACGCCGAGGCGTCGACGCTGAAGCAGGCCGTCCAGAAGGGCGACGTGGACGTCGCCTTCCGCAACCTGACCCCGACCGACGTCGCCGACCTGCGCGGCAAGGCCTCCGGCGGCGGCTACCAGGTCATCGACGGCGAGGGCACCGAGCTGCGCTACATGACGTTCAACGTCACCACCGCGCCCGCCGACCAGAAGGCCGTACGGCAGGCCATCGCCCAGGTCGTCGACCGCGAGGCGATCGCCAAGAACGTCTACAACGACACCGTCACGCCGACCTACTCGATGATCCCGAACGGCGTGCAGGCGCACACGGACGCGTTCAAGGACAAGTACGGCGCCCCCGACAAGGCCAAGGCCAAGGCGTTCCTCGACGCCGCGGGGATCACCCAGCCCGTGAACATCACGTTGTGGTACACCCCGACGCGCTACGGCGCCGTCACCGCCGACGAATACGTCGAGATCAAGCGGCAGTTGGAGGCCAGTGGGCTGTTCAAGGTGGACCTCCAGTCCACCGAGTGGCAGCAGTACCAGACCGACTACAAGGCGGGGAAGTTCGCCGCCTTCGGCCTCGGCTGGTTCCCGGACTTCCCGGACCCGGACAACTACACCGCGCCGTTCCTCTACAAGGGCGGCTACTTCAAGAACAACTACGACAACCCCGCGGTGAACGAGCTGATCACCAAGTCCCAGGGGCAGACCGACCGCAAAGCCGCCGAGCCGACGTTCGCCGACATCCAGAAGGCGACCGCCGAGGACGTCCCGGTGCTGCCGATGTGGCAGGGCAAGCAGATCGCGGCCGCCCGCAACGGCGTGACCGGCGTCAAGGAGACGCTCGACCCGTCGTACATCCTGCGGTTCTGGATGATCGGCAAGCAGTAGCAGGCAGCGCTGTAGCTCCGCACGAGGGGGCGTCGGCCGGACGGAACTCCCGTTTCCGGGAGACCCGTTCGTACGATGCCCCCGCGTCGCGCCCACGAGGGAAGTCCGACACATGAGTCAGAAATCCGGGTCGCTCGGCCGGTACATAGCGATGCGCGTGCTGCTCGCCATCCCGATGATCTTCGTTCTGCTGACACTCGTCTTCGTGATGCTGAGGGTGGCCCCCGGCGACCCCATCAGCGCGTCCGCGGGCGGTGCCAAGCTCTCCGACGAGAAGATCGCGGAACTGCGGCACGCCGCGGGCTACGACAAGCCGCTCATCGAGCAGTACGGCACCTACCTCGCCGACGTCGTCCGACTCGACTTCGGCAAGTCCATCTCGACGAACCAGGACGTCGGCGACGTCATCCTGGACAAGGGCGGCGCCACCGTCACGCTCGCCACCGGCGCGCTGGTGTTCGCGCTGCTGCTCGGCATCCCCGTCGGACTCCTCGCGGGCCGCTTCCGGGACAGCGGATTCGACGTGTTCGCAAGGCTGTTCGGCATCATCACGTACGCCGCACCGGTGTTCGTCGTCGGGCTCCTCGCCCAGCAGCTGTTCGCCACCAAGTTGGGTTGGCTGCCGCTCGACGGCCAGACCGACCCGCTCATCGCGAACGACATCCCCGCCACGACCCACATCCTCATCCTCGACGCGATCTGGGTGAACGACTGGGAAGTGGTCTTCAACGTCCTGTGGCACCTGATCCTGCCGGCCTGCACCCTGGGCCTGCTGATCGTCGGCGTGTTCATCCGCATGGTCCGCATCAACCTGATCCAGACGCTGCGCGGCGACTACGTCGAGGCGGCCCGGGCCCGCGGCATCCGGGAGCGCGACGTCGTCACCAAGCACGGCTTCCGCAACGCGCTGGTGCCGGTCATCACCGTCATCGGTCTGCAAGTCGCGCTGCTGCTGGGCGGATCGGTGCTCACCGAGAAGACCTTCAACTGGCCCGGACTCGGCAAGCAGCTCATCGAGTTCCTCAACAGCCGCGACTACGTCGCGGTGCAGGGCATCGTCACCTTCATCGCCCTCGTGGTCGTGGTGATCAGCATGCTCATCGACATCATCAACGCGCTGATCGACCCGAGGGTGCGGTACTGATGGCCAATCTCCCCACCGAACTCGTCGCGCCCCCGGCCGAGGCGGTCGAACCGCCCAGGCGGTCCGCCCACGGCCTGCGCCGGGTCCTCGCGCCGATCCGCGAGGCGCACGGCCTCGCCCGGTTCATGCTGTGGTCCGGGCTCGTCATCACCGGTCTTTTCGTGGTGATCGCGGTCTTCGCGCCGTGGATCGCGCCGTACGGCCACGACAGCTACGAATCCGGCGGCGAACGCTTCCCGAAGCAGGAATCGCCAAGCGGGGACCACCCGTTCGGCACCACCGTGCAGAACTTCGACGTGCTCTCGCGCGTCGTCTGGGGCGCGCGTACGGCCCTCGAAGTCATGGTGTACGCCGTGGCGTTCTCGCTCTTCGTCGGCGTCCTGCTGGGCCTGCTCTCCGGCTACTTCGGCGGCTGGCTCGACCGCGTGCTGGTGCTGGTCATGGACACGCTCTTCGCGTTCCCGTACCTGCTGCTGGCGATCGTGGCCGCGTTCATGTTCTCGGACGTCCCCGGCGGCGGCATCGTCACGGCGGCGCTGGCCATCACGGTGGTCTACATACCGCAGTATTTCCGGGTCGTGCGCGCGTCGACGTTGTCCGCCCGCGAGGCGACGTACGTCGAGGCCGCCCGCGCGATGGGCGCCAAGCCGCGCACGATCATCGGCAAGTACGTGTTCTCCAACGTGATCCAGTCCGTCCCGGTCATCACGACGCTGAACGCCGCCGACGCGATCGCCACGCTCGCGGGGCTGGGCTTCCTCGGCTTCGGCATCCAGCCGACCGAGGCCGCGGAGTGGGGGTACGACCTCCAGCGCGCGATCCCGGACCTCGGCGCGGACATGTGGTGGACCGCCACATTCCCGGGTATCGCAATCGTGTTGGCCATCCTCGGCTTCACGCTGGTCGGCGAGGGCCTGAACGACGTCATGAACCCGTCTATGCGCAAACGGCGGATCCGCCCGGTCGTGATCCCCCCGATCACCCGGCCGCGCAAGGAAGTTGTACTGGAGACGGAGGCCGAAGTCTCCGAAGCAACCGAGGAATCCGCCGACGAGGAAGTACCGGAAGCGGCCGAGGCCGACGAAGCAGCCGAGACGGAGGAGGAGACCAAGTGACCTCCGCGGACACCGAAAAGGGTGCGTCCCTGGACACCGCGCCCCCGACCGCTCCGGCCGGAGGCGCCGCCGCCCCCGTGCTGTCCGCGCGCGACCTGCGTGTCTGGTACGGCAGCGAGCGCGGTCCGGTCACCGCCGTCGACGGCGTCTCGTTCGACGTACGCCCGGGCGAAACCCTGGGCCTGGTCGGCGAGTCCGGCTGCGGCAAGTCGACGCTCGGACGCGGCGTCCTCGGCTTGCTGCCGCCCGGCACCGCGGTCGACGGCGAGGTGCGGTTCGGCGGCCGCAACCTGGTCGGCATGCCGCCCCGCGAACTCCAGCGCCTGCGCGGACCCGAACTCGGGCTGATCTTCCAGGAGCCGATGACCCGGCTCAACCCGCTCATGCGCGTCTCCGAGCACTTCGAGGAGGCGCTGCGCACCCACAACCGGGAGCTCACCAAGGCCCAGGTGCGGGCCAGGGCACTGGAGTCGCTGCGCGGCATGGGCATCCCCGCGAGCCGGTACGAGTCGTACCCGCACGAGTTCTCCGGCGGCATGCGGCAGCGCATCATGATCGCGCTCGCGCTGGTCCTGCGCCCCGCCTTCGTGGTGGCCGACGAACCGACCACGGCCCTCGACGTCCTGGTCGAGGCGCAGATCATCCAGATCCTCGCCGACCTGCGCCGCAACTTCGACACCGCGCTCGTCCTCATCACCCACAACCTCGGCATCGTCGCCGAGGCGTGCGACCGGGTCGCGGTGATGTACGCCGGGCACATCGTCGAACAGGGCGACGCCCGCGAGGTGTTCGCCAACCCGCAGCACCCGTACACGCAGGAGCTCCTGCGTTCGACGATCTCGCTCGGCACCACCGGGCTGCACTTCATCCCCGGTTCGCCTCCGGACCTCGCCAACCCGCCTGCGGGCTGCCGGTTCCACCCGCGTTGTCCGAAGGCGATGCGGGTGTGCGCCGAGGACCCGCCGCCGGAGGTCACGCTGCCGTCCGGCAGCCGCACCATCTGCTGGCTTCCGGTGCCCGACATGACCACCGCGGAGCGACGCCGTCCGCTTGAGGCCGAGGAGATCAGCCTTGCCGACGAAGCCTGACATGCGAAAGACGGCCGCCCCCGCCGACGCCTCCGGTGGGACGCAGGCCGAGGTCCCGGCGGAAACCGCGTCCGGCCCCGGGGCCTCCGGCGCGGCCGAGAGTCTGGTCGAAGTCACCGGCCTGAAGGTGCACTTCCCCCTGCGCGGCGGCCTGTTCCAGCGCGGCACGGCGGCCGTCAAGGCGGTCGACGGCGTCTCGTTCAGCCTCCGCAAGGGTGAAGTCCTGGGCCTGGTGGGGGAGTCCGGATCGGGCAAGACGACGCTGGGACGCACCCTGCTCGGCCTCAACCGCGCCACTGCCGGTGTGATCCAGTACCGCGGACACGACATCGCGACCCTGCGGGAGTCCCAACTCCGGCCGTTGCGCCGCCGGTTGCAGATGATCTTCCAGGATCCGCACGCGTCGCTCAACCCGACGATGGACATCGCCACCGCGGTCGGGCACCCGCTCCTCGTGCACAAAATCGTCACCGACCGGGACGAGCGGCGCCGCAAGGTCGCCGAGACGCTGGAGCGCGTGGGGCTGAGCCCGGCCGAGCTGTTCATGGACAAGTACCCGTCCGACCTCTCCGGCGGCCAGAAGCAGCGCGCGGTCATGGCGCGGGCCATCATCGCCGGGCCCGAACTCCTCGTCGCCGACGAGCCGATCTCCATGCTCGACATGAGCGTGCGGGCCAAGATCCTGCAACTGTTCCTCGACCTCAGGAACGACCTGGACCTGACGTACGTCTACGTGACGCACGACCTGGCCAGCGCCAAGTTCTTCTGCGACCGCATCGCGATCATGTATCTGGGGCGCATCGTCGAGATCGGCACGACGGCGGAGATCTTCGCGAACCCGAGGCACCCGTACACGAAGGCACTCCTGGGTGCGATACCCGACCCGGAGAAGGCCAAGGTGCCGCGGAACCTGCCGCGCGGCGAGGTGCCGGACGCGGTGCTCCCGCCGCAGGGGTGCGCGTTCCACCCGCGATGCCCGGTGGCGGTGGCGTCCTGCGGCTGGGAGGTACGCGACCTGGGGGCGTTGCTGGAGCGGCACTGGCTGGCCGCGGGCGAGGACGCCCGGGTGGCGGAGTCGGCGATGTTCGGCCGCCCGGAGGAACTGACCGTGGCCGGGCCGCGCCAGATCCTGCTGACTCCGGCCAAGCACACGACGGCCCCGGCACTCGTGGACCTGCTCAAGCGGGTGCGGGAGAAGACGTCCGACGACCCGTTCTGGCGCGGTGTGACGGCGTGCGAGGTGCGGGGCGGGCGGGCGTACGTCGCTTTCGCGGAGGGCAAGGACCCGCAATTGCGCGTGGTCTCGGCGACCGAGAAGACGGAGGCTCCGGTGTCGGTGGCTTGTCACCTGGTGGAGTAGCGGCGGTAGGCGGGGCGCTGTCGGTCGGGCGCGTTGCCCGGGGACCGTCGGCGGGTCGGTTGCGGGCGCGCGGCCGGGGCGTCAGCCGCTGGGCGTGCCGAGGGCGCCAAGGCGGGTCATGAGGCCGAGGCTGTCGGAGACGACCCAGTATTCGGCGAAGCGTCCGTCCTCGGCGCGCAGCATGTCGACGCCGTGGAAAGCCACCTCGGTCCCGGCCGGCGCCTGCGCGTCGGGGATGCCGCCCTGGTAGGTGCCGTGGAACGTCCAGCGGGCGGCGAGCAGGTCGCCGTCCACGACCGGGCCGACGTCGAGTGTGTTCTCGATGCCGGTGAAGAGGGCGTGCGACTGGCGCACCTGGTCGGCCAGTTCCCCGGGACCGTGGAAGTCGTGGGTGGGCCAGTGCCCGACCACGTCCGGGGTGAAGATCCGTTCGACGACGTCGAAGTCCCCGGCCCAGACGTCGAAGAGCCACCGGCGGTAGAGCGCCTTGAGATCGGTCATGGCCACGCGGCTACCCGAATCGCGGCGGATCACGCCGGAGGCCGCGGCCGCCGTCCGGGTGAGGCTGGACGGCGGGCACGGCCTCCTGGGGTGTCCGGCCGGACGGGTGGACCGGACGGCGGACATGGCCTCCTGGGGTGGTCGTCCGGCCGGACGGGCGGGTGTCAGGCGGCCTTGGAGAGGGTCGACCTGTCCGTGAGCCGCGCCTGTGTCGCGGGTGCGGTTGTGGTTGCCGTCGGCCGTGCGTCGCTTGCCGGCCACAGCAGGACGGCACCGAGCGCACCCGTCGCGGCGAGGGCCGCGAGGACGGACCAGGTGGCGGTGAATCCGGCGTTCGTCCCCAGCCATCCCGCGATCGGGTAGGTGATCAGCCAGGCCAGGTGCGAGAGCGAGAACTGCGCGGCGAACGCGGCCGGAACGGCGTCGGGGGCGACGGAGGCGCGCAGCACGTTCCCGGTGGGCGTGACGACCAGGGCCATGCCGACGCCGATGACGGCCCAGACGACGGCGGTTGCCGCCCATGTGGTCAGGCCGGTCGCGGCGAGGGCCACCGCGGCGGCGGTTCCACCGAGCAGGACGCCTGCCCCGGTCATCATGACCGTGCGGGCGGCCACCCGGTCCAGGACGCGCGGCAGCACGAGGGCGGCGAGGAGCGTCCCGCTGCCGGACGTCGCGAGCATCCAGGCCACTCCGGACTGCGAGCCGCCGAGCCCGTCCCGCACGTAGTTGACGGTGTTGACGACGACGATCGACCCGGCCGCGGCGAGCACGAGGTTCAGCGCCATGACGCCGCGCAGCCGGGGAGTCGCGAGGAAGGTCCGTATTCCGGAGGCGGCCCGGTCCCAGGCCCGCGTCTGCGCGCTGGGGCGGGCGTTCGGGATCCGCGTGGACAGCACGAGCAGCGCCGAGACGAGGAACCCGGCCGAGGTGCCGAGGAAGAGCCGGCTGTAGCTGATGAACGCCAGGGCCAGCGCCGCCAGGACCGGGCTGAGCAGGCTCTCCATGGTGTAGGCGACCTGGGACGCCGACAACGCGCGGGTGTAGTCGGACTTGTCGGTGACGATGTCGGGGATCACGGCCTGGAAGGTCGGCGTGAACGCCGCGGACGCGGCCTGGAGCACGCCGATCAGCACGTAGATGTGCCAGACCTCGGTGATCAGCGGCAGGGCCAGCACCACCGCGCCGCGGACCACGTCCAGGAGGACCAGGAAGGTGCGTCGGGGGAGCCGGTCGGCGTAGGCGGCGGCGAGCGGGGCGATGACCACATACATGACCATCTTGATGGTGAGGGCGGTGGCGAGGACCATCCCGGCGCGGGGGCCGGCCAGGTCGTACGCGAGGAGGCCGAGGGCCACGGTGGTGAGTCCGGTGCCGAACAGGGCGATGACCTGGGCGCCGAACAGGCGGCGGTAGTCGCGGATCGCGAACAGGCTCATGGCGGGGGTTCCTTCCGTATCCGTGCGGGCGCGGCGGGGCGCGGCCCCGGGGTTGCGGCTGCGCCGCGCGCAGGGGGGAGCAGAGGGGGGACGGGACGTCTTCACGCATGGGCGCAGTCCTCCGGTGCGGGGCCGGTCCTGACGTGCCTGTGGACGTCGGCGGCGGGTGCGGGTCCCGGGTGGGTCAGGCGGGGCATGACGCTCCTTCGGCTTCTGCGGCGGGTACGGGCGGTGCGGCTCGCACCGCTCGGCTCCTGTTGCCGCTGTGTGGTTCGTCTCGCGACGTTGTCCCTGTTCGGACAGCACAGACGTTAACATACCCCCTGGGGGTATACGAGAGTGCGCGCGAAATTGCGTGCTCTCGGACTGCGGGGAGGGGCGGAAATCCGTGTCGGTGCGGCCGCGTAGCGTTTGTCCCATCGGGGTGGAGTGCCCCGACCGAGGCGACTGTGTAGGGGGCTTCATGTACCGCCAGGGCGACATCCTGCTGCTTCCCGTCGACGAGCGGGCGGTCCCGACCGGGGTGACCGCGCTGCCCGCCAAGCCGAGGGACGGGCGCGGGCGCCTGGTGCTGGCGCTCGGCGAGGTGACCGGCCACGCGCACGCCGTCGTCGGCGCGGGCACCCTGTTCCTCGACCCCGAGCCCACCGTGATCGGCCACCTGAAGCTGGACGCGCCGACCCGGCTGGTCCACGAGGAGCACGCCGCAATTCCGCTGCCCAAGGGCTGGTACCGGGTCGTCCGGCAGCGCGAGTATGTTCCGGGCGCGGTCCGCATCGTCGCCGACTAGGCCGAGTCCTTCGGATCTTGGTGCCGCTCACGTGTTCTGGTGCCGTGCATCGCAAGGAGCGGGCCGACAAGATCCGGAGGAAGGGCGCCAGTCGGCGGACACGCGGCAAGTGCCCGCGGACGGGGCCGTGTTCGCGGTCCGACGATCACCACGGATACCAGGAGAGCAGCATCGTGACCAGCCCCGCGACGACCCACGGCACTTCCGCGGCCCCGCAGCGCCAGGCCCTGCCCGAGCTCACCCTCGCGCACCGCGCCGCGCTCGCCGAGGCCGCCGACGAGTGGGCCGCGGTCGCGGCGGCGACCGGTGCGGCCGACCGGGCCGTCGCGGAGGCCGGCATCCGGGAGGCGTACCGCGCCGCGGGGTTGGCCGAGCCGTCGAAGATCCTCTGGTACGACTCCCCGCTCGCCGCCGCCGTCGCGGCCACCGTCGTCGCCGGTGCCTTCAAGCCGCAGGAACTGGCCGCCGCGGGGCTGCGCGTGCGTGCCCCGGCCGGTTCGCGCGCCGGGCGGTGCGTACGCGACAAGCTTCGCGCGGCGGCCTGGGAGCGGGCGCGTACCGACGCCGCTTCGCTGCTGGGCCAGACGGCGTGGGCGCAGGCCTGGCACGAGGTCTCCGAGCGACTGTGGGCACCGACCACCGGCCTCGCGGCCCGGGTGCGCACCGGTGTCGAGGAGGCGGTCGAGGCCGCCGTGACCGGCACGCGCACCCCGGGCGCGCGCGGGACCGCGGGCACCGTTGCCGGCCGTCCCGTCGCCGCCGAGGCCCGCGCCGCGACCCTCGACGCCCTGGGCGGCCAGCACGACGCCGCCTGGCTCGCGGCCTTCGACGGCCTGCGCCGCTGCTTCCCGGCACTCGACGACTCGCCCTCCGCGCCGGTGTTGGACGCCTTCGGCCGCATCGCCCGCTCCGCGGGGTGGTGGTGGCCGTACGAGAACTTCGTGCTCGCCGCCGAACGCCCGACCGCGCTGCACCGCGACGAGAACGCCCGCCTGCACAGCGGCGACGGCCCTGCCCTCGCCTTCCCCGACGGCTTCGCACTGCACGCGTGGCGCGGCATGCCCATCCCCGCCGATTTCGTCAGCGGCCTCGGCCCCCAGGGCAGCGGCCTGGACGCCACCCGCATCCGCCGCGAGGACAACGCCGAACTGCGCCGCGTGATGCTGGAGATCTACGGCTACGACCGCTACCTCGCCGAGGTGGGCGCCCGTCCCCTGCACCGCGACGCGACCGGCGTCCTGTGGCGCATCGAACTCCCCAACGACGAGCCCGTGGTCATGGTCGAGGTCCTCAACTCCACCCCCGAACCCGACGGCACCACCCGGACCTACTGGCTCCGCGTCCCCCCGACCACCCGCACCGCCCGAGAAGGTGTCGCCTGGACCTTCGGCCTCACCGCCTCCGAATACCACCCCGCCCGCGAGACCTGACCGCATCCTCTGCGGCGGAGGAACGGCGGAACCGCGGTGGCCCGCTTGTCCGTCCGAGTCGTGGGGGAGGGCGGCCTGTCCCTTTGCGAGGAGGCCTTGCGGTGTCCAAGTTCATGACGTTCCTGGCGGTGTGCACGGCGGTTGTGGGGACCGTGCTGTACTTCACGACCGATCTGGCGTTGTCAGAGTTGCTGGCGTTCGGCGCCGGAGCGCTGTTCTTGTTGTGGCAGGTTGTGCTGCTGACCGTGCCGTGGGGGCTGTACTTCCAGGCGAAGGCGGTCATCCGGGAGATCCATCTAGCTCGCGAGCAGGGCACCGAGGTGTCGGACGCGCGGGAGGAGGAGGCGGCTCGGATCGCCGGGCGCCTCAAGTGGGCTGCCATCGGTGCGCACGTGCTGTCGGCCGGGGTCGTCGCGGTGATCACGTACGTCTCGGGCGAGGACATCGGATACTACTTCTCCGGGTTCTACCTGCTGAGCACCGGATTCCGGCCCGCGCAGGCGTACTTCGCGCATCTGCGGCAGCGGCTGTCGGGGATGATGAACGAAGTCCGGTACCCGCACGAGAACGTGGTCGAGCTGCGGGCGCGCGTGACGACCGCCGAAGCCCAGGTGGAGGCGTTGCAGCGGCGCGTCGAGGAACTGGCCGAGGCGGACGAGGCGATGCGTGAGCTGATGGCCGCGAACGAGGCGGCCGGGCGCGCCCGTGACGAGAAGCTGGACCGCCAACTCGACGCCATCGGGCGCCGGTTCGAGGACACGGTGAACCGCCTGACGGACAATCAGGAGGTTATTGCGGGGATCAAGGCGTTCCTGCGCTTGTTGCGTACCGAGCAGGCCTGAGTCGCGTGCTGGGGCGGGGATGGGTTCGGGCGGGCGGGGACGCGTTCCAGGATGCCGTCGGCGAAGACGTCGTACAGCGGTAGCGACGGCATGTGCACGTAGCCGATGTGGCAGTCGCACTCCCGTTTGGGACAGGGGCGGGGGCGGAGTGCCTCGCGGAACGTGCCGTCGTAGAGGTTGCCGAGCACTTCGGGGACGAAGTGGCAGCGGCGTACGGTCCCGTCGCCGTCGACGCTGACCACGGACTCGCCGGTGCGGCAGGGCAGCCCTCGGGACGGGTGCGGGTGGCGGCTGTAGCCGAAATGGGGGTCGACGGCGGTCCACTCGGCGGCTTCGGCGTCGGTGTAGGTGCGGCCCTCGGCGGCGTTGACCCAGAGGTACGTGTCGGGCGGCAGATCGTCGCGCAACTGCCGTGCGGAGTCGAGGTGTTCGGGCTGGCCTACGATGCCGACGCTGAATCGGACGCCGCGGGCGCGGAGTTCGCGGCAGCGGGCCAGGAAGCGGACGTAAGGCACCTGGTCCGGGTGGTACGTCGCCCACAGTGCGAGGCGCGTGAGGTCGGCGGCGTCCGTCCAGCGGGGGTGGGCGCTCAGGTTGGTCTGGATCGCGACGCGGTCGACGTGGGGCAGGTGGCTCAGGCGGACGAGGGCGCGCCGGTACCAGGTGCGGACGAGGCCTTCGCCCCACGGCGTGAAGAGAACTGACAGGCGCTCAGGTGCGTCGGCGGCCCAGGCGGTGAAGCGTTCGAGTGCCGCCCGGTCGGCGCGCAGTTGCTGCGGGGTGTCGCGGCGTTTGGCGAACGGGCAGTAGCCGCAGTCGTAGTCGCAGGAGGCGAGGGGGCCGCGGTAGAGGATGGTGAGGGAGCGCGGGGACGGTACGCCCCCGTTCGCGGGAGCTGGCGTTGCGGCGGGCCGGGAAACTGGTTGGGAAACGGGTTGGGAAACGGGTTGGGAATTGCGCCGGGAAACGGGTTGGGACAAGAGCGTGGGGAAGGGCAGCGCGACGGGGTTCACCGTGCGCGGTGCCCGTCCATGAGGGCCGCAGTGCGAGGGGAGAAGAGGCGCGGGCCGATCGCATCCGACCAGGCCAGGCCCTCCGCGGTCAGGCGGATGCGGTCGGAGGTCTCGGTGAGGAGTCCCGCGTCGGCGAGCCAGGCCAGTTCGTCGGCGAAATCGGCGGCGGGGTCGCTGCCGAAGCGTGCGCGGTAGTCGGCGGCGTCCAGGCCCTCTGCTTGGAGGAGCGAGGTCAGGAGGTGGCGGCGCCGCTGCTCCGCCGGATCGAGGCGGTAGCCGAAGTACGCGCGGGAGAAGGCGTCCTGATCGAGCGTCACGTACTCGTCGATGATGCCGCGCACCTCGCTGACGCCCACCGCGTAATCGAAGGAGTAGTGCAGGTCGGCGGTGTACGACCGTGCCCCGCAGCCCAGGCCGACCATGCCGTCGCGCTGGCAGCAGTAGCCGGTGTCGACGCCGATATCGGCGTCGGGGGCGGTGCCCGAGTCCGTGCCGGTTTCGTGCGGTGCGTCCGGGCGGCGGCGGAACATGCGCATCGAGACCTGCTCGTACCCGGCAGCCAGCAGGCGGTCGCGCCCGCTGCGGTACAGCGCCAGGCGGTCGGCGTCCCAGTCCGCCGGGCTGACGGCGCGTCGGCCGAGGCCGGTGAGCGGGCGCACGTACAGCGGGTACAGGTACATCTCCTCAGGGCGCCAGGCGAGGGCGGCGTCGATGGACGCGGCCCAACTCGCCTGCGTCTGGCCGTCGATGCCGTAGATCAGGTCGATGTTGAGGCCGGGGACGGCCGCGTCCCGGATCGCCGCGAGCGCGGTTTCCACCTCGGCGCGGCGTTGCGGGCGTCCCGCCGCACGCGCCTCCGTGTCGTCGAACGACTGCACGCCGATGCTGACGCGGGTCGTGCCGTGCGCGGCCAGGACGGCGAGGCGGTCGGGCGTCGCGGTGGCGGGCGACGTCTCGACGGACAGCGGGATCGCCGCGAGATCGGCCCCCATGAGGTCCGTGGCGATAGTGAACAGCCGTTCCAGTTCCGCGGGTTCGAGGTACGTGGGCGTCCCGCCGCCGATCGCCCCGACGGCGAACCGGGCGCCGGGAAGAGCCTCGCGTACGGCCCGCGCCTGCCGCTCCAGCGCGTCGAGGTAGCGCGCCACCAACTCCTGCGGCGCGCCGGTCCGCGTGAAGAGGTTGCAGAACCCGCACCGCATCTCGCAGAAGGGGATGTGCAGGTAGAGGAACAGCGCGGAGAGGTCCTGTCCGTGCCACACGTCGCGCAGCGCGGGCCTGGGGGAGAGCGGCCGGTACGCGGTCTTGTGCGGGTACGAGTACACGTACCCGGCGTACGGCGACCCCAGCCCGGCAGGCCCCTCCGAAGACGGCACGCTCAGGGGATCGGTGGTGCTGGGCGACCCCAGGGGCGGCATGGACGGGACCTCCGGCGGCGAAGGGTGGCAGCGAGGGCGACACGTGCGGACGCGGACGGCCCGACCCTACGCGGAGGGCCCGACAGCCCCCGCGCGGGGTCGGGCCTCTGCCCGTCCCCTGCCTGCCCGTGTCCTCAGCGCTGCAACGGCGCCCAGGTGGCCGGGTTCGTGCAGTCCCGGAAATCGATGGACGCGATGAACGCCTCGACGGCCGCCCGGGGGATCTGCGCCTTGTCCTTCACCCAGATGTTCCCCACGCACGTGTCGGTGGCGATCAGCGTGCCGGACTGGTTCGGCCCGAACGACACCACGGACTTCGCCGGATCCTCCTGGTACCAGATGTTCGCCTCGCCGACGCGCACGGGCGGGACGTCCGTCGGCACCGCATGGTTCATCTCCGGGCGCGGCTGCATGATCAGGGTGAACCCCTCGACACCGGCGGCGTCCTCGGCCAGGATCACGTGCTCGTTGGTCCGGTGCGAAGGAGTCCCTCCGCTCACGAACGTGAGCGCGGTCGTGCTGCCGAGACGGGCGATCTCCAGGCGCACCCCTCCCGGCACGTCGGAGAACGCCACCGGCGCGGTCGCCGGACGCGGCGCGACCCGCACCGCCTGCACCAGACGCATGGCCTGGTCGCGGTAGCCCTGGTCGAACTGCGTCAGAACCAGCCCGTACCCGGACGGGTCCTGCCACGCCACCCGCGTGTCGTACTGCGTGCTGAGCCCGTCCCCGGCGGGGTCGTCCGGCTTGTCCTCGATGTCGCCCTCGGGAATCGCGGGGACCTTGAACGGGAACCGGTCGACGTAGTACCCCGGCTGTCCCTGCACGGTCACCGGCTCGCCGACCGCATACGGCGCGAAGTCGAAGGTCCCCGGCGCGAACACCGAGATGAACGCCGAGCCATACGAGGGGTCGACGGCCTCCGGCCGGACGTTGAGCTGCTGCGTCGTGCCGATGAACCCCTCGCCGAGCACCACGAATCCGTGCCCCGGTTCCACCGTGGCGGCGAGCACGACCGGACTCGGCGCGGGTGGCGCGGTCGGGGCGGCCGGCAGGTGCCGGGTCGGCTTGCCGCCGTCGTCCACGACCAGCGGTACGGCCACCGCCGCGGCGACGACCGCCACCGCCACGGCCGCCGCCTGGAACGCGTTCCGCTTCCGGCGCGCCGGGGCCGCGGCCACGACCGAGGGCACCATGCCGAGCATTTCGGGGGAGTTCTCGGCGGCCTCCGCGGCGAGCATCCGGCGGAGATCGTCGGTGTCGTACGTGTTCACGAGCCGCCTCCGCTCTGTGCCGCCAGTTTCGGCCTCGGTGCCATCTCGACCCGGAGCGCGGCCAACGCCCGGGCGGCGTACGCGCGTACGGTCGACTCCCGACAGCCGAGGATCTCCGCTATCTGCGCGTCGGACAGGTCCTCGTAGTAGCGCAGCACGACGACCGCCCGCTGGCGCCGCGGCAGGGTCCCGAGCCGCTGCATCATCGCGGCGCGTTCCGCGTATTCACCCTCCGGCGACGCGGTTTTCGCCCCGAGCTCCGCGATCCCGTCGTACGGGACGGCCACCGTCGCCACGACCTTGCGGCGGCGCAGCGACAGGAACTCGTTGGTGAGCATGGCCCGCAGGTACGCGTCGGGGTGCTCCGCCCGCGACACCCTCCGCCACTTGACCAGCGACCGGATGAGCACTTCCTGCGTCAGATCCCGGGCGAGCTCGCGGTCCCCACACAGCATGTACGCGTAGCGCAGCAACGCCGGAGTGCGCACCGCCGCGAACTCCTCGAACTCCATGCCGCCGTCCCCCCTCTGACCGGACACTGCACGGTGCCTCGTAGAAGGGGATGCGCCGAGCGTGCCGATTTGCTGCGCCGGCGCGCAGATTCCTTCGAAATCGGAATCGGGAGCCCGGAACCCCGAACCCCGAACCCGGAGCCCAGCGCCGGGAACCCGGGAACCCGGAGCCGGGAACCCGGATCTCACGCCCTGCCGCGCGAGACCCCCGTCGGCTCAGCGTTGCAGAGCCGACCAACTGGCGGGGTCGGTGCAATCCCCGAAATCGATGCCGGCGACGAAGGCCTCGATGGCGGCCTTGGAGATCTCCTGCGTGTTCTTCACCCGGATGCTGCCCACGCACTTGTCCGTGGCCATCAGCATGCCGGACTGGTTCGGCCCGAACGAAACGATCGACTTCTCCGGGTCCTCGGTGTACCACGTGTCGGCTTCACCGAGCCGGACCGGCGCGACGTCTTGCGGGATCGCGTGCTCCAAACCGGCACGCGGCTGCATGATCATAACGAAGCCCGTTGCGGCGTCGTTCTCGACGCTCAGGATGTCGGCGCCCGGGCCCATGACGGGAGCCTCCCCGGTGACGTACGTGAGTGCCACGAGACCTCCTTGGCTTCGGGACGCCTCCACGCGCGCCTGAGCGGGCGGGTCGGGAATGGCCATGGGGACGCGCGCTTCCCGCGGCGCGTCCAGGCGTACGGCTTCGGCGCCCCGCAGCATCCCCTCACGAGTCGCCGGTGAAAGGCCCCGGTAGACCAACCACCGGCCGTCGGGGCTCTGCCAGGCGAGTCTCGACTCGACCGTCGTCTCGGGGCCGGCGGGAGTGCCTTGCGGGGCCAATCGTCCGTCCGTATGGAACGACCCGGTGACAAGGCGTCCGGGCAGACCGTTCACCGTCACCGGCTCGCCACTCTTGTACGGCTCGGGATCGAACGTGCCCGGCGCGTACACCATCACCAGGCCGCCCAGATCCGTGAGATCGTTTCCGCGAATCTCCATCAACTGGGTCGTACCGACGAACCCGTCCTCAAGGAGTCCGTAGCGCGTCCCCGGGGCCAGCGCGGCGGGCAGCATCACCGGGCCCGCGGGCGTCGACGGTTGCGCCGTGGGGGTCGGGGCGGACGGCTCGTTCCGGGTGGGCGTGCCCCCTCCGCCCAGGACCAGCGGGACGGTGACCGCCGCGGCGATCACCGCCATGGCCGCCCCTGCGGCCTGAAGGTTCCTGCGCTTGCGCCGCACCGGCGCCGCGGCCATGACCGAGGCCAGCAAGCCCAGCTCCGTCGGTGCGTCCTCCGCCCGTTCGGCCAGCGTCTGCCGCAGGTGGTCGAGGTCTTGCCTGGTCATCGGCCTTCTCCGTCTCCGGTTGCGAGCAGGGTTGTCCTGGTCATGTCGATCCGGAGCGTGGCCAGCGCCCGGGTCGCGTACGCGCGGACGGTCGAGGCACCGCAGCCCAGGACGTCCGCTATCTCGGCATCGGAGAGGTCCTCGTAGTAGCGCAGTACCAGCACTGCGCGTTGGCGGCGGGGGAGTGTGCCGAGGCGCTGCCACAGATCCCCGCGCTCCGCGAACCCGTTGTCGGGCGACACGGCCGGCGCCGCCGGGCCGTCGAGCGCGTCGTGCGTGAGGGCCACCGTGGCGACCGCCTTCCGGCGGCGCAACGACAGGAACTCGTTGGTGAGCATGGTGCGCACGTAGGCGTCCGGGCGGTCGAGGCGCTCGATCCGGCGCCACTTGACCAGCGCCCGGATCAGCACCTCCTGCGTCATGTCGCGTGCGAGTTCCCGGTCGCCGCACAGCATGAAGGCGTACCGCAGCAGCGACGGCATGCGGGCGGTGGCGAAGTCCTCGAAGCGCATCCGAGCCTCTCTTGTTGTCGGCTCTGGGGAGCCTGCACAACTTGAAACGCGGTCGGACGGCGATGTGCTGTGCGTGGGAGGAGAAGAATCCGGCGGGGGCAGAGGGGTAGGCGGCGGTGCGGCCTCACCACTCGCCGGGGTTGAGGGTGAAATGAGCGTACGGCACCGTCCAGACCACCTCGTGGCCCAGGCGGTGGCCGGTGTAACCGCCTTCGCCGTAGGCGGTGCCGTGGTCGGAGGTGACGATGGTGAAGCACGGGCGGCGGCTGCTCATCGCGCGGAAGAGGCGGCCGATGTGGCGGTCGACGTATTCGAGGGCGGCGGAGTGGGTGGCGCGGGTGTCGCCGTCGGCGGCGGTGGCGCCGGGGGTGTGGAACCAGTTGGGCTGGTGCAACGCGGCGACGTTGACCAGCAGGAACAGGCGCTGGTCGGTGTCCAGCGCGCCGACCACCCGCTCGGCGCGGGCGACTTGGGCCTCGAAGGAGATCGGGGACGTGACGCCCAGCTCCGGGTCCCAGTGGCTCTCCGCGAACATGCCCGGCAGCACCGAGCCGAGGGCGCCCTGCTTGTTGAAGAACCCGACGCCTCCGATGCACGCCGTGTGGTAGCCGGCGCGGGCGAGGCCCGCGGGCAGGTCGGACTCCTCGAAGACCCACGTGTTCGGCGCGGTCGACTCGCTGCCGCCGAAGCGGGCCGCGAACAGCCGCGGGTGCGGGCCCGGGCCGAGGGGCGTGGGGAGGAACCCGGCGAGGAAGGCGGTGTGCGCGGCGTACGTGAAGCTGCCGGGGGTGTGCCGGGCCTCCCAGCGGCCGTCGGGGAGCACGCGTGCGAGGTTCGGCAGGCGTCCGGCGGCGGCGAGTTCGGCGGCGACGTCGTACCGGAGGGTGTCGAGCGTGACCATGAGCAGGTCGTGGTGGCCGACGACCTCGTTCATGTCGGGGTCCGCGGCGGAACCGGGCCGCGCCGCGGGGCCGACGGGCGCAGGTCGGGGCGGCGAGCCGGGGCCGGGGGCCGGGCCGGAGCCGGGGCCTTCCGCGTCGTCGTTGCCGTGGTTCGGCGGGAAGGGGGTCGTCATGTCGGGCACGGAAGTCGGTCCTCGTCTGGTGCAGCCTGTCCCGCCGGACGTTGCGGTCCGCGCGGGCGCCATCCATCCACCAGGGCGTGGACCTGTTCCCCCCACGTGTCCCGTCCCCGGTGCAGCACGCCCGGCAGCAGGTCTCCGAACGCGTTGACCTCGCCGACGGCGTGGCGGCGCCGGTCGACCGCGAAGAGGAGATCGACGCCGACGTGCAGCGTACGGGGAAAACACCCGGCCGCGCGGACACACGTCGTCATTGCCTCCTGCCAGGCGCTTTCCCCGACGGCCGCGCGCACCGCCGCGAGGTCGGCGCGCGCGTTCCCGAGGTGGAGGTTGGTCATCGGGGTACGGCTGCCGCGCGCCACGACGTGGGTCGCCCGCCCCGCCACGACCAGCACCCGCAGGTCCACCGCCAGGCCGTCGAGGGTGAGCTTCGGCAGCCACGCCTCCACGTGCACGCCGTCCGCGCACAGGGTGTCGATCAGGTCCGCGACCTCGTCCTCGCCGCGGTACTTGCGGACCCGCAGCGAGTTGTACAGCTCGACGCCCGAGGCGCCGCGCACGAGTTCGGCGGACGTCGTGGCCTGCACCCGTCCGCTCGCCGCCGTCTCCAGCGCGACGACGCCGGATGCCGACGAACCGTGCGGCGGCTTCACGAAGACGCGGGGGCGGCGGGCGGCGCGCATCAGGCCGCGGAGTTCGGCGTACGAGCGCACCGGCACGCCGCGCCCCTCCGGGCCGAGGCCAGGTGGTACGGGGACGCCCGCGTCGCGGAGCACCGCGTGGGCGCGGGCCTTGTCGAACATGACGGCGACGTCACCGGGGTCGTTGGCGAGCCACGCGCCGGGGGAGGCGGCGACGGCGGCGTGCACCCGGTCCAACGCGCCCAGGAAGGCCGCGTGCCGTGTTGCGCCGCCCTCGACCCGCTGCGGGTCGGCGGGTCCGCCGAGGAGGGCGTGCACGGCAGGATCCTCGCCGGGCGAGTCGAGGCGCACCGGCCCCGCGGGGAAGGCGAGTTCGGCGCCGCGCAGGACGTCCGCCCAGGCGACGAGGTGCGGCCGCGGCAACCCGGCGGCGGCCGCGGCGGCCTCGAAACCGGCGACGCGCCGGTGCCCGGGGTTGCCCACGACGGTGACCGTCCCGTTCAATCGCTCCACCCCCCGCGCCTGTCCGCTCCGCCTCGGCGACTCCCGGCAGCCCTCTCCGGTGCGCCCGTCGCGGACCATCCTGCTGCACGGCACCGACGTCCGGTCCACGCCCCGGTGAACAGCGGCGGCGTCCCTCGCGCTCCACGTCTTCGTCCTCGCGTTTTCCGTACCGTCGGCAGCTCCGCGGTCCGCCTCGGCCTCCCTACTCACTGCGGGCAACTGGCCTGCCGTGCCCGCGTTCTGACGCACCGCCAGCGACCGAACACGGCGCGACACCAACGCGACGGGTGCCGCGGCCGGCCGACTCTTCAGTAGCATGACCTGCGAGTTGTCCACCGCAACGCGCGTGCGTGGCGTCGGTCCGAGTGCGCGGCTTTTGAAACGGGGGTAGACCGTGGCAAGTTCCGCATTCGACCGCACTCCTGAGCAGAACGCGCTCATCGAGGGCTGGACTCCGCCCGGCGTCGACGTCTCCCGGGCCCACTCGGCCCGGATGTACGACTTCTATCTGGGTGGCAAGACCAACTTCCCGCCCGACCGCGCGGCCGCCGAGCAGGCGCTTGCCGCGTTCCCGTACGTGCGGGTCACCGCGCAGGAGAACCGCGCGTTCCTGCTGCGGCTGGTGCGCCACCTCGCGGGCCTGGGGATCACGCAGTTCCTCGACATAGGCACCGGCATTCCGATCGAGGGCCGCAACACGCACGACGCGGCGCAGGCGGTCGCCCCCGAGTCGCGCGTCGTGTACGTCGACAACGACCCGATCGTGCTCGCCCACGCGCGGGCGCTGCTGTCCGGCAGTCCGACCGGTGCCACCGCCTACATCGACGCGGACGGGCGCGATCCCGAGTCGATTCTCGGCCACCCCACGTTCGCCTCGACGCTCGACCTGGACCGGCCGGTCGCGGTGTTGATGATGGCCGTCCTGCACTTCGTGCCGGACGAGGACAAGCCCGCCGAGATCCTGAGGCGGCTGACCGACCGCCTGCCGTCCGGGAGTTACCTCGGCCTGTCGCACGCGACCCCCGACTACGACCCGGTGGGCTGGGCGGCGATCGAGGAGGCGTACCACAAGTCCGGGATCGCCGGTCAGACGCGGTCGCGGGCCGCGTTCACCGCCCTCGTGCCGGACGGCTGGGAGATCACGGAACCGGGCGTCGTGGACGTGTCGGACTGGAAGCCCGACCCGGGCGCGGCCCCGCAGGACCCGGTGCAGGTGTCCTGCTACGGGCTGCTCGCACACAAGGCCTGACCGAACATCCGTGCCGGCGCGGCCGCATGGCTGTCGCGGGGCCTCGCCGGCACGGGTCGTTCAGGGGTCGTCCGTGGCCTCGTCCCAGCTCACTCCGACACTTCGATGTACCGCCCGTCGCCCCAGTTCCGCGGGTCGCCGGTGGGCGAGACATTGGACGTGACACCGGCCGCGCGCAGGGCGGCGCGGAGCCGTTCCGTCATCGCGTCGCTGACGAAGTGGTGACGGATCCTCAGCTCCCGGAGGTGGCCCAGCGGTTGGCCGGTCAGCAGGGCCTCCGCGCCGCGGTCGCCGAGCATCCCCATCGACAGGTCGAGCGATTCGAGGCGGGCGGTCACCGGTGCGCCCGCCAGGGCTTCGGCGATCTCGTCCTGGAACTCGCTGTTCATCAGCCCGAGATGGCGAAGTGCCGGTACGCGCGCCCCCGTCAGCAGGTCGGCGAGGTCGTCCACGCTCGCGTCGCCCCCGTATTCGGCGGCCCCGAGCCATAGTTCGAGCTCTTCGAGGGCGGGCAGGTCGCTGAGCCCGACCGCCCGTACGATGCGCGCCGCGAGACCGCCGCTCTCGATTCGCAGGCGGCGCAGGTGCTCGTGCCGCATCGGCGTGAACGCGGGGGACTCCGCCGGGGCGTTCTCGACGCCGCGGACGCCCAGTTCGGTCATCAGCGGGTACGCCTCCAGCAGCGGCGTGACCGGGCCGAGGGTCATCCACGAGATCTCGGACTCCTCCTGCACGACGTCGCCGACGAACAGGTGGCGCAGCGCGGGGAACCGGTGCGCGTCGCGGGCCAGGCGGCCCACGAGGGGGTTCTCTTCGGACATGTCCTCGTCCCACGCGCCGACGATCAGCGCGGTGACCTTCGAGGTGTCGACGGTGTCGAGGAAGTACTCGTAGATCTCGGTGAGTTCGGGGTCGTCGTCCCACACGCGGCTGCGCAGGCGCCAGGCGACCGCATCGGGTGCGTACTCGCCGGGGGAGATGCCGTACGGCGGAGTCGTCCGCCGGTACCGCTCCGGCGGCTGCGTCCCGGGGACCGCGCTGGACTCGGACGAGGAGGAGTGGCGCAGGTCGGCGACCGGGAGGCCGCCGAAGTGTTCGAGGTAGTTGTGGATGCCCATGCGTGGTGTTCCTGCCGATCGATCAGCCGTGGGGGTGAGGCGGTCCGGGCGTCCGCTACTCGGCGACCTCCGTGTACCGCCATTCCTGGCCGTCGCCCCACTCCTCGGCCTCCTCGGGGTCGTCGAGGTTGAGGGCGACCCCCTGGAGCGCGTCGCGCAGGCGGCGCTGCATCGCCTCGCCGATGAAGTGGTGCCGCAGGTTGAGGCGCGCGAGGTGGGTGAGCGGCTGGCCGGTCAGCAGGGCCTCGGCGCCCTCGTCGCCGAGCGTGCCCATGGACAGGTCGAGGGCGGTCAGCCGGGAGACGATGGGCGCGGAGCCGATGGCCGCGGCGATCTCGTCCTGGATCTCGCTGTTCATCAGGCCGAGTTCGGTGAGCGCCGGGAGGCCGTCGCCGCGCAGGATGCCGGCCAGGTCGGCGACGGTCGTGTCGCCGCCGTAGTTCTCCACACCGAGCCACAGTTCGAGGCTTTGCAGGGCCGGGAAAGCGCCCGCGCCGAGCGCCCGGGGGATCCCGCCCGGCAGGCCGCCGGACTGGAATTCGAGCGTGCGCAGGGCAGGGTGGCCGACCGGGTCGAGGACGAGCCCGTCGCCGCCCTTGACGACCAGGGTCCGCAACGTCGGGAATGTGGTCAGGAGCGGGGTGATGTCGCTCTGCTGGATCCAGGAGATCTCGTTCTCCTCGGACGAGATGTCGCCGAGGTGGAGGTGGCGCAGCTTCGGGAGGCGGTCGGCGTGCTCGCACAGCAGGCGGATCGCGTTGGCGGAGCTCTCCCCGTACTCGCCCCAGGTGCCGATGACTATGGCGGAGACGTCCTCGGTCCGGACGGTCTCCACGAAGCGCGCGAAGTGCGCGTCGTAGCTCTCGCTCGGCTGGTAGCCCGGTACGCGCAGCGCCCATGCGGCGTCGGCGGCGGCCGGCGGCGGCGCTTGCGGCCGGCGGGCCCGGGCGTTGTCGGCGCGTGTTGCCTTCGGGTGCGAGACCTCGGGGAGGTGGGCGACGGGCAACCCGGCGAAGTGCGACTCGTACCAGGCCATGGGTGGGGCGACTCCTTCGGGAACGGGCGGACCGCGGCCCCGAACCGCCGGCGCAGCCACCCGGCCCGGAACGCGTGCGGGTCCTGCCTACCAGACCGCCCCGACGCCCCGGCACCGGGGCGACGCCCGAATCGGCGCGGACGAACCGGCGGACAGCACCCCGGTCGTTCGCCGCACTGTTCGCTGGCCCGTGCCCCGGCCGGCGTCGGCGTCCACGCTGTCGCGACCGCGCCACCCGACCGGCGGCCACCGGGCCACTCGGCCACCCCGCCACCCTGCCGTGCGGCCACTCGGCTACCGGGCCACTCGGCCACCGGGCCGCACGGCCACCCGGCCACCCGACCAACCCGGCCACCCGGCCACCGGGCCCGCGTGGTCACCTGGCCGCCCACCGCCTCTTCACCGCCGCCCAGCCACCAACTGCCCCTCCACCGCCACCCAGCCGTCCAACCACCTGCCGCCCCGCTGCGCCGCGCCCCCCACCGAGCACGCCCGACCGGCCTCGCGGCATGCCCGACCGGCCGTCGTCCCCGACTCCCGGCCGCCTCCGTCCGAGGGGGCGCACAGCCGAGCGCTCCCGGGTGAGGGAAAACCCTGTCGCAGTTGTCCGTTCCGCCGTGTAGGTTCTTCTCGACACCAGAAATTCTCAGTTAGAGAACAACTGAACGGGCGGGAAACGGGACATGACGACGGTCGGACAGCCGGACAGCGACAGCGAGCGCGCATGGCTGGCCGCGTACGACCCGAGGGCGTTCGCGCCGATCGCCGTGACGGTCGACGTCGTGGCCCTGACCATCCGTCAGCGGGCCGACGGCGGTGGCAAGGCGCTGCACGTGCTCACCATCCGGCGCGGCGCCATGCCGTTCGCCGGGTGCCGGGCGCTGCCGGGCGGATTCGTCCGGGCCGCCGAGGACGAGGACCTCGACGCGGCCGCGGTACGCGAACTCGCCGAGGAGACCGGCCTCGCCGCGCACGGGGGTGGGACGGGCGGGCCGCTCGGCGCCCTGCCCCGCCTGCACCTGGAGCAGTTGGGCACGTACGGGGCGCCGCGGCGCGATCCGCGCATGCGCGTCGTGTCCGTGGCCTACCTGGCCTTCGCCCCCGACCTGCCGGACGCGACCGCGGGCGGTGACGCCGCCGCGGCGGCCTGGCTGCCGGTCGACACGCTCGATCCGGCCGAACTGGCCTTCGACCACGCCCGCATCCTGGCCGACGGCCTTGAGCGCGCCCGGGCGAAGCTCGAATACACCTCGCTCGCCACGGCGTTCGCCGGACCCGAGTTCACGATCACCGAACTGCGCGAGGTGTACGAGGCGGTGTGGGGAGAACCCCTGCACGCCGGCAACTTCCACCGCAAGGTGCTGTCCGTTCCCGGACTCGTCGAGGACACGGACACCACCACCGCCCGCGGCGGCGCCCGCGGCGGCCGACGCGCCCGGCTCTACCGAGCCGGCGGCGCGCGTCTGCTGCACCCGGCGCTGCTGCGTCCGTCACGGGAGGAAAACCAGTGACAGGCACGCCCGGCACCACAACTCCCGCGATCCCCACGACCCTTGAGGAGGCTCTCGACCTGGTCGGCGGGGCGGACGCCCCCGAGGACCTGTTCGGGCCGTACGACGGCACCCCGGAGGCGTGCCTGCGCTCGGGAGGGCGCATGTACCGCGCGCTGGCCCGGCTGCTGCACCCCGACACGGTGCCCGAGGGCCGGAAGGCCGCCGCCCAGGCGGTGTTCACCCGGCTCTCCGAGCTGTGGCTGCGCTACCAGCAGACCATCACCGGGGTGACGGGCCGTCAGGTGGTGATCACCACGAGGAAGCGCGCGTACTCCGTGGGCGGCGAGCGCGCCCGGGGCGACATCGCCGCGCTCTACAAGGTGACGTACGCCGACGCCGACGGGGCCGAGGTCCGGGCGCTGCTGAAGATGCCGCGCGCGGTCTCGGACAACGACCTGATGGAGCGTGAGGCGACCGCGCTGGCCCGCATCGCGCGCGAGGGCGACCGCAAATACGCCGCCTACGTACCGGAGTTGATCGAGGCGTTTCGGCACCGCGACGCGGCGTCGGGAAGCGAGCGGCGTGCCAACGTGATCGAGCGGGTGCGCGGGTTCGTGTCGCTCACCGAGGTGCGCGAGGCGTACCCGGACGGCCTCGACGCGCGCGACGTGGCATGGATGTGGCGGCGGCTCCTGGTCGCGCTCGGCTACGCACACCGCGCCGGGGTCGTGCACGGCGCGGTGCTGCCCGACCACGTCCTGATCCACCCCCAGAAGCACGGACTCGTGCTGGTCGACTGGTGCTACGCGACGCTTCTGGAGCGCGGTCCCGACGACCGCTACGGCGCCGCGACCGAGCACGTGCCCGCGATGCTCGACCGCCACGCGGAGATGTATCCGCCCGAGGTGCCCGGCAAGCAGCCGCCGGACCAGTCGACGGACATCTACATGGCGACGCACTGCATGACGTTCCTCCTCAACGCGGAGGCACCCAAGCCGCTGCTGCGCTTCGCTCGGGGCTGCACGCTCCCGGCGGCGGCGCGGCGGCCGCACGACGCCTGGCAGTTGCTGAGCGAACTCGACGAGCTGCTGGGCCGGTTGTACGGCCCGCGCCGGTTCCGGCCGTTCGCGATGCCGGGACGCCGCGGCGGCAAGAGCACCTGACGCCGCGCCGGTTGCGTTTCGCGCGACCGCCCGCCCCGGGGCGGATCCGCGTGCCGCAGGCCCGTTGTTCCGCGTCTGTCACCCGCGCGCCTCCCCGCGTGCGGGCCCGAAAACTCGTGATCTCACCACCCATTCCCCCGGAGGGACACCATGGGAAGCGGAAGCTGGTCCACCAACGTCTACGACGCGGCCCAGAGTTACAACGCCAGTGCCGGGCGCAGCGCGTTCGACTACAGCGACCGCGCGCACCGCAGCGTGCCGCGCTCGGAGTGGAAGGCGCACGACGACCTGAACCCGTACGGCGTCGGCGTGCGCGAGAGCCGGGACAGCGACGAGCACCCCACCTCGCTCGCCATCTCCGTGCTCTTCGACGTCACCGGCTCCATGCGGTCGGTCCCCGTCACCCTCCAGACCAAGCTGCCCGAGCTCTTCGGCCTGCTGCTGCGCAAGGGGTACGTCGACCACCCGCAGATCCTGTTCGGCGCCATCGGCGACGCGACCTGCGACCGAGTGCCTTTGCAGGTGGGGCAGTTCGAGTCGGACAACCGGATGGACGACCAGCTCGGCAACATCCTGCTGGAAGGCGGCGGTGGCGGCCAGAAGACCGAATCGTACGAGCTGGCCATGTACTTCCTGGCCCGGCACACCGAAATGGACTGCCTCGACAAGCGGGGCAAGAAGGGCTACCTGTTCATCATCGGCGACGAGATGCCGTACCGGCGCGTCAAGCGCCGCGAGGTCGAGGCCGTCATCGGCGACAAGCTGCGCGAGGACATCTCCGTCGAGGCGATGGTGGCCGAATTGCAGCGCAAGTTCGAGGTCTACTACATCCTGCCGCAGGGTTCGTCGTATGTCGGCGACACCGAAGTCCTGGGGACCTGGCGGGACTTGCTGCGGCAGAACGTCATCGAACTGGACGACCTCGACGCCGTCTGCGAGACCATCGCGCTGACCATCGGTCTCGCCGAGGACGCCATCGACCTCGACGAGGGCCTCGGCCACCTGAAGGACGTCGGGGCGGACGACGGCCAGGTCGGCTCGGTGTCCCGCGCGCTGGCCTCGTACGCCGAAGGCCGCGGCGGCGCCCTCGCGGTCACCAACACCCTCCCCGGTCTGGACGACGGGGCCGAGGGGACCACGCGGCTGTAAGGCGCGGTGGGCAACACAGTTCGTCCGTCCCCCGTTCACCCGTACCGAGTTGGAAGGCCCGCATGACGCCCACGCCGACGACCGGGGGGAGTTCGTCCGCGGGGGCACACGCTGCCCCGGAGCCGTCGGGGCTCCGGGGCAGCGGCCCGGGCGCGCCGCGGGGTGCGGAATCCGGCCATGTCATCGTCGTCGACCTCGGCTTCGGGGACGCCGGCAAGGGCACCGTCGTCGACCACCTCTGCGCGCGTGCGCACACGACCCGCAACCCCGTCCGGGCCGTCGTCCGGTTCAACGGCGGGGCGCAGGCGGCGCACAACGTGGTGACCGACGACGGGCGGCACCACACCTTCGCCCAGTTCGGCTCCGGCTCCTTCACGCCCGGTGTGGAGACCTTCCTCTCCCGGTTCATGCTCCTCGACCCCCTCGCGCTGGCCGCCGAGGCCGACCACCTCGCGGCGGTCGGCGTACCGCGGCCGCTCGAACGGCTGACGGTCGACCGCGAGGCCCTGCTCATCACGCCCTTCCACGCCGCCGCCAACCGCGCCCGCGAGACAGCCCGGGGCGCGGCCCGGCACGGCTCCTGCGGCATGGGGGTCGGGGAGACCGCCGCGTTCGCGCTCGCGCACCCGGAACTCGCCCCGCGCGCGGGCGACACACGCGATCCGGGACGCCTGCGCCGCCGCCTCACCGCCGTGCGCGACGCCCTGGCGGCGGACCTCGGAGCGATGTGGCCGGCCACAGACATTCCGTCGGTGGACGACTGCCTGACGGCGTTCCTCGCCTTCGGAAGGGCGGTCCGGCTCGTGGACCGCCCCCACCTCGCCGGGTTGCTGCGCGCCGGGCCGGTGGTGTTCGAGGGCGCCCAGGGGGTGCTGCTCGACGAGTGGCACGGGTTCCACCCCTATACGACGTGGTCCACGACGACGTTCGCCAACGCCGAGGAACTGATCGCCGAGGCGACAGGGGATCGGGCCCGGTCGGCGACGCGGCTGGGGGTCGTCCGCGCGTACACGCCCCGCCACGGCCCCGGTCCGCTCGTCACCGAGGACGCCGCGCTCACCGCCGCCCTCCCCGACCTGCACAACGGCACCGGCAGGTGGCAGGGCGCCTTCCGCGTCGGGCACTTCGACGCGGTCGCGCACCGGTACGCCGCCGAGGTCTGCGGCGGGGTCGACGCGGTGGCGCTGACACACGCCGACGCGGCCGCGCGGGTGCCGCTCGGGATCTGCCGGGCGTACCGCATCGACGGCCGGCGGGTGGCCGCGCTGCCGGTGGGCCGAACGCGTGACCTCGACCGCCAGGCGGCCCTCACCGCCCGCCTGATGCGCGCCGTCCCCGACATCCCCGAGGGGATGGGTCCGACATTTCCGACCATGCCCCCCGACGCGTGGCCGGCGGCCGTCGAAGGTGTTCTCGGCGCCCCGGTGACGTTGCTCTCCTCGGGCCCGAGGACCGGTGACAAGGCCGAAGCAACGGTGTTACTGTCCAGTAACAAGTAAGTCGGCGAATCGTCGGGTGCTCGTCAGGGTGCCGGGAGGAATCCGTACCAACCGCCCAAGAGCCGGGGCGGTGGTCAGGTTCCCTTCCGGGGGCGCGTACTCTCGACTAGAAGTTGACGGACCGTCACATGATGACCGTGCCGGATCGTTTCACGCGCCCGCGCGCGTGAAAGGCTCAGGGGACGGACATCGCATGGATCGAAGGGGCCGGAGCCGTCATGCCTCGCGAGGAGGGCGTACATGCGCACACCTGCGGTGATGCAATGATGCCGGAGTGATCGAACACCCCGGCGGCAAGCATCGCGAGCAGTCGCGGGTGGGGCCATAGCGGCGTCTTCGGACGGGCATGACACCCTCGGACCGGCACCTGGGTGACCGGACGACCACAGGAGAACTGTTGTGAAAATCGTTGTCTGCGTGAAGTACGTGCCCGACGCCACCGCGGACCGCGGGTTCAACGAGGACGGCACCACCGACCGCGAGTCGGTCGACTCCCTCCTCTCCGAACTCGACGAGTATGCGGTCGAACAGGCCCTCCAGATCGTCGAGTCGGGCGTCGAGGCGGAGATCACCTACCTCACGGTCGGACCGGACGACGCGAAGGAAGCCCTCCGCAAGGCCCTCGCGATGGGCGGCGACAAGGCGATCCACGTCAACGACGACGACATCCAGGGCACCGACGCGCTGGGCACCTCGCTGATCCTCGCGAAGGCGATCGAGGAGGCCGGCTACGACCTGGTGCTGTGCGGCATGGCGTCCACCGACGCGACCATGGGCGTCGTCCCGGCCATGCTGGCCGAGCGCCTGGGCGTCCCGCAGGTCACCTTCCTGGACGAGGTCAAGGTCGAGGGCGGCGTGGTCAAGGGCCGCCGCGAGGGCGACGCCGCGACCGAGCAGGTCGAGGCGAGCCTGCCGGCCGTCATCTCGGTGACCGACCGCACCGGCGAGGCCCGCTTCCCGTCCTTCAAGGGCATCATGGCGGCCAAGAAGAAGCCGCTGGACGAGAAGGACCTCGACGACCTGGGCATCGACTCCGACGCCGTGGGCCTGTCCGCCGCGTGGTCGACCGTCGACGCCGCCACCGCGCGCCCGCCGCGCAGCAAGGGCGAGGTCGTCACGGACGAGGGTGAGGGCGGCGTGCAGCTGGCCGCGTTCCTCGCCGCGAAGAAGTTCATCTGAGTCGGGCAGCACCGGACCTATTTCTGATCATCCGGGCTACACCGGACAAGGAGAGATTCAGTGGGTGAGATCCTCGTTCTCGTCGACCACGTCGACGGAGCCGTACGCAAGCCGACCCTGGAGCTGCTGACCCTGGCCCGCCGCATCGGCGAGCCCTCGGCCGTCTTCCTGGGCAAGGGCGCCGACGCCGCGACCGAGACCCTGGGCCGCTTCGGCGCCCAGAAGGTGTACGTCGTGGACGCCGCCGAGGTCGACGACTACCTCGTCGTCCCGAAGGCCGACGCCCTCGCGCAGATCGCGCGGACCGTGAGCCCGGACGCCATCCTCGTGCCGTCGTCCAACGACGGCCGCGAGATCGGCGCACGCGTCGCGGTGCGCCTGGAGTCCGGCATCATCACCGACGCGGTCGACGTCGTCGCGGGCGAGAACGGCCCGGAGACCGAGCAGTCGGTCTTCGCCGCGACCTACCAGGTCCGCGCGCACGTCACCAAGGGCACGCCGGTCATCACCGTCAAGCCGAACGCCGCCACGCCGGAGGAGTCCCCGGCCACCCCGGCCGTCGAGTCGGTGACGGTGGAGTTCTCCCGCGCCGCGACCGGCACCAAGATCGTCTCGCGCTCGCCGCGCGAGAAGTCGGACCGCCCCGAGCTGACCGAGGCCGACATCGTCGTCTCCGGCGGCCGCGGCGTGAACGGCGCCGAGAACTTCGTCGTCGTCGAGCGCGTCGCGGACGCCCTCGGCGCCGCGGTGGGCGCGTCCCGCGCCGCGGTCGACGCCGGCTGGTACCCGCACAGCCACCAGGTCGGCCAGACCGGCACCCAGGTCTCCCCGCAGCTCTACATCGCGGCCGGCATCTCCGGCGCGATCCAGCACCGCGCGGGCATGCAGACCTCGAAGACCATCGTCGCGATCAACAAGGACGAGGACGCCCCGATCTTCGACCTCGTCGACTACGGCGTCGTCGGCGACCTCTTCAAGGTCCTCCCGCAGCTCGAAGAGGAAATCAACAAGCGCAAGTAACACGACGCGCACACCCGTCCCGGCCTCCGGCCTCCCTACGCGGGAGCCCGGAGGCCGGACGCGTTCCACCGCCGCATCTCCCTCCGGAGAACCGGAGGCCGCCGCACGTCCGGCCGCACCCGACCGCCTCGAAAACCGAGGCGCTGAACACGTCGTCAGGTCCCCGCACCAGGGTCCCGCAGGCCACCCGACTCCCGCTCCGGAGGCGACGATCCCGACGTACGCGCTGATCAATTGGGACGAGGGCGAGTCCTCACCACCTGCACCGACTTCGAAGGCCTTTCACCGCCCCCGCCCCCACCCCGGTCGACACGCGCCATCCTGCTCGGCTGCACGCGCGCCGACGGGACGAACGCGCGTCGCGGGTACTACTCCCCGCGTGCCGGATCCCTGCCGAACGTCCTCAGGCAGACGCGTTGTTCGACGCGGCGGCGGACTTTGCGCCCGGTGCCGCACAGGACGTGGCGGCGCCGAACCCGAACGCCGCTTGCGGGGGTGGAGGCGTCCCACGAGGGCCCTTCGTGGCGCAGCTGTGCCCAGTCGCCGGACAACGCTGCCGGGACGCGTACGCCGGTCGCCGGGAGGTGCAGCAGCACGCGGGTCTGCTCCGGGGACAACCCGGCGTCCAGCAGCGCTCGGGCGGCGGCCAGTTGCACCGCGCGATGCGCGGCGTCCGATGCCGCGGGCTCGAAGGCCACCACAGGATTGTCGCCGCGCAGCTCGATGTGGAAGTGGCCGCCCAGCGCGTGCCCGAGCTTGAGTAGAGTCGGCGCGGTGACCGGCCGGCCCCCGTCCTCCAGGCGCCGCACGACCCGTTCGTTCATCCCGGCGCGCCGTGCGAGCTCCGCCTTCGACCATGCGAGCTGAACGCGCCGGTCGTACACGGCCTGGGCCATCGCGTCGCCGAGCGCGGCCTCCGCGTACGCCTGGTCGAACTCCGCGACATCCCCCGCCGTCATTGCCGCGGCATGGCTCGTGTCGGGCGCCGCCTCCGCCTCCGCCTGCGCCTTCGCGCTCCTGCGCCGCATCGCCTCACGGGCGTCCATCGGTGCTCTCCCTCGTCCGTCAGTGTCGGCCCGTCACTCCGGTGCCTAAGGGCCGCCCAACTCAAGCGGGTACCCACCGAAGATCGTCTCCACCGGGTGGGAGCCGTCGTGGTCGTTCCGGCAGGTCCTCATCGCCTGTCGTGCCTGGAGCACGTGTGTGTGCTCGTTCTGGCGCTGCTTGTGGAACACCGTCAGGAGCACCGCGGTCGAGTCAGCGCGTATCCAGTAGCTGATGCGCACCGACTTGTCGGCTATGTCGAAGCGCAGCTCGAACAAACCGTCCTGGAGAGACCGCGAACGGGGCATTCCCATGGCCCGGCCTTCGTTGGCCAGGCGCTGTACGAACTTCTTGGCAATGGCCAGGTCGCGGTACGGCAGACGCTCCAGCCAGGTCCGGACCTCGGGCTCCATCTCGATTGCGAGCACAGGCAAAGGCTAGCGGACAATATTGTCCGCCCTGGGGCGTTGCGGCGCCAGGGCGAATCGGTGTGAATTTTCGCCGTCAGGCGTTATGCGGGGGTGTACCGCTTGATCAGGGCGAAGGGGAGGCGGCCTAGGGCTGTGAGGAGGGTGCCGTAGGTGGCGAGGACGGCCAGGGAGGTGGCGGTGAGGTGTTGGCCTTCTGTGCCGTCGGTGAGCATGCCGATGAGGGGGAAGAGGGGGGCGACGCTGAGGAGGGCGGTGCCGGTGCACCAGAAGGCGACGCTCTGGTTGGCGCGGTGGGCCAGGTGCGGGGTGCGGGCCACGTGGTCGGGGACCGGGTAGCCGCGCTCGCTGTCGCAGACCAGGCCGCGATAGCCGGTGGCCGCGGCGATGAGGGTGAGGATCGCGAGCGCGGCGAAGCAGATCGTGGCGGGGAGGATCAAGGCGCTGCCCTTCCGGCTCGCGGGCGGAGGTCCGACGCCCGGCGGCGGGCGGGACTCGCGCGGTGCTCGGACGGTGTCCGTGCAGCCTAGGCCACCGGTATTGGGGATTTAAACATCCTTTGCGACAGATGTAACCGGTCTCACGTCGGGGGTGGGTGGGCCGCGGGTTTGGCCGGATAGTGCGGATTCGCTGGCGATCACGGATCACGCAGTCGAATAATTGTTCGAGTATCGTCGATTGGATCGTGACGCCGTCACTTTGGAGGACTCTCGTGCTCACCACGCAATACACCCCCGGCTCGCCGATCTGGGTGGACCTGGCGACCCCCGACCTGGACGCCTCCGCGGCCTTCTACTCCGAGGTCCTGGGGTGGGAGTTCGAGTCGCAGGCGGAGGCGGCCGGAAACTACGGGGTGTTCCGGCTGGACGGGCGGATCGCCGCGGCCGCGGGGCCGTGCCGGGAGGACGGCGGCGCGGCGGCCTGGACGCTGTACTTCCACACGGCGGACGCCGACGCGCTGGCGAAGGCGGTCGAACGCGCCGGCGGAGCCGTGCGGTATCCGCCCTCGGACGTGTTCGGGGCCGGCCGCACGGCACACTTCGCCGACCGGGCCGGGGCGCGCTTCGCCGCCTGGCAGCCGGGCGACGTCAAGGGCCTGGAGGTCGTCGACGATGCCGGTTCGCTCGCCTGGACCGAGCTTCTGACCGCGGACACGGTCGGCGCCACGGAGTTCTACGGGGCGGTGTTCGCCTGGCAGTTCGGCCTGGCGCCGGTGCCCGGCATCGACTACACGGTGATCACGCCCGCCGCGCAGGAGGGCGGCGGCAGGGAGACCGGCGGCATCGTCGCGCTGCCGCCGGGCGTGCCGGGGAGTGACGCCGCGCCGCAGTGGTACCCGTACTTCGAGGTCGGCGACTGCGACACCGCGGTCGAACGCGCGGTCGGCAACGGCGCGTCCGTCATCGTGGCCGCCGACGACCTGCCGGGCGTGGGACGCATGACCATGCTCGCCGACTCCTTCGGCGCGCGCTTCAACGTCATCAAGAGCGCGGTGGTGGAAGGCGCGTGACGCACCGTCAGGCTGCGGTGGCGTGCTGACGCCGCGTCACTTGTCGGTGTGCTTCTCGCGGTACGTGTGCAGCGGGACGGCGACCGAGGGGTCCGTGCTGACCCTGCGCCGGTCCGGCTCCGGCTCGGTGAGCGGGGTCGCCGGGCGGAGGCTCTCGAGGGAGCGGGCGGCCAGGTCCTGGTACACGCGCGTGCCGTTGGCCTTCCAGGCCAGCTCGGTGTCGCTGAGTTCGCGGGTCACGACGCCGGGGGATCCGGCGATGAGGTGCTTCTCCGGGACGACGGTCCCGGCCTTGACGAAGGCGTTGGCGGCGACGAACGCGTAGTCGCCCAGGCGTACTCCGTCCATCACGACCGCGTTCATCCCGACGAGGACGCCGCGGCCCACGTGGCAGCCGTGCAGGATCGCGCCGTGGCCGACGTGCCCGTCCTCCTCGATGGTGGTGTCGGTGCCGGGGAAGCAGTGCACGACGCAGCCGTCCTGGACGTTCGCGCCGGGGCCGACGGTGATGCGGCCGAAGTCGCCGCGCAGGCTGGCGAGCGGGCCGACGTACGCGCGCGGGCCGATGATGACGTCCCCGACGAGGACGGCGTCCGGGTGGACGAAGGCGGTCGGGTCGATGACGGGCACCACGGAGTCGATCTCGTACACGCGGGCCATGGCGGCCTCCGTTCCGTACGCGGGGTCGGGCCCGTCCAGTTTTACTGATGGGTCGTCAGGTCTGCTGCGCGGGGTGGATTTTGCGTGGGCGGTGGGGTGCGGGCGGCTTCCGGCGGACCGTCAGGGCGTCGCGTCGCCGGGGTCGGACAGCGCCTGCTCGTAGGCGGCGAGGGTGTTCGTGAACAGTGCCCGCTCGGTGTCGCTCAGGGGTGCGAGGACGGTCCGCCACGCCGCCGCGCTCCGGCCGAGCCAGGATTCGATGGCCGGACGGCGGGCCTCGGCGATGCTCACGATCGTGCGGCGGCGGTCGGCCGGGTCGGGCGTGCGTTCGAGGATCCCCTTCTTGTCGAGGTCGCCGACCATGAGGCTGACCGTCGCGGGAGCCACCTCCAGCCGCCCGGCCAGCTCGTTCACCGCCATCGGGCCGTCGAAGAGCAGGTACGCGAGCAGCGACAGGTGCCGCGGCGCGAGCGCGGAGGACCGCAGCTCCTCGGGGACGCCCAGGCGCTTCGCGCGGCCGACCATCCGCGGCATGAGCAGCAGAAGCGTGCGGATCGCGTCGTCGACGCCGAGGTGCTCCGGCGCGGCGCGCCCGGCGGCACCGTCCGATCGCGCGGCCGTGCGGTCGCTTGACACCGGCAGCCCTCCAAAATAGCTTTGCTGTCAAAGATGCTTTGCTTGCAAAGCAAAGTCTAGTTCCGTCGTGCCGACGATACCGGGAGGGCACCCCATGACCGGACCGCATATGACCGGGCCGCACACGGAACCGGGCGCCGACGGCGGCCGCGCGGTGGACGGGGCTCATGAGGACCGGCACGGGGACGAAGGCTCCCTGCGCGGCAGCGGCGCTACGGGCGAGGGCGCTCCGAGCGACCGCGCCCTGGGCGAGAACACCCCGGGCGGGAGTGGTCCGGGCGAGAGCACCCCGGGCGGGAGTGGTCCGGGCGAGAGCACCCCGGGCGAGATCGGTCCGGGCGAGGGCGGCCCGGGCGACGGCGCCCCGGGCGAGAGCACCGTGGGCGAGAGCACCCCGGGCGGGAGTGGTCCGGGCGACGGTGCCCCGGGCGACCCGGCCCTGGCCGGAAACGCCGCAGTCATCGCCGAGTTCCGGGCCAACGCGGGCCGCGTCGGGGGGTTCTTGCAGGACGCCGACCTCCTCCTGCTCACCACCCGCGGCCGCCGCACCGGACGCCCGCACACCGCACCGCTCGGCTACCTGCGCGACGGCCACCGCCTCCTCGTCTTCGGCTCCAACGCCGGGCAGGACACGCACCCCGCCTGGTTCCACAACGTCGGGGCGTCGCCGCGCGTGGCGGTCGAGGTGCCGTACGAGGACGGCTCCGGCATCGAGGAGTTCACCGGGACCGCGATACCTCTGGAAGGAGAGGAGCGGGACCGGCTCTACGCGTTGCAGGCGGCGTGCGTGCCGGCGTACGCCGACTACCAGGCCGCCACGCAGCGTGTGATTCCCGTTCTGGCGCTGCTCCGCCTCGACTTCGCCGGCGACCCCGAGCGCGCCCGTGCGGCCGGACGCCAACTCCTCGCCGCGCACGCCGACTTGCGCGCCGAGATCGCGAGGCTGCGAGGCGACGCCGTGCCGGGTGACGGCGTACCGTCGCGTTCCCTGGCCGGGCACTGCCTCGCCTTCTGCTCGGCTCTCGGCACGCACCACGACAGCGAGGGGACGGCGTTCACCGCGATCGAGGCGGCGTACCCCGAACTCAAGCCGACGCTGGACCAGTTGCGCGACGAGCACCGGGCGGTCGTCGATGCCCTCCGCACCATCCGCTCCCTGGCGGAACGCATTGCGCTCGGCGACGGAGTCCCCACCCTCCGCGCCGAACTCGGCACCCTCGCCGACGACCTCGAACGCCACTTCGCGTTCGAGGAAGCCGAACTCCTCCCGGCCCTGGGCCTCGACGCGACCGGCCAGGCCACTGCCGCCCGAGGATGAGAGCACGGACCTTCGGTCGCACGGGAGTTCGCGCCGCTCGGCGTCACGAACCACCGCGCCGGCATCATCCGGACGGCTCCACCCGGTCGACCAACCCCCAGGCAAGGGCGTGTTGCGCGCTGAGGCGGGCACCGGTCAGGGTCATCCAGGCGGTACGCCAGCGTCCGATCCGCGCGGTGACGCTCGCCGTTCCGCCCGCGCCCGGGATGAGGCCGAGCGACAGTTCCGGCAACTGGCACCATGCATCCGGCGCGGCGACGACGGTTGCCGCAAAGGCCGGGACCTCGATGCCCGCACCTACGCACGCGCCGTGCAGGTAGGGCGTGACGCGGTCGCGGTCGCGGTGCACGCGCAGACCGGCGCTCCGGGCCAGCCGCACAACGTGCGCGGTCGCCGGGTCGGCCGCCGTGCCGAACTCGTCCAGGTCGCCGCCGCTGCTGAACGACGGTCCCGCGCCGCGGAGTTCCGCACGCAGCGTGGGGTCGGCGGCCAGCACGTCCAGGCCGTCGATGAGGGCGTCCCGCAGCCCGTGGCCCAGCGCGTTGCGGCGGTCGGGGCGGTTGAGCGTGATGCGCAGGACGTCGCCCTCGCGCTCCAGCAACACGGCGTCGGACGGTACGGGCGGCTCGCGCCGCGGCGGATGCGCCGCACGCCATGCGGCGAACTCCGGGCCCGCGAGCAGTGCCGAGTACGCCAGCGACTCGGTCGCGACGGCGTCCGCGAGCCCGAGCGGCCCACCGGGGCTCCCGGCGGTGCGGATCAGCCCCGCGTTGATGCGCAGGACGTTCCCGAGGGCGAGGGCCGCACGCGGGGTGCGGTGCACGGCGGCGGCGATCTCGGCGGCAGCCGCGGCCGGATCGGGGACCGGGACGTGCGCGCGGCCCGGCGCGGCGACCGTGGGGAGGCAGAGTGTGAGGGTGAGGGCGTTGACGACGGGTTGCAGGGCCTCGTCCCACGGCCCGCGGGCGATGCCGAGGGTGAGCCGGGTCGAGTCGCCCAGGATCCTGGCGACGGCCCCGGGGTCGTGCGCCCCCTCGTCGAGGTCGACGATCGTGAGCACGTCGTCGCCGCGTGGGGGATCGGTCGGCGAGACGGCCGGCTGGAGGAGGTCGGACGAGGCGAGCAGGGCTGCTGGCGGGACGGGCACGATCGACAGCCGGTTCGACACCAGAGGTTCCGAAACCACAGGCTCCGACGGCAGCGGGTTCGGTGGCGGCGTGGGCGTGGGTGCGGGCATCTGGGGGATCCGCCACTCCTGTGACTTGTTGCCGGGCGTACACGTTGCCATCGTCACCCGCTCACCGCCCCCGTTGCGGCCGGAGTTCGCACGTCGACGACGCGTAGTCTGCCAGAGCCGACCGGCCGGGGCGGGGTTGCGCCGGGGGTGCGGTCGACCCCTGGTCAGGCCCGAAGGGGGCGCCCTGCCCGCGTCCGCGTCCGACCGTCTCCGAGTCTGTCCGTTTCCGAGTCCGCCTCCGAAGCCGTCCGCCTCCGAATCCGCCTTCGCATCCGGCTGGAAACCGACCCTCGCGAAAGAGACGGGCCCCCGCGGCGCATCGCGCCTCGGGGGCCGGCCACTCGTCCTGCCTCTGGGCCTGGGTCAGTCCTGGACCGGACGCGTCCCGTCCATGCCCGCGTTCGGTGCGGCCTTGGCGACCAGGTCAGGGATGACGTCCGACAGCTCCGACGGCGTCCAGCGGCCGCCCTTGTCGACCGTCGGCCCGTTCGCCCAGCCCTCGGCGACGCTGATGGTGCCGCCCGCCACCGAGAAGACGCGGCCGGTGACGCCCGCCGCGGCCGCCGAGCCGAGCCAGACCACCAGCGGCGAGATGTTCTCCGGGGCCAGCTTCTCCGCGGTCTCCGGGCTGTCGCCCACCACGTTCGCCAGGTCCTCGGTCATGCGGGTGAGGGCGGTGGGCGCGATGGCGTTCACGGTGACGCCGTACCGGCCCAGCTCCTGCGACGCGATGACCGTGAAGGCGGCGATGCCGGCCTTGGCCGCGCCGTAGTTCGTCTGGCCGATGTTGCCGAAGATGCCGGACGGCGACGACGTGTTGATGATGCGCGCGTCCACCGCCTCGCCCGCCTTGGCCAGATTGCGCCAGTGCGCCGCCGCGTGGTGCGCCGGGCCGAAGGTGCCCTTGAGGTGCACCTTGATGACCGCGTCCCACTCGGCCTCGGTCATGTTGGTGAGCATGCGGTCGCGCAGGATGCCCGCGTTGTTGACCAGCACGTCGATCCGGCCGAACGTGTCGATCGCCAGCTTGATGAGGGACTCCGCGCCCTCCCACGTCGAGATGTCCTCGGCGTGCGCCACCGCCTCGCCGCCCACCGCCACGATCTCGTCGACGACCGCCTGGGCCGGGCCCGCCGACGCGCCCGTGCCGTCGCGCGATCCGCCCAGGTCGTTCACGACGACCTTGGCTCCCTCGGCGGCGAACGCCAGCGCGTGTGAGCGGCCGATGCCGTTGCCCGCGCCCGTGATCACCACAACGCGCCCGTCGCAGATGCCCATGAAGTCCTCCCGGCACAAGGGGTACGCCTCGGTCCTCCGAGGCGCCCTCAACTGACCTGACGTACTTAGCTGACGCTCAATCAATAGCCGCCACGATAACGGGGCACACCGCGCGATGGTCTAGAAGGCCGCCTCGTGTGGGGTGCCACAGTGATCGGAACCGGACAAATCCCGGCCCACTTCGCGCAGCGCGTGGAGGAGCGGCGTCGTGCCGCTGCCCCGGCGCACCGCCGCGAAAAGGTGCCTGCGCGGGGCCGGGTCGCGCAGCGGCCGCAGCACCACGCCCGGGGGCGCCGAGGCCACCGACATCTGCGGCATCATCGCGACACCGAGCCCGGCCGCGACCACCGCGTACACGGCACCGAAGTCGGTGACGTAGTGCCCGACGCGCGGCTGGAAGCCCGCCTGGCCGCACGCCTGCACCGCCAGCGCGTGGCAGGCGGTGCCCTCGGCGGTGAGCACCCACTCCTCGTCGACGAGGTGTTCGGCGATGTCCACCACATCCGCCCCGGCCAGCGGATGACCGGCCGGGACGGCCATGTGCACCGGCTCGCTCAGCAGCGGGTGGAGGAGGACCGTCGGGTGGTCGGCGGTCGGGACCTGCGGCGAGTTCATGACCACGGCGAGGTCCAGTTCGCCGGAGATGACCCTCGGGATCGAGTCCTCGGTCTCGTGCTCGGTGATCGCGAAGCGCCAGCCCGGGTGCGTCGTACGGACCCGCGCGACCGCCGGGGCGAGCAGATAGGCGAGGGCCGTGGGGAACGCCGCGACCTGAGCCTGCCCGACCCCGCCGTGCGCGTGCGCCGCGAGGTCCGCACGGGCGCGTTCGAGCTGGACGCCGATCGCGTCCGCGTGCGTCAGCAGCACCTGCGCCGCCCCCGTCAGGCGCACCCCGCGCCCGTTGCGTTCCAGCAGCGGTACGCCGGCCTCCTTGGCCAGCACCGCGAGCTGCTGCGACACCGCCGAGGGCGTCAGGTGCAGGCGTTCCGCGGCGGCGGCGACCGTGCCGTACCGCGCCAGCGTCTGGAGGATACGCAGCCGCTTCAGATCCATGTAGGAAAACTACCGAATCAGGTCCGGAAAAAGTAGCTGGTCCTGACGGGTGAAGCCGCCGAGACTGGCCGGCATGCAGCCCACGCATTCCGCGCAGCCCACACACCTCGTACTGCCCACCGAGTCCATGCAGCGGACCCACACTGTCCGGGCCACCTTCGTCGCCGTCATCTGGGGCCTCAACTTCGTGGCCATCGACTACGGCCTCGACGCGTTCCCGCCGCTGCTCTTCGCCGCGCTGCGCTTCACGCTCGTCGCCGTCCCCGCGGTGTTCTTCGTGCCCCGGCCGAAGGTCCCCGCACGCATCATCGTGGGCGTCGGAATGCTGGTGTGCGTCGGCCAGTTCGGGTTCCTGTTCACCGCGATGCAGATGGGCATGCCCGCCGGGCTGTCGTCGATCGTGTTGCAGTGCCAGGCGATGTTCACGGTGCTGTTCGCGATGGCCTTCCTGGGCGAACGCCCTGCCCGCGCCCGCCTCGTGGCCCTCGGGATCGCGGCGGCCGGACTCGCGGTCATCGCGGTCGGACGCGGCCAGAGCGCCGGGATCGGCTCGTTCCTGCTGCTGCTCGCGGCCGGTGCGTCGTGGGCGCTGGGCAACGTGGTCACCCGCAAGGCGGGCAGCCAGGCCGGGTTCGGCCTGGTGGTGTGGTCGGGCCTCGTCGCGCCGCTGCCGCTGTTCGCGCTGTCGCTCGGCTTCGAGGGCTGGGCCGCCGACCGCGACGCGGTCACCGGCATGGGGCTGTCCGGAGTGCTGGCGCTCGGCTACGTCGTGGTCGTCTCGACGTTCGTCGGGTACGGCGTGTGGAACAGCCTGCTCGGGCGCTTCCCGGCCACCTCGGTGGCGCCGTACAGCCTGCTCGTGCCGGTCGTGGGCATCGCGGCCGCCGCCGCGGTGCTGGGCGAGCGTCCGACCGGGTGGGACTGGGCCGGGGGCGCGCTGGTGATGGCCGGCATCGCGGGGGCGAGCGGCCTGGCCGGCGGGCGGCGCCGCGGGGACGACGGCCGCCGTGCCGCGGACGAAGGCCGGGGCCCCGGGCATGTGCCCAGGACCCCGGCCCCGTCGTCGACCGCAGCGTCGACCGCAAAGACGACCGCAGCGTCGACCGCAAAGACGACTACATCGGGTGCGACCGCACCGACGACTACTTCGTGATGCCGAACCGCTCCAGGCCGAACGCCTTGATGGCGTTGCCGCGGAAGAGCTTGTAGCACTCCTCCTGCGTCAGGCCCGCCTGCGTGGCGATGTCCAGCGCGACCTTGTGGGTGTGCGGGAAGGTCGAGTCCGCGTGCGGGTAGTCGACCTCGAAGCAGATCTGGTCGATGCCGATGATGTCGCGGTTCTTCAGACCGATCTCGTCGTCGAAGATGCAGCCGTAGATGCGGTCCTTGATGTACGACGACGGCTTGTTCTTCAGCGACGAGCCGAAGTCGTTGTCGTCGCGCTCGTGCCACAGCTTGTCGGCACGCTCCAGCACGTACGGCATCCAGCCGACCTGGCCCTCGGCGTACGCGATCTTCATCTTCGGGAAGCGGTCCAGCACACCCGAGAAGATGTAGTCGACCAGCGAGCCCATGGCGTTCTGGAAGGTCAGCGTCGAGGACACGATGAACGGCGCGTCCGGCGACGTCGACGGCATCTTGGACGACGAGCCGATGTGCATGCAGACGATCGTGTTCGTCTCCTCGCACGCCCGGAAGAACGGGTCCCAGAAGTGGTTCTTGTCGTGCACCGACGGCAGGCCCAGCGGCACCGGGTTCTCCGAGAACGCCACCGCGAACGAGCCCTTGGCCGCGCAGCGGCGCACCTCCTGCGCCGCCAGCTCCGGGTCCCACAGCGGGATGAGCGTCATCGGCAGGAGGATGCCCTTGCCCGCACCGGCACACCACTCGTCGATGATCCAGTCGTTGTACGCCTGGACGCAGAGCAGCGCGAGCTCCTTGTCCTGGCGCTCAAGGAACGCCTGGCCGCAGAAGCGCGGGAGGATGTTCGGGAAGCAGATGGACGCGTCCGTGTGGTTCGCGGCCATGTCCTTCAGGCGCTCGGACTGGATCCACGCGCCCGGGCGGATGTCGTCGAAGGTGACCGGCGTCACGTCGAGCGTGTCGAAGCCGACCGCCGCGGAGAGCTTGGGGAACGGGTAGACCAGGTCGTCGTACAGCCACCAGTCGCACCACTCGCCGTCCTCGACGCCCTTCTCGTAGGAGAAGACGCCGCCGACGAAGTTGAACTTCGCCTTCTCGCGCACCACCCGCGGGCCGCGGTCCTTGAACTTCGCCGGAAGCCGGTCCTGCCACAGGTTCGGGGGTTCGACGACGTGGTCGTCCACCGAGATGATGCGGGGAATTTCGAGCGTCATGGCTTCGGCTCCTGGTCCGTCCGGGTACTGCGGAATGTCGCGTTGCTCTTCGACGCTTCCAGGAAACCCGCTCGCCGCGGCGCGGCCAAGCCCCCAGTCCCGGCTAACGTTATTCCGCAGGGGCATATCCTCGGGGTATGGAAATGCGCGATCTGAGGAGCTTCATCGCCGTCGCCGAGGAGCGGCACTTCGGCCGGGCCGCCGCGCGCCTGTACCTGTCGCAGCCGATGGTGTCCAAGGCGGTACGCCGTCTTGAGCAGCAATTGGGGGCCAGGCTGGTGGACCGCAGCTCCCTCCCGGTGACCCTGACGCCGGTCGGCGAGGCCTTCCGCCGCCAGGTCGACGAGGCGCTGCGGCTGCTCGACGACGCGTGTGCGGACGTACGCCGCCGGGCCACGCGTGAAGCGGGCCAGGTGCGTGTGGGGTATACCTCCGGGCTCGGTCCGTCGCTGGTGTCCACGGCGATCTCGGCCCTCCACGTACGCCACCCGGAGCTGCGCGTGCAGTGGACCAGCGAGCCGACCGCGCGCCAGGTCGCGGACGTGCGCGAGGGCGTCCTGGACGCGGGCATCGGCTGGATGCCGGACCTCGGCACCGGCTTCGAGTCGGCCCGGGTCGGCACCTTCGCCTTCGTCGCGCTGCTGCCCGCCGACCACCCGATGGCCGGGGAGGAGTCCATCGACCTGACCGAACTGGTCGGCGACGAGCCCATCGTGGTGTGGCCGCGCGGCCCGCACCCGCGCCTGTACGCCCGCGTCACCGACGCGCTGCGGCGGGCCGGGGCGGCCGAGATCGTGGAGGCGTTCGGCAGCGTCGACGACGTGATCGCGCGCGTCGTCGACCGGCAGGGCATCGGCATCTCGCCGCGCAGTTGGGCCCGTCAGCGCCCGGTGCGCGGCGTCGTCCAGGTGCCGTTGACCGGCACGCCGGACGTTCCGGTAACAGCCTTCTGGCGCGCCGACAGCGAGCGCGAGGGCGTGCAGCTCCTGGTCCGCTGCCTCAAGGAGGTCGCCGAGGACAGCGACCTGGCCGAACAGCTCTGACCGCGCCCGGTCAGGCGGCCGCGCGGTACCGCCGGTGCGCGGCGACCGTCTCGACGGTCACCAGCAGGGCCGCGACCGCACCCGCCGCTGCGGTGGCGCCGGCCGGCGGCAGGAACACCCCCGCGACCACGATGGCCGCCGCGGCCACCGACCACTGGCGCAGGCGCTGCGGCCCGCAATTGTCCTTCGCACGCAGGGCGATTGCCGCGACCATGAGCAGGAACAGCGCGAGCGGGATCGCGACCGCGAGCGAGGCCGTACGCTCCGGGATCGGGTGGTCGCCGTGGTCCGCCACCGCGGCGGCGGCCGTCGCGAGCCCGCCCCCGACCGCGGCGAGCGCGCCGAAGACGACGTAGTGGCCGTACCCCCAGGTGAACGCGCGCACCTGATCCTCCGGGCCGTCCCCGCCGAGCGTGTCGAAGTAGAGCCACCAGCAGGAGAAGGCGATGATCAGCCCGCCCGCGGCCACCGTGATGATCGCCGCGCTGACCCCGCCGTCGGTCGCGTCCTTGACCGCGACCGTCGCCGCCAGGATCGACTCGCCGAGGATGATGAGCGCGAACAGTCCGTAGCGTTCGGCGATGTGCTCCGCGTGCCAGAGCACCCCGGCTCCCGCGCGCTCGGCCCAGATCGGCACCAGGACCTCGCACAGTATGAGCGGGACGAACGCGATCTGGAACGCGGTGATCGAGTCCGGGATCACCAGCGCCAGCCACGCCAATTGCACGAGGCCGATGCCCAGGGCGTACCGGTGGGCGCGCACCCTTATCGTCGGCTGGTGCCGCGCGACCCGCAGCCACTGGGCGATGAGCCCGACGCGCATCACCATGTAGCCCACGACGACGATGCGGTACGTCTCCTCGTCGAACGCCGCGTCGACCCCGGACGCCAGGATCAGCACGCCGGCCATCTGAAGCAGCGTCAGCAGCCGGTAGGGCACGTCGTCGCTGTCGTGCGCGGTGGCGAACCACGTGAAGTTCATCCACGCCCACCAGATGGCGAACATCACCATCAGGAAGCTGGGGATCGCGCTGCCGACGTGGTCGGCCGCGTACGCGTGCTCCAGACGCACCGTCAACTGGGCCACCGCGACCACGAAGCACAGGTCGAAGAACAGCTCCAGCGGAGTCGCCGCGCGGTGCGGCTCCCCCGGGTCGCGCAGCGCCGCGCCCCGACTCCACGGCCTCCCGGCCGTCACCACCAGGCGTTCTTCCGCCATGCCCCGCAGCCCCTTGCCGCTCGCCGCACCATGTTGACGAGAGACACCTTCCCGCATGCCGGGGTTTGCGTACGCCCACCCGACTACGCCACGCGCGAACTGGACAGCGGATCACCGCGGCGGACCAACCGCCGGTGCGGCTCAGAGGGCGTCCGGCCCCCGCTCACCCGTGCGCACCCGGATGATCGTGTCGACCGGAACGCTCCATACCTTGCCGTCGCCGATCTTCCCGGTGTGCGCGGCCTTCGTGATGATCTGCATGACGGGGGCCGCGTCGTCGTCCTCGACGACGACCTCCAGGCGGATCTTCGGCACCAGGTCGACGCGGTACTCGGCACCCCGGTAGACCTCGGTGTGCCCGCGCTGCCGTCCGAAGCCGCTGGCCTCGGTGACGGTCAGGCCGTGCACACCGAACGTCTGGAGTGCGGACTTCACGTCGTCGAGCCGGTGCGGCTTGATGACCGCGGTGATCAGTCGCATGGGGGTTCGCCAGTCCTGTCAGCCGTCGTCCGACGGCGCGCCGGTGGGTCCGGGTACGTCCTACGGTCCGTCATTCCTCGTCGGCCTCGACCCGAACCGGTGCGGGCGCTCCCGACCCCGGCTTCGACAGGTGCGACGCGGCGCCGACCGAACCGAGATCGTAGGCCGTCTCCGCGTGCACGGCCAGGTCCAGGCCCGCCTGTTCGTCGTCCGCCGAGGCGCGGAACCCGACGGTGCGGTCCACGACGGTGGCGATCGCGTACGTCGCCGCGAACGAGAACACCGCGGCCACCACGACCGCGACGATCTGCTTGCCCAGCAGTTCCAGACCGCCGCCGTGCAGCAGGCCGCGCGGTCCGCCGGTCACGCCGTCCCACGCGAACACGCCGATCAGGACCGTGCCGACCACCCCGCCCACGAAGTGCACGCCGACCACGTCGAGGGAGTCGTCGTACCCGAACTTGTGCTTCCAGCCCACCGCGTAGGAGCACAGCACACCCGCGGCGAGGCCGATCACCAGTGCGCCCGGCAGGTCCACGACGCCGCAGGACGGGGTGATCGCCACCAGGCCGGAGACCGCACCGGACGCCGCACCGAACGTCGTCGCGTGCCCGTCGCGCTTCTTCTCCACCAGCAGCCAGCCGAGCAGCGCCGTGCAGGCCGCGGCCTGCGTGTTGACCAGCGACTGCGCGGCGGTGCCGTTGGCGCCGAGCGCGGACCCCGCGTTGAAGCCGAACCAGCCGAACCACAGCAGGCCCGCGCCGAGCATCACCAGCGGCAGGTTGTGCGGACGCATCGGGTCGCGCCGGAAGCCCAGGCGCGGGCCGACGACCAGCGCCACCGCGAGACCGGCCGCGCCGGAGTTGATCTCCACGACCAGGCCGCCGGCGAAGTCGAGGGCGCCGAGCTGCTCGCGGATCCAGCCGTCCGGGCCCCACACCCAGTGCGCGAGCGGCACGTACACGAGCGCGACCCACGCGGCGCAGAAGACCAGCCAGCCGCGGAACTTCGCGCGGTCCGCGATCGCGCCGCTGATCAGCGCGACGGTGATGATCGCGAAGGTGAGCTGGAAGGCGGCGAACACCAGCGTGGGCACGGTGCCGGTGACCGAGTCCGGTTTGACGTCGTGCAGGAACACCTCTCCGGCGCCGCCCAGCAGGCCGCCGCCGAGGTCGTCGCCGAAGGCGAAGGAGAAGCCGAACGCGAACCACACGACTGTGACCACGGCGATGGCCGAGAAGCTCATCATGATCATGTTGAGCACGCTCTTCGCGCGCACCATGCCGCCGTAGAACAGCGCCAGCCCCGGCGTCATGAGCAGCACGAGCGCGGTGGCGAGCAGCAGGAAGGCCGTGTCCCCGGTATCGATCTCGGCGGGTCCGGCCAGGTGCGTCGGCAGTGCGGCGGCGTTCATCGGCCCCTCGTCTTCCGCTCGGCAGGCCCCGCCGACCGCGAGGCTCACGCCAGGGTGGAGACGCCCCGTTACCGCCCGCGCACACGCAAGTTACGCGCAGGTTACGCAACCTGATGCCGTGTTACTTCCACATTGCCGCGCCGTGTCGGACTCCTCACCACGTGCGATTTCCCTGACCGGGAAGAAACGTGGACGGCCCACCGCGACACATCCCCGAAACGTCGGGCGCGGGGGACCGTGCCGGCGCCGTGATTTCGGGCTCAAGGGGCATGTCGGCGCCGCATTTTCGATGCGGCGACGGTCGCTCCCTACGATGACCGCGTGACGAGCGATGTGGCGACCGACAACCCCACCCGCAAGCGCTCCTCGGAAGGGGGCGGCGGGGCCGCGCCCGCGCCTCCGGACGCG
>NZ_JBPKBH010000010.1:254911-300306 GCF_051388915.1 Yinghuangia sp. YIM S09857 | reverse complement strand
CGGGGACTATCTGCGGGCTATCGTCAGACTTGCGTGCGAGCGTGAAGACCTGGGGCCGGAATTCCGGGCCTGGCTCAAGGACTTCGTGCGCGAGGCGGTCCAGGTGTGAGCGGCTCGCGACGCGAGGGCGGCAAATTGGCACCGCCCCGCAAGTCCGAGAGCGCTGCCGTGACGGGTTCTCGACCGCCCGGCGGGGACCCACCGCTCGCGGCAACGCCTCGGGACGCGTACTTCGACAACGCCAAGTTCTTCGCCGTCGTTCTTGTGGTGTGCGGACATGTCTGGGGGCCGCTGGCGGACTCCGCTGACAACAGGCTGGTGCGCGCGGCATACCTGACGGTGTACACGTTCCACATGCCGCTGTTCGTGATGGTCTGCGGCTTCTTTTCGCGATCGTTCGCCGACAATCCCGTCGGCAAACGACGATTCCAGCGTCTGGTCACCAGCACACTGGTGCCGTATGTCATCTTCGCCACGGCGTACGGACTCATGCGCAGCTACAAGGCAGACGAATGGGTACCCATCGACTTTCTGGAACCGTGGTATCTCACGTGGTTCCTGATCGCCCTGTTCCTGTGGCGGATCACGTCGCCGCTTTGGCGTGTCGTCAAGGCCCCGCTGGTTGTCGCGTGCGCCGCGGCGCTGGCGATCGGCACGACGGAGACGTCAGGCGATCTCGCTCTGGGCCAGTTCTTCCAGTACCTGCCCTTCTTCGTCCTCGGACTGGTGGTGCGACGGGCGCATGTCGATCGCATACGCGCGCCGGGTCGCCTCCGTTGGGGGGCTGCCGCGGTCTTCCCCGCCGCCTTTCTCCTGGTCTACGCAATGGCGCCGACCACGAATGCCGAATGGCTGTACCGGCGCACGGGACACGAGAACCTTGACGTCAGCCTGGTCCGCTGGTGGGGCACCAGCATCGTCATCGCGGGCGCCGCACTCCTGTTGAGCGCATGCTTCTTGGCGCTCGTACCCTCCCGCCCCGGCCCGCTGAGTCGGTTCGGTGAGAAATCCCAGTACGTCTACCTGCTCCACGGCCTCGTGGTCCAGATGGCACTCGCGCACGGGTGGTACGACAAGTCGGTCTTGGAAGGCCTTCGAGGACTGGCGCTGACAACCCTCGTCGGTGTCGGCCTTGCCGTCGTCCTGGCCACCGGCCCTGTCCGCTGGTGCGCTCATTGGGCGATAGAACCGCGTATGGACTGGGCGTTCCGCCGGGTCTCCCCGAGCCCGCCACGCGGCTCGAGGACCAACGAGAACAAACCGGGTTAGCGCGGAGCCGACTGCGTCAACTGCGTTGAATTACACCGGGTATCAGCCCGCGCCAAGGTACCTCAGTTGCTTCGCGCACTCCTTGCCGCAGACCCTGGAATTGGACATGCCCGCCCCAAGTCCCACCGCTCACCGCCACCGCTGGCTTCGCAGCGTCAGGCGTTCACCGAGACACGGCGCCCCGTCGGCTTGCGCGCATCAGCCATCCGTTTGCTCCGCTGTGGAGATGCCTCAATCGGCCCGCCGCAGTCGGGACGGGCTCCATCCGGTGTGCTCGGGTCAGTCGCGGGTGGGGGTGGGGTGGGGGTTGCCTCGGGCGGTGTACATGGCGACGGTGAGGTCGCGGATGAAGTCGGTGCGGCCGTCCTCGTCGAGGCGGACGAGGGCTCGGCGGGTGAACTGGTCGACGGCCTGGGAGACGGTGTCGACAACGTCGTCCAGGACGGCGGTGCGGGTCGCGGCGTCGAGGGCGGCGATGCGGCGGCGCAGCATGGAGTCGGCGACCTGGGGGGCGTAGTCGATGTGGAGGGCTTGGGCGGAGAAGACCTGCACGCCGGCTGCCGTCATGGCGCCGGACAGGCGGCGGGTCAGTTCGTCGTTGACGTGTTCGGTGTCGCGGAGGGACGCCGCGCCGCGGGTGAAGCTGTCGCACGGCAGGCTCGCGCTCACCGCGCTCACCGCCGCCTCGATTTGCTGGCGCAGGTACTGCTCGTGGTCGCGGACCGCGAACCTGGCGCGGGCGGTGTCCCGGACCTGCCAGACCACCAGGACCATGACGTGGAGTGGAGTGCCCTGGCGGTCGGTCAGGTCCATCGGGCGGCTGCGCCAGTGCCTCAGGCGGGTGTCGACCTTGCGGCGGCGGCGGAACGGCACCGCCCAGACGAGGCCGGTGCGCCGGACCGTGCCCTTGTAGCGGCCGTACCGGCTCATGACGCGCGCGGATCCCGCCGGTACGACGAACATGCCGAGCAGGAGCACCAGGCCGAGGAGCGCGGCGACCGCCCCGGCGGTGACGGCGACCGCTTCCGCGACGTCCAGGAGCGCGCTGCCGCGCAGTTGGTCCGGCAGGCGCGAGTCGATGTGGCCGGACGCCGCGACCGCCCACACGATGGCGCACACCGCCGCGAGCAGGGCCGGGCCCGCGAGCCAGCCGGGCAGGACGAACGCCGGGCGTTCGCGGAGCTCCTGGTCGGCGCGCGGGTAGCGGGCGCGCGTGAGGGCGGACGACTGGCCGTCGGGGGGCGCCACGAAGTGCGTGCCTCCGAACGTCGCCGTCGCGCTCGTGGTGGCTGCGGCGGATGACGGCGGGTCGGCCGCGGGCGTGTTGGTCGCGACCGGGGCGACGGCCGTGTCGGTGTGGGTACGGGTGGTCTTGGTCGCCATGTCCTTGCCCCGTTCCGGTTCCGGCAGGTCGAGCGGGTCACGTTGTTGCGCGTACGGCGGCGTCGGCGTCACGGACGCGGATGCGGTCGAGGTCGCGGTCGGCGGAGCCGTGGTGGGCGGCGCGGCCGAGCCGAGGCCCGAGGCCGACAGCGCGCGGACCTCGGCGGTGTCGAGGACGCGCCCGTCCAGGGGCGCCGCTGCCGTGCCGCTGTTCGCCGCCCGGTCCAGGACCGTCACGATCACGGGAGCGGCGGCGGAGGCGGTACCGGACGGGGAGGCGGTACCGGACGCGGTGCCGGAGGTGCCGCCCTCGCCGAGCCTGCGGCGGCCTCCCGGCCCCGCCCATTCCCCCGTCGGGTCTTCGCGTGTCACCTGTGCTCCTCACGCGTCGCCGTCGACGCCCTTCCGGTGGCGGCGCCGCCCTCGGGGCCGCCGCCTGGTGGTTCTGGTGGTGGTGCGCCGACGGTGCGACGCCCCGGCCGGGCGCCGCCCGCAGGACGTCACTCGCGGGATGTCACCCGCGGCACGTCAGCGCATGAGCAGCGCCCAGGTGTCCTTGCCGGGTATGCCGTCGGCGTCGGCGCCGGTCCAGCCCTGGGCGCGCTGGAACGCCGCCGTTGCGCGCTGGTCGGCAGTACCCCAGGTGGGGCCGGGGCCTTCGCGGTAGTAGCTGCCGTACCCCTTCGCCACCAACGCCTTGCCGAGCTGCGTGATGTACGCGTTCGACTTCCCCGGACCGAAATACTGCGCACCCGGGAACGCCGTCGCACCGGGACTCGTGGGCGGCGGCGCGGGGTTGCCGCCGGTGCCGCCGTCGAACCCGGCCATGAGGCGGGCCCACGTCTCGCGTCCGGGTATGCCGTCGGCGTCGGCGCCGGTCCAGCCCTGGGCGCGCTGGAACGCCGCCGTGGCCTGCTGGTCGGCGGCACCCCAGGTGGGGCCGGGGCCTTCGCGGTAGTAGCTGCCGTACCCCTTCGCCACCAACGCCTTGCCGAGCTGCGTGATGTACGCGTTCGACTTCCCCGGACCGAAATACTGCGCACCCGGGAACACCGTCGCACCGGGGGTCGTCGGGCCGGGGCTGGAGCCTCCGCCTTCGACCACGTTCTTGTAGCGGTAGGCCTTGTAGCTGGACGAGTAGTTGAAGTACGCGTACGGAATCGTGCGGTGCTTGGTACCCGGCTGGGTCTGCTCATAGCCGACGTAGCTGGTGCGCGACGAGTCGGTCCACCGGTCGAAGATGACGACGTGTGAGCCGCGCACCGGGTTGGCCGCGTTGTGGAAGAGCAGGATGTCGCCCGGCTTGAGGGCGCTCTTGGAGATCGGTGTGGCGTAGTCGGCGAGGTTGCCGGTCCAGGCGTTCTGCGCGAGGCCCCAGGCCATCGAGACATAGCCGGAGCAGTCGGTGCGATAGCCGCCGCGGTAGCCGGACTGGCTGTACGGCACGACCACGTCGGACCAGGAGCGGGCCCGCTCGATTATCTGGTCGCGGGTCACGGTCGCCAGGCCGAGGCGCGAGGGCGCGGTGACGAGGACGGGGGTGATGCTCTTGCCGCCGGAAGAGCCGAGGCGCAGCGGGCCGGGTTCGCCTTGGGGTGAGCCGTACGCCCCCTCCCACACGGCCGCTTCGGGGACGGTGTGGTCGGACGCGCCGGGCGGAAGCTGCGCCTGGTCGATGAGCGTGTCGGCGAGCGGCTGGCGCGGTCCTTGGTCGTCGACGCTCTTGTCGGCGTCCAGAGCTCGCGCCGCGGCGGGCGCGACACCGGCCGCGACGAAGCCGGCCGTGACGACGGTCGCGGCGGTACGGCGCGCTCGCCGCGCCGGACTTCCACCGGAGCGCAGGGCCATCGCCTCCTGCCGACGTGTCCCGACACACGCCAGGCATGTGCAGGACGGATCGGCAATGTCGTCGAATACGGGGGCTTCCATGTGCACCTGCCTCGCCGTTGTACCAGTTGCTTGGATGATCAACACGATTGAACACCATTAATCACACAAGTCACGCCCATTCGTACTAATTCGGACATCAATTGACCGGGGGGTGGTAAACCTCGAATCACCCGAAGAGCCGTGTGCGGTATGGCTGGACGGGGTGGAGGGGCGCCGGCGAGGAGGGACCGTTGGGGCGGGGTTGACGGGGAGTCAGGCGGTTGTGGGGGCGCTTCCGCGCGGTGGCGGGTGGTGGTGGGCCCGTGGGGAGCGAGGCGGCAGCGGGGAGCGCGGGGTTGGCAACGCGGCGAGTCGCGGACGATCGGGCGTGGGCGGGGGTTGAGGCGCTTCCGCGCGGTGGCGGGTGGTGGTGGGCCCGTGGGGCGGAGAGCGAGGCGGCAGCGGGGAGAGCGGGGTTGGCAACGCGGCGAGTCGCGGACGATCGGGTGTGGGCGGGGGTTGTGGCGCTTCCGCGCGCAATGGGGGTGGCACGCACGTTGGGTGCGGGGCCGGGCGGACGAGGCCCCGACGGGGTTGGGACTTCTCAGGCAGGCGTGGCGGTCGGGCGTGGCGGTCGGGCGTGGCGGTCGGGCGTGGCGGTCGGGCGCGGCGGGCAGACGAGGCGGCCCGGCGCGACCGTCGGGCGCGGCGGCGGGCGGCACGGCAGGCGGGGAGGCACATACGGGGAACGAGTGGTTGGGGAGTGGGTGACGCGAGGGCCGGAGTGTTGGCCGCGGGTCCACTCGTACGCTTCATGCCGCGGCTCGCGCGGGGAGTTCAGGGCGGGACGGGTGGCGGCCGCTGATGGGCGTCCAACCATGTACGTCCGAGCCTGCGCTTGAGGGGCTGGTGACAGTTCATCAGGCACGGCATACTGCGCCCGATGTCACCTGCGGGGAGGGGCACAGCATGCACGCGCGCGACCGGATCGACGCGGAGACGTACCACCGCGACATCGTGCCCGGGCTGCTCGCCGGCGAGCACGGACTGCTCGCGGCGACCGGCCTCGCGGGGCTGCGCCCGCTGACGTTGGAGGTCGGCGAGGCGGCGTGGACGTACCGCCCGCTGGACGGGCGCCTGCGTGTCGACCCCGCCGACGAGACCACGGCCGACGACGGCTGCACCTGCCTGATGTCACCGGACGCCTGGACCGACTTCGTCACCCAGATGCGCACCGGCGCGGCGCTGGCCATCGCGGGCGAGGTCGAGGTGCGGGACGGAACCGTCCTCGACCTGTTCGCCTGGGAGCCCGCGCTGCGCGCGCTCTACACGGGCATCCCCGTGTACCGGCCGGACGGCGTCCCGCCCGCCGACCGCGCCGGGCGTACGGTCGACCTCGAACGCGCCTGGACCCTCGCCGACGCGGACGCCGACCTGGCCGCCTTCTTCGACGCCACCGGCGTGATGCGGGTGCGCGGCGTCTTCACCGCCGACGAGGTCGCCGCCCTCAACGCCGAGGTCGACCGGCTCGCGGCGGAAGCCCGCGTCGGCGACGACCGGTCGTGGTGGGCTGCCACCGAGGACGGTGAGAACGTGCTGTGCCGCCTGGTGTACGCGAGCGAGCGCTCGCCGCTGATCGCCGAAGTCGCCCGGGATCCGCGCATGCTGCGGCTGTCGTCGCTGCTGCACGACGACCTCGTGGCGTCCACCGACCGCATGGAGGGCGTCGGCGTGCTGCTCAAGCCGCCGGGGCGGCTCAAGGGGCTGGCGAACATCCCCTGGCACACCGACTGCGGGCTCGGCGGCCACCACATCATGTGCCCGTCGGTCGCGATCGGTGTGCAGCTGACCGGTTCGTCGCCGGAGACCGGATGCCTGGAGGCGGTGGCGGGCACGCACGGCAAGACCTGTCCGCCGCCGAACCAGGGGGAGCTCGCGGACCTGCCGCACATGCTGATCCCGACCGAGCCGGGCGACGTCACGGTGCACATCGGCGACGTTCTGCACGCGTCCCCGGCACCGACCGGGGTCGGCGGGCGGCGCACGATGTACGTGACGTACCACCCGCCGTCGCTCTTCGAGAACGTCGGCCCCGGCCTCGCGGTCAACGACCTGATCCGCAGCCGCAGCGCGGACCAGTTGGACGCGGGCCTCGGGCGCTGAGCGCACGCGGCCCGCGTCCCACGGCCTCAGCTCTTGAGCAGCTCCGGGTGGAACTTCTCGACCATGCGGCGCATGCCGTCCTTCCAGTGCACGTCGGTCGTGCCGATGACCTCGTGCATGCGGGTGAGGTCGAGGGCGACGCTGCTGATGGTCTGGTCGGTCTCCTCGAACTCCGGCTGAAGACCGGTCAGTTCGCCGAGGTAGGTGCACCACTCCTCGATGCTGACCGCCTCGCTGCCGCCCCAGTTCACCACCGTCGCGGGCGTCGACGCCGCGCCGAGCAGCTTGGGGAGCGAGGCGACGATGTCCTCTTCGTGGATGGGGTGGTACACGCTCGGGGTGTCGCTGTTCACCTGGACCGCCGCACCGGCGATCATCATCTCCAGGTGGATCGCGGGCCAGCCGCCGTTCTCGCCGTAGGGGACGCTCAGCCGCGCGATGGTCGTCGGCAGCCCGTACTTGGCCGCCCCCCACCGGGCCGCGCCCTCCGCGGCGATCTTGCAGATGCTGTACGTCTCCAGGAACGACCACACCCGGTGGTTGTCGCCCAGCGCGTCCGACTCCTTGAAAGTGCGGTGCCCGTCGGGCTGGTAGACCGCCGTCGAGGAGCAGTGCAGGAACGCCCGGGCCCCGCGCAGGTGGTCCATGAGCCACAGCACGCCGCCCGCGTTGCCGTCCAGGTCGGCGCCCCAGTCGCCGCTCTTCGCGACGGCGAAGTTGACCACGTAGTCGGCGTCCGCGGGGAGGCCCGCCACGTCGCCCGCCGCCAGGTCGATCTTGACGCAGTTGACCCCGGCGGCCTCCAGGCGCGCGCGGGACTCGTCGTCGTTGAAGCGCGCGGCGCCGTACACCTCGTTGTTCTGCGCGAGCAGCTTGGCCACCGGCTCGGCCACCTGGCCGGTGACCCCGGTGACGACGATCTTGGAGCCTTCGAGTGCCATGCCAAGCCCTCCTGCGCAGCGGCTACGAGTGTTGGGCCGCAACGTAGCGCAGACACTTGACCTGGGCAATGATCAGAAACACGCGTACGATCCGCCCCCGCCACACGCGGATTCCCGTACGCTTCAGCCCGCTTCGCCGCAGGCGCCGGCCCGCCTCGCCTCGCCTCGCCGACGTGCTAGCCCGCCTCGGCGGTGCGCTCGCGCGGGTCGTCGGCGGCCAGCGCCTCGTCAAGGTCGGGGTGCACGTCGAACAGCCGCCGCAGACCGAGAGCGGTGAACACACGGTTCACATGGTGCTCGCCGCTCTCCGGCATCACCAGCCGCAACTGGCCCGAGCACGAGCGCAGCAACCTCCTGGCGCCCACCAGGGCCCCGATCCCGGTCGAGTCGCAGAAGACGACCTCGGTCAACTCCAGGATCAGGTGGTGGCGCCCCTGGGCCACCGCCCGTCTGACGTGTTCCCCCAGTTCCGGGACGACGGCGAAATCGACCTCCCCGGCGACGAAAAGCACGGTCCAGCCTTGGTGGTCCTCGGTGGTCACCTGAAGGTTCACTCGCGGGCGCTCCCTGGTCGGCAGGCGGGCACCGCCCCTGCGGACCGCTTCCCCGGCCGCGCGGCGCGGGGCCGGGCGGGAGACCCGGCCGCGATCCACCGTAGTCCTCGGTGGATGACGTGGCGTAGGCGGCACGGTTACGCCCCGGTCTCGGTTGTTGGCCGAGTTTGTCACCGAGCCGTTGCAAATACGCGTGGCGGCAAGCGATGTGACGTGTAGTCAGGTCACGTTTACAGGTGTGCCGTCCGGCGTGTCGCGGGGTGGCACAGTACCCGCATCCAGGTGCTCGGACGTCGGCTCCCGGCGCCGATCGGCCGGTCCGGGGACGGCGGTTCAGGCTCGCCGGGCCCGCAATTCCGGCAAATCAGCCACCACCGTGCAGGATCCGGGGGCGATTTCGGTGTACCCCGCGTCGCGGACCAGTGGCAGTCCGGAGTCGGTGAGCGCGGGCCACGCCGCGGCGGGGGAGGTGCGCACCGCGAGTCGGAACCCGTCGTCCGCCCAGCGCTTGCGGGCCTCGGCGTCCAGGCTCATCCAGGCCAACTGCGCACCGTGACCGGCCTGGGCCATCGCCTTGCCCGCACTCATCTCCAACTCGGGGTTGAACCACAGCACCGGAACACCGGGCTCGGGGGCGGGCGGCGGCTCCGGATCGTCCAGGTCCGTGCCGGAGACCTGGAGCCGGGCGAGTTCCTTGGGCCACGCGTCGAGCGGTACCGGCGGGAACACGCGGACTTCCGCGCCCTCGTGCTCCGACGTGATGCCGTCCAGCACGGAGGCGCGCCGCCATTCGGCACCGCGGGCCCGGCGTACCACCTTGCGGATGCGCCCGTCGGTCCACTCCGTGACGCGCTCGGCCCACTCCCCCTCAGTCGACCGCTCGTCGGCGAGGAACACCAGTACCGCCCGGGCCGCAGCCTCTAGTGCGGCGGTACGTGCGGGCGGAGCCTCGCGCTCGATGCGCACCACGAGGGGAAGGACGAACTGCGGGACGGCGTCCCTGTCAACGGCTGAGCTCACCCCATGATCATGCCGCACCGCGGCGGAGGACGGGCGGAGATCCGGGGCCGCCGGTGCCACCGCAGGTGTCAACCGCCGTACCTGCGGTGGCGGGTGCCGGGTATCGCCGATCGTCGGAGCCGCCGCATATCCCGACCCGGGCGGTCCGCTCCGGAGGAGCGACCAGCCCCGAGTTCACCGCCGCCCGCGTCGCCGGTGGGACGGCCCCGGGGACACCGCCGCACGTTCGCCCTTACTCGGACACGCCGACCAACCCCGCGCTCTCCCGCCACAACGCCCTCGCGGCCACCTCATCGCGCGCCAACTCCGATGGGTCCGGCCAGCCCAACTCCCCATGGCGCAGGGCCGCGTACGTCCGTCCCTCCGGTGGGGCCACGCGCCCCAGCACCAAGTCCGCCAGGGCGCTTGCGGCGTCGGACGCGGAGTTGAAGTCGCGGTTCACCTTGCGCATCGACCAACGCATTGCGCGCGTCCCCAGCAGGGACCACGCGGTCCGCAGCGGCCACGGCAGTTCCTGGGCCAGCCCCGTCCCCAAGACCTGCCCCGGGTCGTACGCGATCGCCGCGGTCACCTGGACACCTGGACACCTGGTCATTCGCTCCGCGTTCCGCGCACTCCCACCATGGTCCCGCTCGCCGCTCCCGTACCGCAGAAACCACAACTCCGGTCAGGTACGCCGCGCTCCCGGTGCCCGCCCCTCGCCCGGCGCCCCCACGTACGCCTGGGCGATGTCGAGCCAGCGGTCGGCGTCCCGCCCCTCGGCGGTCAGTGCGGTGTCCTGCCGATGCACGCGGCGGGTCGCAAGGAGGGCGAAGTCGTAGCCGGGACCGGAGACCTTCTGCGGTGCGTTCGGCGGACCGAAGTCCCATGCGGCGCCGTCCGGGCCGACCAGCTCGACACGGAACGGGTCCTCGGGAGCCGGGAGTCCGTGCGTCGCGAACGCGTGGTCGCGGGCGTTGACCCCGAGCCGCACGATGTGCCGTACGCGTGCCGTCGGTTCACGTCGTACGCCCAACGCGTCGGCCACGTCGCCGCCGTGCGCCCAGGCCTCCATGAGGCGGCCGGTGGCGATCCCGGCCGGGCTCATCGGCGGGCCGAACCACGGGAACCGGGTGCCGGGCGGGTGCCCTCGGAGCGCCGCGATCACCCCTTCGCGCCCGGCCCGCCAGCGGTCCAGCAACTCCACGCCCTTCTCCGCGTCGCGGCGACCCGACATGCTCCCTTCGAGGCCGTTCGCCAGCGCCTCGACCACGGCGGGCACCGCCGCCAGGAACGCGCCGGGGTCCCGTGCGGCCAGGATCGCCATCTCGTCGGTCGAGGCGAGGTGCCCGATCTGGTCAGCCACGGTCCAGCCGGGGGCGGGGGTGGGCAGCGACCACTGTTCGTCGTCCAGGTCCGCGACCAAGGCGTGGAGCGCCTCGCCCTCGGCGCGCAAGTCCTCGAATACGTCGGTGCCTTCGCTGGGTGCCATGCACGTGCCTCCTCCGCGCCGAAGCGCACTTCCCTGACACAGTCAAAGATGCCGCACGTCCGCCCGTAACAGACACCCCCGAATGCCTTCTGCCGGCAACTGGCCTTTCCGGACGTCCTTCCCTCGCTAGGTTGCGCCCATGGACACCGAAGCTCGCCCCATGAGCCTGGCCGTCGACCAACTCGTCGCGGCATCGGAATCACCGGACCCGAACAAGATCGCCGCCGCCGTCAACGCACTCCTCATAGCCCTGCCGCGGACCGACCGCAACGAAGCGGCGGCGGCCGTCCCCCGGCTCACCGAGCTCCTTCAGTACCTGCCGCTGATCCATCACGGCATGCTCTCCGTGATCATCGGGGCCTGTGTGGAGCTGGGCGCGGACCCGACCGACTGCGGTCCCGTCATCCTCGACCGGGCGCGCGACGGGCTGCGCGAGGCCGTGAACTTCCCCGGGATATGGCACGCATCAGGCGGCGCGGCAGTACCGGTCCCGGAGTCGGTCGACATCCCGGGCGACATCGTCGGGCAGCTCGTCGGCGCCGACGCGGACGAGCGGGCCCTGCGCAGCCTCATCGCGTGGTGGCAGGTCCAGCAGTGGGAACTGGCCACCGTCGCCGTGCTTTCGCACCGCCCACTGCGCGACAGCCTTGCGGAACGAGCACAGTTCCGAGCCGAGGTGGAGCGTGTCGCTGTGGTGTGGCACACCGGTCTGCCCTCACTGCGCCACATCGTGCGCATGCTCGACGACGAACCGCTCGTCGTGCTGCACCGGCCGTCCGGAGCCGCGTACCGCATGCGCATGGGCGGGCTCGGCTGCAACCGCCAACTGCTCACGCTCCTCGCGGACGTCCTCATCGGCGCCGGCCATGTACCGGGTGCCGCGCCCGACCCGGCGGCCGTGGCCCTGGCGCGCAACGCGCCCTTCACTCCCGGCAGCGTCTCGTCCGTCGACGCATACGCCGAGTTCGCCATGAGCAACGCGGACGGCTCCGCGGTCCCGGTCGACGGATGCCCTGACGACATCCGATCGGTCGACGGCATACGGCTCCTGGTGCTGGACCGACCCCGCGAACGCTCGTCGTGGAACCCGGGGAGGTTGTTCGCGCGGGTCCCCGGCGATCTGGTCCTTGAGTCCGTGCTGAGCGACGAGCAATCCCTCGCCTGGTTCGTGAAGGCCACCGGCGGCTGAAGATCGGCCCCCGGCCGGGGAGACCAACACGAAGTGACGGGACTGCGGGAGCTGCGCGGACGATGAGCTTCACCGGGGTTACGCAGTCCACACATCCGGATGACCGGGCGAGGTGGGCACATGGGCCACCTTGAACAGGGCACGGGTGCCGGTGAGGTCGAGCAGGCGGTCGACGTAGGCGCCCGGTTCCAGGGAGAGTTCGGTTGCGGCGTCCTCGGCTTGGGTGCGTACCGCCAGAAGGGCGTGCAGGCCGGAGGAGTCGCAGAAGGTCACGCGGGCCATGTCCACGTGCAGGTTGCGACCGTCGGTGCGGGCGAGCGCGTCGGTGAGCGTGTGCCGGAGGTCGTCGGCGTTGTCCTGGTCGACCTCGCCGGAGACCTGGGCGACCAGATGCCCTGTGGTGCGGCGGAGGTCGGTGCTCAGGACGGGGTGCGAGGCGGTGGCGGCGGGGCTGCGGGGCTGCGCACGGCGCGGTGCCGGAGGCGGCCGGATGGCTTTCCGGGCGCGGAATTTGCGGGTCATGGCGATCCTCTTTCCTTTGCGCCGCCCACGTGGCGGCCGCCCTTCCACACTCCGCTTCTGCCGAGGGCCCGTCAACAGATAGAGGAATCTTCCTTCCTCTGTCGCGGTTCGGACCGGTGCGTTTTAGCCTGGCCTTATGAGTGACGGCGCGCCGACCCAACGTACGCGGGCCTATCGCGCCGGTGCCGGGTGGACCTTCCTGACCAACCACGCGCGGGTGCTGACGGCGGTGGCCAGGAACCCGGACATGCGGCTCAAGGAGATCGCCGCCACCTGCCATCTCACCGAACGCGCCGTGCGCTCGATCCTCGGCGACCTGGCCGCCTCCGGCTACTTGGTACGCACCCGCAAAGGCCGCCGCAACCACTACCGCATCAACCCCGATGCCGCGCTGCGCCACCCGGCCGACCGCGGCGCCGTCGTCGCGGACCTGATCGCCCTGCCCACCTCCCGGACGCCCGCCGGCTGACTGCCCGCGGGGCGTCGCCCCACGGCTTTCGGAGACCGGGCCCGTCCGTGAATTCGTCGTGCGGTGGTTCGGCAGCCGCGACCGAAGTTGCCGCGGCTGCCGAACCGCAGGGTGCCCGGTGTCGTCCGGGCCGCCGTCAGGTCGCCTGCGGGGCGAGTTCGCGTACCGCGTCGATCAGGTCCCGGACGGACTCGACGGCCTCGATGTCGTCGTGGGACAGGGCGACCTCGAACTCCTCGCTGACACGCAGCGCCAGGCCGGCCACGCCGAAGGCGTCCATCCCGAAGTCGTCGGCGAACCGCGAACCGACGGTCACCTCGGTCTCGGGAATGCCCAACTCGTCGGCGACGACGGCGATGATGCGGGTCTCGAACGCGTCCACAAGATCCTCCTTGGTGTTCTCGCACCGGACTGCCTGTCCGGCACCGGGCGAGTACCACCCACACTCGGAGTGAACGCACGGCGTGACTCGACCGTGACCCTATGTTGTTGTCAAGGAGCGAACAACTGCCCGTCTGGAGACCCGTTGCGCATTCGGGTGATTGCGGGGCGTGCGCACGGGGCAGGCCCTTGATCGCCGGGCCGCGGAAGGCCCGGCGGGCACCACGGAGGTGCCCGAGGCGTGATCGAAGGGGACCGGTCGATGGCGACAGGCACCGTGAAGTGGTTCAACTCGGAGAAGGGCTTCGGCTTCATCAGCCAGGACGGCGGCGGGGCGGACGTGTTCGTGCACTACTCCGCCATCAATGCCTCGGGCTACCGCGAACTCCAGGAGAACCAGCGCGTCTCCTTCGACATCGCCCAAGGCGCCAAGGGCCCCCAGGCCGAGAACGTCACCGCCGCATAGCGGCACTTCGCTCGCCGGGGCGGCCCCTGCCGTGTGGGGAAGCACGCAGGGGTCGCACCCCGGGCGGCATCGGACGTATTGCCGCTGCCTGCCGGGCACGACCACCAGGCAGCGCCAGGCCGACTCGCCGTCGTGGGGACGACGGCAAGAGCGGGTGTTGGTAGGGATGTTGGGGTTGTGGGGGTTGCGAGCCGAGAGCCGTTGCGCGAGCTGGGGGGATGTGGGGGCGTCGACGCGAAGAGGGCGCCCCGCGTGAGGTGCCTCAGTTGTCGCGGAGGAAGCGGGCCATGGTGGCCAAGGCGCGTATGGACTCCGGCAGGTCGGGGAACACCGTGGGCCACACGTGCTGCATCCCCGCAACGAAGTGGGCTTCTATGGTGACGCCCGCCGCGGAGGCCTTCTGGGCGAACTGGGTCGCGTCGTCCAACAGCACCTCGGCGCCGCCTGCGAACAGCAGCGTCGTGGGCAGGCCCTCCAGGTCGGCCAGGACGGGTGAGGCCAGCGGATCGCGCGGGTCGTGGCCCTGAAGGTAGAGGTCCGAGCCGGTCCGGGCGGCCTCCAGGCCGAAGAGCTGGTCCGTCGCGCCACTTCGCGCGTACGCCGCCGACTCGCAGGTCTGGTCGAGCCACGGCGACAACAACATCAGCGCGACCGGCGCGGGGCGTCCGGCATCCCGGATCGCCAGGGCCAGCGCCGCCGCGAGGCCGCCACCCGCCGAGTCGCCGCCGACGGTGACCGGGCCGAAGGCCTGGTGCACGGCGTCGTACGCGGACGCCGCGTCGCGCAGCGCCCCCGGGAAGGGGGCCTCCGGCGAGAGCCGGTAGTCGACCAGCACCACGCGCGCCTCCGCCGCCGTGGCGAGGCGGGACGCGAAGCCCGTCCAGCCTGCGGCCTCGCCCAGCCGATAGCCGCCGCCGTGGAGATAGAAGACCGTGCGCACCGGCTCGGCGACGGTGACGACCACCGCCGGTACACCTCCGAAGACCTCCTGGGACACGCTCGCCCCCGGCTCCACCTGCTGCGGGATCGCGGAGATCGCCTTGCGTCGCTCGGCGAGATCATCCGGCGCCGGCCTTCCCTCGCGCTCCCCCGGCAGGTTCCATGCGTCGAGCCCCATCAGGCGGCCTCCCTTGCGTCCGCAGCCCGCACCACGCGGCCTGCCGTGCCCCCGGCGACCCCGTGATCACCGGCTTGCATCGCATCGTGGCACGGATGGCGCGAGGTTTTGAGGGCGGGCCGCGAACCTGTGGAAGACCTGGAAAGTGATCCGCGAGCTGTGGACAACGCACCGGCCCCGGGTCGGACCGGCGTCGGACACGGACCAGCCCGCGCGACCGCTCGCGGCGCGGCCCTTGGGAATTGACGGCACGTCAGGGCGCGGTACGGCGGTTGGGCGGGGGTTGGTCGGTCAACAACTCGCGGGTCTCAGTGTCCGCGGAGCCGGGGGCCTGACCGTCCGACGCTTCGGGATCCGAGGCCTTCGGCCCGGAGTCGTCGGCGCCCTCGACGTCGTCCCGACCGACCGCCCGGTCCAGCGCGGGTGATCCGTCGGTGGCACGGCGGCGCTCGTCACGGGCGGCCGCGTATTTCTCGGCGGGGTTGGACCCCGGGTATCCGGAGCCCGCCACATCCGCGCGGGCCTCGGCGGGCAGCGCGGATTCCTCGGACGACGCCCCCTGGCCGCCGTGGTCCCTGTCCCTGGAGATGGGCCCGGCGCTTTCCTCGACCGCGTGCTTGTGGTGACGGCTGCGGATCATCTGCGGCGCTCCCTCACCTGGTCCCCGCGCCCCGAGCACGGGTACGACGCTCTCTCTTACGCCACGCGGCTACCCGCCTGGACCCGCGCCATGCCCCTGTCGGGGGCGCAGGCGGTCACGGCGGCGCACCCCAGTGATCGGCGCAGCACCGCGCGGACCCGCACGGCGCCGTGCACCGTGCGGCGGGGACGTTCCGGTGACGCGCGATCCGACAGACACGACCTACAAATCGGGTCGCTACTCGGCGGGCAGGGACGTGTCCGCTGTCTCCGCGGGCCGAGGTTCCAGAACCACCACCGCGGTCTCGGACGGTCGCCTTGCCGCGAAGCTGTCGAGGTTTTCGGTCACGATCCGCCAGCGCGCCCAGAGCCGTTCGCGCTCGTCCCCGGTGGCGGCGCGGGCGCGTACGAGCTTTGTCCCGTCGACGAGTTCGAGGCTCGCGTTCGGATTGTCCAGGAGGTTGAGCCACCACGCGGGCTCCGCGGCGCCCCATCCGTTCATGGCGAGGGTGACGTAGTTCGGGCCGTCCTCGAAGTATCCGACCATCACGCTGCGCTGCCGACCGGTGCGGCGCCCGGTGGTGGTCAGTCGCAGCGTCCCCCATTTGTCGGCCTCGTCATTAGGACGCCACAGACCGATGCGGCCGCGGGAGACGCGGTAGAGGCCGCGGTGGACGTACCAGGCGGTCCGGATGAACCAACGCGGCGGCAGCCGCGGGGACTTCGGCTTCCTGTCGGACGACATCGCGCGCTCCTCGTGCCGTACCTGCACCGGTTACGGACAGGACAGTAGCCGTCCGCGGCCACGCGCGTGACGAGTCGGCACCATCCATTTCGCGCGGCAGTCAGCCGCCCGGCTGCGCCGCTGCCCCGTTGATGACGAGAGCGGTGAGCGCGTCCACGAACGCGGGCGGGATGTCCACGTCGCGGTGGGCCACCGAGCGGGTGAAGACCGCGCCGAGGACGGCGTCGAACAGGACGTCCGGATCGGCGTCCGAACGCACCACCCCCCGCTCGCACGCCGCGCGGACCAGCGCGTGGAACTGCTCCCGCACCCGGTTCTCCAGGCCGTCGATGACCTCCGCGCGCAGCAGCGGGTCCTGGCTGAGATCGGTGAACAGGCCGGGCAGCGCCGCGCGGGCCTCCGGACGGGCGTACGACGCGACCGTGTCCGCGATCATCCGCCGCACGTCCGCCGCGAAGTCGCCGGTGTCCGGGATGAGCACGGCGGTGTCGCGCGCCGGGAAGACGGCTTCGTGCACCAACTGGGGCTTGGAGGACCACCGCCTGTAGATGGTCGGCCGCGTCACTCCGGCGCGGCGCGCGACGGTCTCGAAGCTGAGCCGCGCGTATCCCTCCTCCGCCAGCAGCTCGCGCACGGCGGTCAGGATCGCGGCGTCGATCTGCGGGTCGCGGGGGCGTCCGCCGATCGGGCGGCGCGCGGCGGGGGTGGAGGTCGGCACGGTCCGGGATTCTTCCAGCGGGCGGCGCCCTTGACTAGTTCACCTAGTTAAATTACAACCTGCATCATAACTACCTGAGCTTTTCCGACAGCAAGGAGACGGCCGTGGCCGATCTGCTGGTACGTGGAGGAACCGTCGTCGACGGCACGGGCGCACCCGCCGTCCGCGCCGACGTCCGCATCACCGACGGAGTCATCGCCGAGGTCGGCCCCGACCTGGAGTCGCGCGGCGAGCGCGAGATCGACGCAAGCGGGGCGTACGTCTCCCCCGGCTTCATCGAGGCGCACACACACGTCGACGGTGCGATGTGGTGGAACCCGGACCTCGACCCGCTGCCCGCGTACGGCACGACAACGGTCGTCTTCGGCAACTGCGGCATGTCCGTGGCGCCGCTCCAGAAGGAGGCCCGCGGCCCGGTCCTCGACCTCTTCACCTTCCTTGAGGACCTGCCCCTCGACGCCTTCACCACCCACGTGCCGTGGACCTGGGAGCGCTGGCCGGAGTACCGCCGCGCGTGCGAGGACCAGAAGACGACCGTCAACGTCGCCGGATTTGTCGGCCACCTCACTCTGCGCACGACCGTCATGGGCGCAGAGGCCGCGTGGGAGCGCGCCGCGACGCCCGAGGAGGTCGCCGAGATGGCCGCGCTCCTCGACGAGTCCCTCGCACACGGGGCCATCGGCATGTCGACGAACGTGTTCGACAAGGACCGCTACCTCAAGCTCGTGCCGACGCGGCTCGCCGAGGACGCCGAGTTCGAGGCACTGGTCGACGTCCTCGCGAAGCACCCGGGCGCGACGCTCCAGATGATCACCCGGTTCAACGAGCCCGAGAACATCGACGCCGACGTCGAGCGCTTCGCGAACATCTGCGGGCCACGGGGTGTGCGCGGGCAGTGGACGGCCATCCCCTCGACCGTGCGCGAGGACTATCTGCGCGAGCAGACGATTGCGCTGCACCGCCGCATCCGCGAGAGCGGGGTCGACTTCTGGCCGAACGTCCCGCACAAGCCCCTGGAGCCGTTCTTCAACTTCGAGCGCGCGCTGACCTTCCAGCGCGTCGCGGCGTGGAACGAGTGGATCAACGGCCCGGCCGAGAGCAAGCTCGACGTGCTGGCCGACCCGGAGTGGCGGGCCCGTGCGCGCGAGGACTACGACAACAGGATCAGTTCGTCCACGTCGCGCCTGGACCGCCCGGAATCGATGATTTTCGCGATCTCCGAGACCGGGGCGGGCCCGCTGGACATCTCGTGGCGCGCGTACGCCGAGCAAGAGGGCAAGCACCTTTCCGACGCGCTCGCGGACTGGATCATTGCCAACGGCATCAAGTCCTGCATGAAGGGCATCCCGGACGACTTCGACGAGCCGGTCATTGCCGACCTCTTCAAAGAGCCCCACACGCTGACCAACATCAACGATTCGGGCGCGCACCTCCAGCTCTTCTGCGGTTCCGGCGAGAACGTCTATCTGCTCACCCGTTTCGTCCGCGACACGGGGCTGCTGACCGTCGAAGAAGCGGTGCACAACCTGACGGGCAAGCTGGCCGGCTTCTTCGGCCTCGGCGACCGCGGCGTCATCGCCCCGGGCAAGGCCGGCGACCTCGCGGTGTTCGCGCTCGACGAGATCGAGGTACGCCCCGAGGTCAAGCTGTACGACAACCCGGACGGCTCGTGGCGCTTCAGCCGCGGGAACTCGGGCGTGCGCGCGACGGTCGTGGGCGGCGTCCCGACCGTCCTCGCGGCCGAGCCGACCGGGGCGCGCCCCGGCACCATGATCGGACGCAGCAACTGACCGGAGCGGTCGACTCCGCTTGACGGGAGCGGTCGACAGGGCTTCCGCGCAACTTCGTCGCGACTCCCCCGCGACACCCCTGCAATCTAGCGGATCCGCTCACCTCACGGCCTCCTTATCCGGCCGGAGCGACCCTTGAGGCACGGTACAAACGCCGGGCCGGGCACGTGCCCGGCCCGGCGTTTGTCACGTACGTGTCACAAAACCCACAAGCGAGGGCTGTTCGCCCCCGATTCGGCTCTTCAGAGGCCTGTTCAGGGGGGAGGGGATTTGGCACAGGGCGTATGCGAAGGGCAACCTTGACGGTACGAGCTGATGTGTCTCGCGACCATGAAAGACCCAGGAACCATCCGATTTCGGTGATTTGTACGCCCTGCCATGGTCAAAGAGTCGACCAGGCATAGAGCGCAATGACCCTCAGTCTAGGTAGCATCCGCCGAGTGCCGCCCGCTACCGACGGGCACGCCCCCGACAAAGGTTCTCGATGAGTGACGATTCCCCCGCGCCGACCCTCGCAGCCGCATCGCAGACCGGCAGGTCCGTGCGCCTCGCCAAGGGGGCTTCCCCCTGGCTGGTGCCGACCGCGCTGACCGCCGCGGTGACCGGTTGTGCGGCGCTCCGCTCCCGGCGCTGGGCCATCGCGGCCGTGCCGACGCTGGCGCTGACCGGCGGCATGCTCTGGTTCTTCCGCGACCCGGAGCGCACTCCGGTCGAGGAAGGCATCATCGCCTCCGCCGACGGCGTCGTGCAGAGCATCGACCCCTGGCCCGACGGGCGGACCAGAGTGGCGACGTTCATGAGCCCGTTGAACGTGCACGTGAACCGCGCTCCCCTGACGGGTGTCGTCAAGTCCGTCGAACACAAGCCGGGCGGCTACATCCCGGCGTTCAACAAGGAGAGCGAGCACAACGAGCGCGTGGTGTGGGTGTTCGACACGCCGCGCGGCGAGGTCGAGCTGGTGCAGATCGCCGGCACCGTGGCCCGACGCATCGTGCCCTACCTGGAGCCGGGCACCGAGGTCGAGGTCGGCGAGCGCATCGGCCTCATCCGCTTCGGCTCCCGTGTCGACGTGTACCTCCCGCCGGGCATCGAGCCCGCGGTACAGGTCGGACAGCGGACCCGAGCCGGGGAGACGCGCCTTGACCGGGACTGACTTCGACAAATTCGACGGCTTCGAGCCGATCGAGTACGCCGACGAGCACCCCATCCCGCGCACCGACCCGGTCGCGGAGGAGACGCCGCTGTCGTCGCGCATCTCGGCGGCCGACGTCCTGACGCTGGGCAACGCCGCGTGCGGCTTCCTGGCGGTGTACTTCCTGGCCGTCGCCACCGTGGCGCAGCACATGGACGGGTACGGCGTACCCGCCGACCGCCGCAGTGCCGCCGCGGCCGTCGTCCTCATGCTGATCGGCGCGCTGTTCGACCTGTGCGACGGGCTGGTGGCGCGCAAGTTCCGCCGCTCCGCACTGGGCGCCGAGCTGGACAACCTGGCCGACGTCATCACCTTCGGCGTGGCCCCCGCGTTCTTCGTGGTCACATGGGCGGCCATCCCGCTCGGCCCCGGCAAGACGCCTGCCGTACTGGTGGCGCTGTCGGTGCTGATCGCGGGCGTGCTTCGGCTCGCGCGCTTCGCGTCGACGCCCGGACGGCCGGGGGTCTTCCAGGGCATGCCGATTCCGTTCGGCGCGCTGACGGTGGTCTCCATCGTGCTGCTGGACCTGCCGTTCGTGGTGGGCGCCGCCGGCATCCTGCTGACCGCGTGGCTCATGGTCAGCCGCATCGAGTACCCCAAGCCGCAGGGCAAGTTGGCGATCCTGACGATGCTGTTCATCGCGGCGAGCGTGAGCTGCCTGACGCTGTGGGCGACCGACTCTCCGGGCGGCGACGCGATGCTGACGATGGGCGCGACCCTTCAGATCTCGCTGGCGCTGAGCATCCCGGTGGTCGCGATGACGCGGCGCGGCGCGCGGTTCATCGGTGTTCGCATGATCCGCTAGTCGCCGCGGCACGCGGCTGAGACTACGGCTATGGCTTGCGCGAACACCGCGGCAATTGACGACGACGCCCCCGGCGGTCCCTGACGGACGCCGGGGGCGTTTCGTCGTGCCGTCGAGCACCTTGACTCGGCCCCTGTGCACGTCCTGGTCGGCACCGCGCTGCGGACGAACGGCGGCGGCCCGTCCAACCCTCTGCGGAGTCGGCACCTACCAAAGTCGACGGGAGACGCGACTTCCGCCGCTGCCGTGGTCACCCGCGCCCTGGATACGCTCGACGAGCAGCGTCGAACCTGCCCGGCACCAGGCACGACACGAGGGAGTTCGGGAGATGTCCGGAGTCCCCGGTTCACGCACCGCGCGGTGGGCGAACGGCTTGCGGCGCAGTCGCCGCGAATGGCGAAACGACGCCGCCCTGGGCGCCGTCGCACTCGGGCTCGGCGTGCTCCTTCTACTGGCGACGATCTCGGACGACCCGGACGCCGGCGCCCACGCCACGCCGCAGGTCGTGCTGGGCGCGGTCGCGGCCCTGTCGGTCACGCTGTTCCGTCGGGCGCACCCGACGGTGCTCGGGGTGTTCTTCGCTGTGGCCGGGTTCCTGGTCGTACCGGTCATGGGCAGCGCGATCGCGTCGTTCTTCAGCGTCGCCTCGTTCCGCCGCGCACGCACGGCGCTGCTGGTGGTCGGACTGCATGTCGTCCTGGTGCTCGCGCTGTTCCGCATGGCGACGGTGACCTGGAGCGAGTATTGGCAGGCGGTCGGCACCTTTCTCTTCCTCGACGTGGTGGCGCTGACCGGCGGCATGCTGGTGCGGTCCCTGGAGGCGCGCGCCCGGCAGGCGGAGAACGAGCAGCGGCTGCGCGTCGACGAGGCCCGCCACCTGGAACGCGAGCGCATCGCGCGCGAGATGCACGACGTGCTTGCGCACCGGATCTCGCTCCTCGCGGTGCATGCGGGGGCGTTGGAGTTCCGTGCGGGCGCGTCGCCGGAGGAGGCACGCGCGGCGGGGGTGATCCGACAGTGCGCGCACGACGCGCTTGAGGATCTGCGCGACGTCATCCGCATGCTCCGGACGGACGAGACCTCACCCGGCGAGGACGACGCCGGGGAGTCGGACCGGCCGCAGCCGACACTCGCGGACCTGCCCGCGCTGATCGAGCAGTCCCGACGCGCGGGTGCGGTCGTCGAGTTCGCCTTCGCCCCCGTGGGTGAACGGGGCGCGGCGGCACAGGGGCCCGCGGCGGAGGAGGGAGTCGACAGGACAGACGGGACAGACCCGGCCGCGGTGCCGGCAAGTCTGGGGCGGCACGCGTACCGCATCGTGCAGGAGGGGCTGACGAACGCCCGCAAGCACGCCCTCGGGGAGCCGGTGCGGGTACGCGTCGACACGGCGGGCCGGTCCGGGCTGCGCATCGAGATCGTCAATCCGCTGCCGACCACGCTGTCCGCACCGGGCGACCCGATACCGGGGGCGGGCGCCGGTCTGATCGGCCTCGCCGAGCGCGTGACGCTGGCCGGGGGACGTCTCGAACACGGACCCGGTCGCGGTGAATTCCGGCTGCGTGCCTGGCTACCGTGGTCACCGTGACGCCACCCGAGCAAGAACCCCCGCCCGCGCGGGGCCACGTACCGCCGCATCACGCCCCCGACGACCGGACCCCCGTCCGGGTCCTGCTCGTCGACGACGACGCGCTCGTCCGGGCGGGTCTGTCGATGATGCTCTCGGGGCCCGAGGACATCCTCGTGGTCGGCGAGGCCGCCGACGGCGCCGAGGTGGACGCGGCCGTACGCGAACACCGGCCCGACGTCGTCCTCATGGACATCCGCATGCCGACGATGGACGGCCTCGCGGCCACCGCCCGCCTGCGCGCGCGTCCCGACGCGCCCCAGGTCATCGTCATGACGACCTTCGACACCGACGACCACGTGCTGCGCGCGATGCGGGCCGGAGCGGGCGGGTTCCTGCTCAAGCACACGCCGCCCGCCGAGATCGCCCGGGCGATCCGGCTCGTGGCGTCCGGCGAGCCGATGATGTCGCCGTCCGTGCTGCGCCGCATGATGCGGTACGTCGCCGACTCCGGCGGCGACCCGCGTCGCGACCGCGCCCGCGACCTGCTCGGACGTCTCAGCCCGGGCGAGCGCGAGGTGGCCGTTCTGGTCGGGCGCGGCGCGACCAACGCCGAGATCGGGCGGGAGCTTTCGCTGAGTGTCGCGACCGTGAAGGCGTACGTCTCCCGGCTCCTGACCAAGCTCGACCTCAACAACCGCGTGCAGATCGCCTTGCTCGTCCACGATGCCGACGAACGCGGAGCCTGAACTTCGACTCTCCGACGTTCGACGTCCCGCGCGCCGACGTCGACATCCGACGTCCGATGCCCGATGTCCGATGTCCGAACGGCGACGCCGGCCACGGGCGAAAAGGCGCCGGGCGCATAGCCTTTGGTCGCGCCGCCGTCGACGTACGGCCGATGCCGCGGGCCGGGTGGCGTCGGCAGGCTCGGAGGCATGATCCGAGTCGAACACCTCAGCAAGCGGTACGGCGACCACCGTGCCGTCGACGACGTCTCGTTCACGTGCGAGCCCGGCACGGTGACCGGCTTCCTCGGGCCCAACGGCGCCGGGAAGTCGACGACCATGCGGATGATCTGCGGGCTCACGGAGCCCAGCGCGGGGACCGCCAGCGTGCTGGACGTACCGTACAAGACCATCCCCAACCCCGGCCGCCACGTCGGCGTGCTGCTGGACGCCTCGGCCCGCCACCCCGGCCGCACCGGGCGCGAGACGCTGGTGCTGGCCGCGATGCTGCTCGGCGTCCCACGCACGCGCGTCGACCAGGTCCTGGCGGACGTGGGCCTCTCGGCCGCGGCCCGCCGCCGCGTGGGCGGCTACTCGTTCGGCATGCGCCAACGCCTCGGCATCGCGCAGGCGCTGCTGGGCGACCCGGGCGTGCTGATCCTCGACGAGCCCTCCAGCGGGCTCGACCCCGAGGGCATCCACCAAATGCGCGTGCTGCTGCGGGACTTCGCGCGGCGTGGCGGCACGGTGCTGCTGTCCTCGCACCTGCTGTTCGAGGTGGAGGCGATCGCCGACCGCTACGTGATGATCGCGGGCGGGCGGATCGTCGCACAGGGGCCGAAGGACGAGTTGCTGCGCGGGCGTTCGGGCGCGGTTGTACGGTCCGGCGACCCGGCGGCCCTCCGCGAGGCGCTCGACCGCGCGGGCCTCGGCGTACGCGACACGCACGCGGACGGCGCGGTCGTCGTCGACTCGGACCCCGAGCAGGTGGGCCTGGCCGCGGCCCGGCACGGCGTCCCGCTGACCGAGCTGCGGGGTGCGGAGGACCTGGGCCTGGAGGAGTTGTTCCTGAGCCTGACCGGCTCACAGGCCGACGAGGACCCGCGGTCCCCGCAGAACTCGCAGAACCCGCAGACCTCGCAGACCTCTCGGACGCCCCGGAACGCACAGACCGCCGAGGAGGCGAAGGCACGATGAGCCTGCACACCACCACCCGGCAGGACCCGGTCGAGACGGTCTTCGTCCCCGAGACGGCACCGGCCGGGCCCACGCAATGGATGCTGACCAAGGTCGAGTTGCGCAAGATGACGGACACCCGCTCGGGCCGCTGGGTCCTCGCGGTGATCGTGCTGGCCATGGTCGGCATGGTGTGCCTGCTGGTCTTCGCCGGCGAAGACGGCGACCGCGACGTGCCGGAATTGTTCCTGGCCTCGCAGCTCGGCCTTTCGGTGCTGCTGCCGGTGATCGGGATCTTGTCGGTGACCGCCGAGTGGTCGCAGCGCAGCGGCCTGTCGACGTTCGCCCTCGTCCCCAAACGGCACCGCGTGGTGTTCGGCAAGTTCGCGGCGGGCGTGATCATCGCCGTGGCGGGCATGGCTCTGAGCACGGTCGTGACGTACGGCGGACATGCGCTCGCCCTGGCCACCGACAACGCCGAGGGGGGCTGGGGCGTCCCCGCCGACCTCGCCGCCACGCGCCTGCTCGACTGCGTGGTCGCGGTGGCCACCGGCATCGCCTTCGGCATGCTGCTGTCCAGTCCGATGCTGTCGGTGCTGGCCTTCTACGCGATCCCGATCGTGCTGGGTATCCTGGGCAGCACCGTCTCGGCGCTGGAAGCCCCCTTCAGGTGGATCAACCCCGGCGAGGCGATGACGCCGCTCAGCGAGCACGACGAGATCTCCGCCCTGGAATGGTCCCGCGCGCTGTGCAACACGGCGTTCTTCGGCGTGGCGCTGTTCGCCGCCGGTCTCTACCGCACCTCCCGCCGCGAGGTCACCTGACCCTCCCGGGCCTCCGACGCCGCGGGCGGGAAGGTGAATCAGCAGCCACACCCACCCCCCTCCCGCACCGCGACCACGCGGCGCGCCACCGACCGCAAAGGAAGCCCGTGTACGGCCTCGACAACCCGCAGACCGCCGTTCGGGCCGTCAGCGCCGCGAACCACGCGCACGGCCTGCGCTTCACCATCCGCGGACGTTTCGCGGACGGGCTCCAGGGCGGGGCCTGGCAACTCGCCGAACCCGACGGTCGCCGGGCCGTACTGAAGCTGCGCCGCCCCGACGCCCACGTCCCCATCGGCGACATCGCCCGAGCGGTCGAACGCGTGCGCTCCGGCGGATACCCCACACCCCGCTGGCTCGCGACCGGCCTCCTCGACAACGGAGTCGCCTACCACGTCCAGGAGTTCGCGTACGGCTCCGCCTCAACCCCGCTGACCTCCGCAACGGTCCGCCCGCTGCTCGACACCCTGGACCTGCACACCGGACTCGACCCGCTCCCCTCCCGCGACCGCAACGCCGACGCCCTCACCGCCGCGACCGACGACGGACCGGACAGCCCGCGCCGCGCCGTCGCGGCACTCGGCGCTCCGGGCACCGCCCTGCTCGCCCGCTACGACCGCCTCCTCGACGCCGCCGGTCCGACCCCACTGCCCACCGGCGACCTCGTCCACGGCGACTTCAACAGTGTCAACGTCCTCCTGCGTCCGGACCGCACCGTCTCCGCCGTCATCGACATCGACGAACTCGGCAGCGGCACCCGCGTCCTCGACCACGCCGCGCTCCTCCGCGAGGCGTACGTCGAGGGCTACCACCCCGACGTGGCCGCCCGCATCCACACCGCCGCCGAAGCCGTGGCGGGCCCCGCCGTCCTCGCCTGGTGCACCGCCCCCGCGGCCCTCTTCATCGCCCCCTTCAAAGCCCGTCACGCCCCCACCCAGCTCCCCCAGGTCCTCACGCGCCTACAGACCCTCGCCGAAACCCTGGCCAAAGCGCTCTGACCACCCGGCCGCTCCGCGTTCCGCGAGAGCGCCCTCGGACGGGCAGTTCGCAAGCGGCGCGTGTGAGGTCGAGCGAGAACGGGTCGTCGGTGTGAGGTCCCGATCGACGACCGAGCAGGCCGGCGGTTGGCGGCGCGGTGGGGGTTGGAGGTGCTGACGATCGAGGACGTTCTGGCGCTCGGCGTTGCTTTGGGCTTGTTCCCTTATGGGCGGAATCTTGCCCGCTCCTGTGCGCGGCTGCGGGCGTATGGCGATGGCATGGTTCCGTTCGAGAAGAGTGGACTGAAGGAAACTCGCGCGAGTTGGAAGGCCGCGCGCGAGGACTGCTGAACCGGGGGCGGCGGTTGAGCGGTTAGCCGGTGAGGCGGTGGCCCAGGGCGGTCCAGCGTTTGCCGGCGGAGATGGTGCGGACGGCTTGGGCGAGGGCTCGGCGGGAACCGACGAGGACTACGAGCTTCTTGGCGCGGGTTACGGCGGTGTAGAGGAGATTCCGTTGCAGCATCATCCAGGCGCTGGTGGTCACGGGGATGACGACGGCGGGGTATTCGCTGCCCTGGGAGCGGTGGATGGTGACGGCGTACGCGTGGGCCAGTTCGTCCAGTTCGGCGAAGTCGTAGGGGACTTCCTCGTCTTCCTCGGTGCGCACCGTGAGCTTCTGGTCGTCGGGGTTGATGGCCGTGACGACGCCGCCGGTGCCGTTGAAGACGCCTGATTCGCCCTTTTCATAGTTGTTGCGGATCTGGGTCACCTTGTCACCGATGCGGAACGTACGGCCGCCGAAGCGCTTTTCCGGGAGGCCGGGCCGCGACGGGGTCAGGGCCTGCTGCAAGAGCAGGTTGAGCGCGCCCGCGCCTGCTGGACCTCGGTGCATGGGGGCCAGGACCTGGACGTCGCGGCGCGGGTCGAGGCGGAACTTCGCCGGGATCCGGCGGGCGACGACGTCGACGGTGAGGGTCGCGGCGTCCTCGGCCTCCTCGACGGGGAACAGGAAGAAGTCGGCGAGGCCGTCGGTGACGGGTTGGCGTCCGGCGTTGATGCGGTGCGCGTTGGTGACCACGCCGGACTGCTGCGCCTGGCGGAAGATCCGGGTCAGGCGTACGCGCGGCAGCGGCTCGGCGGCGAGCATGTCGCGCAGCACCTCCCCCGCCCCCACGCTGGGGAGTTGGTCGACGTCCCCGACGAACAACAGGTGCGCGCCCGGCGGTACGGCCTTGACCAGGCGGTTCGCGAGCAGCAGGTCCAGCATCGACGCCTCGTCGACGACCACGAGGTCGGCGTCCAGCGGGCGGTCCTGGTCGTACGCCGCGTCCCCGCCCGGACGCAGCTCCAACAGTCGGTGCACGGTGGCCGCCTCACACCCCGTCAGCTCGGCGAGGCGTTTGGCCGCGCGGCCGGTGGGGGCCGCCAGCACGACCTTCGCCTTGCGGGCCCGGGCCAGTTCGACCACGGAGCGGACCGTGAAGCTCTTGCCGCAGCCGGGGCCACCGGTGAGGACGGCGACCTTCTCGGTGAGCGCGAGGCGTACCGCGGCCTCCTGTTCGGTGGCCAGGTCGGTGCCGGTGCGGTCGCGCAGCCAGGCGAGTGCCTTGGTCCAGTCGACGCCCGCGAACGCGGCCAGCCGGTCGTCGGGCGCGCGGAGCAGGGAGCGCAGCCGCGACGCGAGGGAGATCTCGGCGCGGTGGAACGGCACGAGGTAGACGGCGTCGACCGGGTCGCCCTGGGAGCCGGACGGGCTGACCGGGCCGGGCACCTCCTCGCGCACCACGCCTTCCTCGGCGACGAGTTCGTCAAGGCACGCGCGCACGAGGCCGGCGGCGACGTCGAGGATCTTGACGGCGTCGTCGACCAGTTCGTCCTGCGGGAGATAGCAGTGCCCGTTGTCGGCGCCCTCCGAGAGGGTGTACTGCAACCCGGCCTTGACGCGCTGCGGCGAATCGTGCGGTATCCCGACCGCGCGGGCGATGGCGTCGGCGGTCTTGAAGCCGATGCCCCACACGTCGGAGGCGAGGCGGTACGGCTCGGTGCGCACTATCTCGATCGAACGCTCCGCGTACTCCTTCCAGATGCGCACCGCGGGCGAGGTCGAGATGCCGATGCCCTGGAGGAAGACCATGACCTCCTTGATGGCCTTCTGCTCGACCCACGCGGCGGCGATCAGGTCGCGGCGCTTCGGCCCCAGGCCGGGCACCTCGATGAGGCGCTGGACGTCCTCCTCGATGACGTCCAGCGCGTCGACTCCGAAGTGCTCGACAATGCGGTCGGCCATCTTCGGGCCGATGCCCTTGATGAGCCCGGAACCGAGGTAGCGGCGGATGCCCTGGACGGTCGCCGGCAGGACGGTCTCGTACGCGTCGACCAGGAACTGCTTGCCGTACTGCGGGTGGCTGCCCCACCGGCCCCACATGCGCAGCGACTCGCCGGGCTGCGCGCCCAGCAGCGGGCCGACGACGGTGAGCAGGTCGCCGGTGCCCGCGCCGCGGCCGGTGTCGACGCGGCCGACCGTCCAGCCGTTCTCGTCGTTCTGGTACGTGATGCGTTCAAGCACGGCCTCAAGGCGCGCGGGCGACGCGTGCCCGGCAGGGCCGGCTGCGGGCCCAGCCGCCCCGGCGCGGGGGCCGCCCGGAGCCCCGGCGGGAGCGGCCTGCGTACCTGCTGTCATGACGCCTGAGGCTAGTCCGTCACCCGGACACACACTGCGGGATATCCACAGGCAAATGCCCTGTGGACATCCGCGGCCGGTACGACTCGCTCGGGGTCAGCGGTGCCGCGTCCCGAGACCCACGCGTGAGCGCCTCTCGACGTCGCGCCCCGCGAGCCCCCGCTCACCCGCGGCGCCGCACCCTCACGGCCGCGCGACACCGATCGGATTGGGCACCGGAACCGCATCCGTGTCGATCAGATGCCGTGCCAGCGGCGTCGCCAGGGCGATCGTCTCCTCCACCGCGTACTCGCCGAGCGCCCGGATCGGCGCCGAGGCAAGGCGGTTCGTGGACTCCTCGATCGACGTCCGCAGCGCCGCCCCCGCCTCGGTCAGGTTGCCCTCGGTGTCCAGGACGCCACGCCCGATGAGGTCGACCAGCGCGCGTTCCCACTGCTGCTCGGACCATCCCCGGGACACCAACAGCCGCTCCCCCGGCGCGAGTCCGGCGGCGGCATGGGTCACCGAAGCCTGGAGACCGTCGAGTCCGTGGTCGACGGCGGTGAACACGTGGCCGTCGCCCCGGTGTTCGCGCAGCACGGTGGCGGCGAGCCAGACGCGCAGGCGCGGGTGGGCGTCCTCCGGCAGGCGTACGCCCGACCACGCCGCCGCCAGCGGCCGCGCGCCGAAGTCGCAGGAGGCTGCCGCGTGTTCGAGCAGCGTGGCGAGGCGCGTCAGGTCCGCGCCGTCCGGCAGGGCGCGGGCCAGCGCGCGGTCGACGGCGTCCAGACGGGAGTCCAGGACCTCGCGCGGCGTCGCGAAGGACCACGCGTCGGGCAGCGCGCGGGCCACCTTGTGCGGCGCGAAGCCGAAGAACATCGCGCCCACGGCCTCGGGCCCGACGGCCCCCAGCGGTGCGGCGCGGCCCGCGAAGTAGCCCATGAACCAGCCCTTGAGCCCGGCCTTCGCGGCCGCCTCTTCCACCTCCGGCGCGAAGTAGACCAGCGCGTGGATGGGTTCGACACCCGCCCACAGGCGCCGCGCCGGGTGTGTCGCGTACGAAGCGCCGTCCGCTCCTGCTGCCGTGTCGTGTGTCATGTTTGCCCTCCCTGACTCGACGCCGACTCGACGTCGACTTGACCTCGACCCTGGCTCGGCCCCGACTGGCCCCCGGCTCGCCACCGACCCGACGTCACGACCGGTCCGCCGTCTCCGGGACGGCCGATCTCGCCTCACCCGCACGGTACGCCGCCTCCGCGTCCTCCGGCGCCCCGCCCCTCCGGCCCCCCGCGAGCAGTACCGACACGGCCGACGCGGCAAGGGACGCCCCGGCCAGCAGGTACCAAACCCGGTCGAAGTCGTCCGCCGCCGCGCTCCCGACCGCCGGGGTGCCGAGCACGACCACCGCAAGCGACACCCCGAGCACCGACCCGAGTTGGCGCAGCATCGTCACGACGCCGGACCCGGTCGCCGCGTGCTCCTGCGGCAGCGCGGTCACGGCCGCGGCCACGAGGGTGGGCAGCATCAGGCCCACGCCGAGACCGGTGAGCATCATGCCCGGCAGCATCGAGGACGCGTACCCGCTGTCCACCTCCAACGTCGCCGCCCACCAGAGGGTTCCACCCGCGAACAGCACGCCGCCCACCACGGCGAGCGGCCCCGGCCCCATGCGGACCGCCCACTTGCCCGCCAGGATCGCCGTCGGCGGCACGAGCAGGGGTCCGGGTGTCACAGCGAGGCCGGTGCGCAGCGCGGACCACTCCCAAGCGCCTTGCGCCCACAGCGTGATGCCGAGCAGCATGCCCGCGAACGCCAGGCCGAACAGCACCGACGCGACCCCCGCGACGCCGAACGCCCGTACGCGCACCAGCGCCGGTTCCACGACCGGGCGCGGGTGCCGGGCCGTCCGCACGACGAACCACGCGGCCGCCACCGCGAAGACGGCCCACGCCGCGAGCGCACGCGGCGACGCCCAGCCCCAGTCGTCGGCCTTCACGAGTCCGAGCGCCAGCGCGCCGATGCCGACCGTGACCAGGGCCGAGCCGAGCAGATCGGGCAGCGGGCCCCGCTCGCCGGCCGGCGGGCCGACCGGCAGGACGCGCATGCCGACGGCGACCGCGGCCACGCCGATGGGCACGTTGACCAGGAACACCCAGCGCCACCCGGGCTCGGCGAGGAGCCCGCCGACCACCGGGCCGACGGCCGCCGCGACGCCGCCCACGGCGGTCCACACGCGCACGACCGCGGCCCGCCGCTCGGGCGGGTACGAGGTGAGCAGCAGGCCGAGCGAGGACGGCATGAGCAGTGCCGCCCCGGCCGCCTGGAGAAGCCGCGCGCCGACGAGCCACCCCACACCCGGGGCGGCCGCACACAGGACGGACGCGAGGGTGAACAGGGCCGTGCCGCGCAGGAAAACCGTGCGGTGCCCGCTGCGGTCGGCGAGGCGTCCGGCCGGCACGAGCAGGGCGGCGAAGACGACCGCGTAGCCGTTGAGGATCCACGACAGGTCGGCGAGGTCGGCGTCCGGCCATGTCTCGGCGATCGACGGCACGGCCACGTTGACGATGAACAGGTCGACGTTGACCAGGACGACACCGGCGCACACGACGGCGGCGGTCAGCCCACGGCCCCGGGAGGGGTCGCGGGGCTCGGATTCGGACATCGGCTCCCCTTGCCTGCTGCTGCCGCGCGCTGCCTGCCGCGGGCAGGTCCCGCCCAGTGAGTTCTATGACGCAACTCAAGGTAGAGACAGTGAGTACTTTCACGCAACCCACTAGGCTGGGGGCATGCGCCGCAAGAGCTTCCACGACATGCCGTGCTCGGTCGCCCAGTTCCTGGAGGTGGCCGGGGAGTGGTGGAGCATGCTCGTGGTGCGGGACGCGTTCCTCGGCGTCACGCGATTCGACGACTTCCACACGCGCCTGGGCATCTCCCGCAACGTGCTCGCGCAGCGCCTCGAACACCTCGTCGCCCACGGGGTGTTGGTGCGCGAGGCCTACCAGGACAACCCGGTGCGGTACGACTACCGCCTCACCGACAAGGGCCGCGCACTGTGGCCGGTATTGACCGCCATGCGCCAGTGGGGCGACGAATGGGCGGCCCCCGACGGGCCCCCGCTGACCCTCACCCACAAGTCCTGCGGGCACACCATGAACGCCGTGATGGTGTGCGATGACTGCGGCGAGCGCGTCGGTCCGGGGCAGGTCCGGGTGGCATCGGGGCCCGGCGATCCGCAGGGCTCGGTCGTGCCGTCCCACCTGCGCCGCGAGGGCCGCGCGGCAACGGAGTGACGCCGGACGCGCAGCGCGCCGTACGGCCTGCCTCGCAGCGGGCCGAACACACCGTCACGTTCCGTTGGTCGGCGGACGCAGACACCATTGACTGTGCCAAATATCGGCGATAGCTTCACGGCACCCGGATCCGGCGGCAGCGCCCGTGTGCGCCGGTACACGCACACGACGCGGCCAGGCTCCCCAGCTTCACCCGCGAACTGCGATAACCGCACGTGGCGGTCCGCCCGCCCCCGTGCCGAGCAGAAGGACCATGCGCATGCCTGTCATCAACGAGCAGATCGAGATCGCCGCCGCGCCCGAGGCGGTCTGGGAGAAGCTCGCCAACTTCGGCAACTTCTCCCAGTGGATGGTCCCCCACGTCGAGTTCCCCGGCGGGGGCCCGGAGAAGCTTGAGGCCGGCGTCGAGTACGACGAGAAGATGAAGCTCATGGGCTTCCCGGCGGACATCAAGTGGACGATCAAGAACGTCGAGCAGGGCGTCCGCATCGACCTCGACGGCAAGGGCCCGATGGGCGTCAGCATGGTCGAGTCGTTCATCGTCGAGGCCAGCGGCACGGGCACGCTCTTCAAGATCGACTCCGAGGTCAAGGGCGGCGCCGTCGCGATGATGGCCGGGAAGGTCACCAAGGCCACCCAGGAGGCCCTGGTCGAGTCCCTCGGCAAGTTCAAGGCGCTCTTCGCCTGAGCCCACAAGGCCGTACGCGCTGCCGCGCGCACTCCGACGCGCCCCGCACCGGACACCCGCCCCACCTGTGATACTTGACCATTCGTCATCTCTCACTGGACTCAAGGTGGGTCGCCGGTACGGGGCGCGTTCGCGCGGCCCGGGCGTCCCGGAAGGGACGTACCGTGCCCGCGGAACCCCGCGAGACTCCCCCTGCCGCCGCCTCCGCCGCGGCGACCCTCCGCGAGACGTCCGCCGCACCGGACCCGTTCCCCTGGCCCATCCACCAGAGCACGCTGGGCAACGGCCTGCGGGTCGTGGTCAGTCCGGACCCGTCCGTGCCGCTGGCCGCGGTCAATCTCTGGTACGACGTCGGCGCCCGCCACGAACCGCCCGGCAGGCACGGCTTCGCGCACCTCTTCGAGCACCTGATGTTCGAGGGGTCCGCACACGTCGCCAAGGGCGAGCACTTCGCGTACGTGCAGTCCTGCGGCGGTGACGCGATCAATGCGTCGACCAGCCCCGACCGCACGAACTACTACCAGACCGTGCCCTCCGGGCAACTCGAACTCGCGCTGTGGCTCGAAGCGGACCGCATGGGGTCGCTCGCGCTCACCCAGGAGACGCTGGACAACCAGCGCGACGTCGTCAAGAACGAGCGCCGCCAGCGCTACGACAACGTGCCGTACGGCCGCTGGAGCGAGGTGATGGTCGAACTCGCCTACCCGGAGGGCCATCCATACGCGCACTCGACGATCGGCTCGATGGCCGAGCTGGACAGCGCGACGCTCGCCGACTTCGCCGAGTTCCACGCCACCTACTACGCACCGGACAACGCGGTGCTGACCGTGGTCGGCGACGTCGACCCGGACACGGTGACCGTCCTCGCGGAGCGCTACTTCGGGCGCCTGCAACCGCGCGGGACCTTCCCGGCCCCCGAAGCCGCCGAACTGCCGCGGCAGTTCGGGGCGGGCCGCGAGGTCACCCTTGTCGAAGACGTGCCGCTGCCCCGGGTGTTCCTGTGCCACCGCGGCCCGGCCTGGGGCTCGGCGGACTCCGCGGCGGCCGAGATCCTGGCCACCGTGCTCGGCCGCGGACGCGGATCGCGGCTGTACCGCGCGCTCGTGACGGACCGTCGGCTCGCCCAGGCGGAAAGCGGGTTCATGGCCTCCTGGGGTCTCATGCACCACGCGTCCATGGTGATGGGCGCGTGTGCGCCGCGCGAAGGGGTCGAGCCGGGTGCGGTCGTCGCGGCGTACGCCGAGATTTGCGACGAAACCGCGCACGGCGGCGTCACCGCGGCCGAACTCGACCGCGCCCGCGCCATGTTGACCGGCGACTGGCTGCGCGAACTGGCGTCCGTCAACGGTCGCGCGGACGCGCTGGGCCAGTACGCCACGCGCTTCGGCGATGCCGCCGCCATCCGCGACCGCGTCGCCCTGCTCGACGCCGTGACCGCCGAGGACGTGCTGCGCGTCGCCGCCGACACGTTCCGGCCCGACAACCGCATCGTGCTCACGTACCTGCCGCAGGCCAAGTCCGCGAGCGACACCGACAACACCGGCGACACCGCGCGCGAGGCCGCGGCGGCGGACGAGGAGGACGCGGCGTGAACGCCACCACCCCGGCGGACGAAGTACCCGCGTACGCCGACCTCCTGATCGCCGAGCGACCCGCCGGCGTCGGGCCGCGTCCCTACACCTTCCCCGAGGTCCGCCGCTTGCGCGTGGCCGGCGGCGAGATCGTCGCCGCGCACCTCCCCGGCCGCGCCATGGCCTGGGCCGGCCTCGTCCTGGAGGCCGGGGCGCTGCACGAACCCGCGGGCTTGGAAGGGCTGTCGCGCGCCACCGGCGGCCTGCTCGACGAGGGCACCGAGAACTACACGGCCGACGAATTCGCCCTCGCCATCGAGGGCTTGGGCGCGCGCTGGACCTGGGGCCACGACTGGGAGACGCAGAGCATCGGCGTCGACATCCCGGTCGCCCGGCTCGCGGACGGCGCCGCGCTGCTCGCCGAGGCGGTACGCCGCCCCGCGTTCACCGACCAAGACGTGGAGCGCTTCCTCGCCGACATCGCCAGCTCGCTCAAGCACCAGTGGGCGCAGCCCGGGACACGGGCGCTGGAGACGTACCGGCGCGCGCTGTTCGGCGCGGACAGCCGCTACGGCAGCCTGCTCGACGGCACACCGGCCAGCAACGCCCTGGTGACCGCGGACCACATCCGCGACTTCCACGCCCGACGCATGACCGCCGCCGGGACCCTCGTGGTGGCCGCCGACCTCGACGCGGTGGACCTGGACGCCCTCGGCCGCACCGTCTTCGCGGGCGCCTCCGGAGCCGACGGCCGCGCCGACGCACCGCCCGCACCGCAGGATCCGCCGGGCGTACGCGTGCTCCTCGTGGACCGCCCCGGCGCCGTGCAGTCCGTCCTGCGCATCGGCCACACCGCGCCGCCGCGCTCCACCCCCGACCTGGTCGCCATCGACCTGTTCTCGGAGGTGCTGGGCGGTTCGTTCACGTCGCGGCTCAACCACCAGTTGCGCGAGGTGAAGGGCTACACGTACGGCGCCGGGGCCTCGTTCGCGCACGGCCGCCGGGTGGGCACCTTCACGGTGGCCGCGTCCGTGCACACCGAGGTCACCGCGGACGCCGTCGCCGACGCCCTCACCGAGGTCCGGCGCATGCACGAACACGGGGTGACCGACGAGGAGTTCGGCACCACCAAGACGCACATGCTGGGCAGCGTGCCGATCCGCCTCCAGACGCCCCGCGGCATCGGCGGCCGGGTGCGCGAGGCGGTCGTGCACGGGCTGCCGGACGACCATGTCACGCGGCAGTACGCCGAGATCGTGGCGGCCGAGCCCGCCGAGGCGACCCGCGCTGCGGCGGCGTACCTGCGTCCCGAGGCGCTCACCATCGTGGTCGAGGGCGACGCGGCCGCGGTGCTCCCCGGGCTGGAGGCAAACGGGTTCGAGGTCACGCGGGTCGAGGACTGAGCACGGAAGCCCGCCGGCCGACCTTTCGAGAGCGGGCGCGTCCCGACGGCCCGTTTCACTCCCCCGGCGCGTCGCGCACATAGTCCTGGCGGTACGCGCTCCACACCGCCGGACCCAGATCGTGCGTGACCGTCGGGGGCAACGGCCAGATCGGCCCCTGGAGTTCGCACAGCACCACGTGGCGCCCCTCGCCCGCGTCGAACCACCGCACGCCGACCGCGCCCACCGCGGGCAACAACGCGGGCACCGCCTCCGAGCGCAGCCACCGCTCCACCGCGCGGTCGTCGCCGCGTACCGCGAGGTGCAGCAGTTTGTCTCCCGCGGGGAACAACCGGGCGACGGATATCGAGGGCCAGCGGTGGCGTTCGCGGCACACGAGGCGGATCCCGTCCAGCTCGGCCGCCAGTTGCGGCGGCACGGGTCCGCCGATCGCGGTGAGGCCGAGGAACTCCGGGGTCTTCAGCACGTCCGGGTGCTTGAGGTCGTACAGCGTCAGGAACCGGGCCGGCTCCGGGAATTCCGCGGCTTCGTCGGCCGTCGGGCCGGGCTCGCCGGACGCGAACGCGCCGACCAGCTCGAAGCGGCGCACCCGCCGCACGCCCGGCACCCGCAGCACCAGGCCGTGGTAGCGGTCGCTCCACGGGGTGAGCGAGCCGTCGATGGCGACGGGCAGGTCGGACCGCACGTGCAGGAGCCCGGCGCCGAACTCGAAGCGTGCGAGGGCGTCCCATGTGCCCGTCTCCCCGCCGCCCATCGCATCGCCTCCGCCTCCCGGCGTCAGCGTTACTACCCGGCGGGAGGCGAAAGCATGTCCTGTTTGCCGAACATGCGGGCCGTGTCGGCGGCCGACGGCGTCCCGGCGTCCGGGTCGGCGCCCGCCGCGAGCAGCGCCCGGGCGATCTCCGGCTCGTTCTTGAACACTGCGCCGGCCAGAGGCGTCTGCCCCCGGTCGTTCGCCCGGTTTGCGTCCGCACCGCGTTTGAGCAGCACCTCGACGGCCGCGACATGCCCGTGGTACGCGGACAGCATCAGCAGCGTGTCGCCCGCGTCGTTGGCCAGGTCGACCGGCAGCCCGGCGTCCACGTAGCTCGCCAGCATCTCCGCGTCCCCGGACCGCGCGGCACCGAACACGCGGGTAGCCAGCTCCTGCATGGCCGCCTCGTCGGTGTCCGCTCCCTCGGGCCGCTGCCGCCACGGCTCATTCGCGTCGGTCACGCGTCGCACCCTTCTCTCGTGTCCCGGGGCCGCCGACTCTGACAAGATCGATCACCGAGTCGACCGGACCCGGCGTCCCGGAAGGAAGCCTATGTCGCTCTCGAAGAACGTCCAGATCACCGAGGCGCTGTACGAGTACATCCTCGACCATTCAACGCCCCCGGACGCGGTCCAGGAAGAGCTCATCGAGCGCACCCAAACATCGCTGGGCAACCGCGCGGCCATGCAGATCCCGCCCGAGCAGGGCACCCTTCTGACGCTGCTGACAAAGCTCGTCGCCCCGCGCTTCGCGGTCGAGGTCGGCACGTTCACCGGCTACTCCGCACTCGCCATCGCGCGCGGCCTGCCCGAGGGCGGACGGCTGCTGTGCTGCGACGTGTCGGAGGAGTGGACCGCGGTCGCGCGCGAGGCGTGGCTCAAGGCCGGGGTCACCGACCGCATCGAACTGCGCATTGCCCCGGCGCTCGACACGCTGAGCGCGCTGCCGTCGTACCCCCATATCGACATGGCCTTTGTCGACGCCGACAAGGGCGGGTACGTCGACTACTGGGAGGCCCTGATCCCCCGCATGAACCCGGGCGGCCTGCTGCTCGCCGACAACGTCCTCTTCAGCGGCGACGTCGTGTCCCCCGCCCCCGACAGTGCCGCGGAGGCGGTGCACCGCTTCAACGAGCACGTGCGCGCCGACCCGCGCGTCGAGGCGGTCATCCTGCCGGTCGCCGACGGACTGACGTTCGCGCGCGTACTCGGCTGACACACCGGTTGACGGCGGGCTGCGCGCTCCACCTCCGCCCTGTGCCCGGCACCGTCTCCGGCCCCGCCGCGTGGGACCGGAGACGGACCGTGACCGGAGACGCACCGGGACGGAGACGCACGGGACCGGACCGCCCTCGGGGGGCGGCCGGGGGGACGGGCATCAGCCCGCGCTGAGCACCGTGTGCAGCCGCCTGCCCTCCACAACGATGCGCGACCCGCCCTTGGCCGCTGCGACAGCTTCCAGACCCGGCAACAGCCCCCTGGCGCCGCTGCGGGCCGCGGCCTCGGCGGCGATCGCGAGGAGGTCCCCGAGGCCCGCGGGGCGGCGTTCAGCGGCCAAGAGGGGCGGCAGGAGCCCCGTCATCAGGTCCCAGGTCGCGGCGTAGGCACCCGCGGTGACGACCTGCCGGAGCGAGTCGACCACGCGCGTCGTCTTGACCCGGTCGATGGCGGCAAGTCCCGCGAGTGTCGCGCCCGTTGCCGACGCGTCCCACGGCACGTCGGTGCGCGCGGCGAGGGTGAGGTACGCGTCCGCCGCCACGGTCCGGTCCTCCGGGTGCCGGGCACCCAAGCCGTACGCCAGGGCAAGGGACATGCCCGCACCGGGGGTTCCGTCCGCCTCGGCGAGCAGCGGCAGGATCTCGGTGTTCCCCCGGTGGTCGTTCGCGGTCACGATGAGCGGGACGGCGGCATGCGCCGCGATGACGTCGCGGTGGGCCGGGGCGAGAAGAGCCCAGCACGGCATATCGGAGGACACCGCATAGCCGTTGATCGCTTCCCAGTGGCCGCTGCCCTCAGGCAGGTCACACAGAAGCCGTGCCATGTTGCTGTCGGCGAAGACCTTGGGCGTGGGACCGATCGCCGCCAAGCGGTAGTGGTGCGTGGGCTGTCCGGCCCCCGACTCCTGCCACCAGTGCAGGGGCTGTACGCGGCTGCCCTGCCACGTCGTCACCTCGGGCGCCGGCATGCCGCCCTCGGCCATCACCCGGGCCGCCCACTCGCCCGCAGGCGAACCGAGCTTCCCGGCCCGGGCAACCGTGTCCGCGTCGATCTCGCGGGGCAGGCGCAGCAGTGCCTGCTCCAGGTCGCAGGCCCACGGCGTGCGCCCTGCGGCCTCCCACGCCTCAAGGCCATGGACGAGTTCGGCGGGGTCGACGTAGCCGGTCGCCGTCACCGGCCGGGCGAGGTATGGCCCGCTGCTCGGGACGCGAAGGCGCTGTGCGACCTCGTGCAGGCGGATGACCACGGCGTGCTGCGGCCCCGGCGTGCCCTTGTCAGGCTTCTGCGTGCCGCCCTCGCCCTTGCCGAACAGACTTCGGAACCAGCCCTGTTGCCCGCCTCCCTTGCCGATGCTCGCGGTGGCCATCGCGGCGACGGCTGTGTAGGCGTCCCGCACGTCCGCGCCGTACACGGTCATGCGTCCGGCCTCCAACGACCGTTCCACGACCGGCCGCAGGCCGTCCGCGAGGGCCTGCCGGTCGCGGGCGGACTCCCGGAGCAGGGCTTCGACGAGACGCTCCACGGCGAGCGGGTCGGTGGGCGGTGTCCGACTCGACCACGAGTTGCGGCGCGTGGCGAGGAACGCGTTGAGTTCCTCCGCGAGTTCGTCGATCGACGCGATGGGCGGGGGGAGTTCGCGCGGCATGCACGGCGGGAGCTCCGGCCCGGCCGCGGGAACGGCGGGTGCGGCCTCCTCGCCGAGCAGCCTGGCGGCCACCCCGAGACCGGGCTCGACAAGGTAGTCGAGTGCCACTCGCAGTTCGGCGCGCACCGCGAGGCTCTGCGGCACGGTCAGCTTCGGCAGGAACCTGGCGATGGACTTGAGGGCGCGGTCGTGGAGATCGGACGCGTCCTGCGTGAAGACCGTCGCCGCGGCGGCCAGGAGGTCGGCGGCGTGGTCGGGGTGGCGGCGCACGGCCTTGTCGAGCCACGTGAACTGGGCCCGCACGTACTTCTTCTCGGGCCGGAACAGCACCGCACGGGTGGCCTCGGCCACCTGCTCGCCGGTGAGCCGCCCGGCCTCGTCCAGGGCGCGCAGCGTCGGCTGGACGACCGCGACGGCGGCCGAGGGCCCGTCGGGCAGCAGGCGCAGGTAGGTGGTGGTGCGCGCGGCCTGCTCGTCCTCGGTCGACTCCAATGCCTCGTAGAGACAGACGAATCCCCGGGCGTCCGGCGGCTGGACGCCGCGCAGGAGGCGGGACAGGCAGGCGTTCAGGACGGCTTCGCGGTCGATGAAGCCGGAGTCGGCCAGGCTCCGGAAGGCGTGCGTCCACGTCCGCTCCGGCGAACTGTCCCGCCATCCCTCGTTGTCGGCGACCGCGCGGCCGATCTGCTCCACGTCGAAGAGCCGCATCAGCATGACGGGCGCCAGCGGGTCGGCGTGCAGGGACTGCACCAAGTGCTGCGGGCGACGGCCTTGTTGCCGCGTGTGGTTGTCGAACCAGCCCAGCGTGTAACGCTCGGCGGTCGGCGGCTCGGCGCCGGAGACGCGCACCAGCCGGTCCACCAGGTCCCAGTCGCCGGACCACCATTCGCCGCTGAGGCGCGCCGACAGCCGCTCGGCGATCTCGGGGATCCACTCGGGACTGCGCTGCATCAGGACGGTGACGACTTCCTCGTTTGGCGAGGCCTTCCAGCCCAGTTGGAGGTCCCGCCGGGCCAGCCACTGGCTGACTCCGGCGGCGCCGCCGATGCACGCGGCACCGGCGACCCGCAGCGGTACCACCACCGATTCGTTGCCCCAGTGGTTGCTGCGGCTCTTGACCGCGTCCTTCAACTCCGGGACGAGCGTGCGACGTTCGCTCTCACTCAGCCCTTCGAAAAGGCCCGGGAGCGACTGCCGCCCGCCTTTGCGCCTGAGCTGCGCCTGTACGTCCGACCACGTGGGAGCCGTCACCGAGCCGCCTCCGTTCCCGTCGTCGCGGTCGCCGCCGCGGTGCCGTCACCTGGGGCCCTGCCGCCGCCCGATGCCCGCCGGGCGGCGATCTGGGTCGCCAGCACATGCTTGCAGGGACCACGCCCGCCACGGTGTTTCGCCCACCACTCACACGTGCACGTGCCGTCCCCCGCGGTACGCACGTGGTACGTCGTCTCCCCGCTGCGCACCTGGGCCTTGTCGCCGTCGACGGACACCGACCCGCCGTCGACGAGCGCGTGCGCGTCCCGGAGCCGCGGGTTCATGCGCTCGGCGCGCCCTGTGTCGTACGGGAGTTCGCGGTGGAAGTACGCGGCCTCCGCGACGTCGTAGCCGATCCTGCCGGAGGTCCCGAGCCGCACGAGCGCGGCACGTACCCGTTCGGCGTCGATCCCGGCGTCCCGTGCCAGGTCGCCGACCTCGACGCGCGGTTCCCAGGCGAGCAGCGCCGACACCAGGTCGGCGTCCTCGGCCGCCTGGTCGGTGGCCAGGGCGTCGAGCACCGCGCCCTCGCCGGAGAAACCGCGGGCGGCGTCCGGGGAGACCGTCAGCGTCAGCCGCATGCCCGGGAGTTCGACCTCCCACGCGGACGCGACGGCGGGGCTCGCGGGCGTCACGGAGGGCCCGTACACGCGAAGTGCCTTGGCGTGCCGGAGGATGCGGGCGAGGGCGCGCAGGCGGTCGGGGCCGGCCAGGCACACCGCTCCGGCGGACGGGCCGGGCGCCGCCCGCAGCGTACGGCCGACCGGGCGCACCCACAGCACCTGACGGTTGTTCTTGGGCAGCGCGCGCAGGAAGCGCACCGCCTCCACGGCGGTGAGCTCGGCGCGCAGGTCGAAGCGCGAGGCCAGCACCTGCACTTCGGCGAAGCCGCGCAGCCAGCGGTCGGGCAGCGGGACCTTCTTCTCCACGATGGGGCCGTCGAAGGTGGTGACGGTGACGTCCTCCGGGCCGACGGCCATGTGCAGCGGGTCGGAGCCGCCGACCATCGTCAGGGCCTCCCGCAGCGGGGCGTTCACATCGACGTTCGTCGTTCCGGTGCCGAGCATTTCGCCGTCGATGCCGTCGGGCAGGACGTCGAGGCGCGCGTACACGCCGCCGCAGCCGCTGAACGACTCGAAACGCAGCCGGTCTCCGTTGCCGGTGACCACCGGATCGAGCCAAGCGCGGTTCTGCGGCTGGTGGTAGCGCGTCGCGGCGACGTCGGCGACCGCGAGAAGTCCGCCGGCCGCGGCCTCGGGCGCGGTGAGAAATCCGGCGAAGAAGCGCGGAAACGGGGAGAGTCCGTGCGAAGTCAGCCCGCCGGACGTCTCCAAAGAGAGCCGCGGTGCGCCCTCACCGGCGAGAAGTGCGGACGAGCGCAGATACGTGAAAGAATGAACGCTGGACGACATGCCCGCAACGTACGGCGAAGGTCCGACACGCCGTACACGGGCCCGGGGTTGGGGGATCGTGGTGAGGCGGTGGGGTGGCTTGGCGGGGCTGTTGCCGGGTGCGGCGGCACAACCTTCGGGCGCCTTCGCGGGTCTCACTATCCGACACCGCGTGTCCAGGGTCCGACACACCGTCAGGTCGATGATCCTTCACGGTGATCGCGGTACGTAGCAAGATGGCGTGAAGCAACCGTTGATCCCGCGTTTCGGGGACACGCGAGATGGCGCTGTCATACTATGCGCTGGTCCATTCTGCCGGAGGTAGGACGTATGCCCACAGCGCAGCCGGGGAGCGGCTCGACGGTTCGCCGTATTCTCCTCGGCTCCCAACTCCGCCGTCTCCGCGAGGCCCAAGGCATTTCGCGGGAGGACGCGGGCTACGAGATCCGGGCCTCCGAATCGAAGATCAGTCGAATGGAGCTGGGCCGTGTCAGCTTCAAAGACCGCGACGTCGCGGACCTGCTGACGATGTACGGCGTTACCGACGAGACGGAACGCGAGGCTCTGCTGAACCTTACCCGGGAGGCGAACGCCACGGGCTGGTGGCACAGTTACGGCGACATCCTGCCGAGCTGGTTCCAGGTGTATGTCGGCCTCGAAGAGGCGGCTTCGGTCATCCGCACCTACGAAGTGCAATTCGTCCCGGGCCTGTTGCAGACGGCTGACTACGCGCGGGCGGTCATCGTGGCCGGCCAGCCGAACGCCTCGGCCCCTGAGGTGGAGCGCCGCGTGGGCCTTCGCACGCAGCGCCAGGCGATCCTGGACCGCGTCCGGCCGCCCCGGCTCTGGGCGGTGCTCGACGAGGCCGCGCTGCGCCGTCCCATAGGGGGCCGCGATGTGATGCGCGGTCAGATCCAGCATCTGATCGACGCCGCGGCGCATCCACACGTGACGATCCAGGTCATGCCGTTCCGCTTCGGCGCGCACGCGGCCGAGGGCGGGCCGTTCACGCTGCTGCGCTTCCCGGAGCCGGACCTGCCGGACGTCGTCTACCTGGAGCAGCTGACCAGCGCGCTGTACCTCGACAAGCGCGACGACGTCGACCAGTACACCGAGGTCATGGAACGGCTCAGCGTCGACGGCCTGCCGCCGGACCGAAGTGTGGACCTGCTCGCCAGGATCCTCAAGGAGACCTGACAGAACGGGCCGCACCGGTCACCCGGTGCGGCCCGTCTGCTTTGCCGTCTGGCTTGCGGTTCCCTCACCCCGCCGCGCGGACGCGCGCCCGTGCTGCGGCTGCGGCCCCGGGCGCGGTCAGGCGATGAGGTTGTCGAAGTCGCCGTCCTTCGCGCCCAGGATGAGGGCGACGATCTCGGCGCGGGTGTAGATGAGGGCGGGACCTTCCGGGTACCGCGAGTTGCGCACGGCTATGTCTCCGTCGGGCAACGCGGCCATCTCGACGCAGTTGCCCTGCGAGTTGCTGCGCCTGCTCTTCTGCCACGTAACCCCGTGCAGAGACCCGGCCGGCATCCCGTTGTGCGTTCCGTGCATGACATGTCTCCTGGACCTCTTGCCGGGCGAACCGGCGACGATTGCCCACCCCCGGTGGTACGACCTGTGCCGTTCGTCGCGCCCGGAGTCGGGGCGTACGGGAGGCTCCCGCCGTTCCCGGCACCGTTCGCCGTGTCCCTGCCACTTGTATCTGCACGTGCATCTGACCATGCAAATGCAGCGTACGGAAGTGATGATAGCGCACGCCCACACATCACCACACAAGCTCGGGAGGCCCTATAAGAAGCATTACAGGGCACGCCTAAGAATGGCTTAAGAAATGACCGCACGATGCGGCGGAAATCGTTCACAACGATCATGGGACAGCAAATCGCCCAAGCCGGGCGGAAAATTCCGGACATTCCGGCGCGCAGTGCCACGGGGCATCTGCCGCGTTTCCGGAACGGGGAATGAGAAATAGCACAGTGAACGCCGATCGCGATCACCCGTATACGCACAGGAAGCACGGCGGGTTGCCGTACTTCCGTAAGTGGCGTCAAATTTCCCGGGCTATTGGCCGGGTATCCGGAACATCGCCCAGACCACTTTCCCGGTCCGTCCGGCGACTCCGGTCAACGGAAACCAGCCCCATGAACTGCTGAAGCATTCGACGATATGCAGGCCGCGCCCGGTCTCCGCGCCGTCGCCCGGATCCCGAGGGGCGGGCAGTCCGGGACCGGGGTCCTGGACCGCGCACATCACACGGGTCCCCTTGCGCAGCATGGCCAGTTGCACCGGGTGCCCGGCGGTGCCGGCGCCGGGGTCTTCCCCGCCGCCGGGCCCGCCTTCGACACCGTGGCACAAGGCGTTGGTGACCAGTTCGGACACCACGAGCGCGAGATCGTCGGACAACTGGGCGGCTCCCCAGCGTGCCAGCGTGTCCGCGGCGAAATCTCGCGCCGCCTTGACCGATTCGCGGCGCGGGCCGAGGGCCCGCACGGCGATGTCGGTGACGGCTCCGCCTTCGGACGCCGGGGAGTCCCCACCCGGCATGTCCATGCGGAAAAGGGTGGCCACGGAGAATCCCGCGGCGCTGACGGCGGTCATGCGCACCTCCGGGCGGGCAGCCGACCTCGGCGCGACCCCCGCGCCTCTCGTAAGCGCACCGGGCCCGCTCCGATGCAGCGGTGGGGCGTTGCGACCACCGTCTTGCCTCCCGCGAATCGAACCGGCCCGACGACGCGTATCCGCGCGCTTACCGATCGCGCGTGCACCCTGTTCATTATGTCGATGCTCACGGCGTGTGCAAGACCAGATGCACGTGCAGTCTCGATTTATGCAACTGCATGCCTCGGATGCACGTGCATCGTAAGGGTGCACGCGGCAAAGCGGCATGATTTCAAGCGACATTTCCGTTTTGTAGATCGTGTCCTGCGTCACACCCGCCCATCGCGGCACACGCAAGCGCTGTCCACCCGGCGACGATCGGCCACCGCCTAGTGCCTACAGGACGTAGTCGCGACACCCGGCAGAACGAGGCTCGACGGACAGACGGGCCGGATCGCCCCGGGACGGCAGGAGGGGGTTGCCATCGGCCGAGGGGTGTCGGCGGGTCGGGCGGACACGATCGGCTCGCCGACGGCCGAACTCCGGTCGCGTGCCCGCCGCGTGGGCCTTCTCGGGGCGGGGCGACGGCCCTCGCGGCAGCCAGGAATGGCCGGGTCGGGCACGGGTCAGGCGAGTGGCCGGGTCGGACACGGGCGAGGGCGGGCACGGGCCGGGCGAGGGGCGACCACGGGTCGGGCGAGGCGAGGGGCGGGGCGACTCCCCCGCGGCAGCCAGGAGGGGCCGGGCCGGGAACGGGCCGGGCGAGGGACCGGGGTCGGACACGGGCCGGGCGAGGGACCGGGGCCGGGCGGGGCCGGGCGAGGGGCCGGGTCGGGCACGGGCCGGGCGACGGGGCACGGCGGGCTCGGGCGGGGGGCGGTCGCGCGGGGGCTCGCCGTTCTCGGGGCGGTACCCGGGGAGCATGGCGACGGCCGGGGCCGCACAACGCGGCCGGG
>NZ_JBPKBH010000010.1:242496-254786 GCF_051388915.1 Yinghuangia sp. YIM S09857 | reverse complement strand
CGGGGCCCCCCGGTTCGGGAGCGGTGGTGCCAGGGGCTGTACGGGGCGCTCAGCGCCGCTTACAGGGGGTCAGGCGCGCGGGGACGAGCCCACCGGAGAGGCGCCGGCGGGGGTGCCCGCGGACGGCGGGGCCGAGGGGGCTCCACCGTCGCGGCGGCCGAGCGGGAGGAGCGCCGCACCGGCGATCACGATGAGGCCGATGCCCGGGATCATCAGGTACCACGGCACCTGGCTGACCGGCGTGTCCGCGTTCGGGATGCTGTCGGCGTCCTTGAAGCTCTCGATGTTGGCGCCGATGTCCTCGACCATGCCGTCGAAGCGGCCCAGGATGCGCGGCAGTTGCACGAGGCCCTTGCCGAGGTCCTGGTACTGCGACGCGAGGCCCGCGGTGTACTGCTCCGGGGACTGCCCGGCGGTCTGCGCCAGGAACGGGATGACCTCGGTCTGCATCTGCGTGGCCATGCCCTCCAGCACGTCCAGGTCGGTGCGCGCCCGCTCGTAGCCCTGGTCCGTGAACGTCGGGCGGAAGGCGTCGAACATCTTCTCCGCGGACTGCGTCTTGCCGATCTGGTCGGTGACCAGCGTGCCGACCACGATCAGCGCGCCCATCGCGACGGCGACGCCGAGCGCGATCGTCGGGACCACCGAGCGGCCGGGGCGGCGGAACGAGAAGAAGAGGCCCGCGGCACCCACCACCGTGAGGATGACGCCGGGAACCAGGAACAGGTAGGTCACCGCCGTGTTCGGCAGGTGCGAGGTGGGAATCTCGTCGGCCTCACGGAAATTCGCGCCCTGCTGCTCCATCACCAATACGAGGTGGTCGAAGCGCGGCATGATCTCGTCGACCTGCTCCAGCCCCGTGCCGACCTTGTCGAAGCGCGCGCCGAGGAACGCCTTCGTCTGGTCGGGGTTCATGCCGATGCGCGCGCCGAGCGCCGGCAGGGTCTCGCCCTGCAACTGCTTCAGCATGAGCTGCATCGTGACCAGGTCCTCGCGGCTGATCTTGAGCCCCTCCTTGGACATCGCGTCGCGGAAGGTGTCCTGGACGTTGTCGACGCCCTGGGTCTTCTTGGGCATGCCGTCAGCCAAGGGGAAGACGATCAAGCCGATCCCCAGCAGAAGCACCAGTGCCAACGCCACACGGCGGAACGTACGCACAGCCGATCTCCCTTCACCCACCGGGGCCGAGCGGACCGGGCCGGGGTCGCCGACCGGATCCGGCACTCCGCGTGAGTGCTGTTTCTCCGGATTGTCACTCGCCTGTCGATCTTGTCAGCCGCGGCGCACGCGGTCACCTACCGACGAGTAATGTCACGAGATCGAGATCTTGGCACGCCGATGCGGCGCACGTCACGGCCTGTTTGACCGTGTCAATCGATGGGGGCGGCAGCTACGGTGCCAAAGTGGACTTGGAACTGACGAAGGACCAGAAGACGGTCCGGGACGCCTTCGCGAGGTTCTTCGCGGACCGCTGTCCCACAGCGGTCGTACGGGACGCCGAACCCCTGGGGCACGCCCCCGCACTGTGGGCCCGGCTGCGCGAGACGGGTGCGCCGGGCATGGGCGTACCGGAGAAGCTGGGCGGCGGCGGGGCGACCGCGGTCGACCTCGTCTTGCTGATGGGCGAGGCCGGCAAGGCGCTCGCGCCGGTGCCGCTCGCGGAGCACATCGCGGCCACGCGCACGTTGGCGCGTACCGCCGCGGGAGCCGGTGCCGGGTGGTTCGCGGAGGCCGTCGAAGGCGACCTCGTCGCGGTGCCCGCGCTGCACCCCGCGGTCGACGGCGTGGCGCGGCTGGTGCCCGGCGGGGCCGTCGCGGACGCGGTCGTGGGCCTCGACGGCGACGACCTGGTGGCGGTGCGCTCGGACGCCCCGATGACCGCTCCCCCGAACCACGCGTGCGCCCCGCTCGCGGACCGGCCGCTGCGCGGCGACGCGGTCGCCGAGCGCATCGTGCTGGCGAGCGGCGCCGAGGCGCACGCCCTGCACGCGCGCATGCGCACCGACTGGCAGCTCTGCATCGCCGCCGCGCTCGGCGGCCTGGCGACGCGGGCCCTGGAGGTGGGCATCGCGTACACCCTCGAACGCCGCCAGTTCGACCGTCCCATCGCCGCCTTCCAGGCCGTGCAGCAGGGGCTCGCGGACCTGGTCGCGCCGTTGGACGGCGTGGGCCTGCTCACCGCGCGTGCGGCGTGGACCGACGACGAGGGCGACGCGGAAGAGGCGGCGCGCCTGACGTCCATGGCGTTCCTGGCGGCGACGGATGTGGCGCGGAACACGACGTACCGCGCCCTGCACTACCACGGCGGTTATGGCGTGACGCTCGAATACGACATCCAACTGCACTACCGGCGGGCGCGCGGCTGGCCGCTCGTGCTCGGGGACCCCGACGAGGAGTATCTGGCACTGGCGGACCGGCTGTTCGGACCGGTCGGCGACGGGGCGGGCACGGAGGAGACGCACTGATGGACTTCGCACCCAAGCCGTCCGTCGAGGAGTTCCGCGCCTCGATCCGCCGCTTCATCGCCGACCACCTCACCCCCGAGATGGTCGAACGCGCCCACCGCACCGGCACCTTCCACGACTGGGAGTTCCACCGCGCCCTTGCCGCCACCGGCATCATCGCCGAGGGTATGGCCGGCGCTGGCCGGGAGACCGGGCGCGATCCGCTCGAACTCTACGTGCTGTTCGACGAGATGGGCCTGGCCGGAGCCCCCTTCTACGGGCTCGCCAACGCCATGCTGGTGGCCGGGATCATCGAGCAGATCGGCAGCGAGTTCCACATCAGCGAGGTGCTGCCGCGCTTCCACAGCGGCGAGGCCATCGCGGCGCTCGGCTACTCCGAGCCCGGTTCCGGCTCCGACGTGGCCGCGGCGGCGACGCGCGCCGAGATCGTCCCCGGCCACCCCGGCGACGAACCCGTGTGGCTGGTCAACGGGCAGAAGATGTTCACCACGCTCGTGCACGAGTCCGGTTACGTCATCCTGCTCACACGCACCGACCCGGACCTCGCCAAGCACCGCGGCCTCACGATGTTCCTGCTGCCGATGGACCTGCCGGGCATCGACTTCCAGGCCGTCGAGACGATGGGCGGCGACCGCACCAACATCACCTACTTCACCGACGTGCACGTCCCCGACCGCTGGCGGCTCGGCGAGGTGAACGGCGGCTGGGACGTCATGAAGGTCGCACTCGCCTACGAGCGCGGCGTGTTCGGCAACATGAACCAGGGCGTCACGCTGCTGCGCCGCTTCGCCGCCTGGGCTCGCACCGCCGAACGCTCCGACGGCACCCGGCTGATCGACGATCCCGGAGTACGGCGGCGCCTCGCGCGCATCGCGGTCGACAACGAGATCACCGCGCTGCTCGCGGTACGCCCGGCGCTGCTCGCCAGCCAGGGCAGGCTGCCGACCACCGAGGGCTCGGTCGCGAAGCTGTTCGCGAGCGAGGCGTACAACCGTGCCGCGGAGGCCTGTCAGGAAATGGCGGGCACGGTCGGGCTGCTCTCGCCCACGCACGGGGCGGGCGAGGACTGGGGGTTCGTGGACCTCGCGGCCCGCGACGCGCCGGTGACCACCATTTACGGCGGCACGAGCGAGATCCAGCGCAACAACATCGCCGAGCACCGGCTCGGGCTGCCCAGAGCCCGCTGAATTCGGACGGATGTGCCGTTCCTCCCCGCGCGTGACGCCGGGCACATCCGTCCCGGGCGGTGTCGCGGCGTGTGCGTGCCGTGACACCGCCGGGAGTTCGTGCGGATACCGCGCGGGCGCCGTACCGGCCACGCGCACCGGTGAGCGGAGCTACCGGCCCGTACGACGGACCGTCAACAGCCGTTGACCTGGCGTCGGCCGATGGCGCGGCGAAACGGCCGCCCGACTTCTGGCAGACTGCGTGCCCGTCCGGTGGGGCGGACATCTCGGCCTGGGGCTGACCACCGTTCCCACAAGGAGGCCCGTGTGGGCAACGGCGTGCGGCGCCGCCGCCCGGGCCGAGTGAGGGAGTGCGATGCGGCCGCTGCACAAGGACGATCCGCGGCAGATCGGCGGCCACCGGCTGGTGGCCGTGCTCGGGGAAGGCGCCACCGCCCAGGTCTTCCTGGCCGCGACCCCCGAAGGCCACCCGATCGTACTGAAGGCCGTACGCCCCATACCCGCGCGGGACCCGGCGTTCCGCACGCGCTTCGCGCACGACGTCGCATCGGCCGAGCGCGTCGCGTCCCCCTACACCGTGCCGGTCCTCGACGCCTGTACGGACGGGCCGGTGCTGTGGCTCGCCACCGCCTACACCCCGGGGCCGGGCGTCGGCGAGGCCGTCGCGAAGTACGGCCCGCTGCCGCCGCGTTCGGTCCGCACCCTCGCCTCCGGGCTCGCCTCCGCGCTTGAGGCACTGCACGGCGTCGGCCTCGTGCACGGACGTCTCGGCCCCACCCAGGTGTCGCTCGCCCCGGACGGACCGCGACTGGTCGACCTCGGGGTCGCCCGCAGCCCCGACGGACCCTCTGTCGCTGATGCCGGGGTCGTCATCGGCACCGTGCTGCCCTCACCCGGCTTCCGCGCACCGGAACAGCTCGACGGCCGCCTGGTCGGCGCCCCGGCCGACGTGTTCTCGCTCGGCTGCGTCATCGTGCACGCGGCCACCGGCAACGGGCCGTTCGGCGCCGACACTTCACCCGGGGTGACCGAGCGGGTGTTGTACGGGATCCCGGAGCTGCGCGTACTCCCGTCCTGGCTGCGCGAGTTGGCGGCGGCGTGCCTGGCCAAGGAGCCGGCGGACCGGCCGACCCCGGCCCAGGTGCACGCGGCAACCGCGAGCGAACTCGACGGCCCTGGTTGGCTGCCGCACGACATCGCGGCGGAGGTGGCGCAGCGCGCGGCCACGGTGTGGGCGCACTCCGGCGCGGCGACGCCGGGGACGGGGGCGACGACGGTGCCGCGTACGGCTCCCGCCGCCCCGGTCCGGACGCCCGAGCCGGCGGGGGCCGGCGTCGTGCCGCCGCAGCAGGCCGGACGGCCGGTCGCGAGGCCGCCGTTCCGGGACGCTCCTGTGCAGCCTGTTCCCGTGGGCATGGCCCATGGGGCGGCGGGCGCCCGAACTGCCGGAAGTGTTGCGGTGGATGGGGACGTGGCGGCGGACGGTTCCGCGTCGCACGGGTCGAATCGGGATCTTCCGCCCGTACCCCAGCCGAAAATGCTCGGCGGCCCGGGTGCGGCGCGGCATGTCCAGAACACGCCCGGCGTCGCCGCGGCCCCGGCGGACAGCGGCACGCCTGCCGCCACTCCCGTCGGCGGGGGCGAGGCGCCCGGCACGCCCGAACCTCCCGCTGCGCAGCGGCGGTTCCCGGCGCCGGTGCCGCGCGGCCCCGGTGCCTCCACGCGCATCGGCGCCTCCCGCGGTCGCAGGACGACGCGGCAACAGCCCGCGCCCCAGCCGCGGAACGAGGCGGACGCGGTCGTCGGCGGCCCCGGCGCCGCGGTGGTCACGGGCGCGGCGCAGTCGGACGTGCCACCTCGGCCGGACGCGGTCCGGGAACAACCGAGCGAGACCGCGAACACCCCTTCTGCCAACCGTGTTTCCGATCCCGCCCCGGTCGAGTCGGACGTGGCGGCCGCCACGCCACAGCGGCAGGTCGGCGGGCCCGGCGCCGCGCCATTCGCCAGGAACACCGCGCCCGACGAGGCGCAGCCCTCGGCGTCCGAAGCTGCTGCTGAGCCCGAAGTGCCCGCCGGCGCGACGGCCACGGCCTCCGACACGAACGCGACCACGACGGCGAACCCGGGCACGGACGCACCGCCGCCCGTGGTGCGGCAACCGAACTCCCCGGAACCCGCCGCGACTTCCCGTCCATCGGCGGCTTCCGACCCACCCCCGCGGACCGGCCCCGTCATCACCGTCGAAACCATCGGGGACGGCGCGACCGACGAGGCCGTCGAAGGCGAGATCATCGAGGCTGAGATCGTCGAAGCCGAACTGGTGGACGACGACGAGCCGTTGCCACCCCGCGCCTCCGCCTCGGCGCCGCCCGGCGTCACCGACCTCCCGGGCAAGCCCGCCGGCGCCGTACGCCGCGACCGCAACGGACGGCACGACCGGCCGCAAGACCGACAGCATGACCGACCGCGCGAACGGCAGCGGGACGGACGGCGCGGCGAGCCGCACGACGTACCGCGCGAAGGCCCGCGCGGCCCCCGCCGCCCGTCCACCGACCGGCCTGACCGCCACGAACGCCCGGGCCGCCCCACCCGTCCCGGCGACGACCAGGACCGCGCACGCGGTCGCGGCCGCAAGGACGAACGGGGGCACGAACAGGGCCACGAACGCGATCACGACCGCAACCACGCCCGCCCCACTGCCCCGAACGGCTCGCGTCGGCCCCCGGCGGACGACGCCTCACGCCCCGACGCCTCCGGCCCGAACCACACCCCAAAGGCCGCCAAGTCCCCGACCACGGCGTCCACGAACCCCGAAGCCGCCCAGCAGCGTTCGGCCGCGCACGCCGAGCGGCGCCGCTTCCTCGCCTGGGTCGCCGGAGGTGCCGCCGTGCTCGCCGGGGCGGCGACCGGCGCGGTGCTGTTGGGCGACGGCGGAGGCGGCAAGAAGCCGGTACGCACCATGCCCGTCGCCGCCCCGCCCGCCGCGGCCCCGGTCGCGCCGCCGCCCGCGGCCCTGCGTGTGTGGTTCCGGCAGGGTTCGCTGACGGCCGATCAGCTCCCGCAACTGGACGAGGCGTTGCGCGGTGCCGATGGACGCCTGCGACTCGCTGCGGAGCTGAAGGAGCCGACCGGTTACGCACAGGTCCTGGTCACCCACCTCGCCGCCGGCCCCTCCGTGGCGCCCGACGTGTTCGAGGTCGACATACTGTCGCTGGCGAACCATCTGGCGGCCGGCCGCATCGCCGATCTGACGCCGTACCAGGACCGCTTCGACACCGACTCCTGGCTCCCGGCGATACGGGGCGCGGTCAAGGTCGGCGACAAGTCGGTGGCGCTGCCGCTCACCGCCTCCGCACCCGTGGTCCTGTACCACCAAGGGCTGTTCGCCGAGGCCGGGGTCGCCGTCCCGCGCACCCGCGAGGAATGGGTGGACGGCCTTGGGGAGTTGCGCACGCACTTCGCGGGCAACCCCGCGTTCCGCCCGCTGTGGTTGCCGGGCCGTTCGTGGCACGTGCTCGCCTCGATGATGTGGGGATCGGGGGGCGCGCTGGCGCTGCGCGAAGGGGACTCCTGGCGCGGTGCGTTCGACCTCCCGGGGTCGATCGACGGAGTGCGGTTCTTCCGCCAGATGCAGCAATACGCCCCGGAGGCCCAGGACTTGGCCGAGGACGGCGCCCGGGTCGGTGAGCTGTTCGCGCGCAAGCAGACGGCGTCCGCAATCGGCGCGGCCTCGCTGCACCCGGCGGCGCTCAAGGCGGACGCGGGACTCGCGCAGCAGCTCAACGCGTTCCCGATGCCGGGTCGCACCGCCGACGCCCCCGGGTCGGTGGGTGTGCAGGGGACCGCTCTCGTGGTGTCGTCGACGTGCCGCGACGTCCCGGCGGCGGTGGAGCTGCTGGCGCTGCTCGCCACCGACCCGTGGCGGACCCGGGTGGCCCAGGCTGCGGGCTGCCTGTCCCCGCGCGAGGTGCCCGAGCAGGCGGTCACCGGGCCCAACCCGATGCTGCGGGCCGGGGCCGCGGCGGCGCGGGCGTCGGGGCACGCGTACCCGGCAGCGCCCGGGTGGTCCGAACGTCCCGTGGTGGAGTTCGGGCGGGCGGTGCTGGCCGGTACGGACGCGATGGCGGCGGCGGCGAGTGCGAACCAGGCGGTGGCGGCGGAGTTCGGCCGGACGACGGGCTGATCCGCGCCGCACCGCCGTTCGGGCGGCGGCGCGGAGCGGTTCGTGGGATTGACCGGGTCCCGGTGGTAGACCTTGTTGCACCGACAGAACACCGACGGAACACCTACGGAACACCGACAGGACTCCGGCAAGGACTCCGGGCAAAACACCGACAGAAGGGGCGCAAAGAATGCCGCTCACCGGCGAGTACGAGCCGAGCCCGACCAAGTGGGTGCGCAACCAGGTGGAGCTGTACGAAAGCTCCGGCGGCACCAAGGGGACGACCATGCGGGGCATGCCGGTCGTCGTGCTGACCACGCGCGGCGCCAAGAGCGGCAAGCTGCGCAAGAGCCCGGTCATGCGCGTCGAGCACAACGGCACGTACGCGGCCGTGGCCTCGCTGGGCGGCGCGCCGAAGCACCCGCTCTGGTACCACAACGTGGTCGCCGACCCCCAGGTCGAGTTGCAGGACGGCACCGAGCGCCGCGACATGACGGCGCGCGAGGTCACCGGGGACGAGAAGGCGGTGTGGTGGGAGCGCGCGGTCGCCGCGTACCCCGACTACGCCGACTACCAGAAGAAGACCGACCGGCAGATCCCGGTCTTCGTCCTCGAACCGAACGACGCGGCCTGACGCCCGGGGGCGCGCCGCGGCCACCCGGTGCCGCCCGCGCCCCACCGGCCCCGCAGGCAACTGCTCCACGTTACGCCGCGCTTGTCCCCCGCGATCCACTTCGCCCGAACCCGGGCCTCCCGCACCCCCGCGCGCCCTACGTTCGTGGGGCTCCGTCCTCGTGACCGGCGCCCGGCGACGCGCATCAGCCCGCCCCCGGACGGTCACGCTCCGAGTCCATGAGGGTGCGTTCCGCCATGCTCAGGTTGTCCGGGTGCGACATATGAACAGCAATGAGACGCAGGCGTGGTCCGCCGACGTCCCGCGCGACGCCCGGCTCGTCCAGGAGACCCTGGCCGCCGTGGCGCCGGCGGCCGAGGACCTGGTGTCGCACTTCTACGCGCTGCTGTTCGTCGACCGGCCCGACCTGCGCGCGATGTTCCCGCCGATGATGGACGCGCAACGGGACCGCCTCCTCGCCGCCCTGCTGCGCCTCGCCACCGGCGCCCATGCGCCGGCCGCGCAGCGCGAGTTCCTGCGCCAGCTGGGCCGCGACCACCGCAAATACGGTGTGCTCCCCGAGCACTACGCGGCCGTCGGCTCGGCGCTGATCGGCGCGCTCGCCCGCTACTGCGGCGATCGCTGGAGCGCCGCGGCACGCGACGCATGGATGGCGCTGTACGGCTGGGCGGCGGGCATCATGATCGACGCCGCCGAGGAGGACGCCGCCGTGTCCCCGCCATGGTGGGACGCGCGCATCGTGGCGCACGAGCACCGCGCGCCGGACATCGCCGTCATCACCGTGGCCCCCGACCGACCCCTCCCCTACCGCCCCGGCCAGCACGTCACCGTCGAGACGCCCTGGTGGCCGCGCGTGTGGCGGCACTACTCGATAGCCAACGCCCCGCGCGCGGACGGCCTGCTCGAACTGCACGTGCGCGCGCTCCCGGCCGGGTGGGTCAGCCAGGCCCTCGTGCACCATGCGCGCGTCGGCGACCACATACGCCTCGGGCCCGCGCGCGGCGCGCTGGTCATGCGCGGCGAGTCGCTGCGCCGCGCCCTGTGCATCGCGGGCGGCACCGGGTTGGCACCGATCAAGGCGCTGGTGGAGCACATGGCGCAGCGTCAGCTCGCGCATCAGGCGTATGTCTTCATCGGCGCGCGGCACAGTTCGGAGCTGTACGACGTGCGCTCGCTCGCGCTCATGTCGGAGATGTACTCGTGGCTGCACGTCGTGCCGACGGTGTCGGAGGAACTCTCGTTCGACGGCGCCCGCGGCACGCTGCCGGACATCGTCGCCCGCTACGGCAACTGGCACGACCACGACGTGTTCATCAGCGGCTCGTCAGCCATGGTGCGCGCGACGACCAGCAGGTTGACGCTGGACCTCGGGGTCGCCCCGGGACGCCTGCTGACCGAGAGCCTGGACACCGTCTCGCGGGGGGAGCGCATGCTGGGCCCGGGTTAGGGGCGGGCGTACCGTGTACTCGGCACCGGCACGAAAGGCAGGCGAGGACATGGTCGGCAAACCACCGGTCGGAGACGTCGACGACAGCGGCATGACGGTGGGGTCCCCGAAGCGGTACGCGGCGGGCGTGCCCGCGGTCCTGGCCACCCTGAAGCACGCCGGGCGCGAGATGGGCGTGCGCCGCAGCGCGCTGACCCTGCTCAAGGTGAACCAGAAGGACGGCTTCGACTGCCCGGGCTGCGCGTGGCCCGAGGGCGAGCACCGCAGCCCGATCGGGGAGTACTGCGAGAACGGCGCCAAGGCCGTCGCCGAGGAGGCGACGCTGCGGCGCGTCACGCCGGAGTTCTTCGCGGCGCACTCGGTCGCGTCGCTGGCCGGGCGCACCGACTACTGGCTGGGGCAGCAGGGGCGGCTCACACACCCGATGTACCTGGCCGACGGGGCCTCGCACTACGCGCCCGTGGGGTGGGACGAGGCGTTCGGCATCATCGCCGAGGAACTCGCCGCGCTGGACTCGCCGGACGAGGCGGCCTTCTACACGTCCGGGCGGACGAGCAACGAGGCGGCGTTCGCCTACCAGTTGTTCGTACGGGCGTTCGGCACCAACAACCTGCCCGACTGCTCGAACATGTGCCACGAGTCGAGCGGTTCGGCGCTGGGCGAGACGATCGGCGTCGGCAAGGGCAGCGTCTCGTTGGAGGACCTGCACAACGCGGACCTGATCCTGGTCGTGGGCCAGAACCCGGGCACCAACCACCCGCGCATGCTGTCGGCGCTGGAGAAGGCCAAACGCGCGGGTGCGCACATCGTCGCCGTGAACCCGCTGCCCGAGGCGGGGCTGATGCGGTTCAAGAACCCGCAGCGGCCGAACGGCATCGCGGGCCACGGGACGCCGCTGGCCGACGAGTTCGCGCAGATCCGGGTCAACGGCGACCTCGCGCTGTTCCGGGCGCTGAACCGGCTGCTCCTGGAGGCGGAGGACGCCGCGCCGGGCGACGTCCTCGACCACGGGTTCATCGACCGGCACTGCGCCGGGTTCGACGAGTTCGCGGCGGACGTACGCGCCACCGACTGGGACGACGTGCTGGCCGCGACGGGTCTGCCGCGCGCGCAGATCGAACGCATCCACGAACGCGTCCTGAAGTCCCGGCGCGTGATCGTGTGCTGGGCCATGGGTCTGACGCAGCACCGCAATTCGGTGCCGACCATCCGCGAGGTCGTCAACTTCCTTCTGCTGCGCGGCAATATCGGACGGCCGGGTGCGGGGGTGTGCCCGGTGCGCGGGCACAGCAACGTGCAGGGCGACCGGACCATGGGCATCTACGAGAAGCCGCCGGCCGCCTTCCTGGACGCGCTGGAGGCCGAGTTCGGCTTCGCGCCGCCGCGCGAGCACGGACACGACGTGGTGGACACCATCCGGGCGATGCGCGACGGCCGCGTCAAGGTCTTCATGGCGGTGGGCGGCAACTTCGTGTCGGCGACGCCCGACACCGCCGCGACCGAGGCGGCGCTGCGCGGCACGGCGCTGACCGTCCAGGTGTCGACGAAGCTGAACCGCTCGCACGCGGTGCCGGGGAGGCGGGCGCTGATCCTGCCGTGCCTGGGCCGCACCGAGGCCGATGTGCAGGCGGGCGGCGAGCAGTTCGTGACGGTCGAGGACTCCATGAGCGCGGTGCACGCGTCGACGGGGCGGCTCGCCCCGGCGTCCCGCGAACTGCGCTCCGAGGTCGCGATCGTGTGCGGGCTGGCCGAACGGGTGCTCGGCGACCGGGTGGCGGTGCCGTGGCGGGAGTTCCGCGACGACTACGACCTGATCCGGGACCGCATCGAGCGGGTGGTGCCGGGGTTCGCTGACTTCAACCGGCGGGTGCGCGTGCCGGGCGGCTTCGTCCTGCCACACGGGCCGCGCGACGAGCGACGGTTCCCGACCGCGACGGGCAGGGCGAACTTCACGGTGAACGCGCTGGAGGTGCTGCGGGTGCCGCCGGGGCGGCTGCTCCTCCAGACCGTGCGGTCGCACGACCAGTACAACACCACGATCTACGGCCTCGACGACCGCTACCGGGGCATCAAGGCAGGGCGCCGCGTGGTGTTCGTGCACCCCGCGGACCTGGCCGAACTGGGCGTCGCGGACGAGGAGTCGGTCGACCTGGTCAGCGAGTGGCAGGACGGCGTGGAGCGGCGCGCCCCCGGGTTCCGGGTGGTGGCGTACCCGACCGCGCGCGGGTGCGCGGCGGCGTACTTCCCGGAGACGAACGTCCTGGTGCCGCTGGACAGTACAGCCGAGGTGAGCAACACGCCGACGTCGAAGTCGGTCATCGTACGGATGGAGCCGCGCGGGGACTGAACCGGCCGGTGGCGGCGGGCGCGCCCGACATGTGAGCGTCGGGCGGGC
>NZ_JBPKBH010000010.1:237978-242406 GCF_051388915.1 Yinghuangia sp. YIM S09857 | reverse complement strand
ACATGTGAGCGTCGGGCGGCCCCCCCAACACCCGTAGTGCAGCGGATGCGGCGGATGCGTCAGCAGCCGCAGTCGCACCCGCAGTCGCAACCGTCGCAGCAGTCACCGCAGTTGCAGCACTCGCAGCAACCGGGGTCGCAGTCGCAGTTCTGGCAGCAGCCCTGGCGCTGCTGGCCGGTGCAGGGGTCGGTGAACTCGTCGCGGCAGCAGGCCTGGCAAGTGCAGCACAGGCCGACCCAGATGAGGCACGCCACGAGCGCGTTGTGGCGGCGTCCGGGGCCACGGCCACCGCCCGGGCCGCCGGGAGGACCTCCGGGGCCGTGGGGGGTGCGCCACGGGTCGCCCGGGTGCTGCGGGCCGAACGGGTTGCCGGGGCCGGAGGGCGGCGGCTGGTGACCGGGAGGGCTCTGCGGCCAGGAGTTGACAACTCCGGTGGCGTCCAGCGGCATTGCGGCACCGAGCCCGGTGCCGCTCGCGGGCCCGGACCGCGCCGCGGGTCCGGTCGCCGGGTCGGCTCCGGAGAGCGAGTCGGGCCCGGTCGGCATGTCGGTGCCGACCGTCGTCGAACCTTCGCGGGTCCCGGGCAGCGCGGAGCGGTTCTCCGCCCCCTTCCCGCCCTTGTGCGACGAGCACGAGTGCCCGCGCGAGCGCTTCACCGGGAACCCGGCGTGCTCGAAGGTGCGGTCCACGGCCGTGTCGACCTCGTGCACGAGGAGGGTGTGCACGAGCCGCTGGTCGGCGAACTCGACGTCGCGCAGCGCGAGGCGGATGCCGTGCGCCGCGTCGCGGCAGAGCCGGTACGCCTCGTCCGGCCCGGTCCCGGTGGCGAGCAGCGGGTTCCACGCCCCCGACTCACGGTCCTCCCCCACGTCCTCGACCGCGTCCAGCAGGTGGGCGAGGCGGCCGAAGAGGCGGCCTGCCTCGGCGAGCGGCTCGGCGTTCCGCGGGCGTCCGGCCAGGACGGCGGTGTGCGCGAACGCGGCGGCGGTGGCGGTCTCGGTCGGCTCGGTGACGACGAGGACGGATGTCCCCGGCCCGGCCAGCGCCTCGATCTCGCCCTGCCTGCCGACCGCCTCGGTGAGCACCGCGGTGTCGAACCCGACGTCGTGCCCGGTCCCTTCGCCCTGCCGCGCCCAGCGCGTCGCCACTCGGCGCGCGCCGCCCGCGACGCCCCTGCGGGCGAACACCCCGTCGCCGTCCTCGACATGGTCGCGCATCTTCGCCGACGCGAGGACCAGCGAGACCGCGGCGGCGAGGCGCGCGCCCTCGCCCTTGGCGACCTGCGCGGTGCGCATGCCGCGCAGCGGGCACGGACCGGCCTTGCGCCGTCCGGACGCGGCCTTCTCCGGTTCCGCCTGGGCCTCGACGAGGACCGAGATGATCAGGCCGTCGTAGTTGGTGGCCACGCGCGCCGCGTGCCCGTGGTCGTCGCGCAGCGCCAGGCACAGCCCGCACAGATGCGCCATCCACGCCTCGCGCAGCCCGTCGGTCAACCGGTGCCGGCACGGCCTGATGATCCCGAACACGCGTGTCCCTCCCCGTTGCCACTGGATGCCGCCCCCGGCCGCGTCGGCCCGGCAATGGTGCCTCAGGTTAGCGATCAAGCCGCCCCGCCGTCGGCCCACGTACCGGAAGTGCGCACCGGGCCGGCTGCGGGGCCGCATCGCCCGCGCACAGCAGACCAGTTCGACACGCGGCACCGCTGCGGGGCGGTGGCACGAACAACGCATTTGGCACCATGTTGGCCGCTTGTTGACCAAGTGTTGACACACCCGTCGCGGCGGAACACCAAGCGGAGCACCGCGCGTGTGGACGCGCGGTGTCCCGGGTCTGGGGCCCCACGTGGAACCCGTGGGTGCGCCGCCGCTACCCGCCTGCGAGCAGTGCCACCAGCCTGCGTACCTGCGTATCCGCGCGCACGGCGAGTTTGCGGTAGGTCTCGATCGGTTCACCGAGCGGGTCCGCCAACTCGTCGTCGGCGCGGGCCATTCGCCGTACGTCGCGGAGCGCGTCGACCTCGGCGACCCACTCGCGCAGCGACGCATCCCCGCGCGGGCCGGTCTTCTCCCCGAGGCGGGCCAACTCCCCCAGCACGAAGGCGCGCGGCTCGGCGTTGGACGAGCGCGCCGAAATGCCCCAGATATGCTCGCGCGTCATGCCGAGCACCACGTCGGCGGCGTCCAGCATCTCCGCCGTCAGCTTCCGGCTCGTGTGGTCGTGCGCGGGTACGCCGTACTCCGCCAGCACCTGCGCGCTCTCGCCGGTCATCGGTGCCGAGCCCCACCCGAGGGTGCCCGCGGACGCCACCGGCCAGTCGCCGAGCCCGGCCTCGGCAAGCCGGTGGCGCAGCATGGCCTCGACCATCGGCGAACGGCAGATGTTCCCGGTGCACACGACAAGAATCACGAGGTCACCGTACTGCCGCTCCAGCGCCGTTCCCCCGCCGGGACGCCCCGCGCCCCGGACCGCGGGGCGGCGGCCACGCGACGCCCGCGCGCTCCAGCAGCCGCAGGTAGGACGCGCGGCGCCGGCGCATGAACACCTTGGACAGCACGATCATCAGGATCAGGGCCGCGGCGAGGCCGCCCGCGGCCACGAACACCAGCGGCTCGCCGACACCCCCGCTCACCAAAACCGCCGCCATCACGACGCCGAAGACCTTGACGGCAAGACCGCGTACCGGCTCCCACCCCACCACGCCGTAGTAGTCGGCCTTGATCCGCGCGTGCAACAGCCGCACCTCGCGCCGGGCGGGCCCACGGGCGACCAACGGAACGGGCCACGGGTACATCCCGGGCATCCGCCCACCGCGCAGCGCCCGGGGGTAGTCACGGATCGTGCGCTCGGCACGGCTGCCGGCGTCCGATACGCGGCAAAACGTGTGCAGCGGCGGCCGCAGATCGGTGGGGACGTCCCCGGCGAGCCCGGCGTAGCGGTAGCCGAACTGCTCGGCGCAATAAGCGAACTTGGCGAACAGCCAGACCGAGGGCCAGGGGATCGGCGTGTGGAACTCGCCCAGCGCGTCGCCCTCCGCCAGCATCCTGCGCAAGTACCGTCGCATCCGCATCGCGGCTCCCGTCCGGCCGTCCTCGTCCTCGGCTGCGCCGAGCCGATCCTGAACCCTTCGGCCCGGGTGGCGGCACCGACCGCCCCGCTGCCGATCCTGCCGCACTGCGACCTGCGTCACATCCCTTCCTGTCAGGAATCGCGGCGCTGTCCCGCTCAAGGAGCGAGAGGGCATAGCGAGCAGACAGGAGCACGTCATGAAGCACCGCATCGTCGTTCTCGGGGCCGGGTACTCCGGGGCCTACGCGGCCGGGATCCTGGCCCGGCGGCTGTCCCGGGCGGACACCGAGATCACCGTGGTCAACGCTGTGCCGGAGTTCGTCGAGCGGATGCGGATGCAGCAGTTGGCGGCCGGCCACAAGGTGGAGCCCCGCAAGCTGACGGACATCTTCGCGGGCACCGGGATCCGGCTGCGGATCGCCCAGGTGACCGCCGTCGACCCCGACCGGCGGATCGTCACCGTGGCGGACGCCGACGGGGGCGGCGAGGTCGCGTACGACACGTTGTTCTATGCACTCGGCAGCCGCGCCGACGACCACGGCGTCCCCGGTGTGGCCGAGCACGCGTACAACGTCGCCTCACGGCCCGCCGCGCTGCGCCTGCGCGAGCATCTGGACGCCCTGGAGGAGCACGACCGTGCCGGGGTGCTGGTCGTCGGCGACGGGCTGACCGGCATCGAGACCTCGACCGAGATCGCCGAGGCACGTCCCGGCCTGTCGGTGACGCTGGTCGCCCGCGGCGAACTCGGCGCCAGGCTCTCCCCCGGCGCGCGAAACCACCTGCGCCGCGCCTGCGAACGGCTCGGCATCACCGTTCTGGAGCACACCACCGTCGAAGCCGTCGAGGCGACGCGCGTGCTGTGCGCGGACGGCACCGCCGTGGCGTCCGACGCGACCGTGTGGACGGCCGGGTTCGCGGTCCACCCCATCGCCGCCGCCGCGGGCATCGACGTCACCGCGCAGGGCCGGATCGTCGTCGACCGCACCATGCGCTCGGTCTCGCACCCGAACATCTACGCGGTCGGCGACGCCGTGCACGCCGTCGGCGACAACGGCCTGCCGCTGCCGATGTCCTGCGGTACGGCCGGGTACACCGGCCGCCAGGCCATCGAGGCGCTCGTCGGACGCCTGACCGGCGGCAAGGTCCCGCACACCAAGCTGGTCTACCTGTTCAACCACATCAGCCTGGGACGCAGGGACGGGCTCCTCCAACCGGTCGACGAGCAGGCAAAGGCGAAGCCGAAGTACGTGGGCGGCCGGAAGGCCGCACGGATCAAGGTGGCCATCATCAAGGGGTCCCTGTGGGCCAGCGCGAATCCGACCTTCGGCCTGCCCAAGCGCAGGCGCCGTGTGTCGGCCGCGG
>NZ_JBPKBH010000010.1:211479-237874 GCF_051388915.1 Yinghuangia sp. YIM S09857 | reverse complement strand
CCCCCCCTCCCCCCCCCCACCCCCCCCCCCCCCCCCCCCCCCCCCCCCCACTCCGGCGAACGCGTCGGCCGGCCGGGCGGTCGCGTAGCCGCCTAGGGTGAAGCGCGTGAACAGCGACGCAGCCGACGGGCTCGGCGCCGATCGGTCCGGGTCCGACCGGCCCGGGTCCGACCGGCCCGGGTCCGACCGGCCCGGGTCCGACCGGTTCGACGCCGACCGGTTCGAGGCCGGGCGGAACCGGCTGGCCGCGCTGGCGTACCGCCTCCTCGGCTCCGCCGCCGATGCCGAGGACGCCGTCCAGGACGCGTTCCTGCGCTGGCAGGCCGCCGACCGCGGGCGGATCGAGGTGCCGGAGGCGTGGCTGACCAAGGTCGTCACCAACCTGTGCCTCGACCGCCTCCGCTCGGCCCAGGTGCGCCGCGAACGCACGGTCGGCGCCTGGCTGCCGGAGCCGCTGCTCGACGGAGACCCGATGCTCGGCCCTGCCGACACGTTCGAGCAGCGCGAATCGGTGTCGCTGGCGGTGCTGACCCTCATGGAGCGGCTGTCCCCGGCGGAACGGGCCGTGTACGTGCTGCGCGAGGCCTTCTCGTACAGCCACGCCGAGATCGCCGGGATCCTGGACGTGACCGAGGCCGCGAGCCAGCAGCACCTGCACCGGGCGCGGCGCCGGGTCACCGCGACGCGTCGGGGCGGCGGCGCGGTCGACCCCGCGTCCGCCCGCAAGATCGTCGAGGAGTTCCTGACGGCCGCGGCCTCGGGCCGCACCGAACGGCTGGTCGCGCTGCTGACGGACGACGCGACCGCGGTCTCCGACGGCGCCGGCCTGACCGACAGGCTGCTGCGGTACGACACCCCGCGGCGCATCGCCGCCATCGCCCGCGCCGGCTTCCGGCCCACCGCCGCGAAGCGCCGTTTTGCCGGCGGCACGCCCGCCGCGCACTACGCCCTCGTCAACGGCGCCCCGGCGATTCTGTTCGTGGTCGAAGAGAAGGTCGTCGGGGCGGTGACGTTCGACCTCGCGGACGGCCGGATCGACACCGTCCGCGGCATCGCGGCCCCCGCCCGCCTCGTCCGCCTGAACGAGTCCTGGCGCGGCCACAATCCGGAGCCGCCGTTCATGAGCGAGTGGTGACATCCTCTCTGTCCTCAAGGGCGGAGATTCCCGCGTGCCGCGCCGTTGTCCGGTGCGTCTTCGGGTGGGTTCCTGTTTCGTCACGCGGCACGGTGGGTCCGTACCGGGCGGCCTTGCACTCCGGCATCCCCACGAACGCCGACCATCCCGCGTCGTGAACCGACTTCGCCGAGCGGGTTCGGACAAGACCCTTGACCGCCAGGCCCTCCACGGCGACCGCTTGGTCCTCCGCCCGCCGGGTTGGCTGACGGTGTGTGAGGTGCGGGTGACGCTCCCGGAGTTCGGATTTCCATCTGGTCACGGGTGACAACTCCTGATCGGTTGTGTCACGGCGTTGGGCTAGCATCGCCGTCCGCCGCTGGGCGCAACTGAACTGTCGTACGGGGCTGAAGCCGCACGTACGCAACGGGGGAACGGACGTGACACGCATGTCTCAACAGGCCGAATCGAACACCAGAAAGCTCCTCGGCGCCTTCCTGGGGCTGATCTTGTTCGGTGTGGTCGCCGTGGGCGGCCTGGTCGGATACTCGCAACTCGTCGACGACGGCAGCGGCCCGAACCGCAGCGCGCCGGTTTCGACCGCCTCGGACCAGCCCTACCCGACGCCGAATGCGACGAGCAGCCCGTCGACGGTGCCGCCGCCCTCGCCGTCGGCGACGCCTTCCGGGTCGGCGTCCTCCTCGGCGTCCGCGTCGCCGACCGCGGTCGACACGGGCCCCGGGTCCCGGACGTACGTGCCCGAGTTGCAGGAGGCCGCCGAGCGGGCGACCTCGGGCAACTCGAACGCGGCTCTGGTGGCCCTCGACATCCACACCGGCGAGATCGTCGCGGTGGTCAACCGCGGGCCGGGCATGTCGGGGCTGACGCCGCCGGGCTCGACGTTCAAGATCGTGTCGTCGGCGCTGCTGCTCAAGAAGGGCGTCGTCACGCCGGACAAGAAGGTGCCCTGCCCCAAGACCGCGATCGCGGGCCAGGCCTTCCACAACCTCGACAACTTCGAGATCCCGAACGCCACCTTCCGACAGGACTTCGCGCGGTCCTGCAACACCGCGTTTGTGAACCTGCGTTCGGAAATCGGCGACAGCGAGCTGTCCACGTTCGCCTCGGAGTATTTCGGCCTCAACAGCGAGTCCTGGCAGGTCGGCGAGGGCGGCACCACGGACGGCCGGGTGCCGCCGTCGCGCGGGGACGCCGACAAGGCCGCGCAGATGATCGGGCAGGGCTCGCTCCAGATGAACGCCATGACGATGGCCTCGGTGGTCGCCACGGCCGTCACCGGCAAGTTCCACCAGCCGATCCTGGTCCGCGGCGGGGACGTCCACAGGACGAGCAAGGCGCTGCCGCAGAACGTGGTGTCCGGCATCAAGGACATGATGCGGGCCTGCGCGACCAACGGGACCGCGGCGTCCACGTTCCAGGGCATGTCCGGAGTGGGGGCCAAGACCGGCACCGCCGAGGTCGGCAACGGCACGGACGGCTGGATGGTCGCCTACCGCGGCGACATCGCGGTGGCCGTGGTGGTCGAGGGCGGCTCCTCGGGGTCGGGGAGCGCCGGGCCGATCGTACGGAGCTTCCTGTCCGCCGTGCGGGCGTGACCGGACGAGCCGGGTGCCGTACGTGGGCAATCTCGACGTGAGCAATCTCGTGTCCCTCGCCCATCGCTCCGGTTCCCCTCCATCTGGCACCATGACCAGGTGAGCGATCTTCCCGAGGACCGCCCGGTCGCGTTCGCCGGCGGCCGAGCCGAGAGCTTCGTCGACCTCCTGAGCCTCGACGAGATCGAACAGAACATCTTCCGCGGCACCTGCCACGCCGGGGCGCCGCTGCGCGCCTTCGGCGGGCAGGTGGCCGCGCAGGCGCTGGTCGCGGCCGGGCGCACCGTCACCTCCGACCGGCACGTGCACTCGCTGCACGCCTACTTCCTGCGCCCGGGCCGGACGACGTCGCCGATCATCTACCTGGTCGACCGGGTGCGAGACGGCCGCTCGTTCACCACCCGGCGCGTGATGGCGGTGCAGAACGGCGAGACGATCTTCACGCTGTCCGCGTCGTTCAAGGTGCCCGAGGACACCCCCGAGCACCGCCGTGCGATGCCGGACGTACCGCGCCCGGAGGACCTGCCGGACCCGTACGAGGGCCTTCCGCGGTCCGCACGCGACCACTACGAGGTCTCCCAGACCCGGCTGGTCATGGACCTGCGGTTCGTCCCGAAGGACCCCGAGACCGTCACGCACCTCACGGACGGCATCCCGCACCAGCGGGTCTGGATGAAGGCCGCCGAGAAGCTGCCGGACGACCCGCTGCTGCACGTGTGCGCGATGGCGTACATGTCGGACCTCACCCTGGCCGGCACCGCCGCGGCCCCGCACATCACCGACCCGCAGAACCTCCAGATGGCGTCACTCGACCACGCCATGTGGTTCCACCGCCCGTTCCGGGCCGACGAGTGGCTGCTGTTCGCGCAGGCGTCCCCCACCGCACAGGACGCCCGCGGCTTCGCCATCGGCGAGTTCTACAACCACGACGGGGTGCTGGTCGCCCATGCCGTGCAGGAAGCGGTCATCCGCCAGCACTGACCGGGCGGGCGGAGGCCGACATCCGTGTCGGGCAAGGCCCCGCCCTGCGGCCAACCGGGGGGCAATGCGCCGTTCCTGGTGATCCGTGCCGCCCGGCCTCGCCGCATCCCCGGATGATCTCCACTTGAGACGAGACGGTCCGTCTTGACAAGCCATCTCCCGCGCATCACAATCACACTGTCATGACGAGACGATTCGTCTCGTCTCGTATCTCTCGCGAAGGCAGGACCCATTCACCCGGACCCAGGCACCTCGTCGACACCAGCACACATCGATCGGCTCGGCCGGGAACGGGAGGCACCTTCCATGCGCACCTCACAACTCACCCTCCGCGACGTCACCAAGCGGTACGGCGACACCCGCGTCCTCGACCGCGTCTCACTCACCGTCAGGCCCGGCGAAAAGGTCGGGGTCGTCGGCGACAACGGCTCCGGCAAATCCACGCTCCTGCGGCTGCTCGCCGGCCAAGAGCGCTGCGACAACGGCGAGTTGGCCGTGTGCGCGCCCGGCGGCACCGGCTACCTGCCGCAGACCATGCAACTCCCGGACCACGCAACCGTCCAGGACGCCGTCGACCTGGCCCTCGCGGACCTGCGCGCGCTGGAGGCCCAGATGCGCCGCGCCGAAGCACGCCTGGCGGACAGCGGGTTGGCGGACGGCTCAGTGGACGGCGCAATGAACGACGCGGAGGACGACGCCGTGGGCGACGCGGCGGGCGACGCGGCGGGCGACGCGGCGGGCGACGCGGCGGCGTACGCGGACTACGCGCGGCTCATCGAACGCTACGAAGCGCGCGGCGGCTACCAGGCCGACACCCGCGTGGGCATCGCCCTCCACGGACTCGGCCTGCCGCACCTCGACTTCGGACGGCGCCTGGACACGCTCTCCGGAGGCGAACGCGCCCGGCTCGCCCTCGCCGCCACGCTGGCCTCGCAACCGGAACTCCTGCTCCTCGACGAGCCCACCAACGACCTGGACGACGACGCCGTCGCGTGGCTGGAGTCGTTCCTGCGCGCGCACCGCGGAACAGTGGTCGCGGTCAGCCACGACCGGGTGTTCCTGGAACGCCTCACCACCGCGATCCTGGAGGTCGACGCCGGCCGGGTGGCCCGGCACGGCGACGGCTACGACGGCTACCTCCGCGCCAAGGCGGCCGAGCGCAGGCGGCGGCTCCAGGCGTACGAGGAATGGCGGGCCGAACTCGCCCGGAGCCGGCGGCTCGCCGCGTCCAACGTGGCGCGCCTGGACGCCATTCCGCGCAAGGTGCCGCTCAGTGTCTTCGGCCACGGCGGGTTCCGGGCCCGCGGCCGCGGCCACGGCGCGATGGTCCGGATCCGGAACGCCAAGGAGCGCGTCGCCCGGCTGACCGGGGCGCCGGTCGCACCGCCGCCCGAACAGCTCGTGCTCACCGCGGACATCGCCGTCTCCCCCGAAGCCGACGAGGCGACGACCACACCAGCGATCGCCGCCCAACCCACCGCCGCCCAACTCACCGACGTCCGCGTCGCCGGGCGGCTGCACATGCCGGACCTGCACATCCGGCCCGGCGAAAGGCTGTTGGTCACCGGACCCAACGGCGCCGGCAAGACCACCCTCGTGCGGGTCCTCGCAGGCGAACTCCGGCCCGACACCGGCTCGGTACGCACCCACGGGCGCGTCGGCCACCTCCGCCAGGAGGGCACGCCGTGGCCGCCCGGCCTGACCGTGGCCCAGGCGTTCGCCTTCGGCCGGGACGGCGACCCGGACGACCACACGCAAACCCTGCTCGCCCTGGGCCTGTTCGACGCGGCGGACCTCGACCGGCGGGTGGGCGACCTCTCGTACGGCCAACACCGCCGCATCGAACTCGCCCGACTGGTGAGCGAACCGGTGGACCTGCTCCTGCTGGACGAGCCGACCAACCACCTGTCCCCCGCCCTCGTCGAGGAGTTGGAAGAAGCACTGGCGAACTACCCGGGGGCGCTGGTGATCGTCACCCACGACCGCCGCATGCGCGCCCGCTTCACGGGCACGCATCTCGTCCTCCGCAACGGACACCCGGACGAGGCCCCGGCGACGTCGACAAGCCCGCGTCCACGGCCCGTGCGGACGCGTACGTGAGGACCGCGCCCCGGGAGATCCCCTCGGTCGGCGGCGGACCGCTCGTCCGGGCGCGTTTGTGAGCCGACGCGCCCGAGGTGCCCGCGGCCCGCTCCGCAGGCCGCGGGCCGCGGGCGTGCCGTTGCCCCGACCGGTCCGTACGATGGCTCGAAACGGTCGTGTTGTTCCCGGTCGGGTTGGGGTGGTGGGCGTGCCGCTGGTCGAAGCCGCGGTCGAGGTGCCCGTCGACATCGCCACTGCGTTCGCCGTGTCGCAGACGACCGGGGACGTGCGGAAGCGCTGGGATCCGTTCATCCGGCGCCAGCGGTTTCTGGACGGGGCGGTCGAACCCGCCAAGGGCGTCCGCACGCTGACGGTGCATCGGGCGGGGTTCCGGATGGTGAGCGAGTACGTCTCGTACCATCCTCCGACGAACGTCGGCATGCGCATGGTCAAGGGCTCGTGGTTCTTCGCCAAGATGGGCGGCGGCTGGCGGTTCACCCCGGTCGAGGGCCGCCCCGACCGCACCCTCGCCGTGTGGCGCTACAACTTCGGCTGCCGTCCACGCTGGCTCGCCCCGCTCGCCGACCGCATCGGCGCCGTCGTCCTGGGCCGCGAGATCAAGCGGCGCATCGCCCACTACGCGCGCGGGTGTTCCGATCCGGTGGTGCTGGCGGCGGTGCGGGGTGACGGTGCCTCAGAGGGCTGATCCGCTCGCCCGCAGCGCCGCGATCTCCTGGGCGGTGTAGCCGAGTTCGGCCAGGACGGCGCCGGTGTGCGCGCCGAGGGCCGGGACGGCGCCCATGGGCTGCTCGAATCCGCCGAGGACCGGGGGCGGCAGGAGGGCCGGGGTCGGGCCGCCGGGGGTGTCGATGGTGCGCCAGCGGTCGCGGGCGGCCAGATGCGGGTGGTCGACGACGTCGCTGGGCGTGTTGTAGCGGGAGTTGCCGATGCCCGCCTCGTCGGCGCGCCGCTGCACGTACTCCAGGGGGTGCCGGGCGCACCAGGCGGCGATGGCCTCGTCCAACTCGCCGCGGCTGCGCACGCGATCCGCGTTGCCCGCGAAGCGCGGGTCGTCGGCGAGGTCCTGACGCTCGATCAGCTCCCGGGCCAGCCGCTGCCATTCGCGGTCGTTGGTGGTGCCGAGGACGACCGTGTGCCCGTCGGCCGTGCGGTACGCGCCGTACGGCGCGACCGCGGGCGAGCCCATGCCGATCGGCACCTGGTCGACGCCCGAGTGCCGCGTGTAGGTGAGGGCGTACCCCATCATCTCGGCCATGGTGTCGAACATGCTGACCGACACCGCCGGGCCGACCGTCCGGCCCCGGCCGCGTCCGCGCCCGGCGAGCAGGGCCAGGACCGAGATCGCCGCGTAGAGGCCGGTGCAGACGTCCGCCATCGGCGGACCGGGCTTGGCCGGGGCGCCGGGGTGGCCGGTGATCGCGCAGGCGCCCGACTCGGCCTGGACGAGGAGGTCGTACGCCCGCTTGTGCGACAGCGGCCCGCCGGGCCCGTACCCGTCGACCTCGACGGCGATCAACTCCGGGTGGCGCGCGGCGAGATCGTCCGGGGCGATGCCCAACTTGCCGGTGGCGCCCGGCGCGAGGTTGGAGACCAGGACGTCCGCGCGGTCGAGGAGGCGGTGCAGGACCGCCATGCCCGCCGGGTCCTTGAGGTCGAGTGCCACCGATTCCTTGCCGCGGTTGAGCCATACGAAGTGCGCGGCCTGGCCGTGCACGACGTCGTCGTAGTGCCGGGCGAAGTCGCCGCCCTTCGGGTTCTCCACCTTGACGACCCGCGCCCCGAAGTCGCCGAGCGTGCGCGTGCACATCGGGGCGGAGACGGCCTGTTCGAGCGTCACCACGGTGACCCCGGCAAGCGGCCCCTCACTGTCGGACGCGGTCTCCGTGCGTTCGGACCTCATCATGAGCGCATCGTAACCAGGCGCTGCGCCGTGAGGGGCTCCGCTGTCAGGCGCGTTGCAACTGAGGCCGGCGTGGTCGGAGGCCGGTGCGGGGCCGTCACGCGGCGCCGCGGACGGGTCGGCTCGGGGCCGGAGTTCGCGACGCCTCCGGCTCGCGGGCCTCGCGTCCCGGCAGGGTGCCGGCGATCGCGGCGGCGAGCAGGGCCATGCCGCAGCCGATCAGCATGCCGACCCGGAAGCCGTTCTCGGACGGCAGCGCGTGGCCGCCGAAGTCGGTCGTCATGTGCGACAGGATCACGCCCACCACGGCCGCCGCGACGGCCGTCCCGACCGCACGCATCAGGGTGTTGAAGCCGTTCGCCGACGCGGTCTCGGTGTCCGGGACCGCCGCCATGATCAGCGCGGGCATGGCGCCGTAGCCGAGGCCGATCCCGGTGTTGACGATGCAGGTGACGATCATGACCGTCCACGGCGAGCCCATCAGGACGAGGGAGGAGCCGTACCCGAGGGCCATGACCAGGGCGCCGACGACGAGCGTGGTCTTGGGGCCGCGCGCGGCCGACAGGCGGGCGCCGACCGGCGACAGGATCATCATCATGAGCCCGGCGGGGGCCATCCACAGGCCCATCGCGAGCATCGACTGGCCGAGGCCGTAGCCGGTGGATTCGGGCAGTTGCAGGAGCTGAGGGAGAATCAGGGCCTGGGCGTACATGGAGAATCCGAGCACGACCGAGGTCGCGTTCGTCAGCAGGACCTGGCGGCGGGCGGCCACCCGCAGGTCGACGAGCGGGTCGCGGGTGCGCAGCTCCCACCATCCCCACGCGGCCAGCGCGACGACGGCCACGGCCAGCAGTCCGGTCGTCGTGGTGCTCCCCCAGCCCCAGTCCGAGCCCTTGGAGACGGCGAGGAGCAGGCTGACCAGCCCGATCCCGAGCCCGACGCCGCCGACGAAGTCGAAGCGTCCGACGTCCCGGCGCGGTGGGGTGTCCGGGACGCGGGCCCAGATCAGCGCCGCGACCAGGGCGCTCAGCGCGGCGGCGGCCCAGAAGAGGATGCGCCAGCTCGTGTTCTCCGCGACGCCCGCGGCGAGCGGCAAGCCGAGGGCGCCGCCGATGCCCATGGACGAGCTGATGAGCGCGATGGCGGAGCCCATGCGCTCCGGTGGCAGCAGGTCGCGCAGCGCGCTGATGCCGAGCGGGACCATGCCGGTGCCGAGACCCTGGAGGGCGCGTCCGACGACCATTGGGGCCAGCGAGTCGGCGAGGGCGCAGACCACCGAGCCCACGATCAGGGGGACGGTGCAGACGAGGAGCATGCGGCGTTTGCCGTACATGTCGCCGAGGCGTCCGGAGATCGGCGTCGCGACCGCGGCGGACAGGAGGGTGGCCGTGACCGCCCAGCTCGCGTCCGCGGCGGTGGTGTGCAGCATGCGCGGCAGCTCGCCGATGAGCGGCACCACCAGGCTCGACATCAGGGAGGCGACGATGCCCGCGAACGCCAGGACGCCGACGATGCCGCGCTCCCGGTCGGGCTGTGGGGGCTTGTCCACCGAGGGCTCTCCGATCTCCGGGCGCGCAGATGTGCACCGTACATGTCATGTGTGTCATGCACATGACGTGCAGTACACATATCATGTGTATGGCACACATCGCATGTGTCCTGCACAGGCTTGTAGGGTCGGTCGAACCGGCGGGCACATTGCGGGGAAATGCACGGGCAGAGCGGTGGGAGACGGTAGGCGCATGGACAAGCCCACGCACTTGATCGAGTTCGAGACCATGCTGCTCAGCAGGCACACGAACATGTCGGCCCGGTCGCGCGGCGAGGAAGGCCACCTCGACACCACGAGCTATGTGCTGCTCAGCCGCATCAGCGTCGAAGGCCCCATGTCGATTCGGCAGCTCAGCGAGGCATTCGGCCTGGACGCCTCCACGCTCAACCGCAAGACGGCCGCCATGCTCGCCGACGGTCTTCTTGAACGCATCCCGGACTCGGACGGCGGCATCGCGCGCAAGTTCCGGATCACCGAGGAGGGGCAGCGCCGCCTGTCCTCGGAGCGCGACGAGATGGTCGGCGGGCTGGAGAAGGTGCTCGCCGACTGGACGCCGGGCGAGGTCGCCGCTTTTGCCGCGATGCTCCAGCGGTTCAACACGGCGATCGAGGACCTCGCGGGACGGCCCTGGCCGCGTCCGTGAAATGACGGACACGAGCCGGGCGTTCCCGGATTCGCGTACGCGGGACGGTGATCGGGGCGGACGCACGCGAACACCGCGTGCGGGCGCGGCCGGTGCCGTGGCCGGGAGGGCACACGGCACCGGACAGGCGCGGCCCGGGACGCGCTAGGCGCCCGCTCCTTCTTCCGCGAACACCACGACCGAGCGGGCGCTTTCGCCGCCGCGCAGGGCGTCGTACCCCTCGTTGACCTCGTCGAGGGTGATGCGGCGCGAGACCAACTCGTCGAGGTGCAGGCGTCCTTGCAGGTACAGGTCGACGTAGCGCGGCATGTCGACGGTGAAGTTGTTCGAGCCCATGTGCACGCCGCGCACGGACTTGCCCTGTCCCCACAGCGCGTAGCCGGGGATGTCGACGGTGGCGCCCATGCCGCCGATGCCGACCACGTACATGGTCCCGCCCGGCCGCGTCATCGCGAGCGCCTGGGTCGACGTCGCGGCGTTGCCCACCGCGTCGAAGACGTGGTCGGCGCCGAGGCCGCCGGTGAGCGCGGCGACCGCCGCGACCGGGTCCCCCTCCGCCGCGTCGGTCGCACCGACCGACACCGCGAGGTCCCGCTTCACCGCGAGCAGGTCGACCGCGATGACGCGCCCGGCCCCGCGCAGGCGCGCGCCCTGGACGATGTTGAGGCCGATGCCGCCGCAGCCGATCACCGCGACGGTCTCCCCCGCGCGGATGTCCGCGGTGTTGAACGCGGCGCCCACGCCCGTGGTGACCGCGCACCCGATGATCGCCGCGAGGTCGAGCGGCATGTCCTTCGTGATGGCGACGACCGCGTTCTGGTGCAGCAGCATGCGCTCGGCCAGGCCGCCGACACCCGCGTTCGCACCGACCGCCGTGCCGTCCGGCAGCGCGAGCCGCGGCGGCAGGGCGGCGGTGCGCTGGATGGCCTGCTTGTCCACACACAGCCACGTCTCGCCGCGCACGCAGAGCGCGCACTTGCCGCAGAACGCCGACAGGCAGGCGATGACGTGGTCGCCGGGCACGACCCGGGTGACACCGGGGCCGACGTCCACGACCACGCCGGAGGCCTCGTGCCCGAGGACCGCCGGGGCGGCGATCGGGATCTTGCCGTCCAGCAGGTGGATGTCGGAGTGGCACAGGCCCGCGGCGGCGGTCGCCACCAGGACCTCGCCCGGCCCGGGGGCGGCGGTGTCGACGTCGACCACGGCCAGTGGTTGACCGGGCTCGCGGAACAGCGCTGCGCGCATGCTTACTCCTCCATACTCTTCGGACGTTCTCTCGGAAGCTCCGGCGGCGGGCACCAGACCGATGCTGCGACCGCCCGCGGACGCTCAGCCCCCGCCCGGCACCGCATACGCCCACGCCGCCGGGACGTTGACGTTATGCCGACCGAGTTCAGAGAGGGTGCGAATGCCCATGAGAGCCATGTCACGCTCGATCTCGGTGTTGAGGATGCGCAACACCGCGTCGACCCCTTGGCGTCCCCCCGCGGCGAGCCCCCATACCCACGGCCGCCCGACCATGACCGCTTTCGCGCCCAGCGCCAGGGCCTTCAGGATGTCGGTGCCGCGCCGCACCCCGCCGTCGATGAGGACCTCGACGCCGGTGCCGTCCAGCGCGTCGGCGACCTCGGGGAGGGCGCGGATCGCGGCGGGCAGGCCGTCCAACTGCCGGCCACCGTGATTGGAGACGATCACGCCGTCGACCCCGGCGGCGTGCGCGCGGCGCGCCTGCTCGGCGGTCGTGATGCCCTTGACCAGCAGCGGGCCCTCCCACAGCCGCCGCACCAGGGCCAGTTCGTCGGCGGAGAAGCCGGGCACGAACTTGGCCTCGAACCGCGTCGCCTGGTGCACCGCGTTCATGCCGCCGGTCACGCCGGTCTCGGCGATGTTGCCCATCCGGATCCCCGGACCGGCGGCCAGGGTCGCGACCCAGCGGCCGAACCGGACCGGGTGGCGCACGACTTCGGCGACGTTGTCGCGGCTCAGGCGCGGCGGCATGGTGAACCCGGTGCGGCGGTCCGCCTCGCGGTTGCCGCCGACCGGGGTGTCGAGGGTGACGACCAGGGCCTCGCAGCCCGCGCGGGCGGCGAGTTCGACGTACGGCGTGAAGTCGTCGGCGTTCCCCCACGGGTAGAGCTGGAACCACAGCGGCCCCGGGCACTTCTCCGCGATCGCGGTGACCGAGTGGCTGGACGCCATGCTCACCGTGAACACCGTCCCCGCCGCGTGCGCCGCCCCGGCACCGGCGAACTCCGCGTCCCGGTGCTGGATTCCGGGCATGCCGGTGGGGGCGAGCAGGACCGGGGAGGCGAGCGTACGGCCGAACAGCGTGACCGAGCGGTCGCGTTCGCGCACATCCGTCAGCAGGTTCGGACGCAGCGTCAGTTCCTCGAAGGAGCGGAGGTTGGCCCGGTGCGTCGTGAAGTCCTCGGCGGCACTGTCGACATAGCTGAACGGCAGGGCGCACGAGCGCTTCCGGGCGAGGGCCCGGACGTCCTCGATGTTCTGCGGCCCCGCGCCGGGCTCGGCGCGGCCGGTCACCAGCCTGCCGAGGTCGGCGAGCAGGGGGCGGGCGAGTGCGGTGAGACCGCCGAACCGGTCCTCGGCCACGGGGGTTTCCTTCCTGTGCCGGGCCTGGGCCTGGGCCCGAGCCGGTGCGTGCTGCGGGCGCTCCGGTGCCTCGGCGTCGGTCATCGCCGGGTCCCCGCGGGTACCTGCGCGGCGGGTGTCCGACCGGCGGTCCCGGGGCGGTACTTCGCGGCGATGGCAGCGAGGCGGCCGGGGTAGTCCTCGGGGCCGAGGACGGCTTCGATCAGGACCATGCGGTCGGGGTTGCGGTCGGCTTCCGCGAGGGCGGCGTCGAGTTGCGCGGCGGTGGTGACGCGCCGGGAGAGCGCGCGGTCGCCCGCGCCGAACGCGGCCGGGAGGTCGGCGTACCGCCAGGGCGCGATGTCGTTGTACGGCGCGTCCGTCGGGTGGATCGCTCGCTCGATCGTGTAGCCGCCGTTGTTGAGGACCAGCACCACCGGCGCCGCCCCCGCCCGGGCCATCGTGCCGAGTTCCTGCGCGGTGAGTTGCAGCGACCCGTCGCCGATCACCAGCAGGGTCCGCCGGTCGGGGGCGGCCACGCAGGTGCCGAGGGCGGCGGGCAGCGTGTAGCCGATCGAGGACCACAGCACCTGGCTCACCACGGTCACGCCGGGCGGCATGCGCGTGTCCACGACGCCGAAGAAGGCCGTTCCCTGCTCCACGACGACGACGTCCCCGGGCCGGACGAATGCGGCGAAGCGGTCGCCCAGCGCGGCCTGGGTCAGCGGCGCGTGCGGTTCGGCGTCCACCCGGGCACGCGGGGGCTGTTCGGGCAGCGGAAAGCGCACGGCCGCGTCGCGCACGATGCCCGTGAGGACCGCGAGGGCCTCGGCCATCGGCAGGTCGCGGAAGACCGCGTCGCCGACACGTGTCTCGGACGCTCCGACCTCGATCGTGCGGCCGGCCGGGAACGCGTGCGTGAAGCCGCCCGAGTTGCCGTCGCTGATCAGCACGCCGACGGTGATGAGGCAGTCCGCCTGCTCGACCACCGCGCGGGTGCCGGGGGCACTGGCCGCTCCGACGTACATCCCGGCGAAGGTGGGGGCGCTCTCGTCCACGACGCCCTTGCCCATGTTCATCGCCGCGGCGGGCAGCGGTCCGGCGGCGACGAGGTCGGCCAACGCCTCGTGCGCGCCGTGCCGCTCCGCGAGGTGGTCGGCGAGGACGGCGGGACGGACGGCGCCGGCCAGCAGCCCCGCCGCCACGGCGCGGAACCCGGCAAGCAGGTGCGGCGGCACCGGGGCGACCTCCGGCAGCAGCGGTTCGTCGGGGGCGGGCGCCGGGGCGTGCACGAGGTCGGTCGGCAGCGCGATGCGGACCGGGCGCTTGTGCTCCCAACACGACCGCAGCACGCGGTCCATCTCCTCGGCGGCGTGCTCGGCGGTGAGGGTGACGCGGTCGCAGGTCACCTCGGCGTGCAGGCGCTCGAAGCGGCCGAAGTCGCCGTCCGCCATGGTGTGGTGCATGGGCAGCCGGGCGTCCGCGGCACGGGTCGAGGGGGCCCCGACGATCTCGACCACCGGGACGGATTCGGCGTACGCGCCGCCGATGCCGTTGACGGCGCTCAGCTCGCCGACGCCGAAGGTGGTCAGGACGGCTCCCGCGCCGCGCAGTCGGGCGTAGCCGTCGGCGGCGTAGGCGGCGCCCAGTTCGTTGCAGGTGCCGACGAAGCGGAGTTCGGAGGCGTACACCTCGTCCAGGAACGCGAGGTTGTAGTCGGCGGGCACGCCGAACAGGTCCTCTACGCCCAGTTCGCGCAGCCGCGCGATCAGCCGGGTGGCGACGGTGGTCATCGGGTGGCCTCCGAGGGTGGTGCGGGTGGGCGGGTCCGGGCAGGGGCCGCCGCGACCGCCGGTCGGCGGCAGGATTAGCCAATGGCTAAACGCATGCGGAGTCAAGGCCCGCGACACGCCGGGGCAGGGGACGGCCGCCTGGCGGGTCGGGCGATTTAGGCTGATTTCGGCTGTCGCGGTTTCCGTCGCCGTCGAACGCCGACCGTCGCCGCACCCGGCCGCCGCCGACCGCGGTGCCGGAGCCGGCCCGCCCGTCCCACACGGGCGGTCACACGACTTCCCGGGATGAGGTGGCCGTGCGTGTCCGGTGACATCCGGCAGGACCGGGCCGCCGCCGCGCCGTCGCGCGACGCGGCGCTGATGGCCAGTTGGCAGAGCTTCTGCCACATCATCCGGCACCGCATCCGGCACGTGTTCTGGAAGCTGCCCGAGGCGGCGGACCGCACCGGCCTCGGGCGGGGCGAGATCCCGCCCGCGGACATCCTGCGCGAGATCGGCGGGATCATCGCCTCGCTCGACCTGATCCGCACCATCGCCCCCGACCGCGAGCTGTGGCGCGCGCGGTGGCACCACCCGGACGAACGCGTCGACACGGCCGCCGCCCTCGGGACGCTGCCCGAGGGCCTGTCCACCCGATCGAACCGCATGAGCCCCGCCGGGATCCCGATGTTCTACGGCGCCACCGGCGCGGACACGGCCCGCGCCGAGGCGGTGGCCTCCGCCGTGCCGGACGCAGCGCTGACGGTCGGCGCGTTCCGGGTCAGTCGTCCGGCCACGATCGTGGACTTCACCGAACTTCCACCGGTCCCCTCGCCGTTGGATGCCGCGTCCGGCCACCTGAGCCAATGCGTGGCCTTCCTGCGGGACTTCGTCGGCGACCTCGCCCGCGAGGCCCGGCCCGACTTCGCCGAGATCGACTACGTCCCCACCCAGGTCGTCACCGAATTCCTGCTGCACGCCTGGGACTACGGGGTCCCCGTCGACGGCATCGCCTACCGCTCCACGCAACACGAGGGCCGCTGCGTGGTGTTGGACGTCAAGTCCGAGCAGTGCGTCGATCCGGTGAAGCCGACCGGCCCCGATGCTGTGCCGACACCGGCCCCGCTCCCGGACGGCCGCGACGTCCTGCGCCTCACGTTGGCCCCCGAGACACTGCGCTCGTACTCCGCCGCCGACGCGCCGCCTTCACGCCGCCCCGGCCCTCCTTGATGCGGCGTCACCTCCGGGCGACGGGCGACGGGCGACGGGCACCCCGCACCCGGCGGACGGCGGATGGCGGACGGCGGACGGCGGACGGCGGACGGCGAACGGACGCACCGGGCGCCCGTTCGCCGAGGGCGGCTTCGCCGAAGGCGTCAGTTCCGGGTGGACTTCGGCAGCAGCAACCAGGCCGCGAGCACCGTCGCCGCGAGCAGCACCGCCTCGGCGACCGCGGCGGCGCGCATGCCCGGCAACGAGAACCCGGTGCCGTCCGCGCTGACCGCCATCGCGCCGAACGCGGCGACGGCGAGCGCGCCGCCGGTCTGGCGCAGGGCGTTCAGCAACCCCGTCGCGGTGCCGACGCGTTCCGCCGGGACGCTGTCCATGAGCTGCGCGGTGAACGCGGGGACGGAGAGCGCGCCGCCGATCGCCAGCGGGACCAGCAGGACGAGCACCAGCCAGATCGGCGTCGTCGCGTCCAGCGGGATCAGCGCGAGCATCGCCACCGCCATGACGAACTGGCCCACGGCGATCACCGGGCGCCGTCCGACGCGTTCCGCGAGCCGTGGCGACACCAGGTTCGTGCTGGTGATGATCGCGGCCATCGGCACGAACATCAGGCCCGCCTCGATCGCCGACATGCCGCGCAGGTTCTGGTAGTAGAGGCCGAGCAGGAAGATCCCGCCGTAGAACGCCGAATTGACGGCGAATCCGAACACCAGCGGCAGTACGACGGGACGCTCCCGCAGCATGCCGAGCGGAACCATCGGCGCCGGGTGCCGCCGCTCGACCACCGCGAACAGCGCGGCGGCCAGCAGCGATACGGCGAACGCGACCGCCACGCGCGAGTCGGTCCAACCCGCGTGGCCGCCCTCGATGACCGCGTACGCCAGCCCCGCGAGCGCGAGGACGGCGGCAGCCTGCCCGCCGAGGTCCAGTGGCGCGGGCCGCGGCACCGACCGCTCGGTGCGGGCCAGCAGCAGGAGGATGACCGCGCCGAGCGGCAGGTTGAGCAGGAACACCGCGCGCCAGCCCGGGCCTTCGGTCAGCAGGCCGCCCAACACCGGTCCGGCGGCCATCGCGACCGAGCCGCCGACCGTCCACAGCGCGACCGCCCGGGCCCGCTGCCGGGGTTCGTCGTACGCCTGCCGGACCAGCGCCAGCGACGCCGGGATCACGATCGCCGCGGCGGCCCCCTGCGCGACGCGCGCCGCGATCAGCGTGCCGATCCCGGGGGCCAGCGCGCAGGCGAGCGAAGCCAGCGTGAACAGGGCAACACCCCACCCGTACGCGCGCCGCGCCCCGGCGCGGTCCGACAGCGCACCCGCCGACAGCATGAGCGCCGCGAGCATCAGGGTGTACGCGTCGACGACCCATTGCAGCCCGGTCATGCCGCTGTGCAGCGACGAGCCGATCGCGGGCAGGGCGATGTTGACGGCGGACACGTCGATCGAGATGACGGTGAAGCCGAGCAGGGCCGCAACCAGGGCGTACGGCGTCGTCCGCCGCTCGGGCGCGGGGCAGGCGGCGTCGGCCCCGCGCCGGGCGGAGTGGGACGCGGCCCCGGAAGCGTCGACGGCGGACCCGACGGAGTCGATGGAGGCGGAGTCGATGGAGGCGGAGTCGATGGAGGCGGCCGAGTCGGGCGCCCGTGTCGCCCCGGTGCCGCCCGTACCGCGGGCGCGGCGCCACGGCACCCGCACCCGTCCCGACGCCTTCGGCGACGACGCGGAACCCGCCGGTGCCTGCTTGTGGGAGGCCGACTGGGCGGTCGACGGCCGGGCGACCGGACTCGGCGTGACGGGCGAGGACGACTTGGCAGCGGCGTCGGCCCCGGCGTCGGTACCGGCGGACGCGGTGGGCTCGGTGGTCTTCATGGACGGGCCTCCATCGCGATGACTACGGCATTGTGAACCGCTGACTGCGGGATGCGGAGCCGCACCGCGCGCTACGGACTGCACACCACGCACCACGGACTGTGGAGCTCGCGGGAAAGCACACTGCGAACCGCGAACTCCGGTGGGGCAAGGGACGAAAGTGGCGGGCGGCTCCCGGTCGCCGGGTCCGCGGTCCGGTGTCGTGCACCCCCTGGGATCCGGCGGCCTGGCCGCCCGCCGCCTCCACACTCTCGCGGCGCCCGCGTCCGCGGGAGGCCGCGGTCCACCGGGGCGCGGCGTTCCTGGGTGCGACACGGCCCCCCACCCGCGCGACCCGCCTGGGACACTGAACCAATGGCACAAAGCACCGAACTGGGCAGATACCTGCGGGCCCGCCGCGCTCTCGTGCGGCCCGAGGACGTGGGGCTGCCCGCCGGGGCCGGGATCCGGCGCACCCCCGGTCTGCGGCGCGAGGAGCTGGCTACCCTCGCGGGGGTGAGCGTCGACTACTACACGCGGCTGGAGCGCGGCCGGGAGACCAACCCGTCACCGGCGGTGATCGACGCGGTCGCCCGCGCACTGCGGCTGTGCGAGGACGCGTACGCCCGACTCCACGAACTGGCCGACCTCGCGTCGGGCCGGACCGCCCCGGCAGACCCCGCCGCCGCCCTCGGAGACGGTGTACCGACCGTCCGCGCGTCGGTGCTGCGTGCGCTGGAGGCGCTGCGGCCGCTGCCGGCGTACGTGGTCAACCGCGTCAACTTCATGCTCGCCGCCAACCCGCCCGGGCGCCGGCTGACCCCTGGCCTGTGGGATCTGCCGCCCGAGCAGCGGAACCTGACGCGGTATCTGTTCCTGCACCCGATGGGACGCAGGCTCTACCTGCCGTGGGAGGAGACCGTCGCCGCCTCGGTCGCGCATCTGCGCGCGGTCGCCGGGGCCGACCCGGACTCTCCCGAGTTGGCCGCACTCGTCGGCGAACTTCTGCTCAAGTCACCGGACTTCGCGAAGCTGTGGGAACGCTACGAGGTGTTCGAACGCGGCGGCGGCAGCAAGACCTTCGACCACCCCAAGGCCGGGGTCATGACGCTGGACTTCGAGGTCATGCAGCTCGGCCGAACGGGTGGCGTCCGCATGGTCGTCTACAGCGCCGAGCCGGGCGGACCGGACGAGGCTGCGATGCTGCGCCTCGACTCCGCAGCGCGCCCCGGCGGCCCGGCCGACGGTGAGGCCGACCGCAAGGACGACCTTGCCGCCGAGGACCCGCCCGCAGCCGGGCGTCCCGACGAACGCAACCCCCGTACGCAGAAATCCGACTGACAGCCCCTCACTCTTCCGGTGCGGGCAGTCCCGGCCCGTCGAACCGGTCCAGCGTCACGAACTCCGGTACGGCGCGCCGGGACAGCTTGCGCGGGTGGCGGTCCGGCACGCCGAGCGCGAGCATCGCGGCGACGGCGTACGGCCGCGGCAGACCCAGCAGTTCCTTGACCTCCGCCTCGCGGCGGCACAGGAACGTGGTGAGCACCCCGCCCAGCCCCTCGTTGCGCGCGGCCAGCAGGATGTTCTGCGCGAACGGGTAGACGGACGCCCCGCCGACCACACTCTGCCTCGGCAAGTCTCCGTCGGTGACCGCCAGTTGCCGCAGGTCGACGGCCAGCACCGCAACGACCGGCGCCCGTTCCAGCTCGTCCACGAACTTGTTGCGCGGTGCCGGGGCCGCGAAGTCGACGTCCGCGGCCGGGCCCTGCCAGCGCCCGTCCTCGCCGGGAGCGAACGGCACATGCCCGGCGGTGGCGTAGGCCGCGTACTCCTCCCACCCGGCGCGCGACAGCTCGCGCAACCGGCCGCGCACCTCGGCGGACCGCGCCAGCACCACGTGCCAGCCCTGCCGGTTGCCGCCGCTGGGCGCGAATCGGGCGTTGTCGAACACGCGCGCCAGCGTCTCGTCGGGCACCGGCTCGTCCGTGAAGCGGCGCACCGCGCCGGTGGTGCGCACCACGTCGGTGAATTCCATACCGTCCTCCTGGCGATTCCCGGACTCCCGGCGATCCCGGACTCCCGGCGATTCCCGGGACGCGCCCGGTCGGACCAGGTGCCGGTGAACCTTGCGGGTCGCAGCACTAGTGTGGGACAGCGGGACGTCGGCGTTGAGGAGGACACGATGCCACAGCCGGAGGGGCCCGAACTGGCCCGTGTGCGAGCGCGGCGCGACGACCTGCGGGACCGCTACCTGCACACCGGGGCCGCCCGCCCGGTCACTCCCGCGCGGGGCATCCACCACGCCGCGTTCATCTGCCGCGACGTCGAGGAGACCATCCGCTTCTACCAGGAGTTCCTTGGCTTCCCGCTGGTGGAGCTGGTGGAGAACCGCGACTACGCGGGGTCGAGCCACTTCTTCTTCGACGTGGGCGGCGGCAACCTGCTGGGCTTCTTCGACTTCCCCGGCCACGACCACCCCGCGTTCGGCGAGACGATCGGCGGCATCCAGCACCTCGCGCTGTCGGTCGACGAGGCTTCCTTCGCCCGCCTGAAGGGTGTGCTGGACGCCGCCGCGACGACCTACCTCGGGCCGGACCGCGGCGTCGAGGACAGCATCTACATCGAAGACCCCAACGGCCTTCGCGTGGAGTTCTACTGCGAGGAGCCGGGCGCGTTCCTCGGCAAGCGCCTCGTGGACTGACGCGGGCGTCACACCGGTGCCGGGCCGCACCACGCCGGCGCCTCGCCGGTGAGGGGCGCCGCGGCCGCCACCGTCACCCGCGCGGGCGGCGGTGTACGAACCGGGTTTGGCGCGCGCTTCCGCACTCGGGCGAACTGTCGTGCGCGCTCGCTAGGTTGGGCGGCATGAGCCTTTCTCTCAGCGTCTTCATCGTCGACCCGACCCTGCCCCGCGCCGCGATCGGATCGGGGGACGTGCGCACGCGCCGGGCCATCGGCGGGCGCTTCAAGAAGCAAATGGCCCGTGACGACGAGTACTTCGCGAGCGAGATCGAGGCGGGTGCACCGAGCCTGTACGAGGCGCTGACCGCGGTCGTGGACGGCGGTCCGTTCGGCGCCGCGCACGCGTTCCAGTACGGCTACGCGTACCGCATGATCTGCGCGTTCCACGGCCGTCAGATCTGGGGCAACAACTTCTCACCGTTCAAGTTCGGCTGGCTCGCGCGGGTCGACGAGTCGCTGAAGGCGATCGGCGTGGACGCCGTGCAGGTCTCGGAGTTCGGGTACGGGCTGCCCTCGCCGCTGCCGACCACCGACCTTCCCGGTCACGGCGTCTGGTCGCCGGAGGACTGCGCCACGGCACTCGCGCAGTACGAGGCGGTCACCGAGGACCAGTTGGGCGCGCTGGACCGCGAGGTGCGCGAGGCGATCGAGGAGTGCGCGGAATGGCTGCGCGAGGCGTGCGCCCGCGAGGGTCGGGGGGTCGTGGGGTTCATGTCCTGACGACGCGCGGCCTGGCTGCCCCCGTCAGGCCGCACCGCCGGGCATACGGCATCCGGACCCCCGGGCGCACCGCTTTCGGGTGATGATCGGCGGCCGCCGGTTGCCCGTCCCGAGCGGGCTCGTTGGGAGGGTATGCGCCGCGAACCCGCGGTGTTGAGGGTGGAACGGAGAACCACGTGAACACGTTCAAGAAGGCTACGATCCTGGCCGCGGGCAGCGCCGCCCTGATCATGGCCGGCGCCGGTGCGGCCAGCGCCGAGGCCGAGGCGGACGGCGCGGCCGTCGGCTCGCCGGGCGTCATCTCCGGCAACCTGGTGCAGGTGCCGGTGCACGTGCCGGTCAACGTGTGCGGCAACAGCGTCAACGTCATCGGTGTCCTGAACCCGGCGTTCGGCAACATCTGCGCGAACGTCGACGGTCACTGACCGACCGGCGGCACCTGACCGACCGGCAGACGGCGGGCGTCCCCGCACCCGAACACGTCGGCTGACCAGGCCGGTCGCAGCGGGGGCACCGTTTTGCCCGCAGTTCCTCCATGTCCGTCCGAGCCCCGCGGCGATGCCATCGCCGCGGGGCTCGGACGTCTCAGCGCCCGCGTCCGCAGAAGCGCAGCTTCCACGGCATCAGCGCCGACTCCAACTGCACCGCGAGGCTCATCTTCGACACACCGTCGGCGCGCTCCTCGAAGCGGATCGGCACCTCGACGATGCGCATCCCCTGCTTGACGGTGCGGTAGTTCATCTCGACCTGGAACGCGTAGCCGTTACTGCGGATCGTCGCGACCTCGATGGCCCGCAGGGTGTCCGCCCGCCAGGCCTTGAACCCGGCCGTGGCGTCCTTGACGCCGAGCCGGAGGATCACGTTGACGTAGCGGTTCGCCCACGCGGAGAGGGCCTTGCGGTGCCACGCCCACTGGCTGGCGACCTCGCCCCCGCGGACGTAGCGCGAACCGAGGACGACCGCCGCGCCGGAGTCCTCCGCGAGCCTGGCGACCATCGTGGGCACCACCGACGAGGGGTGCGAGAGGTCGGCGTCCATCTGGACCACGATGTCGGCGCCCTCGTCGAGCGCGCGCGTGATGCCGGCCACGTACGCGCGGCCGAGCCCGTCCTTCTCGGTGCGGTGCAGCACGCCGACCGGGACGTCCGCCTCCCGGGCGAGCTTGTCCGCGACATCGCCGGTGCCGTCCGGCGAGTTGTCGTCGACCACGAGCACGTGCAGGTTCGGCAGCCCCAGCCCCGCGAGCATGTCGACCAGGACCGGGAGGTTGTCCCGCTCGTTGTAGGTCGGCACGACAACGGTGACTTTGGGGTCGGTCTCGCCCATGATCATTCCCACTCGTCGGACATGCGCCCTCAGCGGCAGGCGACCTGACTCGCCGCCGACAAGGTCGCGAACGGTACGGGAACTCTACGGGCCGGGCCTCCCCGCGTGCCAACCGGCGGCCCCCGGAGGGACCGCCGGTCCGGGCGTCAGCGGGGCAGGGCGGCGAGTGCCGCGTCGGGGCTGCCGTGCCACCAGGTGGTGATCGGGTCGTAGACCGCGATGCCGCGCGGCGAGGCGCCGATCTCCCGGGCGGAGAACGTCGTACCGATGTGCGCGGGGTCGGCCGCGACCGTGAGCGTGGGCGCGTAGCGGGTGTTGCCGCTGCGGTCGTCGGTGCCGATCGCGGCGTACACCTCCTCGCCCGGGTCGAGCGCGTGCCGGGCGCTGGACGCGGGCGGCTCGGGACGCGCGGATCCGTCGAGCCCGCCGAAGGTGACGGTCGGGAACCGGTCCACGGTGCACGCGGGGCCCTGGTTGACGACGCGGACGAGAACCACGGCGCGCGCGATGGGCGGGATCTGCCGGGCCTCGACGGACAGGTCGTCCTGGACGCACGGCGGCGGCAGTGCGGCGGCAGCGGTGGCCGGCGTCGAGGCCGCGGCGCCGACCGCCGGGGCGGCGGCAAGGCCGGCCAGGGGCAGGAACGCGGCGGCGGCAGCAGTGGCAAGGGCACGGTCGGTACGGGGTGTACGCATGCGAACGGCCTTTCCACCGAACGGTTGGATATGCCCGCCTTCACTCTTTCGAGCGACCCGAGCAACCCGGGGCCGACTCCAGGACGTCCAAGAAAGGCCAGGAACGTCCCACTTGCAGAGGGGAAATCCTTCATGCCCCGACGACGAATCCGCAGCGCGCTGGTCGCCGCCGCATGCGCGGGTGCGCTGACCGCCTCCCTGTCCGGCTCCGCCTCCGCCACACCCGGGCCGCAGTACTCCGCGAAGGAAGTCGGCCGGTTCCTGCACCACTTCTACGGCAAGACCGGCCCCACCGCGTGGGAGCGCGAGCACCTGGTGTCGGAGGACCTCAGGCAGCGCGCCGAGGAGGCCCCGCCGGGCTTCGACCTGATCATGTGCACCCGCAACGCGCCGGAGGACATCGACATCGGCCCCGTGACCACGGCGCAGTCGGCGGGCGTCGGGTGGGCCACGGTGTTCCTGGCCTGGGGCCCGGGCCAGGAGATCGCGGCGTTCACGGCGTACGTGGACTTGGACAAGAGCCGGTCGCTCAAGCTGCTGGACGTGAACTGCGAGCCGCCCGAGGCGTGACGGCTGCGCGGGGCACCCGGCCCGGAGTCCGCCCCGGGGCACCCCCAGGTCCGCCGACGATCGCCCCGACATGCATCAGGCCGGACACCCGCCGCACGTTTATTCGAACCAACTGACGCGCGCGAACCCGCCGTACGTTCCATGTGCGGCGGGCTCGCGCGTCGTGCCGCGGGCGGCGGCGGGGGCTGGGGCATCGCCCGGATCGGCGCATCGGGCAGCCGGCGGCGCCCGGCTCGCCCCGCTACGCGTCGGCCAGGACGCGGTCGAGGGCGGGGCGTACGACTGCGCGGACCGCCGCGGCGTCGTCCAGGTAGCAGCCGACGGCCAGGCCGTCGCGGAGGAGCATCAGTATCTCGGCGGTCTCCGTCGCCCGCGGGTCGCCCGCCGAGGCGAGCAGTTCGGCCATCACGCCGCGGAACCACGCGCGGTGGTCCAGCACCGACTGCCGCACCGGGTGCCCCGCGTCCGGGAACTCCGCGGCGGCGTTGATGAACGGGCAGCCGCGGAAGCCCGGTTCCCGACCGATCTCGGCCATCCGGTCGAACACCGAGAGCAGCACGTCGCGCGGCTCCGTGCCGGCCGAGGCGTCCCGCAGCGCGGCGACGGCATCCCGCTGGGCGCGGTACTGCTCGTCGAGGTACGCGTGCACGAGTGCGTCCTTCGCCGGGAAGTGGTGGTAGAAGGTCGCCTTGGCAACCCCGGCCTCGGCGATGATCCGGTCGATGCCGACAGCGTGCACGCCCTCCGCGTAGAAGAGCGCGGTCGCGGTGTCGAGTACGCGGCGGCGGGCCGGGCTCTCGCGGCGGCGCACTTCTTCCTTCGTGGTCACTCCGTTGACGTTACCAGACAGGTCTGTCTATGCTCGGATCCACAACTTAGACAGACCTGTCTGTCTATATCGCACGTCCGTCCGGCCGAGCCGTCGGATCATCCAGAGGGGCCACACCATGAGCAGCATGTACACCGCCATCGCCACGTCCGCGGGCCGCGACCGTCGCGCGGTCAGTTCCGACGGGCAGTTGGACGTCCAGCTCGGATTGCAGAAGGAGCTGGGCGGCACCGGAGTCGGCACCAACCCCGAGCAACTGTTCGCCGCGGGGTACGCGGCCTGTTTCGCCAGTGCCATGCGGCTCGTCGCGCAGCGACAGAAGGTCGACGCCGCCGATGCCGCCGTCACCGCCGAGGTCGGCCTGCACGCCAACGGCGAGGGCGGCTTCTCGCTGTCCGTGACGCTCCGCGTCGAGTTGCCCGGGCACCTGTCCGAGGAGGAGGGACGCACGCTGGTCGAGGCGACGCACCAGGTTTGCCCGTACTCGAACGCGACGCGCGGCAACATCCCGGTGGAGCTCGTCGTCGAGTAATCGTCAGGCGTGGCTTCATCGGGCCGCCCCGGGGAAACGCCCTTCACCCGATCCGGTGCAAGTCCGCCCTCGCCGGGGTGACTTGCCCGTCGCTCGCCACCGCAATGGGCCGGGCACGGCACTACGTTCGGTGCCGTGCCGGCCCCCAAGCACCGCCGCGGGGGCGGTCGTCAGCAACGGACAGTCCGGCGACGCCGGAGACCGCTTCTGTATCCGGGCCCAGGCAGCCCGCCGACCCCGGCTCCGCAGCGGCGCCGGAACCGGTCCCCGCTCCCCCGCGACCGCGTCACCGTCGCAGCGACCGCGTCACCGACGCGCTGGCCGACGCCCGAGCGGTGCCGTACCTCCTCGCGGTCGTCTTCTACCTTCTGTACGCCACCTGCTGCGGCGCGACCGGCGCGGGAAGCGCGCCCGGACGGGCCGCACGATCGGCCGAAGGGCGGCGGGACGGCGGGACCGCGGCGGATACTTGACTGTGTCAGACGCCCGTGGTCCGATGCGCGGCATGAGCGAGCAGAGCGGAGCCATTGCCCGTCCGCGCACGTCGACACGCGACACCGGGGAGGCGCGGGCCGCCGTGGGCGCGTGGCTGCGCACCCGCGTACCCGACCCGGACGCCGAGGTTCTTGACCTCGACATCCCGTCCGCGAACGGCATGTCGAGCGAGACGCTGCTGCTGACCGCCCGCTGGACCGAGCAGGGCGCCCCGGTCGAACGGCGGCTCGTGCTACGGCTCGCGCCCCGCGGCGACGCGGTGCCGGTGTTCCCGCGTTACGACCTGGCCGCGCAGTTCGAGTCCATGCGGCTGGTCCGCGACCACGTCCCGGTGCCGGACGTGCACTGGTACGAGCCCGATCCGGCGCCGCTGGGCTCGCCGTTCTTCGTGATGGAGCGTCTGGACGGGCGCGTGCCACCGGACATCCCGCCGTACGTCTACGGCTCGTGGGTCACCGAGCTGTCCGCGCAAGCGCGTTCGGAGATGCAGGACGCAACGGTCGGGGTGATCGCCGCGCTGCACCGCATTCCTGACGCCGCCTCAACCTTCGCGTTCCTGGATCGCGAGGCGCCGGACGGACGTTCCACGCTGCGCCGCCACGTCGACGCGACCCGGGCGTACGCCGACTGGGCCACCGGCGGCCGCCCGTCGCCGCTCATCGACCGCGGGTTCGCCTGGCTGGACGCCAACTGGCCGGGCGAGGAAGGCCCGACGGTGCTGTCCTGGGGCGACTCGCGGGTCGGCAACATCATGTACACCGAAGGGCGGGACGTCCGGCCGGCCGCGGTGCTCGACTGGGAGATGGCCGCGCTCGGCGTCCCCGAACTCGACCTGGCCTGGCTCGTCGACCTGCACCGCATGTTCCAGACCGGGGCCGAACGACGCGGCGTGCCGGGCCTGCCGGACTTCCTGCGCTGGGCGGACGTGGCGGCGCACTACGCCGAACTCACCGGCTACCAACCTCGCGACGAGGACTTCCACCAGGTGTACGCGACCCTCCGCATGTCGGTGGTCACGCTGCGCACGCAGCTCCGCGCGGTGCGCTTCGGCGAGATCGAGATGCCGGAGGATCCTGACGACCTCATTCGAGCGCGGTGTGATCTGGAGGAGCTGATCACGGGCTGAGCGCGGGCCG
>NZ_JBPKBH010000010.1:193769-211415 GCF_051388915.1 Yinghuangia sp. YIM S09857 | reverse complement strand
CCCCCCCCCCCCCCCCCCCCCCCCCCCCCCCCCCCCCCCCCCCCCCCCCCCCCCCCCCCCCCCCCCCCCCCCCCCCCCCCCCCCCCCCCCCCCCCCCCGGGCCGCGAGCCGCCCCTCGGCCGCGGACCCTCAGTCGCGGACTCTCATCCGCCTACCTTCGCCGGCAGGTCCGACGCCCGGATCTCGTCCGCCCACGGGTAGCGCAGCGAATCGATCAGCCGGTACGGCGCGTCGACCACGATCTCTGTCGCCGCGTCGTGCGGTTCGGCCGCGCGCAGGCGCCGCGCCGTCTCGGCTTCGTCGCCCTCGACGAACACGATGTCGAGCTCCAGCCCGTCGCGCGTGCCCGAGGCGAGCGTCCAGACGCCGTGCACGCCGTCCAGCGCCACCAGCCGCGCCGCCCGGGCGCGGGCCGCCTCGGCGCCGCCGCGCCGCTGGGTCACCACGATGCCGGTGTGGCCGACGAAGGCGACCTCGTCCGCGGGCAGCCGGATGGCGTCGTCACCGGTGCCGGCGACGGTCGCGAACACGTCGCCGTCCCGTACCGCCTTCTTGTCGGCGGGGAACTCCATGCGCCCGGCCTCGACCAGCACGTCGCGCAGTCCGGTCATGCCCTGGAAGGCCGCGACGGGGTCGCCGAGGAGCGTGTAGACGGTGAGGAACGTCGACCGGCCGCCCGCGAACGGCGATCCCTCGGCGGCGATCCGGGCCTCGTGCAGCGCGGGCGGCGCGACGTACCGCCTGCTCTGGAGAACGCCGTCCAGGAGGAGGTTCGGCGGTGTGTGCTCCAGGTCGTACCAGCGGTTCCAGTCCTCGATCACGTCGGCGTCGCAGTCCAGTGCCGCGAATATGACACCCGTCGGTCGCATACCGATTGCTCCTGTCCACCTGATGAATACGTTGGTCTCCGGCTACTTCATTCGGCCATCGTGTCGACGCCGGGACGACGGGCCCGATCCGGGAGTCGTCCATGACACCGGCGGAGACCGCGCGACATCTGTCCCGACGTCTCGCCGAGACCGGCTTCGCCGTCCAGCCCGCGGCTCCGCACGCCGCGCCCCACGGCCTCCCTTCCAGCGTCGGCCACAAGCGCATCATGCACCGGCCGTCGTCGGCTTCCCAGCAGCTTCCGGACCGGGGCAAGTTGATCAGGACGATGTTTGCCGAGATGTCGGCGGGGGTGGTCGGTCCGGCTGGGCCCCGATGCAGAAGTGGATCCCGCGTCCGAACGAAGTGTGCGACCGGGACGCCGGGCGGGCGAGGTCGAGTGGCCGGCTCCCGCGGGGAGCGCGGCGGTCGAACGCGGTGGACTCCAGCGCTCTTCCGGGGGGCCGAAGGACGCCGTCGGCACCGGGGATGTGGGGGCGGCGCGATAGGGGCTCTGGTCTGGGCGGGCGACCTGCCCGCGGGACGCAGTGACCCTCCGCCACTCTTTCGGATTGCCGGGGAGCGGCCCCGGCACCTTCACTCGACGGGTGCGGGGGCAGTGATGTTGGGGTTTGCCTTGGTTTGAGCGGTGATTTGGGGCGGGGGGCCGGTGGGGGCGGTTGGGGGGACGGGGAGTACTAATTGGCGGCCCTCGGCGGTGGCGGTCAGGGGTCCGGTGGCGGAGATCGCGGTGATGTCGCGGCTGCCTGCCGCAACGAGGAACCAGGCTCCGGTGCCCGATTGCCACCAGGTGTAGCCCACGACGTCGTTGCCCGAGCGGCTACAGAGGGGGGCGTCCCGGAGGACTCCTACTGTGCGGGTGGCGGAGGCGTCGGCGCCGGGCGGGGTGAAGGCCACGTTCACGGTGCCGCCGCCCACGCGGTCGAAGCCGTGGAGACAGGACCAGGTGGCCTCACCGTTCGGGGCGTCGGGGAGGGCGAAGTGCGCGAACTCCCAGTTGTTGACCAGGCGGAGGCCGTAGCCGCGCAGGTCGGCCAGCATGCACGCGGTCAACGACCAGGCCCTGAGGGCGCGTTCGCTGGACGCCGCCTCGGCGGGGCGGCCGGTGTGGGTGAACTCCGGTGGCGGCATGTAGGTCAGGTGGGTGGCGGCGAGGCCGCCCAGGTCGGAAACCAGGTAGGGGTTGCCGTCCGCCGCGCGGGTCGCCCGGAGTTGCAGGACGTTGACGTTCGCGCAGTCGGCGACGTCGAGCAACGCCGCTGAGGTGACGCCGTTCTGATCGATCGTCAGGGGGCGCGGCGGAGCCTCCGGGCTGCGCAGGTCGCGGACCTGAGCGCTCGTCACCCACGGTGCGAGCAGCAGCCGTACGCCGTCGTTGTCGCGCGTCAGGACGACCGCCGACGCCGACCGCGCGTCGGAGTCGTCGGCCGCGCCGACCGTGAGCGTACGGACCACTCCCGCCTCGGTGTAGCGGGCCAGGCGCGTGGGGTCGGCCAGCAGGACGACGCGTTCGCCGCCGACGTCCCCCGCGAACAGGATCCGCGGCACACCGACCGGCGGCCCCGGGTCGGTGCGCACCTCGATGTGCGGCGTCAGCCCCGCGTCCGGCGCGGTCCACGCCCGCACCGCGCGTTCCGCGAGCGCCACGTCGCCCGCGAGCGAGCCGCGCGTGCTCCAGACGGCGAAGTCGAGCCGCGTCGTGGACGCCCACGCGTCCGGCGCGACGCGCACCGGCGGCGCCGCGGGCGTGGCCGCCGGTGCCACACGTTCGCCGCCGCCCACGACGCCGGGACTCCTGTCGCCGTCGTCGAGGACGGCCGACGACACCGCGACGGCGAGTGCGGTCGCGATCGCGCCTGCCCCCGCGTACCGCTGCCGCCGACGGCGGAGGAGGTCGGATGAGCTCACCCGCACCGTGCAGGGGTCCAGCGGCCCGGCGTCGACCAGTTCGCGGACCGGACGCCCCGACCCGGGGGCCGCGGCCCCCGCCCGCGACGCCTCCGCCACCGCACCCGCCGGGTCCGCGGCATCGGCGAGCGCGAGGATGGCGCGGACGCGGTCCGGGTCGAGTTCGGCGGGGACGAGCAGCGCGTACGCGGCCCGTCCGATCGGCGACAGCGCGGCGACCTCGCGTTCCACCGCGAGCGCGTCGGGATCGGCGGTCGCGGTGAAGAACCGCAGACCCCACACCCGGGGCAGCAGGCCGAACCGCCGCCGCGCTGCGTAGCGGAGGGCGCCTCGCACGACGCGGGCGCGCAGTCCGTCCTCGTCCAGCGGTTCGGCGGTACGGGTCGGCAGCGCGTCCTGGACGACGCCGTGCGCGGCGAGCACGCGCCCGTGGCGCCCGTCGGACGGCGGCAGGATCAGATAGGCGGTACGCGTCAGTTCCGCGTAGTGGCGGACGAGGACGGCTTCCGTCCCGCGCACGCCCGCACCACCCGGCCCGCGCGCCCGCAGCGCCCGCCCGCGAGCGACGACGCGGCGCCGCCACGAGTCGGCGTCCGACGCCTCCGCCCCGGCCTCCCCGTCCCGCCCCCGCGTACTCCCGTCGTGCATCGCTGCCACCCCTCCGCCCGCGCCGTCGTCCGGGCGGCGGACCGCGCGATCGGCTCCGCCGCCACGCTGGGCAACGAGCGCCGCCCGAATGGGTCACCAACGCGTACGACAATCCTGTTAGTTGGACCGCGCGAGTGGCGCCCCGTGCCGCACGGGCGGTTCACCGCGACAACTCCGGCACCCCGCGCCACAGTTGGATCATGACCGAACGATCCGCGGCCTCACCGGCGCAGACGGCCCGCCCCACCCCGTCCGCCGCCTCGCCCCCGAACACGCCGCCCGCCCATTACGACGACCTCCGCGCGCTCTTCGTCAACTGCACCCTCAAGCGCTCCCCCGAGGTGAGCAACACCCAGGGCATCGTGGAGATCAGCACGCGCATCATGCGCAAACACGGTGTAGCCGTGGACGAGTTCCGCGCCGTCGACCACGACATCGCCACCGGCGTATGGCCGGACATGACCGGCCACGGCTGGGAGTCCGACGCGTGGCCGGAGTTGTACGAGCGCGTCATGGCCGCCGACATCCTCGTGCTCGCCGGCCCCATCTGGCTCGGCGACAACAGCTCGGTCATGAAGCGCGTCATCGAACGCCTCTACGCCTGCTCGGCCGCACTCAACTCGGCGGGTCAGTACGCCTATTACGGACGCGTCGGCGGCTGCCTCGTCACCGGCAACGAGGACGGCATCAAGCACTGCGCGTCGAACGTCCTCTACAGCCTCCAGCACATCGGCTACACCGTCCCGCCGCAGGCCGACGCCGGCTGGATCGGCGAGGCGGGCCCCGGCCCCTCGTACCTGGACGAGGGATCGGGCGGCCCCGAGAACGAGTTCACGAACCGCAACACCACGTTCATGACCTGGAACCTCCTGCACCTGGCCCGGATGCTCAAGGACGCGGGCGGGATTCCGGCGTACGGCAACCAGCGCCAGGCCTGGGACACGGGCGCGCGCTTCGACTTCGAGAACCCCGAGTACCGCTGACCGCGCACCGCGCACCGCGGACCGCCGACCGCTGACCGCGGGGACCGCGGACCGCGCCGCCGACAAGGCGCCCCGCCGCCCCCTCAGTCCCGCGGCCGAGCCTGCGCCGGAAGTGTCGCCGTCTCCAGGAAGAAGTCGTCGATACTGCGAACCGCCCGCGCGAAGTCGTCGAGGTTCATCGGCTTGGTGACGTACGCGTTGCTGTGGTTCCGGTACGACGCCGCCACGTCCTCCGGAGCCCCCGACGTGGTCAGCACCACGACCGGGATCGCCTTCAACTCGTCGTCGTTCTTGAGCACGTGGAGCAGCTCGCGGCCGCTCATGCGCGGCATGTTGAGGTCGAGCACGATCAGGTCCGGGTGCGTCGTCGACGGGTTCCGCAGGTATTCCAGCGCGGCCACGCCGTCGGTCACCCGGGTGATGGTGCGGGTGTCGCGTTCGCGCAGCGCCTCCTGGATCAGGACGGCGTCGGCGGCGTCGTCCTCGACGAGGAGGATGTCGTAGCCGTGCGGGGCGATGAGGGGCGGCATCGGAGCGCTCGGGTCCTTTCGCGACGGTGCGGTGCGTGCCGGGATCGTACGCGGAGTGTCCCGTCCGCGGCGCCCCCCTGGCCAACCCTCGGCCGACCCCGCGGGCGCGCACGGGACGTTCCGGGGCGACGGACAGAGTAGGCCGCGAGTTCACCACCAGACAACAACTGTTGTCAGCCGTCCCGGTATCCTGTCCGGCGCCGCGCGGGCGTCCCACGCCTCGGCGGACAGCCGGGACAGGGAGGGTCAGCGCATGAAGGGGTTCCACGGCCGCGGGGTCGGGCGTCGGTCGTGGACGACCAGACGCTGGCTCATGACGAGCGTCATGGCCGCGCTCTCCGTCCTCCTCGTGCTCGGCGCCCTCGGCGCCTGGGTCCTGCACCGGGCCTCGGAGGTCACCGATCAGCTGACCGAGCGCAGTTCGCCCGCGCTCATAGCCTCGCTGCGCCTGGAGAAGGCGCTGCTCGACCAGGAGACCGGCATACGCGGGTACGCGCTGGCCGGCCAACTCTCCTACCTGGAGCCGTACATGCGCGGCATCGAGGAACAGGAGTCCGCGGTCGTGGAGTTGGAGCGCGTACTCCACGACGACGCGGCCGGACGGGCCGACCTCGCCGCCGTCCTCGGCGCGACGGAGCGCTGGCACGCCGACATAGCCCGGCACGTGGCCAGGACCGAACCGGCCGACATGGGACCGGACATGGTCGAGCGGGTCGAGTCCGGCAAACCGCAGTTCGACGCGGTACGCGCCGCCGCGGAGGTGCAGCAGCGGCACCTGGAGGACGCCCTCCGAGCCGCGAACCGCGACCTCGACGAGGTGGCGAAACGCCGCAACGCCATCTTCGTCGCCATCGGCATGGTCATCGTGGTGCTCGCGGCGCTCGTGTTCGAGGGCCTGCGGCGCGGCGTGACGCTCCCGCTGGAACGCCTCTCGGCCGACGCACGCACCGTCAGTCGCGGCGCTTTCGACCACCCCATCCAGGCCAGTGGCCCCGCCGACCTCCAGCAACTCGCCCTGGACGTCGAGGGCATGCGCCGACGCCTGCTGGCCGAGCTCGACTTCACCCTCCGGGCTCGCGCGAAACTGGACGAGCAGGCCGAGGATCTGCGGCGCTCCAACGCGGAGTTGGAGCAGTTCGCGTACGTCGCCTCGCACGACCTCCAGGAGCCGCTGCGCAAGGTGGCCAGCTTCTGCCAGCTCCTGCAACGGCGTTACGCCGGGCAGTTGGACGAGCGGGCGGACCAGTACATCGAGTTCGCGGTGGACGGTGCCAACCGGATGCAGGCGCTCATCAACGACCTGCTGGCCTTCTCACGCGTCGGCCGCACCGACGGCGACCACGAAACGGTCGACCTGGAACGGACGTTCGGCCGCGTCGCGGACACCCTGAGCTTCGCCGTCGAGGAGAGCGGGGCCACCGTCACCCACGATCCGCTGCCCACGCTCACCGCCAACCCGACACAGATGACCACGCTGTTCCAGAACCTGCTGTCGAACGCCGTCAAGTTCCGCGACCCCGAAGTGCCCTCGCACGTGCACGTTTCGGTGGCCCAGAGCGGCGAGATGTGGGAGTTCGCGGTCACCGACAACGGGATCGGCATCGAACCCGAGTACGCCGAGCGCGTGTTCGTCATCTTCCAACGGCTGCACGCCAAGGACGCCTACCCGGGCACCGGTATCGGGCTGGCGATGTGCAAGAAGATCGTGGAGTTCCACGGCGGCGAGATCGAGGTCGCCCCCGGGCATTCCCCCGGGGCCCGGATCACCTTCACACTGCCGGTGGCGGACGCTCCCGACGACGCACTCGACGACCCGGCCGACGACACGCCCGGCGCCGATCCCGACCGCGAGACCGAGCACAAGACGGACCACGAGACCGAGCACGAAACCGAGCACGAGAACGGCGCCGTTCCCGACCACCGGGCCGATGCCGAGAACGCCACCGGACACACCACCGCGGACGATCGAGACGGAGGCCGGACGTGACAGGCCCCCAGCCGGACCCCGCATACCGGACGGACCGGTCCCCCGAGCGCGCGCCCCGGCCCGCGCCCGCCGCAGCCACCGCCGCCGAGCCCCCGTACCGCATCCTGCTGGTCGAGGACGACCCCGGCGACGCCCTGCTGGTCGAGGAACTGATCGCCGACACCGGGCTCGAACCCGTCCTGCGCTGGAAGAAGACGCTCGCCGACGCCCTGACCGAGATCGCCCGGCAGGCTCCCGACCTCGTCCTGCTCGACCTGCACCTGCCCGACGTCTCCGGGGTGCCCGCCGTCGGCGCGGTGCAGAACGCCTGCCCGACCGCCGCCGTCGTGGTGCTGACCGGCCTCGCCGAGTCGCGCGCCGGGACGCAGGCGGTGGCCAGCGGGGCGCAGGACTACCTCGTCAAGGGCCAGGTCGAGCCCGACCTGCTGAGCCGCGTGCTGCGCTACGCCATCCAGCGCAAGCAGGCCGAGCACGCCAACGCCGAACTGCTCGAAAACCGCATGCACGCGCAGGAGAACGCCCGCCTCGAACGCGGCCTGCTGCCCGCCCCCCTGCTGCGCGCGCCCGAAGTCGTGGTCACCAGCCGGTATCTGCCGGGCCGTCAGCGGGCGCTGCTGGGCGGCGACTTCCTGGACGTCGTGCAGACCGCGGACGGACACGTGCACGCGGTCATCGGGGACGTCAGCGGCCACGGCCCCGACGAGGCGGCGCTGGGCGTACTGCTGCGAATAACCTGGCGCGCGCTGACCCTCGCGGGCCACCGGGGCGTCGAACTCATGGGCCTGCTCGAAGAGGTCCTGGTGGCGGAACGGCCGCGCTCGGACATGTTCACCACCTGCGCGACCGTCGTCCTCGACCCCGGGACCGACCTCGCGACCGTCACCCTGGCGGGCCACCACCCGCCGCTGGTCTGCGAGGGCGGCACCGCACGCGAGATGGACGCGGCGCTCGGCATCGCCCTCGGCATCATGCCCGGGCAGGGGGTCTGGCGGCCCACCGAGTCGCGTCTGCCGGATGCCGAGGCCCTGTTGCTCTACACCGACGGACTCATCGAGGGGCACACCGGGCGCGGGCGGCGGCGCCTCGGCACGTCCGGCCTGATCGACCTCGTGACGGAGTCCGCCGCGTCCGACGCCGACGGCCTTCTGGACCACCTCGTGACGACCGCGCAGAATCTCAACGCGGGCCGCCACGCGGACGACCTCGCGGTGCTGCACCTGGCCTGGTCGGCGCCGGGGACGCGGCCCGCGGAACGCGTCCGGTGACGGCGCGGCGCACGCCGCGGCGGCGCGGCAACACCCCGTGACCGCTCGCGCGTACGGCAACGGACGTTGTCGTACCGCTCGGACGGCACCTACTGTGGATGAACCGTTGACCCGTGGCGAGTGGAGTTCCCGATGGCCGGACGACCGTTCGACATCCTCCTGGTCGAGGACGATGTCGCGGACGCGCTGCTGATCGAGGTGGCGCTGCGGGACGGCGGCACGCCCCGGCGGATCGCCCAGGTGTCGGACGGCGTCGAGGCGCTGGAACACCTCAACGACCCGACGGCGCCGCGGCCCGACCTGATCCTGCTGGACCTCAACATGCCGCGCATGAACGGCCGCGAACTGCTGCACCACCTCAAGAACGACGAGGATCTGAAGGTGATCCCGACGGTCGTGCTCACCACGTCGGGCGCACCGGAGGATGTGGCCGCGGCGTATCGGAACCACAGCAACGCGTACATCACAAAGCCGGTGAATCTAGACGATTTCACCCACGCGGTACGCAGTATCGACACGTTCTTCCTGGACACCGCGGTGAGTCCGAATACTCCCGAATGACCGGGATCCCCAGCGAACCAACCGGCGGGTCGCGGAAGTTGGCGCGCGATTTCCCGCGGTGACGGAGTTTTGGCCCGGCGATTTGGGTATGGCCTTGTCAGGTCACCGCGCCCGCCGAACGGGCCCGACCACCAGGGCGGTACAGGTGCCGCCCGCCAAGGCACGCGACACGTGCCGGGGCTCGTCCGCCTGAAGAAGCCGGGCGTACGGCGAAGCCCTCACCCACGGATGCGCCGTGCGCGCATTCCGGCGCCCAGCCGCCGCACGCGGCGCGCCGGACCGCGCCCGACCGTGGGTCTTCGGACTCTTGAGGAGCCGAACATGTCCGCGCCCACCAGCGCCGTCGCCCTGTCCAACGCGTCCGACGCATCCACCGCGTCCCGCACATCCCGCGCGTCCACCGCATCCACCGCGACCACCCCGCGGTTCCGCGCCGACCTGCCGTCCCGCGAGGAGATGCGGTCGCTCGACAAGATGCAGGTGCGCAGGCTCACCGAGCAGTTGCTGCGGCGGCTGCACGGGCTCGACCGTGGATCCGACGAGTACAGCCGGGTCCGCGGCACGGTCGTCGAGCTCAACACCGCTCTCGTGCACTACGTCGCGCGCGGTTTCGCGCGGCGGCGGGCGGCGTACGACGACATCTTCCAGACCGGCACGGTCGGCCTGCTCAAGGCCATCGACGGCTACGACGTCGACCGCGGCTCGGAGTTCGCGTCCTTCGCGCTGCCCACCATCTCCGGGGAGATCAAGCGGTTCTTCCGGGACACCTCGTGGGGCGTGCACGTGACCCGTACGCTCCAGGAGCGCTTCCTGGCCGTGACCCGCACCGTCGACCAGCTCGAACAGGACCTCGGCCGGGAGCCCACCGCGCCCGAGATCGGCGCGTGCCTCGACATGACCGTCCCCGAGGTCAACGAGGCCCGCGAGGCGTCGCGCGCGTACCTGGTCGACTCAATCGACGCCGCGCCGTCCGGGAACGACGGCTCCGGACGGGACCGCACCCCGCTCGCCGACCTGCTCGGCTACGACGAGGCCGAGTACGGTCTCGTCGACTTCCGCGAGTCGGTCAGGCCGCTGCTGAGCGCGCTTCCGCAGCGCGAGAAGCGCATCCTCGAAATGCGCTTCTGGCAGGATCTGACGCAGCGTGAGATCGGAGAGGAGCTCGGCGTGTCGCAGATGCACATATCGCGGATTCTCAACACGACCCTGACGCGGCTGCGCCGCCAACTGGAGGCCGACCCCATGCCCCGCACCCGCGCGCTCCACCGAGCCGCGTAGTCCGGCACGCGCGTGAATCCGCAGAATGCCGATGCAGCAGACGCCCGAGACACTCGTCCTCGAACTCGACGGATCCGCGAAGTCCGTGCGCGGCGCGCGGCAGGAGACCCATCGCTTCCTCGCCGACGCCGAGCGGATCCCGCGGATCGCGGCGGACACCGCACGGGACGTCCTTATGGTGGTGGGCGAGCTGGTGGCGAACGCCTGCCGCCACGCGCCCGGGCCGTGCCGCCTGAGCGTCGCGGTCGCATCGGAATCGGTGGACGTCGCCGTGCGGGACTCCGGGTCGTCCCGGCTCGGTCCCGCCCGGCGGCGCCACCCGCCCGGCTACGGGCTGTGGATCGTGGCGCGCCTCACCAAGGGCATCCACGTGCTGCCGGTTCCCGGTGGCAAGATCGTCCGGGCATCCGTCCCGCTGGGAGGATGACGCGCACGGGCCCACCCGGGGAGGAGCCGCATGGCGGAGCGGTATGAGAACGATCACAGGCGGGACGACGGGCCCGCGGTCGGGCGCGGGGACGGGCCCGTCCGCGGGCTCACGGACGGGTTCGGGGGCGGTTCCACAGGCGGATCGACGGACGGCTTCGCGACCGGGTTCGGAGACGGATTCGACGACGGATTCGAGGACGGAGCAGAAGGCGGCGAACATGTCGTGGACCCGGACAGCGTGATCGAGCGCGGCGGCTGGACCGTCGTCCCGGTGCGCGGCGACCTCGACTTCTACTCCGCCCCGCTGTTCGCGGAGGCGGTGCGCTCGCTCGCCGCGCCCGGCCCCCGCCGGGTCGTCCTGGACCTCGCGGACGTGGAGTTCATGGACTCCACCGGCCTGCGTCTGCTGCTGGGCGTGTCCCGCGACCTGCGCGAGGCCGGGGGGGCACTGCGCCTGGCCGGACCGGGCGACCTCGTCCTGCGGCTGCTCGAAGTGACCCAGGTCGCACCGCTGCTGCCGGCGTTCCCCGATGTAACGTCGGCGTGCAGTGACTGATCCGACCGCACCGCGCTCCCCGTCCCGCCGACCCGCCTCCGCGTGGTCGGCCACGTCCGAGGCCGCGACGCTGACCGCGACGGTCGACCGGCTGCGCGCCGAGGTCGACGGGCTGCGCCGTGCCATGCGCTCGCGTGCCGTGATCGAGCAGGCGAAGGGCCTGCTGATGGCACGCATGGGGTGCGGCGCCGACGAGGCCTTCGGACACTTGGCGCAATTGTCGCAAAACACCAACATGAAGCTCGCCGAAGTCGCGGCGGGGCTTCTGGGGGTGGCCGCGCCGCCCAGCTCGCCGCGCAAGTCGCCGCCGGTCCCCCGGGCCGCGACGCCCGCCACCGAACCCGCGCCAACCGGGCCCCCGCCCGCGGTGCCGCCCGCCCGCGTGCGCCCGGCCGCGGAACGGGCGGAACGGGCGGAACGGACCGAGGCCCCGCGCACGCCCCTGGACCTGTCGTCCGAGGAGGCGGCGCGTTACCACCTCGTCGCCTCCGCCCTGGAGACCGCGGACGGCGGCGACGACATCGCCCGGCTGCTGTGCGAGGAGGCGCTGACCGGCACCGGCGCCGGCATGGCGGCCATCGCGCTGCTCGAACCGGACGGCGCGCTGCGCCTCGCGGGGACGTACGGCGTTCCGGCGCAGGTCGCCAGCCAGTGGCGCCGAATACCCCCGCAGACGTCGGTGCCGCTCACCGACGTCGTGCACGGCGGCGAACCCCTGTACCTGCCCGACCGGTCCGCGTTCGCCGAGCGCTACCCCCAGGTCGAGGCGGCCCTGCTGCCCGGTGAGCAGCTCTGGGTGGTCCCGCTGGTGGACCGGCACGGAGCTACGAGCGGTGCCCTGGCGGTCGGTTGGCCGGAGGCGGCCGAAGACGTGAGCGGCTCGGCCGCCTTCCTGTCGGCCCTCGCGCAACTGTGCGTCGGCGCGATGCCGCGCCTGGGCGCCCGCCGCACCGCGCGCGGATCGGGCGGCGCGGTGTCCGGTGACGAGATGTGGTTCCGCGCACTGCTCGACGCGCTGCTGGACCCGGTCCTGATCCTGGCCCCCGTGCGCGACGGCGACGCCGAGTCCGACGGCGTCACCGACTTCCGCATCGACTACGCCAACGCCGCGACCGTGGACCTGGCCGGACGCACCGGCGCCGACGTCGTCGGGCGGCGGATGACCGACCTGTACCCCGGCATGGTGGTGTCCGGCGTGTTCGGCCAACTGCTGGACGTGCAGCGCACCGGCACGCCGTACGAGGGCGAGGCCGAGCAGTTCATCGAGCTGGTGTCCGGCCACCTGCGGTCCTCGACGATGACCCTGCGGGCCGTGCGCTTCCTCGACGGCGTCCTGCTGAGCTGGCGCATCCACGACGAGGACGAGCGCCGCGCCGCGCAGTTCGCGCAGGCGCAGAGGCTGGCTCACCTCGGCACCTGGCAGCACGACATGGGCACCGGCGAAACCGTGTGGTCCCCTGAGATGTTCGCCATCGTCGGCCTGGACCACGAGGACGGCACGCCCGGCCTCGCCGCGCTCGCCGAGGCCGTCCACCCCGACGATCTCCCGACCCTCCGGGCGGTGTTGCACGAGCTGTTGACCGAACACCGGCCACAGACCCTGGAGTTCCGCGTCAACCGGCCGGACGGCAGGCCGTGCACGGTGCGTGCCGCCGCCGAGGCGGTGTGCGATCCGGACGGCGAGGAGGTGTTGGCGCTGCGCGGCGTCCTCCAGGACGTCACCGCGTGGCGCCGGGCACAGGCCGCACTCGCCGACGCCCGCGACCAGTTGGAGGAGGAGCGCGGGCGCACCGCCACCCAGCACGAGGCGGTGACGCTGCTGCAACGCGCCATCATCGACGTCCCGCCGCCGTCCGATCCCGAGGTGATGCGCTTCGCGTCGCACTACGTGCCCGCGGAGAGCGTCGCGCAGGTCGGCGGCGACTGGTACGACCGCGTCACGCTGCCGGACGGGCGCATGCTCGTCGCCATCGGCGACGTGTCGGGCCACGGCCTGCCCGCGGCCGCCGGAATGACCCAGGTGCGCCACGCACTTCGCGGTATGGCCTACACCGGCGCGGAGCCGGCGCAGATCCTCACGTGGCTGAACCGCATGGTGTGCCACCAGCGTTCGGACTACATCGCGACGGTCATCTGCGCACTGGTGAATCCGCGGACGCGAACGATGACGTGGTCACAGGCCGGGCACCTGCCCCCGCTGCACGTGCGCGACGGCGCGCCGCGGGTGTTGCAGACGCCCTTCGGCATGGTGCTGGGTGCGAGTTCGGGTGCCGCGTACGGTTCGGCGGTCGTGGACCTGTCCCCGGGCGACATGGTCCTGATGTACACGGACGGCCTCGTCGAGCACCGCGGCGCGGATCTGGGCCGGGGCCTGTCGCGGCTGGTCGGCACCGTGCGGGAGAGCTGCGACGGCGAGTTGGACGCGTGCGTGGCGCATGTCATGCGGCACCTCGGCACGCCGAATCCGCAGGACGACACCTGCCTGATCGGGTTTCAGATCCCGCACGCGGCCGGGAAGGGCTGACCGGGCGCGGTCGTCCCGCCGGTTGCCCGCGTACCGCCGCAGGGTTCGTCGGGCCGGTCGCGGCAGCGGTCCACACCCGCGACGGGCTGCCGCTCCAACAGGGGCACGGGAGTTGCCGGTGACGCCTGCCCGTTCTGCGCGGGCGCGGGGCGGGTCAGTCCTCCGTGCCGGACGCCGCCCTCTTGCGGGCCCGGTGGGCTGCCACGTTGGCGCGGTTGGCGCAGGCCTCGGAGCAGTACCGGCGGCGTCCGTTGCGCGAGGTGTCGGCATATACCCGCTCGCAGCGGTCCGCGGCGCAGACGCCCGACCGCTCGATGCCGTAGTCGGCCAGCAGGTTGGCCATGCCGATGGCGGTGTTGATACGCACGCGTTCGGCGAAGGGGACTCCGGACGGCGCGTAGTGCACGTGCAGGCCGTAGCCGTGGTCGACGAGCCGCGGCCGCATCGTGACCTGCTCCAGCAGCCCGTTGGCCAGGCCGACGGCCGTCTCCAGGTCGTCGGCGGCGAAGACGCCGCGCAGCTCCGTGCTCCACGCGGCGAGCGGGGCCACCTCGGCGGCACGCAGGTCGCGGGTCAGGAACGAGAAGGGCGCTAGCAGGGCGCGCAACGCCTCGACGGTTACCGGCGGGGCGTCCGGCGACGCGTTGTCGACCGTCCAGAAATTCACCAGCGCGACGGCGGCGCCGACGCCGTCGCTTCGGTAACCGTTGACGTCCATTGAACCCTTACTTAGTCTGGTCGGTAAGGACTTACCCGTACGAGAAGTATTACCGATCGTCGAAGGGGTGGCCATCGTGGCGAGCTGCGGCGTCTGCGGACGGACCGAAGGACCGCGTGAGCACGTGATCTCGCGGCACCGCACCTCCGAGGGCGAAGTGGTCTACACGCGCTGTTCCTGCGGCAGCGTGGCGGTACGCCTGGCCGCACCGACGCACACCGAGGACACCGAGGTCCTGGCCCGAGGCCCGGCCGAACCAGCCCTGGCGCCACTCCTGGCCCTGGGCACCGGAGGTTCGGCGGCCTGACCCCGGACACCCCCGCGACGGCCCGCGCTCGGGCGGGGAGCACCCCGCCCGAGCGCCGAACGACCGGGCGCACTCCGGACGGCGCCCGGCAGAACCCGTGAACGATCCGTGATCAGCCCGCAGTTGGCGCGGCGGGGGCAGCACCCGGCTCGATGCCCGGCACCCAGATTCCCGATCCGGCGTACGCGGGCGCCCACACCGTCGCGTACGCGGACCGCACCGTCGCCGGAAGCCGCCCCGTCACGGCGGCCACCGCGGCCGGATCGGCACCGTCCAGCAGCCAGGGCAGGAAGACCGGGACCTCGGCGCCGAGCCGCCGGGTGTGCTCGGCCCCGAAGCGGTCGAGCAGTTCGGGGCCCGCCACCTCGTCGATGAGGGGCAGCGCCTCATCCTCCTCGTGCGTGAGGTGGCCGCCGAGCCCGGCCACCAGGCGGTCGACGATCATCGCGAGCTTGTCCGCCCCGGACTCCGGGTCCGCGATGGCCACGTCGAAGAAGGCCACGCCCGGGTCGACGGCCGCGTGCTCCTCCTCCATCGCGTCGATCACGGCCAGGTCGTCCGGCCGGTCGGCGAGCGCCTTGCGCACCTCGGGCAACAGCACGTCGTCCTCGGCTGCGTGGTGGGCAAGGAGGTAGCGCTTGAACATCCCCCACCCGGCGGCGGTGTGCAGGATGACGCGCGGGTCGTCGCCGCCGCGTTCGATAATGCGGGCGATGCGCTCGAGCTCGCGGCGCAGCGCGTCGTGCATCACGAACATCATCGTCATGTCGTTCTTGAAAGCCATCGTTTCCTCCGTGGCTCGTGGGTTCGACGGATCGTCGGGTCCGACGGATCGTCGGTTCGTCGGTTCGGCGCCTGCGGTCCGCCTGGGTGCCTGGCGGGCGGTCCGGCACTGCATTGACGGACCGCTGGGCGCGAATGTGACGTGGCACGGCGGAAGTTTCCGGGGCGCCGCGAGAGGGTCGATTCGATATCGTCGAACGGGTCGACATCGCGCGGCCGGTGACGCCGGACGGGGACGCCGACGCCGAGTTCGCCGGGGCGGCCTGCTCACCGGACGGCGACACGCTGTTCGTCGACATGCAGTCGGACGTCGGCCGGACGTTCGCCGTCTCCGGCCCCTGGAGCCGCTGCTGAGCCGACGTCAGTCGTTCTCAGCCGTTCCCAGTCGGCGTCACAGCCGCGGTCAGCCGCCGAGCGCGGTGGTCGCGGCCGCCGTGGCCGCCGTCAGCGCCGAGGCCCAGGACCGGCACACGCCCGCCGGCGCCTGGGCCCGGTCGGCGAGCAGAGTCAGCGTGTAGCGCTGCCGTCCCAGCCGGTCGTGGATCGGCGCGCTCAGGGCCGCGAGCGGCACCATCTCCGCATCGTCGTCCGGGAGTTCGGTCGTGTACTCGGCCCACTCGGCGGGCGGCATGTGGCGGCGCAGCACGTCGCGCACGGGCCGCGGCAGACCCGAGACCTCCAGATTGGCCAGCACGATCGTCGGCGTGGCGGTGTCCTCCCCCGTACGGCGCTCGACGAGGTAGCCGCGCTCGCGGGCGGCCCGGACCAGCGCCCAGGTGCGCTCCTCGGTGACCGCGATCGGCACCAGCGGCGGACGCGCGAGCCAGTCCCGCACCGCTTCGTCGTCGCGCCACGCGGTGTTGGTGAGCCCCAGCGGCGGCGTGCAGGGGAATCGTTCGCCGACGATGTCGCGGTGGTCGCCGACGGGGATGCGCCCCACGCGGTCGAGCACCACGAGTGATTCCTCGTGCAGTCCGGCCAACACGCAGGGCAGCCCCAGTTGTTCGTGCAGGCGCCGGATATGCGGCCGGACGATGTCCAGCGACGCGAGCCCCGTCTCGGCGGCCCAGCCGAGGCGCAGCAGCGCGGGGCCGAGGCCGTACGCCTTGACGTCGTCCCGCGTCGCGAAGCCCGCCTCGGTGAGCGCCGCGAGGATCCCCAGACACGTCGGCTTGCTGAGGCCGAGCCGCACGCTGATCTCGGTGAGCGTCAGACGCCGGTGCGGTTCCTCGCCGAGCAGGCTCAGCACGGCCAGGACGCGTTCCGTGGGCGGCGACTGACGTCCCGTCATATCCCCTCGGGCCCTTGATGGTTGGCGCAGGCTGTGCTTACCTGCACGGCATCACACGTCCTCGAATTCCACATTCCATATATGTACCAGGGCAGGACTGCCCGGAGAAGAGGCCGCCGGTGCTGCTCGCCGACAAGACCGTCATCGTGTCCGGAACCGGTCCCGGGCTCGGCCGGGAGATCGCCCTGGCCGCCGCCCGCGAGGGCGCCAACCTGGTGCTGGGCGCGCGCCGCACCGAGAACCTGGCCGCCGTCGCGGAGGAGATCGACCCGTCCGGTGCCCGGGTGGCCTGGCAGAAGACCGACATCACCGACCACGCGCAGGTCGAGGCGCTCGCCGAGCTGGCCGTCCAGAGGTTCGGCGGCATCGACGCGCTGCTCAACGTCGCCGCGCTCGACACCGTCGCGGGCGGCCTGGAGCAGACGTCCTGGGAGGACCTGCGCGCGGTCCTGGAGACCAATCTCGTCGGCAGCCTCGCGATGACCAAGGCCGCGATGCCGGCCCTCCGGCGGCAGGGCGGCGCGGTGGTCTTCGTCGGCTCGCAGGTCGAGATGAAGGTCGTCGTCGACCACCCGCAACTTGCCTACTCCGCCTCGAAGGCCGCGCTGCGGACCGCCGCGCACTACCTCGCCCAGGAGTACGGCCCCGACCGGGTGCGCGTGAACACCGTGTCGCCGGGGTGGATGCTCGGGCCGCCGGTCGAGGCGTACCTCGGCTACATGGCCGCCGCGCAACAGGTGTCGCGCGAGGCGGTGTTGGCCGACCTGGAGCAGAAGATGGCGCTGCCGTACCTCGCGAGTGACGGCGACACCGCCGAGGCCGTGGTGTTCCTCGCGTCGGACCGGGCGCGCGGCATCACCGGGCAGACGCTTCTCGTCAACGCCGGGGAGTTCATGCGCTGACCGGAACCGGCCGGACGCGGGCCGGCACCCGTGCGCCCTCCGTCCGCGGCGCACGGTGGCCGGCTTCCGCGTTCGGCCCCGGCGCCAC
>NZ_JBPKBH010000010.1:182362-193626 GCF_051388915.1 Yinghuangia sp. YIM S09857 | reverse complement strand
CCCCCCCCCCCCCCCCCCCCCCCCCCCCCCCCCCCCCCCCCCCCCCCCCCCCCCCCCAACCCCCACGCCGTGAGCAGCGCGAGCACCGCGAAGGCGGCCGCGGCGATGTGAAACGCGAACGTGTAGCCGTCGGTGGCCGCTTCGGGCGACGCCGCACCTGTCGCGGAACCGCCGCGCGAGTCCGCCAGCGACGCGAACAGGGCCAAGCCGATCGTCGGGCCCAGCAGCATGAACGTGTTGAACGCCCCGCCCGCCAAAGCCGCCTGACGCTCGGGCACTCCTCCGGTGGCGGCGGTCACCGCCCCCGCCGCGGTGAGGCCGATGCCCAGCGGTAGGACGATCATGCCGGCGAGCGGCGCACCGGCGTACGCGGATCCGGGGGTGACCCGGGCGAAGAGCAGGAACGCCGCGGCCATCAGGAGCAGTCCGAGAGTCGCCGACCACCGGGCGCCCAGGCGGCCGACCAGCGGGACACTCGCGGCGCTGACGGCCATGAGGGCAAGTGCGTACGGTACGAAGCCCATTGCCGAGCGCAGTGCCGACCAACCCAGCACCTGCTGGAAGTAGAGCGACATCAGGTATGCCGTCGTCGAACCGGCGATCGGGGCGAACATGCCGGTCAGCAGCGCGACCACGCGGCGGCGCGAGGCCAGGAACGACGGGGGCATGAGCGGTTCCGCCACCGCGCTCTCGGCGAACCCAAAAGCCGCCAGCAGCACGACGCCGCCCGCGACCGGGACCAGGAACCACGCCGACCGCCAGCCGTGCGTGCCGACCGCCACGAACCCGTAGCTGAGCAGGGCGATTCCGCCGGTCGCCAAGGCCGCGCCGAGGACGTCGACGCGCCCGGTCCCCGGAGCCGGACCGCGCGGCACGCGCCGCGGGGCCGCCACCGCGACCGCGGCCGCGACGAGGGCCATGACCACGAACGCCCAGCGCCACGACGCCCAGGTCGCGGTGACGCCGCCGAGAGGCATGCCAAGTGCCGCGCCCACGCCGGATATTCCGCCCCACGCGGCGAAAGCCCGGGCGCGGGACCGGCCGTCCCGGAACAGGTCGCCTACCAGCGCCATCGCCGACGGCGCTGCAAGGGCCGCGCCGAGCCCCTGGACGAGCCGGGCGGCGATGAGGGACGGGCCGTTCGGCGCGAGCGCACCGGCAAGGGAGGCAGCGGCGAACACAGCCGTCCCGGCGACGAACACCGCACGCCTGCCGTGCCGGTCGGCCAGGCGTCCGCCGAGCAGGAGCAGCCCGCTGAACGCCAGCGTGTACGCGGCGGTCGTCCAGACGAGCGCGGCGGACCCGAGCGACAGATCACGCGCGATGTCCGGGGCGACGGCCGAAGTGAGGGTGACGGAGGTGTTCAGCACGGCCTGGACCGCGGCGAGGAGCACGAAGGCCGCGGCGACACCGGGCGCCCGTGCCGCGTCGGCGCTTGTGCCCGTGCTCGGCTTCGTCCCGCTGCCGAGCGGTGCGCTGGGCGTTTGCTGCTTCATCGCGGTCTCCGTCTCCCTCGGCGCACGCCGGTCCCCCGCGGACCGTTCGGCGCGAGGAAAACTGTACTTGCAAGTTCATATGAACTCAACAGTACAGTTCAGATCTCGTAGACTGGCCTCCGCAAGGGCCCGGCGCGGAAGCCGCAAAGGACCGTCCGGAACAGCTAGACGAAGGGGCCGACGTGGCCGAACCCGCACACCGCTCCACCGCACGGCGGGTCCCCACCGGCGACCGCGCGCAGCGCAAGCGCGAGGCGATCGTGCGCGCCGCGTCGGAGGCGTTCCTGCGCGACGGCTACGACGCGGGGATGGACACGATCGCCGCCGACGCGGGCGTGTCCAAGGTGACGGTCTACAACCACTTCGGCAGCAAGGAAGAGCTGTTCACCGCGATCGTCGGCGACATCCTCGACCGCGCGCTCGCCGGCTCGACCGCGCTCGTCGAAGGGCGGCTCGGCGCGTCCGACGACGTGCGCGGCGACCTGACGGCCATCTGCCGCGCGTGGGTCGCCGGACACGCCACCCCCGAAGTCCTGGCGCTGCACAGCGTGGTCGTGGGATCCACCCGGCGCTTCCCCGATCTTGGCCGCGTCTGGCAGGAGTTGGGCCCGGACCGCTTCCACACGCTGGTACGCGCCGCCCTCCAGGAACTCGACGACCGGGGGCGACTCGCCATCGACGACGTCCCGCTGGCCGCAATCCAGCTCTCCGGCCTGGTGCTTCTGCCGCACATCGCATACGGCGCGGCCGGTTCCGCCCCCGACGCCGATCTGACGGAGCGTCTGATCACGGGCGGCGTGGACATGTTCCTCGCCCGGTACCTTCCCCGGGACACGCCGGCGCGCTGAGGCCGAGCGATTCCGGGCGAACTGCCTCAGCCCGTAAGGGCGAAGCCGCATTGACGCGGAAACGGGGTCGCACGAGCACACGTCGCGCGACCCCGACCCGCACGCACCACCCGGCCGTGGGCGTGTACTTCGGCCCCTACCCGGCGCCGCCGCACGCAGTCGACATGCGTCGCGAGCCCGAGTGGGGCGGGGATTTTTGTCGCCGGCTGCGATCGGCTTCGACATCAATACGCATGTCCAACGCGCAGCCGGGCAGCGGCAGGTCAACAGCATTCGCAAGTAGGCAAGCAAGCACGCACGCAGGCGAGGAGGAAGTGAGCATGGCTTCCATGCCGCCCGATGCCGGTCGGCCCGGTCACCCGCGCAATCCGATCGACGGCGAGGCACCCCCGAGGCCACGGGTCTCCCCCGAGGCCGACACCGTCCCGGACACCGGGACCCGCGAGGAACGCACATCCCGCAGCACCGGCTCAGCCATTCGCGACGTGCCCAAGCGCGCCCAGGAGACTGCCGCGCACACCGCGCACATCGCCGCCGAGAAGGCCGAACACGCGCGCGACCGCGCCGTGGCCGCCGGGCACCGGATCGGCGACCACACCCCCGACGCGGTGAAGTCGGCTGCGGGGGAAGCGGTTTCGCAGACGCGCCGACGTCCCGTGCCTGTCGTGGGGGCCGTGGTCGCGGGCGCACTGGTGGTGTTGTGGGTACGGCGCTCGCGCCGCTCGTAATGCGGGGCACCGAACGGGGACGCGTCCCCCGCCCCGCGCGCCGACCGCAGAGCACGCCAAGCGCCCTCGGTGCAGCCGACGCTGTCGGCGATATCGGCTCTATCGGCTCTATCGGCTCTATCGGCTCTATCGGCTCTATCGGCACAACGATCGCCGACAGGCCGACCGAGAAACCCCAGACTCCCGGGTCCGGAATGGTGGACCGGCTCCGGGACGCGTTGGCCGGGCGCGGCGGATAGCCGACACTCTTGCGCCGCGCGCCAACCCCCCTCCCGCGCGCCGCGCAGGTCGGCAGCCCCCGGCCACGCACGAGGCCGGCCCGCACCGCGGGCCGGCCTCTCGCCGTACTCGTCACCGCCGCCGCGGCGGCACCGGCACCGGGATCACCAGATCACCCGGGAACACCGGGCCACCGGAATCACCGCCACCACCGGGAGCCACCACCGGGAACCCCGGGCCACAGGGAACACCGGACCACCGGACCACCGGGCCACCGGGCCACCGGACCACCGGACCACCGGGCCACCGGGCCACCGGGCCACCGCCATCACCGAGATCACCGGGCCACCGCCACCGCCACCACCGAGATCACCGAGATCACCGAGATCACGCGGATCACGGGGATCACCGAACCAGCGTGATCACCGAGGTCGGCCCGCCGCTCACCCGTCCCGCTCCTGCTCCCGTTCCCGCCGCGCCCGCTCCTCCTTCTCGTGCCGGAAGGCGCCACGGCGCATGATCAGCGGCAGCACGACCCAGCACACCGCGAACCACGCCATGACCACCACCATGCTCACCCATGCCACCGCCCCGTCCGTCACCACGTGCAGCAGCAGGAGCAGGACACACGCCACCGTCACCGCGAGCAGCCCCACGCCGAGCATCACCAGGCGCCGCGCGGTCACCACGAGGCTCGGCTTGCGTCCGATCCCGGACACCGCCAGGTGGAACACCACGACGCCGACCAGCGTCCCCGTGGCCGCCGCCCCGAAGACGACCGCCCAGATGTAGAGCCCGCGTTCGAAGTCCGTCAGCGTCTCGAAGCGCGACGTGAACGCCACGCTCAGCAGGAAGCCGAACAGGATCTGCGCGCCCGTCTGGACGACCCGTACCTCTTGGAGCAGCTCGTTCCAGCGTCGGTCCGCCTGCTCGCTCAGGGTCTCGTCGCGCTCGTAGTCGCCGCGTTCGCGGTCCGTTTCCGCCATGTTTGTACGAATGCCCGGGCAGCGCACATCGAATCGGAATGGCTTCCCGGCTTCGTGGTACGCGAGGAGGAGGCCCGGCAAATCCGCGGTGTGCCTCCCCGGCGCCCCGTACGCCTGGAGCCCGCCCGGTCGGCGGCACTCGGTCGGCGGCACCCCTCGGTGCCCCCCGGCACGGTGACACCAAGTTCGGCCGCGCTCAGGCGGCAGACAGCCCCGACGAAGGCCAGCCGACGGCCCGCCGATGGCCCGTTCACGGCCGCCAGGCGATGGCCGCAATGGGAGGGAACCCATGTCCCGCGACCTTGGCCCGACCGGCGGCGACCGCCTGCGTGAGCGCACCGAGGCCATGCTGCGCCGACTGCGCGCGCTGCCGTCCGACGGCGCGAAGCACCGCGCGCTGCGCAACGAGATCGTCGAACTCAACCTCAACCTCGCGGGCCTGGTGTGCTCGCGCTACCGCCGCCGCCCCGACCTGCGCGACGACCTCAGGCAGGTGGCCGTCGTGGGGCTCATCAAGGCCGTCGACGGCTACCGGCCCGGACAGGGCAGCGGCTTCCTCGCGTACGCGATGCCGACGATCTCCGGCGAGGTCAAGCGCTACTTCCGCGACCACACGTGGCAGCTCCACGTGCGCCGGTCCGAACAGGAACTGTTCCTGGCGGTCCTGAGGGCCCGTGACGAGCTCGCCGCCCGCCTGGGGCGCGACCCGGGCGCCGACGACATCGCCGAGCACCTGGAAGTGCCGGAGTCGGAGGTACGCAGGGGTCTCAGCCTGGGCGACGCGCACCGCGTCGTGTCCCTCGACCGCGCCCTGCACGCCGATGCCCCCGACACGGTGCACGCGGTGTACGGCGCCGAGGATCCGGCGTTGGAACTCACCGAGAACCTGGTCGCGTTGCGTCCCCTCATCGCCCGACTCCCGGACCGCGACCGGCGGATCCTCACCATGCGGTTCCGCGACGACATGACCCAGTCCGAGATCGGCGAGCGCGTCGGGCTGTCCCAGATGCACATCTCACGCCTGCTCACCAGCACCTGCCGCCGCCTCCGCGAAGGGCTCCTGGCGGGGTAGGCCGCGCTTGGCCGCGCTTGGCCGCGTACGGGCGGCGGCGATCGGGGCGGGTCGTCGCTACGCGCAGGCGCTGCGCAGGGCCTGGTTGGTCAGCAGCGTGCGCAGGCGCCGCCGCGCCTGGAAGAGCCGGGTCATGACCATGCCGCGCGGGGTGTCGGTGATGTCGGCGATCTCCTGGTACGAGTAGCCCTCGACGTCCGCGAAGTAGAGCACTGCACGCAGTTCGGGCGCGAGCGCGCGCAGTGCCGCCGTGATCGCGTCGTCGGCCATGTCCTCCAGTGCCCGCACTTCCGACGAGCGCCAGTGCTGGCCGTCGGAGAAGTCGGGCAGCGCGACCGCGCCGGTGGGCCGGGCCGAACGGTACGAATTGCGCCACACGTTGTTCTGCACCCGGAACAGGAAGGCGGCCAGGTCGGCGTCGCAGGTCAGCCTGGGGAACAATCGGTAGGCGCGCAGGTACGTCTCCTGCACGAGGTCCTCGGCCTCGGTCCGGCTTCCGGTCAGGCGCAGACCGGCCGCGTACAGGCGGTTCAGGTGCGCGAGTGCGTCCCGCTCGAAGCGCGCGTCCCGCTCCGCCGGGCTCTCCTCCCCCCGGGTGTTCCCCGCGGGGCCGGATTGTCGTTCCGAGCCGCGATCGGTAAGCGTGGACATCGGTTCTCCCATGGTGTTGACGACTACACCCACGATCCAGCCGGGAAGCCCCCCCGATCAACGCCGGATTCCGGAACGCTCACTGCGTCTGACTTAACGATGCGGCCGGATGAAACGGGCCGGGCGGGTCGGCGGCGGCCTCGCGGGCACCCGTGCCGAATACATGACAGTGGGTGTCGTGATTCGTTGACAGGCTCTTTCACGCGACGTCGGGGCCGACCGCTGCCAAGCCGTAGCGGCGACCGACGCGCGCATTCCCGCATGAATTGAACGGAGCTGATGCTGCCATGGAGCGAACCGCTGTCAACCCGGTGCCGTGGTCGGTCGAGATGGGATTCAACCAGGGCGAGGTCGTGTCCGGAAACGCGCGGACCCTCTACATCTCGGGACAGACCGCGATGAGCGGCGACGGCAAGCCCCAGCACGACGAGGACATGGCCGCGCAGCTCAAGCTGAGCGTCGACAACCTGGAGGCGGTGCTGGCCGAGGCGGGCATGTCGCTCGCGAACCTCGTGCGGCTGAACGTCTACACGACCGACGTCGACCTGCTGTTCCAGCACTACGGCGAACTCGCCGCCCGCCTGGGCGCGGCAGGCGTCGCGCCGACCACAACGATGCTCGGGGTGACGCGTCTGGCACTGCCGACCTTCATGGTCGAGTTGGAGGGTACGGCCGTCGCCTGACGGTCCGGGTTCGCTGGGCTTCCTGTACGACGCCACGTGCAGGAAGCCCGCGCCCCCGGGGGGCGCCGACGGGGCTCCGACCTGGTGGTTACGGACAGGTAGACCTGGACCACTGACGGAATTGGTCTCATGCTGGGCCCGTGTCGAATCAACCGCCGCACCGGCCCATCGACGCTCTCGACCGCCGGATCATCGGGGCGCTCCAGATCGACGGGCGCGCGTCCTGGCGCCGGATCGCCGCCGCGCTCGGCGAACCGGAACGGACCGTCGCCCGGCACGGCGCCCGGCTATTGGAGCAACGCGTCGTCGTGGTCACGGGGTTGGGCGTACGCGGCGGCGCGGTGCTGGTACGCGGACAGTGCCTCCGGGCGGCGGCCCGGGAGGCGGTGGGGGCGCTGGCAAGGCATCCGGACACGACGTTCGCGTACATGCTCACGGGCACGGCCGACTGCCTCGCCGAAGTGATGTGCCCCACCGGGCGCCTGGCGACGCTGACCCTCGACGAACTCCCGGGAATACCAGGGTTGGTGCAGAACACCACGCTGCCCGTGCTGCGCTACTTCCGAACCGTGCACGACTGGCAGCCGGGCATCCTGACGGACACGGAGGCCGAGGCCGTCCGCGAGTACCCGACGCCGCCCCCGCTACCGACCGACGACCGAATCGCCGAACTGGCCCGCGAAGAGCGCACGATCCTACGGGCGTTGGCGAGCGACGGACGTCGCACGCACGAGGAAATCGCCCGCATCGCCGGAGTATCCGAACCGACCGCCCGCAGGCGGGTCGACTGGATGCGCCGCACCGGAGCCCTGCACATCCGCGCCGTGGTCGACCCGGGAGTCCTGGGCTTACCCGTACAGGCATTCCTGTGGATCAAAACCACCCCGGCCCAAGTCGAGGCTGCCGGCGAAGCCCTGCTGGCCTCACCCCTGGTCCGCTACGCGGCAGCGGTGATGGGCGAACACCAGCTAGTCGCAGACGTAAGCCTCCCCGACCGCACGGCGCTGTACGAGTTCGTCACCAGCGCCCCGTGGGTACGGCACACCGAAGCCATCGAGACCTCAATGGTGATCCACACCCTGAAGCGGAGCGGAGTACTAAGCGAGGCTCCCCCGGAGGAGTAAAGAGCCGCCGCAGACGCCCCCCGTCACCCGCGCGCCGTGGACCGAACAAACCGCGCCCAGTCGCCGGGCGAAACGATGAGTTGCGGACCAGACACAGACTTGGAGTCCCGCACATGCACGGCCCGTTCCGTGACGGCGATCTCCACGCAATCATCGCCCTGGGTACCGCTGTGGCTCGACTTGAACCACACGAGTACGGACGCGTTCATCGATCCTCCCGCAATGCGTCGACCGTGGACCGAACAAACTGCGCCCAGTCGCCGGGCGAAACGACGAGTTGCGGACCAGACACAGACTTGGAGTCCCGCACATGCACGGCCCGTTCCGTGACGGCGATCTCCACGCAACTATCACCCTGACTGCCGCTGTAGCTGGACTTGAACCAAGCGAGATCCATCATGCTCCTAGCGCTCCTCGCAGTCGCTCCAACAGGCCCCGCGTTTCGATGGGGTTCAGAGCCTGCGAGCGCAGTGTGTCATAGCGCAGTTGGAGCAGGTGCACCTCTTTCACGTCGGCGATCAGGCGGCCGTTTTGCTGCCCTTCGGAGTACGCAAGCCGCCGCCCCAGCGGCGTCTCCAGGAGCTGGACGGGTCCATCCAGACACGCATGCAGCCGCGAACCCAGCGGCACGATTTGCAGTGTGACGTTTCGCCGCTCCGACAAGGCCAGCACATGATCGAACAGCTCGCGCCGAAGCTCGGTGTCATCAAATGCGCACCAGAACACCGCCTCCTCGACGATGAAGCTGAAGGGCACGTGCTGACGGTCATACAGCAGCTTTCGTCGCTCGGATCGTGCTGTCAGTTGGGCTTCCAACTGTGCTTCCGTCAGCAGAGGCGGAGCCCCCTCGAAGACGGCTCTGGTGTACGCCTCCGTCTGCAACAAGCCTGGAACCAGGCGGCATTCATATGTGCACAGGCTCACCGCGGACCGCTCCAACGCCGCCCATCGCCGGAACCACGCCGCCAGGCCCGGCTTTCCCCGTCTCAGGTGCTTGGCCGCGTTGCGCAGCGCCCCCGTGTTGCCCGTTGCCTCCTCCGCCCGTTCGACGAACGCCGCGTCCGGCATCCGCCGTCCCAGTTCCACGGAAGCCACCGTGTGCTTGGAGAACCGCACTCGTTCGCCGAACTCCACGCGACTGAGCGCCGCATGCTCGCGGAGCGCCTGGACGACCGCTCCGAACGTCCGCAAGCTGTCCGACGGGTCAGGTTCCCGCTCCCAGTCCCGGCTCTCCTCGTCCGGCTCGATTTCGCTGGACATGGCGATTCCCTCCCTATGCGCCCCCGCGCGATAGCCCCCTCCGCACAACCCGTCCAGCCTGCCCAACCAACCTAAGTACCGTCCACCGAATGTGCTCGTACGCTGACTCACCGTACGCGGCGCGCCGCTGTTTCGCCGGGCCCCTTCGCCGCAACGGTTGGCGCATGAGCACTCCCGCACACCACGTTTCAGCCACCGTCCGCGGCTTCGCCCAGTGGCTCTCGTCGACCCCGCGCGGGGCGCGGCTCGGGCGGCTGCTCGCCGCCGATCAGCTCCGCAACTGGTCGGTGCCGCCAGACTTGGCCGAACGCGCCGAGCATGTAGTCGCCGAACTCGCCGCCAATGCCGTGCTGCACGGCGGACAGCCAAGCCGCGACTTCCGGCTCGCACTCATCCTCCGCCCCGCAACTGGCCTGCTTCGTATCGAAGTCACCGACGCCATGGACGAACTCCCGTCGTCCGGACGTCCGACGCCGCCGGGGTCGGAGCGCGAGTCGGGGCGCGGCCTGCTTATCGTGGCCGCGCTTTCGAACCGTTGGGGTATCGATCCACACTCGCCCAGCGGCAAGACGGTGTGGGCGGAGCTCGGGGATTCGGTGGAGGTAGAAGGGGATGGCTGTGGGACGGCTTGAGATTGTGGGGGTGGGGGCACTCAACGTTGATCTTGTCGCGGACGTTGCGGGGGCTGGGTGGGGTCTTCGGGACGATGAAATGGCCGTCGGGGCCGACGAGATGGCTCGGCTGCTGAGTCGGGTGGCGGGGTTCCCGCGGCGGGTTGTTCTGGGCGGGTCGGCGTTCAATGCCGTCACCGGAGTTGCGCGCTCGCAGCCTTCACTGCGGCTTGGGTTCGTGGGAGTGGAGGGCGAAGTTCCCTTTGGGGCAATGACGTTCCGGGAACACCTGCGGACGCTTGGGGTTGATGCCTCGGGGCTTGGGCGGAGCACAGGGTCCGCAGGGGTGTGTCTTGCCCTGGAGGATCGGGACGTTCGTAGCCTGCGCATCGCGCCGGGGGCCAACTTGGAGGTGCCCGAACATCTTGCGGACGGTGCTGTGGGGGCGTACCTGGCACAAACTCGGGTGGTACATGTGACGTCGTTCCTGGATGAGCGCACGCCGCGTGCCCTGGACAAGGTGTTGGCCGATCTGCGCACTCGTGCAACACGACCGCTGATCTGCCTTGATCCGGGGCACGATTGGTGCGCACGGCCGGACGACGCGGTGCGAAGCCTGGTCGCCATGGCGGATCTGATCCTGGTGAACGAGCACGAGTACGCGGACCTCCGACACGCCTGCGACCTCCGCACCGGCACCGTCGTCGTCAAGGCGCGGGGCTTCGCAACGGTCCTTCGGGGCGGTAAGTCCGTTCAGTTCGAGGGGAGTTCGTCTCCCTTGCCGCCAAGCGCGATCCGGCGTCCCACGGGGGCGGGGGACGCGTTCGCGGCGGGGTTGTTGGCGGCCTTGGCGCAAAAGAGCGGGGGGATCCTCGACCGGATAGCAGACGTCGCCGAACTGGCGGAGCCGGTGAGGACCGGGTTGGCTGCCGCGCGGGCGCACCTGCTGGGGTCAGACGCCGCCTGACGGCACCCCCGGGCGGCTCGCGAACAGTTCGAGGTGGCCGCATGCCACGCAGCGGAACGCGGACAGTTCCCACCTCTCCCGGCCGGCCTTTCTGGCGCCCCCGAAGAACCCTCGTTCCAGACGTCCGGCGATCCACGTCGTGGTGAACCCGACACCGGGCACGTCGACGAAGCCCTGCTGCAATTGCGTCCCGTCACACTGTGTACATCGCATTGTCGCGTCACATGAGGCTGACACGTCATCTGTTCTGCGGCAGGACTCCGGCGTCCGTCACACACAGCTGTCACACTCTCGGCGCATGACGGAACGACCCCGGTGGACCGACGACTTGTTTCCCTTCCCCACCCCTCCCGCGCTCGCCAAGGTGGTCGACATCGCGTGGGAGGAAGGGTTCCTGGCCACTGACCTCTTCGAGGACCGGCTGTACGACGGGCCGCGCGTACAAAGCAGTTTCGCCCTGCCGTTCGACCTCAGTGCGACGCCGCTCGCGCCGAAGGGGTGGGAGTACTGCTACGCCGGCGAAGTCTCCCGTCGGCACCACGTGCCGTTCATGTCCGTACCGGAACTTCTGCCGTTCGCGGACCTCGGCAACGGCACCTGCGTCGGCTGGGTGGTCCCC
>NZ_JBPKBH010000010.1:179466-182228 GCF_051388915.1 Yinghuangia sp. YIM S09857 | reverse complement strand
CCCCCCACCCCGTGGCGTCGTTCGGCCACAAAGAGCCGGGGATCATCGGCCGAAACACCTTGGACGGCCTGGCCTTTCTGCTCGCCCTCGCCCTGCGCTTCGGAGGAGAGCGCCGCCTCGCCCAGGTTGCGCACCTGTCCGACGCACTCGGCATCCGGCCCACCGCCGAGTACGGCGTCAACGCCAACGGCGGCGACGCCGAAGTCGACCTCGAACTCGCGCCGCCGCCCGGCTGGCGCCACGAACCGGACCCGTCCGGCATCGGCATCGGCGTTCTCGCCCCGGACGACGCCTTCGCCGACGAGTACCCCGTGTTCACCGGCGACACCGACGCGATCCTGGCCGATGCCACCCGGCTGCTCGACGCCGGCCACCCGGCAAGCGCCCTGCTCGGCCTCACCACCGCCTACCACGAGGACGTTTTGCGCCTCCCGGACCTCCATGCCGCGTGGACCCGCGCGTACGACGACCTCGACCGGCCCCTCCTGCGCGAGCGCCTCGACGTCATGCTGGAGAACCACCGCGAGGCGTTCGGCGGTTGTGCGCCCGGACAGTCGCAGCAGTCCCGGCACCGGTACGACCGCCACCCGGACCCCGGAGGCAACCTGCAAACGGCCCGCCCTGCGTCGCCCCGCGAGCGCGCGAGGGACTTCCCTGGGATTGACCGACCTATCCCATCAAATCACCGCACACCTGAACAGCCGTGGCATTCAGCCCTCGTCTGGGGATCGGTGTAGGGGTACGTTTCCCGCGTGAGCTCATCGATACCTCCAGGTTGGTACGACGACCCGGCGGGCCCCGGGAACGAGCGCTGGTGGGACGGCGGGCAGTGGACCGAGTCCACGCGCCCGGCGTCCGACCCCGGTGCGCTCCCGGCCGCCCCCGAGCCGTCGCCCGGTGCCGCGCAGGGCCCGACGATGTCCGCCGGACCGCCGCAGGGCGGCCCGTACGGGCAGTACGGCGGTCCCGCCCCCGGCCCGGCCCCTGGCCCCGCACCCGGCCCGCCGCCAGGCGTGCCCGGACCGATCGGCATGCCGAACCACGGCTACCCGCCCGCCCCGCACCAGATGGGCGGCCCGGGCCCCGGCGGCGGAAGCGGCAACCGCAACCGCACGGTCCTGATCAGCGTCGTCGCGCTGCTCGTGGTCGGCGGCCTCGTCACGGCACTGGTGCTGCTGCTCGGCGGCGACGACAAGAAGAAGGACCCGGTCGCCGATCCGACCGGCAGCCCGACGTCCACGTCCACGTCGCAGAAGACGGACAAGCCGCAGCCTCCCGGCCCCGCGACGGACGGCACGGTGCGGGACACCGCGACCGGCGTCACCGTGCCGCGGATGAAGGACTGGGAGGAGGTCCCGGACGCCGGCTCCGAGACCCACCAGTACAAGGAGGAGATCCCCTGCGCCGGGGACACCTCGTCGCCGGACCCGGGGGACACGACCGGCTGCTACCTCGGCGAGATCGACGTGGCCCCGTTCCGCGGCACCGACTTCGACGAGTTCACCGTCCGGCTCACGGACCAGGTGAAGACCGCCGACGACTACACGGTGACCAAGACCGTGATGGACGAGCGCGTCACCATCGACGGCAAGAACGCCCACGTGCTGGTCGTCGAGGTCGAGGAGGAGGCGGACCCGGCGGGCACGATGCGTAAGGCCACGCTTCAGTTCATCTTCATCGACAACCCGTACGACGACGACGGCAAGCTGATGTTCCCCGTCGTGTACACCGCGGTCTACGACGACCCGAAGGCACCGCCGGTCGAGGTCATCGAGACCGTCCGCGACGGCGTCAAGATCGGTACGCCCAGCCCGACCGCGAGCTGACCGGCCGCCGACCGGACCGGCCCAGAGCCTGCGACCCGAGCCGCCGAGAGGGCGCGTCCCGTTCGACCGCGTGCACCGCGCACGCGCCGACCGGGCCGCGCCCTCAGCCGTACGGGAACACCTCCGCCGGGAACGCGGCGCGCACGTGGCCGACGGGCGCATGCGGTCGACTGCGCCCCGGCGGAACAGCGGCATCCGGCAGCCTGGGCCCCGCTCCGCCCCCATCACCGATCGACCGCAAGGCTCGGTGACGGAGGTGACGGAGGTGACGGAGGTGACGGAGGTGACCGAGGTGGCTGAGGCAACCGAGGCAACGAGGCAGCCGAGGTGGCCGACGTGGCTGAGGCGACCGAGGCGACCGAGGTGGCTGAAGAGACCGAGGTGGCGCAGAGGCGCACAGACGGAGTACGGCACCACCCCGAATGGCCGCCTCCGCCCCTCCCACCGCGCGCGTCGGCCGCGCACGCACTGCCGAGTCGCACCGGGTGGGCGATCCTGGAGGCGGGTCTGTCCGTGATCATGGCGATGTTGGGGACACGAGTGGATGCAATGCCGGCCCCCGGCCGGGGGTCTCTGCGGCGACGGGACCGGTGCCGTGCCCGGTGACGGCATCCCCGGTGGTCCCGGCACGCCCCGTGTGTCCGGCGTGTCCGGCAGTCCCGGCACGTCCGACGGTCGCGGCGCACCCGGCGGTCCCGGCACATCAGGCGCGCCCGGCACGCCCGGCGCACCCGGCACGCCCGCCGCACCCGGCACACCCGGCACGTCCGGCGCCCGCGCCGCTCCCGCCCCCTCCGCCTGGTGGCAGACCGCCGCCGACGACCCGATGTTCACCCAGTGCCCCTTCGGCCTGGTCCTCCTCGACACCGCCGGGCACGTACTCGCCGCGAATCCCACCATCGCGGCCATCCACGGCGTATCCACCGACGAGCTGCG
>NZ_JBPKBH010000010.1:141501-179364 GCF_051388915.1 Yinghuangia sp. YIM S09857 | reverse complement strand
CCCTCCCCCCCCCCCGCGTCCCTGGACGGCCCCCTCGGCCACCCCGACCTGCTCGCCGCCCTGTTGAACGTCGTCGAGGCGGGCGAACCGCAGACGGATCGCATCGTCCGCGGCACGGTCCGCGGCACCGATCTGTCGTTCATGTGCACGTTCGGCCTGTGGCCCATGCGCGGCCCCGGCGGCGATCTCCTCGGCGTCGGCGCGACGGTGACCGACGTCAGCGAGGACCAGGCCGCCCTGACCCGCCTCGAACAGGTGCGCTCCCGCCTGGCCCTGGTCAACGAGGCCGAGCTGCGCATGGGCTTCAGCCAGGACGTGGTCGGCTGCGCCGAGCAGTTGCCACTCGTCGCCGTGCCGTCCTTCGCGGACGCCGCCGCGGTCGGCCTGTTCGAGACCCCGATCCCGCTCAACGTGCTGCCCGAGCACGGCTTCGACCCGCCGCCCGGGACCATGCTCCGCACCGTCGCGGCCACGCTGCGCCCGGGCCTGCCCACCCTGCGTCCGAAGGACTACGGCCGGCTGTTCCCGGTCCCCCCGGAGGTACGCGCCGCGCTGCGCCGCCAGCGCGCCGAGCTGAGCGGCACCGGCAGCGAAGGCGACCTGGGCGAACCGGCGCTCGGCGACACCGACATCGGCCCGGTGACGCCGGACGCCCCGCCGCTGCGCACGTACCTGGTCGAGGCGGGGATGCACTCCCGCATCGTGGCGCCGCTCATCGCGCGGGGCCGGGCGCTCGGCGCCGCGATGTTCGCCCGGGTCGCCGGGAGCCCCGCGTTCGAGCCGGACGACGTGCAGACCGCCGAGGAACTCGGGCTGCGGGCCGCCGCGTCCGTCGACAACGCGCAGGCGCACGCCCGGCAGCGCCACGCCGTGCGCACGTTGCAGCGTCACCTGCTGCCGCGCGACCTCCCGGCGGTGTCCGGCCTGTCGCTCGCCCACGCGTACCAGCCCGCCCGCTCCGACCGGCTGGCGGGCGGCGACTGGTACGACGTGGTCCCGCTCGCCGACGACCGCGTCGCCCTGGTGGTCGGCGACGTCACCGGCCACGGCCTCCAGGCCGCCGCGCTGATGGGCCAACTCCGCGTCGCCGTACGGGCGGTGGCCCGCCTCGACATCCCACCCGCGGCACTGCTCGCGCACGTGGACTCACTGATGGACGACTTCGCGGTGGACGGCGAACTGGCAAGCTGCGTCTACGCCGTGCTCGACCGAACGCATCGCACGCTGACCTGGGCGCGCGCCGGGCACCCGCCCCCGCTGCTCCTCGCGCCGGGGCATCCGGGCCGCATCCTGGACGGCCCCCCGAACGCCCTGCTCGGCATCGGCGGCATCGTGTTCGAGGAGACGTCGTACGAGATGCCCGACGACGGCGTCGTGGTCCTCTACAGCGACGGCCTCGTGGAACGGCGGGGGTACGACATCGACACCGGCATCCGGGATCTCGTCCGCACCCTCGACGCGGCCGCGGCGGAGGCCGACGCGGCGGACGGGGTCACCGCGAAGGGGCTGCGCGACGCGGCGCTGCGCGTCCTGCCGTCCGATCCCGAGGACGACGTCGCGGTGCTGGTCGCCCGGATGGGCGACTGACCCGCGCGCGAGCCCGGAAGAACCACGGGGACCACCGACGTGACAGGGCCACCGCCCCGCGCCCGACGCCCTCACACCCGACCGCCCCCCGCGCCCGACGCCCTCACCCCGACCGCCCTCACATCGCCATCGGACCGGCCACCAGGCTGAACCACACCTCCTTGCCGTAACCCGTGGCGCGCGTGCCCCACTCCTTCGCGACCTGGTTGACGATCGCCAGGCCGCGGCCGTCCTCGTCGCAGCCGCCGGCCTCGCGCAGCCCCGGCAGCGACGGCGAGCAGTCCGCGACCGCGCCGACCAGCGTCCCGCCGTCCCGGCCCTCGGGCACCACGCGCAGCGAGACCGCGAGGTGGCTGGAGTCGGTGTGGCGCAGCACGTTGCCGACCAGTTCGGAGACGATCAACTCGGTGTCGTCGATGAGGTCGTGGCGCTCCCATGCGGCGAGCATCGCGGCGGCGAACCGGCGGACCGTGCGGCCGACCGCGGCGTGCGTGCACAGGACCAGTTGGGCGCTCAACGGCACCGGCGCGGGGCGGATCACGGGCACGACGATAGCCATAGTGCGCGGCGCGATCCGCAGGAATGCCGCAACATGCCGACAAGTCCGACAAAAACCAAACGAGTCCACCGGTCCCGCCACCCCCCGCCGCGCCACCCCGTGCCGCCGATCGCCCATGACATCGAACTCACGCTCGACACCCCGGAGTTGATCACCGCACGGTCATCAGGCCACGCGCCGGACCGCCACCGGGCGACATCGGGCGCCCCGGACCACCGGCCCGCACATCCCGGCGCCGAGACGCCCCCTGGTGCCGTCTCCGGGAAGGTTCTCCCGGCGTCCGGTTCCGCGCAGCACCAGGTCGTGTCTGTCGGATCTTGGTGCCGCTCCCGGTCTCCGGTGCCGCGCATCGTTCGCGGGGCCTGACGGCCCTCCCAAACGCGGGCTCGAAGCTCATACTCGCTCGTGGCCGCTCGTACTCGCTCGTGCCCGCGCGTGCCCCGCTCGTACTCGCTCGTGGCCGCGCGTGCCCGCGCGTGCCGGCAAGCGTCCGCAACGCCGCGAGGCGCGGTGTCCAGGGGTCGTGAGCGGTGCAAAGATCCGGCAGACACGACCCAGGCCCGGGATGCGACAATCATGGCCCTTCGTCGAGGATGGGAGCCCACCGGTGCTGGAGCGGCACGAGATAGAGAGCTTCCTCGCGGTCGCCGAAGAACTGCACTTCGGACGGGCGGCGGACCGGCTCCTGGTGTCCCGGGCCCGGGTCAGCCAGACCATCCAGAAGCTGGAGCGGCGCGTGGGGGCGCCGCTGTTCGAGCGGACCAGCCGCCGCGTCCAGCTCACCCCGCTCGGCCAGCGGCTCCGCGAGGACATCGCCGCCCACCACCAGGCGATCAACGACGGCTTCGCGCGGGCGGTGGCCGCGGCACGCGGCGTGGCGGGTGTGCTGCGGCTCGGCGTGATGGGGTCGTACGGCCAGCTGATGATCGACGTGTTCGACACCTTCAACGCCCGGCACCCGGACTGCGAGGTGCAGATCCGGGAGATCCACTTCAGCGACCCGTTCGGTCCGCTGCGCGGCGGCGAGATCGACATCGCGGTGCCGTGGCTGCCGGTGAACGAGCCGGATCTCGCGGTCGGCCCCTCGGTGGGCAGTGAGTCGATCATCCTCGCGGTGTCCTCGCGGCACCCGTTCGCGAAGCGCGAGAGCGTGGGCCTGGAGGAGCTCGGGGACGAGCGCGTCGTGGGCCTGCCGATCGGCAACGCGATGCCGGAGTACTGGGTCGAGGCGCACGCGCCGCGACGCACCCCGTCGGGGCGGCCGATCCCGACCGGGCCGTCCGTGTCGACGTTCCACGAGCTGCTGTCGACGGTCGCGACCGGGCAGGCGATCTCGTACGCCTCCGGGCACGGCGCCCGCTTCTACCCGACGCCGAACGTCGCGTACGTCCCGATCACCGAGGACCCGCAGGTCACCTGGGCCCTGGTGTGGCGCAAGAGCGACGAGAACCACCGGATCCGGGCCTTCGCGGAGGCGGCCCGCGACGCCGCCGAGGCGGTCGAGGCCGCCCTGCACCCGGAGCGGTCCGCGCCTTCCGCGGTCGACGCGGGCTGACGTACCGCTGACGGCCACGGGCCCGCCGGACGGCCCCGGCGCCCTCGCCGGCGCACGGACACGCCCAGCCGCCGAGACGGCCGCGAAGGCCATTTCCCGCAACCGGCAACCCATCCCGCCAAGCCGGACACTCCTGGGACGTGATGACCCATCAGGAGCAAGACCTCACGGACCGGGACCTTTGGCGCAGTGTCGCCGACGGGGACCGCTTGGCGTTCGCGGAGATCTTCGACCGACACGCGGGTGCCGTTTACGGGCACCTGCTGCGCCGCATGGGCGACCACGGCGAGGCGGAGGACCTGACGTCCGCCGTCTTCCTCGCCGCCTGGCGGCGCCGGGCCGAGGTGCGGCTCGACCGCGAGAGCGTGCTGCCCTGGCTGCTCGGCACCGCCAACCACACCCTCGCCAACCGCAGGCGCGCGCTCAAGCGCTACCGCGCGCTGGTCGAGCGCGTACCGCCGCCACCCGACATACCCGACCACGCCGAGGACGTCGCGACGCGCCTGGACGCCGAGCGGCGCGCCGCGGCCCTGCGCCGTTCCGTCGGCCGGCTCCCCCGGCACGAGCGCGACGTCGTCGAGCTGTGCGTGTGGGGCGGGCTCGACCAACAGGCCGCCGCGGTCGCGCTCGGCGTCCCCCTCGGCACCGTCAAGGCTCGGATGCACCGGGCGCGCACTCGGCTCGGCACGCTGGTGCCGGAGGAATTGGAGAAGGAGCGATGAGCCCGTACAGCGACGACCGCCTGCCCGCGCACGACTTCCGGCGGCGGCAGTTGATGGCCGCGCTCGACGCGGACGAGACGCGGGCGGAGGGCGCGCGGACGTCCCGCCGTGTCCTCGTGCCGCTGGCGGCGACCGCCGCGGTCATCGTGGCGTCGGGGATCGGCGTGCTCGCGGCCGAGCCGTGGGCGGACGGTGCGGACGGCACCGGTCCGACGAGCTATCGGGTGCCCGGCGAGAACGGCGTGCCGCGCGAGTCCGCGCGGGTCGGGGACCCGGTGCCCGGCGACGTGGCCGCGCCCGCGCTGGCGACCTGCCTCAAGAAGGGCGCCGCGACGACGCAGTCGTGGGCGGGCGGGGACAATCCGCCGCCGTCCGGCATGGGCGTCTTCCCGACGCCGATCGGATCGGGGCCGCCGACCGGGCTCCCGACGCAGACCAAGCCTGGGCCGGGGCTGAGTTCGCCGCCGATGCCCGGTCCGCCCGTGGATTCCGGTCCGGAGGCGAAGCCGTCCGGTGGGAGCGCGACGGCGCTGCTCCCGCCGCCGCCGGACGGGCCGGAGGGGCAGAAGCCTCAGCCGCTCGGGCGGCTGCCCGAGAAGGCGTCGGCTTACCACCCGGTGCTGACGTCCTGGATCGACGGCGGTGACGGCCGAATCGTGCCGTTCGTGATCGGCAAGGCGCTCGGCCCGGGAATCGTGGCGTGCGTCGGCGAGCCGAGCGACTCCCAGCCCCTGAGCCACTACCTGGACCAGCGCGACCCGTCGGACCTCGGACCGCGGATCGGCGACAACGAGTTCCCGTCCCTCAAGCCGGGCACGAATCCGCAGGACCCCGCGTCGGTGGGGTCGGTGACGCTGTGGGGATTCGCGGACCCGGAGGTCGCACGGGTCGAGGTGAGCACGTCGGGCGGTCCGCCGGTGCGGGCCGAGGTGCGCAACGGCGCATGGGCGGTCAACGGGCCGTTCCCGTATTCGGTGGTCGACGACCGGCGGGTGGAGATCCGCTCGTACGACGCGAACGGCACCATCCTGTCCCAGGGCGGCCGGGGGTCGCGGTGACCGGCGCCGCCCGGCACCATCCCTGACGGTTCGTCACAGACCACACCAACTGCTTTCTGTCGCAAGCCCGTTCGCCCATCCAGGGCGGACGGGCTCGGCGCGTTCCAGAGGCGCGCGGGACACGTGTGACGCGACTCGCGTAGACCCGCTCTTACCACTCGCCGGGGCGTGTGCCTATCATCATCGCCGCACGCTTGCCGGGGGGCTCGCGTCCGTTTCCGCGTTTTTTGTCCTTGCCGAACCCTGCCTTCTTCCGGGTGCCTTCGGGCCCCCGGCTCCCGCTGCCCGCATTCCCGGGGATCCGCGTCCCGGGGCGGCCGCGCCCTGTCCGCGTTCCGCCACCTCCGAGTTCGTTCGCCGCTCCCCCGAAAGGGACGTCACGCCGTGGGCCACATCCACCACTTCTCGTCCGGTCCGCTCACGCCACTGCTCGCGTACGGCATGTCCTGCCTCGGCGCGGCCCTCGGACTCCTGTGCACCTCGCGCGCCCGCGCGCTCACCGGCGGCCCGTCCCGCTGGGCGTGGTTCGCCCTGGCCGCGATCTCGATCGGCGGAACCGGCATCTGGGTCATGCACTTCGTGGGCATGCTCGGCTTCTCGGTCGAGGGCACGCCGGTGCGGTACGACGTGCCGCGCACGGTCGCCAGCCTGGGAGTCGCGGTGGCCGTCGTGGCGGCCGGACTCGTCACCGCCGCCACGGGCCGGGCGCGCCTGGCCCGCCTGGTCACCGGCGGCGTGCTGACCGGCGCGGGCGTCGCGGGCATGCACTACCTGGGCATGTCGGCGATGAACCTGCGCGGTTCGCTGGAGTACGACAAGGTCTACGTCGCGGCGTCGGTCGCCATCGCGGTGGTGGCCGCGACGGCCGCCCTGTGGTTCGCGCTCAACGTGCGCGGCCCGCTCGCCACCGCGGGCGCCGCGCTGGTCATGGGCGTTGCCGTGTGCGGCATGCACTACACCGGCATGGCGGCGCTCAGTGCCGACCTCGGCGCCCCCGACCAGGACGTCGCCGGCGCCGCGACCAGCAGCTTCATCGCGCCGCTCATCACCGGCATCAGCCTGTTCACGGTCGTGACGCTGTTCATCGTGGCGCTGTCGCCGACCGAGGACGAGATCCGCGAGGACGCCGACTTCGACGCGCGCCTCGCCCGGCTGTCGCAGCCCCGGGGCCCGCGGGACGGCGCCGCGCACTGACACCGGCCCGGTCGAGCCCCCGGTCACTCCCCCGTCAGGGCCACCGCCGCCTCCGGCGAGTACAGCGTGAACGTCAGCGACTCGGTGAGGTACAGCCGCACCGTGCCCGCGTCGTGCGACTCGTAGCCGATCGACAGGTCCTGCCCGAGGTGCAGCGTGAAGTCGCCGCCGCGCGTGGAGAGCAGCACCGCGCCCTTGAGCGCGGGCGCCCACACGATCTCGCCGCCGGCCAGCACCCGGGCGACGTGCTCGCGCACCGGATAGCCGTGATTGGAGGTCTCGTTGACCGCGGTGTACGCGTCGGCTCCGAGGAGCAGCGCGTACGGTCCGCCGACCCCCGCGAGGCGCAGCGCGGTCAGCGCGCGCGACACCGCGTCCGGGTAGTCCTCGACCCGCGGTGGCAGCGCCACCGACGGCGTCTCGGCGCCGGTCCGGATCCCGGTGACGCCCGCCTCGTCCCAGCCCTCGAACACCGCACGGTCCTCGGCGATGGCCATCGTCCGGGCGGCGTCCTTGACCGGCTGCCAGTCGGAGTCCGCCGAGCCGCGCAGGACGTCGTCCACGGCCTGGCGGTCCAGTGTGAACGGCACCCGAAGCTCGACCACGTGCCGCGCCTCGCGGCTGACCGCCTGGACCCCGTCGCCGGGTGAACCCAGCGGCCGCACATGCCCGGTGCCGACCGCGGCGAGCCCGGTGCCGGAGGGGCCCGCGAGGTCGACGACCCGGCGTCCGGCCAGGTGCAGGGTGAAGGTGCGGCGGGCCTCGTCCTCGATCTCCTCCCAGGCGGCGTCGGAGATGGGGGCCAGTTCGCGGTGCAGGTTGTTCATCGGGTCGTGCTCCTTTTCAGGCTGCCGATGCGGAGGGAACCGTCGTACGGCCGGGCGGGCGCGGTGTCCGCGGTGCTGCCGGCCGCGGGCCGCGCGGCGTGCGAGCCGTCGGGGGCGGGCGGCGGGTCGTCCAGGAAGTCCTGCGCCGGGACGAAGTACAGCGACCCGGTGACCGCCGTCGAGAAGTCGAGCAGCCGGTCGTGCACGCCGGGCGGGTCGCCCAGGAACATGTTGTCGAGCATGCGCTCGGTGACCGCCGGCGTGGCGCAGTAGCCGATGAAGTACGTCCCGAACTCGCCGCGCCCGAGCGTCCCGAACGGCATGTTCAGCCGGACGATCTCCAGCTTGTTGCCGTCCTCGTCGTCGATGTCGGTGAGGGCGATGTGCGCGTTGGGCGGCTTCACGTCGTCGGACATCTCGATGTCGGACAGCTTGGCCCGGCCGACTGCGCGCTCCTGGGCCTCGACCGGCAGGGCGTTCCACGATTCCATGTCGTGCAGGTACTTCTGCACGATCACGTAGCTGCCGCCCGGGAAGTCCGGCTCGGCGGCGCTCGTGGTGATCGCCGCGCGGTGGGCGGGCGAGCCGACCGGGTTCTCCGTGCCGTCGACGAAGCCGAGCAGGTCGCGGTCGTCGAAGTAGCGGAAGCCGTGCACCTCGTCCTGCACGGTGACGGCACCCGCGAGCCGGTTCATCAGGTGGGTGGCGAGCTCGAAGCACAGGTCCATGCGCTGCGCACGGATGTGGAAGAGCAGGTCGCCGGGGGTCGAGGGCGCGCGGTGGGTGGCGCCGACGCGCTCCTCCAGCGGGTGCAGCTCGGCGGGGCGCGGCCCGGCGAACAGGCGGTCCCACGCGTCGGAGCCGATGCCGGTGATGCAGGTCAGCGCGTCCTGCGGGGCGCGGAAGCCGACCGCGCGCACCAGCCCGGAGATGTCCGCGACCAGGTCGCGCACCTGCTCCTCGCCACCCTCGTCCACCGTCAGGACCAGGAAGACCGCGGCGTTCGTCAGGGGGGCCAGGACCGCCTGCAACACGGGCTGCGGCTGGTCGGGCAGCGGCTGCGGGGACGGCTGGGTCATCCGGCGGCTCCTCTCGCTCAGGTGCTTTGTGATGGACTGATGCAGATTGCCCGCCGCGAGATCAAGACATACCCGACTTTCGTCCCGGTTCTCCGAGATCTCGGCCACGACGCCCGACGTGTCCGACCGTCGGGGCAGGATGGTGGTCATGCGTCTCGACGAATGGCAGGAAACCGACGAGTACTTCGACCTGCTGGCCGCGGGCAACACACCCGAGATGACGCGCTTCCTCGGCGGCCCCGAGCCGGAGGCCAAACTGCGGGAGCGCCATGTGCGGTACGCGGGCCTCGCCGGGGCCGGGGCGGGCCGGATGTTCGGCATCCGCGCGGGTGTCGGGGACACCGCCGCCATCGTGGACTCCGTCGACGACGTTCTGCCGCTCGCGGGCTCGGTCGGCTATTGGGAGCGCGAATGGCTCGGCGGCACCGTGTGGGAGGCGGGATGGGCGGTGCTGCCGGCGTTCCAGGGCCGCGGCCTCGCCGTAGCGGCCGTCATGGAGATGCAGGAGCGGGCCGCGGCGGAACGGCGGCACCGGATGCTGCACGCTTATCCGAAGGTGGACCACCCGGCGTCGAACGGCGTGTGCCTCAAGACCGGGTTCACGCGGCTCGGCCCGGCCGATTTCGAGTACCCGCCGGGTCATCGAATCCGGTGCAACGACTGGTGCTTCGCGCTCTGGGACGATTGAGCTCCGGGACGAGTGAGCGGTGCGGGCCGGTTCAGTCCTCGCTCTCCCGCAGCTTGGCCAGGAGGACGGACAGGTAGCTCCCGGCCGGGTCCTTGACCGCGGTCAGCAGTGTGACGTTGCCCTTGGCGGCCTCGGCCCGCAGTCGGTCCATGCCCTCCCGCTCGGTGTCGCCGTCGAGTTCGTCGGCGTAGCGAACCGCGAACTCGTCCGCACGGGCCTCGGGATCTGCGTGGAACCACTTGCGGAGCTCCGCGGACGGGGCGACCTCCTTGGCCCAGACGTCGACGGCGGCCTTCTCCTTGCTGACGCCGCGCGGCCACAGGCGGTCGACGAGGACGCGGAGGCCGTCGTCGGGGCCGGGCGCGTCGTACACCCGTGCGACACGGAAGCCGGTGGGCAGTTCGGGAACCTCGGCGAGACGTTTCGTCATGATCCGAGTATCGGTCGGTCGGCCCCGCGAAACCCTGCCGACACAGCGCTGCCCGATAATGCGGTGGCATGGCGCCCGCCGTGCCACCGACGAGCACGAGAGAGAGTTGAATGACGTTCGAGCAACAGGACGCCGAGGCGACCGGCACCGCCCGCGCCGAGACGGACGCGGCGACGGGCGCCGGGGCCGGCGCCGCGCCGGGCGACGCGATGGGCATAGCCCTGGTCGCCCACGACGGCTGCAAGGCCGAGATGGTCGCGTGGGCGGGCGAGCACCGGGAGATCCTGGGTCGGCACCGCCTCTACGCGACCGGGACGACGGGCGGCCTCGTCGCCGAGGCGACCGAGTTGCCGGTGAAGCGCTTCCGCAGCGGGCCGCTGGGCGGCGACCAGCAGGTCGGCGCCCGGATCGCCGAGGGTGACGTCGACCTGCTGGTGTTCTTCTGGGACGCGCTGACCGCGCAGCCGCACGAGCCGGACGTACGCGCGCTGCTGCGCCTCGCCGTGCTGGCGAACGTGCCGGTCGCCTGCAACCGGGCTACGGCCGACCTGGTCATCACCTCACCACAACTGGGCGGCGGACACCGCGAGCACGTGGACAGCCGCCTGGCGGGCCGCGTGGCGTCGTGAGCGGGTGACCCGAGGGGCGCCCCGCGGAAACGGCCACGAAATCGGGCCGCACGAAGACGGACCGCGGGGAAGGGCCGCAGCGCAACCCTGCGGGTCGCGCCGAGACCGCCCATACGCCCGCGACCCGTCGTCCGCCGGGCCAAGCCCGCAGCCCGACCCTCAGACCACCACCTCAGAACATCCCGTTGTCGTGCGGCAGGCGCGGCGGGACCGGAGTGACGACGTCCCAGTGCTCCGCGATGTACCCGCCGCCCGCACCGGTGCCGTGCACGCGGAACAGGTCGTGGAAGGCGTGCGGGCTGCCGCCCAGGCTCCCCGACGACAGCGTGTAGACGAACTCGCCCTCGGCGACGACCCGGTGCACCCGGTCGTAGCGCGGCACGAGCCCTTGCGCGGCCATCGCGGCGGACGCGGCGCCCAGTCCGGCGATGCCGTCGCCGGTGCCGGGATTGTGCTGGGCGAAGTCGTCGGCGGCCACGAACTCGGCTATCCGGTCGTACTCGCGGTCGATCAGAACCGTGCGCAGGAACGTTTCACCAACCTGACGGCTGGTGGCGCGCTGACCCGGACGGGTGACGAGCGTGGGACCGTCGGTCTGCGAGCGCCCGCTGACGGTGGCCCTCGCCTCCGGAGTCAGTGCGTCCCAGTGCTCGGCGATCCGGCCGTCGGCGATGCGGAACAGGTCGAAGGCGACCAGCGGCCGCGGGCCGAGCCCGTGGTAGGTGCCGTGCATGAGCACCAGGTCGCCGTCGCAGAACATCCGGGCGCAGGCGTACGAGGAGGTCTCGGGCAGTGCGGCGACGTGTGCGCGCAGTGCGTCCGGGCCGTCGCCGAGCAGCGCGCTGTGCTGCCGGAAGTCCGGCGCGACCAGGCGCGCGACGGCGTCCGGGTCGCGCTTGGCGAACATCTCGTCAACGGCTCGGGTCACCACGTCCTTGGGTCCCTGGGGCATCATCGGCACCGCTCCTCACGCTCCGCCCGCCCCGAGACGGGTGATCACTGTGTGCGACTCATCGTGGCGCAAGGTCACGCAACCGTCATCCGGAGAGCGGTCGGCGGCCCGCGCGACCCGGCCGGGGAATGCGTCGACGGGCACCGCGTTGTGGCTGGTGTGACTTCGTTTTCGCGCGGTACGCGCCTCTCGGTGCTGGATCGGTCGCGCACGCGGCGGGGCGAGCGGTACCCCGAGGCGCTGCGCGCGACCGTTGCGTTCGCGCGGCAGGCCGAGGACCTCGGCTACCACCGCTTCTGGGTGTCCGAGCACCACGCGGTGCCCGGGGTCGCCGGATCCGCGCCGACCGTGCTGGCGTCGGCGGTGGCCGCCGCGACGCGGCGGATCCGGGTGGGGACGGGCGGCGTGATGCTGCCGAACCACCGGCCGATCGTGGTCGCCGAGCAGTTCGGCGTGCTGGAGTCGCTGTTCCCCGGGCGCATCGACATGGGCCTGGGCCGCTCACTGGGGTTCACCGACGGGATCCGGCGCGCGCTGGGCCGGGACAAGTCGGCGGCGGCCGAGTTCCCGGCACAACTGGCCGAGCTGCTGGGCTACTTCACGGGCGATCAGGATGCCTTCCCCGATGTGCACGCGCGGCCGGCCGAGGGTCTGCGTCCGGCGCCGTTCGTGCTGGCGACGGGCGAGGGCGCGGGGTTCGCGGCGGCGGCCGGACTGCCGCTGGTGATCGGGACGTTCGGCGGCGAGGACCGGATGCTGCGCGCGATCGACGCGTACCGCACGGATTTTCGGCCGTCGGCATGGGCGCATGAGCCGTATGTCGTGGTGTCGGGCAGCGTCGCGGTGGCCGACACCGAGCGTGAGGCCGAGGAACTGCTGCTGCCGGAAGCCTGGTCGGCGGCGTACTCGCGGACGCACGGGGTCTTCCCGCCGCTCGCCCCGGTGGCGGAGATCCGCGCGACGGCGATGACCGCGCGGGAGCGCGGATATTTGGAGGAGTCGCTGCGCGGCCACATCCGGGGCACGGAAGAGCAGGTCGCGAGCGAGCTGTCCCGCCTCGTCGCGGCAAGCGGGGCCGACGAGTTCCTGGTGACGACGAGCACGTTCGACCGGGAGGCGCAGCTGGCGGCGTACGCCCGGCTCGCGCGCGTCATGCGGCTGCCCTCCGGGGCGACGGCCGCGGCCGCCTGAGCCGAACCGCTCGCCTCCTCACCCTCCTCTTGCCCTCCTCAAGAAAACCTGTTTTCCTGACTCGGCCGCCGCAGCGCACCACCGCAGCACCGAGGAGAGCCGAGCATGAAGTACGCCGCCATCGAACGCCCTGCCGACGGGGTCGCCCTGGTCCGGCTCAACCGTCCCGACCGGCTCAACGCGCTCAGCCCGAGCCTCGTCTCCGACGTGTACACCGCCTTCCGCACGCTGAACCGCGAGCGTGGCATCCGCGCGATCGTGCTGACCGGGGCGGGCCGCGGCTTCTGCTCGGGCGCCGACCTGAGCGGCGACCCGGACCCCGCGCCGGACGCCGACGGGCGCGGCAAGGTCGGACTCGTCTACCGGACGCAGGAGCACCTGGTCGACATGATCCTGGCCGTGCACGAGTGCGAGAAGCCGGTCATCGCCGCGGTGCACGGAGCCGCGGTGGGCGGCGGGCTCGCACTGGCGCTGGCCTCGGACCTGCGGGTCGCGGACACCACGGCCAAGTTCGGCTCGGTGTTCATCAAGGTCGGCCTGTCGTCCGCGGACGTGGGCACGTCGTACCTCCTGCCGCGCCTCGTCGGGCCCACACGCGCCGCCGAACTCATGCTGACCGGACGCCACTTCACCGCGGACGAGGCGGACCGCTTCGGCATGCTGAACGCGCTGACCCCCGAGGGCGGGCACGTGGACGCGGCACTCGAACTCGCCGGGCAGATCGCGCAGAACTCCGAGTACGGCGTGTGGATGACCAAGAAGGGCCTCTGGGCGGGCGTCGAAGCCAACAGCCTGCGGCAGCAGTTGGAGCTGGAGAACCGCACGCAGGTGCTCGGCACGTTCACCGGCAACATGACCGAGGCCGCGGCGGCCTTCCGCGAGCGCCGCGCTCCGGTCTGGCAGGACATGTAACCGCACAGCATGGCGGCCCCGCCGACCATCGGCTTTCCGACGGTCGGCGGGGCGTCAACTGCCTTCCACCCCAGTGCCGTTGCGGCCCGGGGTCGTGACCAGAGGCAGGAACAGCGTGTCGACGATCTCCTCGATCACCTCGTCCGCCACCGGCCGGAAGGTCATGAAGAACTCCTGCTTCAGCAGGTCGAACGGCAGCGACTTCATGCGCTCGGTCACCCGCACGGGGTCGATCTCCCCGCGTGCGACGGCCCGTTCGTAGATGGGGTCGAGCAGGTTGGGCCGCCCGGTCCGCTTCGCGAAGTCGCGCAGGTCGGCCGGGCTGGTCCCGGTCTCCTGGTAGTAGGCGGCCAGTTGGATGCTCATGATCACGGCCAGGTGCACGCGCGTGGCGTTGATGCCCTGGAGCAGCCCGATCATGTCGCCGCGCAGCGAACCGGTGTCGGGTGTCTCGACGGGGATGCGGGCGGACGCGTGCAGCACGGCGGCGCGCACCAGGTGGTGCCGGTCGGGCCAGCGGCGGTAGAGGACGGGACGGCTCGTGCCGGCGCGCTGCGCGACCGCGTCCATGGTGAACCCGGCGTAGCCGCGCTCGACGAGCTCGTCCCAGGCGGCGTCGAGCAGGGCTTCCTCCAGCTCGCGGCCCCGGCGGCGTTCCGCCATGCGTCCGCACCTCCCACGCCCCGTTCACAAGAAACACTTGCGCATCTTAATCGGGGGTGCCTACGATCGCCACGCTAAGAAACATCGATGTATCTTAGGTGGCCCCGTGAACCGTGCACGCCCGAACGCGTCCGTGCCCCCGCCCGACGGCCCCGACGCGGTCGGCCGGGCCGCCCCGGACGACGAGAACCGCGTCGACCCCGCCGTGTGGCGTACCGCCTTCACCGTGATCGTCGGAGCCCTGGCGGTCGTCTTCGACACCACGATCGTCAGCGTCGCGCTCAACGACCTGCGCACCGAACTGGACGCGCCGCTCAGCACGATCCAGTGGGTCAGCACCGGCTACCTGCTCGCCATGTTCGTCACCATCCCGGTCGCGGGCTGGGCGCAGACGAGGTTCGGCGGCAAGCGGCTGTGGATCGCCGCGCTGGGGGTGTTCCTGCTCGGCTCGGTGCTGTGCGCGGCGGCGTGGAACGCGGAGAGCCTGATCGCGTTCCGCGTCGTCCAGGGCATCGGCGGCGGGGTGATGATGCCGCTGATGATGACCCTGGTCATGCAGGCCGCCGCGGGCCGCAACATTGGCAAGGTCATCGCCACCATCTCGCTGCCCGCCGCCCTCGGCCCGATCCTCGGGCCGGTGCTGGGCGGCGCCATCCTCCATGTCGCCGACTGGCGCTGGCTGTTCCTCGTGAACGTGCCCTTCTGCGTGGTGGGCGCCTGGCTCGCGCTGCGCAACCTGCCCGCCGACCCGCCGCCCGGACGTGCCCCGCTCGACGTCGTCGGGTTCCTGCTGGTCTCGCCCGGCGTCGCGGCGGTCATCTACGGGCTCTCCCAGTCCGAGGGCAGCGCCGGCTTCGCGAGCGCCCGCGTCCTCGGCCCGCTGCTCGGCGGACTCGCGCTGGTCGCCGCCTTCGTGGTGTGGGCCCTGCGCCGTCCCGGCGGCGCGCTGATCGACCTGCGGCTGTTCCGCAACCGCCCGACCGCCTCGGCCTCCGCCCTCGGGTTTCTCACCGGCGCCGCCCTGTACGGCGCGATGCTGCTCATGCCGCTCTACTGGCAGCAGGTGCGCGGCGAGGACGCGCTGGGCGCGGGCCTGCTGCTCATCCCGCAGGGCGTCGGCGCCCTCGTGTCCCGCGGCGTCGCCGGCCGCGCGATGGACCAGTACGGGCCGCGCGTCGTCGCCGTGGTCGGCTTCGCGGTCTGCTGCATCGGCACCGTGCCCTTCGCCTTCGCGACCGACAGGACCCCCAACGCACTGCTCCTGAGCGCGCTCTTCGTGCGCGGCCTGGGCCTCGGCGCCGCGGTGATCCCGCTCGCGGGCGCCGCCTACGCGGGGCTCTCCGGCACGCAGATCCCGGACGCCAGCATCATCACCCGGGTCGCCCAGCAGGTCGGCGGCTCGGTCGGCACCGCGGTCCTGGCCGTCGTCCTCCAGCACACCGCGTCCGGCGCGGGCACCCCCGCGGAACTCGCCGACGGCTTCGACCAGGCCTTCTGGGGGGCCGTCGGGTTCACCGCGCTCGCCGTCCCGCTGTGCCTGCTGCTGCCCGGCCGCACGGGGAAGGCCGGTTCGCCGGGCCGGGCCGGCACGCCCGTCCCGGCGGCCGAGCCGGTGACCGGCGCCGGAGCGGTCCGTCAGGGCAGGACCTCGACGTAGCCCTCGGTGCCGTGCACGCGGATGCGCTGCCCGTCCCGGATCAGCCGGGTCGCCCCGTCCACGCCGACGACGGCGGGCAGGCCGTACTCTCGGGCGATCACGGCGCCGTGCGTCATCACGCCGCCGACCTCGGTCACCAGGCCCGCGATGCCGACGAACAGCGGCGACCAGCTGGGGTCGGTGTAGGCGGTGACCAGGATGTCGCCCGCGGCGAGGTCGGCCTCGGCCACGTCGTGGACGACGCGGGCGCGGCCCTCGACGGTGCCGACCGAGACGGGCACGCCGGCCAGCGCCCCGGGCGGCAGGTCGTCGCGGTGGTAGGAGCCGTTGAGGCATTCGCCGTCGGACGTCAGGACGCGCGGCGGCGTGAGGGCGAGGTGCGTGCGGAACTCGTCCCTGCGCCGCCGGATGAGGTCGCCGTCGAGCTTGTGCGTGCGTACGACCTCCTCGAACTCCCGGTACGTGAGGTAGTAGGCGTCCTCCCGGTCGGCCAGCACCCCGGCGTTCGTCAGGCGCTCGGCCTCCGCCAACAGGGCCTGCCTGTAGAGGGAGTAGCGGCTGACGATGTCGTACTTCGGGTACTCGCGGTAGCCGATGAAGGTCCTGACCCGGTCGATCATCGCCTTGGCCTCGTCGGCCCTGCGGTCGCCGTCCGGCAGCTCCCGCAGGCGCGCGAGCACGTCCTGCTCCTTGTGCTCGGCCTTCCGGCGCCCCTCCTCGAAGCGCCGCGCGGCGGCTCCGGGGGCGAAGTTCCGGACGTTGTCGAGGATCACCGGCACGAGCGCGGAAGGGTGTTCGCGCCAGCGCGGCCTGGTGATGTCGATCTCGCCGACGCAGCGCACGCCGTAGCGGGCGAGATACGCCTCGATGGCGTCGCGTGCCTCGGTCCCGCCCGGGAATCGCGGCAACTCGTCCAGGAATCCGTCGTCTTCGACGCCGCGGAGGTACGCCACCACCTCGGCGTGCGGGCGGATCACGTCCGCGACGTCGAGCAGCGCCAACCCCATCTCGGAAGTGATGTTGCCGGGCGCGGACAGGGTGAGCGTGTCGGCCGCGTTCTTCTCGCCCAGCCACGCGTGGAGGTTGTCGTTGAGCCACCATGTGGCGTCCATCCCGGCCATGATCGCCCGCATGTTCAGGGGATCGCCGAGGACGCGCTTGTGTTCCGCGAACGCCTCGGCCAGGTACGTGAAGAGCTCCGGCCCGGTCTTCGTGCGGATGTCGCGCTCCAGGGCGGCCAGGGACGCCCGACTGCGCTCGATCAGCCCGGTGACGACGGCCGGGTCGGTCGGGATCGGGGCGGGGGTGTTCGCGGCGGGCGGCGGTCCGGCCGGGGCCGTGTCCGGCAGTTGCGCGATGAAGTCGCCGCGGGCGAGCACGGTTTCCAGCGCGTCGCGGATGAGCGGGTCGCCCTTCCCGATCAGCTCCAGCAGGGCGGCACGGCTCGCGGGCGCGGCGAGGCGGGCGGTGGCGTCGACGAACAGCCTGCCACCGGCCGCATGCATCGGCACCATGGCCGTCAACTGCCACATGGACAGCCCGAGCGGCTTCATCGCGTCGGTCATCATTTGCTGGTGGCCGACCGAGACGTAGACACGGTTCGCGCCGTCGTCGGACTCGGGGTCGGGGCTGGGGACGGGGAACAGTGTTGTGATCGGCCTGCTCTGCACGATGGCGAAGTCGTCGGCGACCAGGCACCATTCGATGTCCTGCGGGCGGCCGAAGTGCGCCTCGATGCGCCGTCCGAACCCCGCCAGGCGGACCGCCTGAGGATCCGTCAGCGCGGGCTGCCCCCGGCGCTGTTCGTCGACCGGCACGTCTCGGGTGCCGCCGCCGGGGAGGGCTTCGAGGACGCGCTGCTTGGCGGCGACCGTCCGTTCGACGACCTCGCCGTCACGCACCTTGAAGACGTCGGGGGTCACTACTCCGGAGACCAGCGCCTCGCCGAGGCCGAACCCCGCGTCCACGGTGGAGAGCGTGCGGTCGCCGCTGACGGGGTCGGCCGTGAACAGGATGCCGGACGCCTGCGGGACAACCATCTCCTGCACGACGACGGCCATGTGGACCGCGCGGTGGTCGATGCCGTTGTGGCGGCGGTAGGCGACGGCCCGCTCGGTGAACAGCGAGGCCCAGCACCGGCCGACGTGCCGCAGCACGGCGTCCGCGCCGACGACGTTGAGGTACGTGTCCTGCTGCCCCGCGAAGGACGCGGTCGGCAGGTCCTCGGCCGTCGCGCTGGACCGGACGGCGAAGGCGGCGCCGTCGCCGAACCGGCTCAGTGCGGCGGTGATTTCGGTGACGATCGCCTTCGGGACGGGAGTCTCCTCGACGGTCCGGCGGATCACGGCTGCGAGAGTGCGGGCCGCCTCGCGGTCGTCGGGGCCGAGGTGCGACAAGCTGTTGAGCCGCGAGTCGAACTCGGCGTCAGCGGCCCGCACTTCGTCGAGGACCGTATGGAAGGCGTCCGTCGTCACCACGAAGCCGGGCGGCACGCGGATGCCGTCGATCCGCGAAAGCCCGCCCAGGTTTGCCGCCTTGCCGCCCACCAGCGCGATCTGGGATGCGTCGGTCTTCCGAAGATCCACCACATATTTCCGGGTCACCGCTGTACCTCCGAAGCAGACGCGCTCACTTGGCCTGGAACGGTCGACGATTCTGCGCGCCCACGGGGGCCTTGCCGCAAGGCCCCGGGTCGGATATACGTTGTGAAGGGCAAGGAGATCACTCCTTGCCCTTCACACGTACGGCCGCCGGTACGGGCGGGTCACACCTGGTCGGGGACCCTTGGCCAGGTAGTTGGCCGGGCACTTGGCCGGGCCTTAGCGGGGCACCTGACCGGGCACGCCGATGAGTTCGACGCGTTCGTCGACGCCGACCGTGCCGGCCTGGCCGTCCGCGCCGCCCGTCGCGCGCTCGGCGGAGCGGGCCGAGGCGGCCTCGGACGCCGGGGGCTTCTCGTCCGCGCACACCGTCCCCTCGGGCGGCAGCACGCCGTCCGCGAGATAGCGCACGACCGCGTCCCGGGCGCACTCGCTGCGTCCGAACGCGGTGTGGCCTTCGGCCCGGAAGGTCAGCAGCCGGGCGTTGTCCAGCATCCCGCTCAGCGCCACGGCGTCGCGGTACGGGGTGTCCGGGTCGCCCGTCGTCCCGAGCACCAGCAGCGGCGCGGAACCCTCTGCGGTGTAGGGGCCTTCGTGGCGGCTCGCCCGCTCGGCCGGCCAACGGGTGCACGCCGGCGCGTGGTTGTGGTCGTAGGTCGGCGGGCCGTACGCCATCGTCGGCCCGAGCAGCGGCGCCAGCCGGGACGCCGCGGCGAGGTGCGCGGCCAGCTTGAAGTCACCCTCGGGGTACACCCGGTCGTTGCACTCGACGACGACGTTCGGGGTCAGGAACGCGAACGAGCCGGGCGAGGGCGGCGCGAGGAGGAAGGACGCCGGGTCACGCGCTTCCGCCCGGGCCAGCGCCGCGGCGAGGTCCGGCCAGTCGGCCCGGCCGCCGTTGATGTTGAACATCAGGCGGTACACGAGCGTGTAGCCGTTCGCGGTGCCCTTGCCGGGAATCGGCACCGGGTCAGCGTCGAGCGAGCGAACGAGCCGGTCGAACGCGCCGCGCGGGTCGCCGCCGCCGAACGCGCAGGCGTCCGGGCTGGATCCGCACCAGTCGAGCAGGCGCCCGACCGCCCGGTCGAGGGCCAGGAACTGCGGGAGGTCGTAGCTGTACGGGCGTTCGGCGTACGCGATCGGGTCGTACGCGCCGTCGAGCGCCATGGCCCGGACGCGCTTCGGGTGGGCGTCGGCGTACACCGTCCCGATGAAGGTGCCGAACGAGCGGCCGTAGAAGGAGAGTTGTTCCTCGCCGACGGCCTCGCGGATGAGGTCGAGGTCGCGGGCGACGTATCCGGTGCCGACGTGGGAGACGCGGTCGGCGGAGTTGCGCAGGCAGGCGGCGTTGAAGTCCTCGGCCTCGGCGACGGCCCGGTTCAGGCCGTCGGCGCCGGGCCGGCCGAGGGCGCGGGTGACCGCCTGCAAGTACTGCGTGTCGTCCCAGCAGCGCACCTGCGCGGCGCGTCCGACACCGCGGGCGTCGAAGCCGAGGACGTCGAAGCGGTCTCGCAGTTCGGCGGGGAGGTCGGCGTAGTTGCCGCGCACGAAGTCGACGCCGGAATTGCCCGGGCCACCCGGTTGGAGGACCAGGGGGCCGATGCGGCGCGCGGGATCGGCGGCCTTCACCCGGATCAGCGGGAGGTCGAGGGCGGCGTCGGCGGGGTGGCGGTAGTCGAGCGGGACGCGAGCGGTGGCGCATTCGTAGGGGATCCCGGGCGCCTGCGGATCGGGGCAGGCGGTCCAGGTCAGTGCGGGCGCGCGGGGTGGCTCGGGCGGCACGGCGGGGTCGACCGCGGTGACGGGTGAGGCGAGCAGCGCGAGGGCGGCGAGAGCGGCGGCGATCACGCTCCGATGCCATCACAGCACCGTCGGTATGTCCCGCAGGCGTCACCCGTACGAAAACATCTTCTTGAAAAGTAACTTCATATGAAGATACTTAGGGAAGATGAAGATGCTCGCCCAGGCCGACACCTTGCGGCCGACACACCGTCGGTCGGAGCGCCGACGCTCCGTCAGGCAGCTCGGGAGGAGAACACGATGACGTGGCAGCCCGCCCCCGCCGACCCCTGGGTCCGCGACGTGAACCGGGGCGCGGTCCCCCTGCTGTCCGACGAGTACGGCCCGCCGCTCGACGCCGACGACCTCCTCGGCGAGGCCCGCGCCCGCACCGGCCTGGACGACTTCGGCGACTTCGACGGCGGCGGCTTCGAGGAGCCGCTGCGGGTGCTCGTGCGCGCCCTGGAGACCGAGGGGCGACTGAACCTGCTGGGCCGCTACGAGGTCCGCCAGCAGATCCTGCGCCTGCTGGAGGTACGCCTGCACCTCGCCCGTTACCTCGGCGACGACCCCGGGGTGCTCGACGAGCCGATCGACGCACCGCTGTTCGTGACCGGAGCCCCGCGTACCGGCACCTCGATCCTGCACGCCCTGCTGTCGCGCGATCCGGCGAACCGCGTGCCGGAGAGCTGGGAGTTCCTGCGCCCCGTGCCGCCGCCGGACCCGGCGACCCGGGACACCGACCCGCGCATCGCGCTGGTCACGCGCGAACTGCGGCTCACCGCGATGATCGCTCCCGGCTTCGACGCGATGCACGAGCGCGGGGCGCGCATGCCCAAGGAGTGCATCTCGGCGCAGGCGATCGCGTTCCGGTCCGAGGACTTCCCGGGCAAGTTCCGGGTCCCGTCCTACGCCGCGTGGCTGGCTTCCTGCGACATGGGGCCCGCGTACCGCGCGCACCGCGTGGTGCTGCAAGTCCTCCAGCGCCGCACCGGCAGCGCGGGACGGCGCTGGGTGCTGAAGGCCCCGCCGCACCTCGGCACGCTGGACGCCTTGTTCGCGACGTACCCCGACGCCCGGGTGGCGGTGACGCACCGCGACCCGCTCAAGGTGCTGGGCTCGCTGGGCAGCCTGCTGGCCACCATCCACGCGACCCACAGCGACGCCGTCGACGCACCCGAACTCGCCGGCACCCAGGTCGATTTCTACGCTGACGTGCTGGCCCGGTACACCACGCTGCGGCGCGACGGCAAGGCCGATCCGGCGGTGTTCCACGACTCGCACTACGCGGACTTCCTCACCGACCCGCTCGGCACGGTCGAGGCGCTCTACGCCCACTTCGGCCTGCCGCTGGACGACGGCGCCCGGGCGGCGATGGCCGCGTACCTCGCCGACCGCCCGCGGGGCAAGCACGGCGCCCACTCCTACGCGCTGGGCGACTTCGGCCTGGACGCCGAGGCCCTGCGGCCCCGGTTCGCGGACTACCAGGCGTACTTCGCGGTCCCCGAGGAAGGCGGTCGGGCATGAACCCGGACAACACGCGGCCCGGCACCCCGGACATGCCGGCCACCGGCTCCGACGCGGCCCTTGGGGGCGGCGACGCGGCGGCCGCCTGGCGGGACTTCTGCGCGCGGATGGCGGACGTCGGGGAACGCATGCTGGCACCGGAGTTCCCCGGATCCGAGACCGACCGGGCGGAAGGCTTCCGGCACCTGGCGAACCAGGTCGCGTGCTGGCTGACGTACCAGCTCGGTTCGACCGATCCGCGCCACCCGGCGCTGTTCACGCACAACAACCTCGTCTACCGGTGGGGCGGCCCCAACGTCGACCAGAACGCGCGCCGCGCGCCGGTCGCCGCGGACGGGCTGTACCGCCTCTCGGTGGTGATGAACTCCTGCGAGAAGTTCATCGTGCAGGTCAAGCCCGGCAACATGCACATGGGCGTACGCGGTGTCCTCGCCGAGGTCGACTCCACCGCACTGGGCCTCGGCCCCGGCGGCACCGCCGAGATCCTGCTGTCCGCCGAACGCCCCGCGGGGCACGAAGGCCCGTGGATCGAACTCGCCCCCGCAGCAACGCTGCTGCACGTACGCGACTACTACTACGACTGGCGGCCGGAGCAGCCTGCCATGTTCGCGCTGGAACGCCTCGACACCGCCGACCGGCCGCGCGTCCCGCCGACCGGCGCGGACATCGCCCGACTGCTGGACGGCGCGGCGTCCATGGTGGAGAACTCGATCGGCTACTGGAACGACTGGGTCGAGCGCACCGCCACCGCCCAGCCGCCCAACACCTTCTCGGTCCCCGCGTTCGTCGAGGGCGGCGTGCAGGACATCGTGTACGCGTTCTCCGACATCCGGCTCGGCCCGGAGCAGGCCCTGGTGGTCACCGTCGCGCCGGACCAGGCCGCCCAGTGGAACGCGCAGTTGCAGTCCATCGGCTGGTTCGAGTCGCTGGATTTCGCGCACCGCCCGACGTCCGTCAACCAGCACCAGGCCCACCGCAACGCGGACGGCACGGCCACGCTCGTCATCGCGGGCCGCGACCCGGGCGCCCCCAACTGGCTGGACACCGAGGGCCGGGCCCGGGTCTTCTGCACGCACCGCTGGACCGGGCCGCGGGAACAACCGCTGGTGAAGGCCGAGTTGGTCGCGCTGGACCGCGTCTTCGAGTCCCTGTCGGCCGGCACACCCCGCGTCTCCCCCGAGGAACGCACCGCACAGATCCGCCGCCGCGCCGAACACGTCGCCTGGCGCTTCCGCGCGTGAGCTTGAACGGCGGTCCGCGCCGATGAGTTCAGCCGCATCGCCCTGAGGGCGAGGGGGCAGGTCCGCCATTCGGCGGCCTGCCCCTTCGGTGTCCGGTCAGACGTCTGCCGAGCCGGTGCGCCCGTCATGGGCGTTCAGCGGGTCCCGGCAACCGGCAACGGTTACGCGTCGCTTTCGCGGCGGCGGCGTACGGCCAGGACGAGGACCACACCTGCCGCGAGTACGCCGACTCCGGTGGCCGTTGCCCAGGCGATACGGGCACCGCTGGCGGCCAGACCGTCGGGGCCGGGCGGGTTCGGGCCGACGGTTGTCCCGCCGTCGGTCCCGCCGCCGGAACCGCCGTTGCCGTCACCGGAGTTGCCGCCGGAGTCACCGCCCGAACCGCCGCCCGAACCGCCGTCGGTCGGGTTCGGCGGCACGGGCCGGGAGGTGCTCGGCTCCGGACCGGGCGGCGTGGACGTGGTGCTGGTCGGCTCCGGAGGCGAAGTCGGGCTGGTGGGCGGAGCCGAGGTGGTCGGCGGAGCCGAGGTAGTGGGCGGAGCCGAGGTGGTCGGCGGAGCCGAGGTAGTGGGCGGAGCCGAGGTAGTGGGCGGAGCCGAGGTAGTGGGCGGAGCCGAGGTAGTGGGCGGAGCCGAGGTAGTGGGCGGAGCCGAGGTAGTGGGCGGAGCCGAGGTAGTGGGCGGAGCCGAGGTAGTGGGCGGAGCCGAGGTAGTGGGCGGAGCCGAGGTAGTGGGCGGAGCCGAGGTAGTGGGCGGAGCCGAGGTAGTGGGCGGAGCCGAGGTAGTGGGCGGAGCCGAGGTAGTGGGCGGAGCCGAGGTAGTGGGCGGAGCCGAGGTAGTGGGCGGAGCCGAGGTAGTGGGCGGAGCCGAGGTAGTGGGCGGAGCCGAGGTAGTGGGCGGAGCCGAGGTAGTGGGCGGAGCCGAGGTAGTGGGCGGAGCCGAGGTAGTGGGCGGAGCCGAGGTAGTGGGCGGAGCCGAGGTAGTGGGCGGAGCCGAGGTAGTGGGCGGAGCCGAGGTAGTGGGCGGAGCCGAGGTAGTGGGCGGAGCCGAGGTAGTGGGCGGAGCCGAGGTAGTGGGCGGAGCCGAGGTAGTGGGCGGAGCCGAGGTAGTGGGCGGAGCCGAGGTAGTGGGCGGAGCCGAGGTAGTGGGCGGAGCCGAGGTAGTGGGCGGAGCCGAGGTAGTGGGCGGAGCCGAGGTAGTGGGCGGAGCCGAGGTAGTGGGCGGAGCCGAGGTAGTGGGCGGAGCCGAGGTAGTGGGCGGAGCCGAGGTAGTGGGCGGAGCCGAGGTAGTGGGCGGAGCCGAGGTAGTGGGCGGAGCCGAGGTAGTGGGCGGAGCCGAGGTAGTGGGCGGAGCCGAGGTAGTGGGCGGAGCCGAGGTAGTGGGCGGAGCCGAGGTAGTGGGCGGAGCCGAGGTAGTGGGCGGAGCCGAGGTAGTGGGCGGAGCCGAGGTAGTGGGCGGAGTCGAAGTCGTGGGCGGAGTCGAAGTCGTGGGCGGAGCCGACGTCGTGGGCGGAGCTGTCGGCTCGTCGGCGGCGCAGTGCACCTCGACGTGGCCGATCTCCAGGCGCGTCACCGGACCGCTGTAGACCTGCCTCCCGGCCAGGTCGTTGAGGACGGCGTCGACCGACACGTCCACCCCGGCCGCCGCACTCGTGAGCCCGGCGACCGCCGAGCCTGAGTCGGGCTCCTGGTACGGGGTGAGCTCGACGGTGAGCGTGTTGACGCCGAGTTCCGGCCGGTTGAGTTCCGCACCCGCGACGGTGAGGACGGTCGTCCCGACGCCGACCGGGCGGCCGACCACCCGGATCAGGCTCGCGTCCGTGCGGGCGTACGCGAAGGCGTAGGGCCCGTACGGCTCCGGAATGCACTCGGCGTAGGTGTCGACGGCTCCCGTCAGCCCGCCCGGGTTCTGCACGTCGACGAACTCGATGCCGTTCAGCTGCACCGTCATGCCGCTGGTGTGCGTCTGCGCGTACACCTTGGCGGCGGACCGCCCGGTGCGGCTGTCGGCGCCGCCGATGGTCACGTAGTTGAGGACGCCGTCCGGATCGGAGAAGTCGCCGGGGTCCTCCGACTCCGGAGGCGGGGTCTCGGCCTCGCCATAGCTGCCCGAGAAGGTCCGCAGGCCGAGCGGGTCGACCTGCTCGATCCTCAGGTCGAGCAGTTGCGCGTGGGCGTACACGGAGTCGGCCGCGGAGGCGGACCCGCCGCCCGCGGCGTGGAACAGCAGCGACAGCACGGCCACCCCGGCGGCGGCGCCGACGAGCGGGGTGCGGAGGGCGTTCAGGCGTGAGGATCGGGGCACCCCGACATTCCTGGCCCGCACGGGAGAAAAGAACTCGGGCGTACGCCCGTCCGGGGCGTCGATTCACCCGCGCGGCCCCACCGGCGCCGCGCCCGCGCCGGCCGCGACGCCGAACCCGGCGGCCGCCGACTCGGCGGCGCCACCCCATATCAGGGCGGAACGCACCACAGAGGGATTCCGCGTACTCCGGCGTGCGTCCGCGCCAAGTCCGCGCGCGGGTACCCGGTCGGGCGGTGCGGCGGCGGCAGGATGCGATGATGGCCGAACCGGTGCCCACGTTCCCGGTATTGCGTACGTCGTCTGCGAAGGACCCCACATGAGCTCCCCCACCCCCGCGTCCGCCGGCTCCCCCGTCGTCACCGCCGCCGATCGCGCCGCCGCCGGCACGGTGCTCGCTCGCGAGGCCGCGCGGTTCGCCGCACTGGGGTGGATGCGCGGTACGTCGGGCAACCTGTCCGTGGTCATATCGCCGGACCCGGTGCGCCTCGCGGTCACCGCGAGCGGCCTCGACAAGGGCGAACTGGGCCCGGACGACCTGGTCGTGGTCGACTCCGCGGGCGTCCCGGTGCCGGCCGACCAGGGTCCCGGCACCCCGCGCAAGCCCTCCGCCGAGGCGGCGCTGCACGCGCGCGTCGTCGCCCTGACGGACGCTCAGGCGGTCTTCCACGTGCACACGCTCCAGGCGGTGCTGGCGGGCGCCCGCTGGCCGGGCGGCGTCGAGCTGTCCGACATGGAGATGTTGAAGGGCATCGGACGCTCCGCGCACGACGACAAGGTCGTGATCCCGGTCATCGACAACAGCCAGGACATGGCCGAGCTGGGCGACCGCCTGGAGGCCGCGATGGTCGAGGGCGTCCCGGCGGTGATCGTCGCCTCGCACGGGATGTACGTCTGGGGCAAGGACCCCCTCCAGGCCCGGCACCACGTCGAGATCATCCAGTGGCTCCTGGAGTACAAGGTCGCCACCTGACCCCGGTCCGACGGCTGAAACGCCGTCGGCCCACCGTGGCCGACCGGGCCGACCGGGCCGACCGCGCATCCGCGTCCCGGTCGGCCGCACGCCCGCGCACGGGCCTGCACCCCGGGGCGCGGGCGGTTCGGCCGTTGCGATCCGCCGCCCGGGGCCCTGCTCGATCGGATATTCGGAGCGCCGTCGGCGAGCGGTCCGGGAACGCGTCCGACCGCTGACGACTCGATCGCCGTGGGTCACGCGCGCGGTTCGGTGACGCCTTCCTCGCTGACGATGGCGTCGATCAAACGGGCCGGGGTGACGTCGAAGGCCGGGTTGAAGGCGCGGGAGCCTTCGGGGGCCACGCGGACGCCGCCCCATTCCAGGACCTCGGCCTCCGGGCGCTCCTCGATCTCGATCGCGCCGCCGTGCGCTGTCGCCGGGTCGAAGGTGGTCCGGGGGGCCGCGACGACGAACGGGATTCCGGCGTCGGCGCAGGCCAGCGCGACGCCGACCGAGCCGATCTTGTTCGCGGTGTCGCCGTTGGCCGCTATTCGGTCCGCGCCGATCACCGCGACGTCGACGAGCCCCCGCAGGATCGTGCTCGCGGCGGCGCCGTCCGGCTGGACGAAGTGCGGGATGCCCTCCTGGTCCAGCTCCCACGCGGTCAGTCGGGAGCCCTGGAGGAGCGGCCGCGTCTCGTCGGCGTAGACGACCTCCAGCACGCCGCGCTGATGCAGTTCGCGGATGATACCCAGCGCGGTGCCCCACCCCGCGGTCGCGAGCGATCCGGTGTTGCAGTGCGTCAGCACCCGCAGTGGGCGGCGCTCGACGCGCTCCAGGATCCAGTCGGCACCGTTGGCCCCGATCGCCTTGTTGGCCGCGACGTCCTCGCGTACGACCGCGTCCGCCTCCGCGACGACCACCGCCACGCCTTGGGGCACCAGCGGCAGTACGCGGTCGACGCCGCCGGCCAGGTTGACCGCGGTGGGCCGGGCGTCCCGGATGCGCCGGACGGCGTCCCCCAGTGCTTCCCCGGTCCACCCCTCACGCTCGGCCTGGAGCATGGCGATCGCCACACCGTACGCGCCTGAGGCGCCCAGTGCGGGTGCGCCGCGCACCGCGAGGCGGCGGATGGCGTCGATGAGCGTGTCGACGTCCGTGACGTCCAGGCGCACGATCTCGCGCGGCAGCGCGGTCTGGTCGATGAGGTGGAGCCCCTTGCCGTGCCAGGCAAGCGAGCGTACTTCGATGGTCACGAGCGGTTCCCCTGGGCTGCGGACGGGACGAGGGACGGAACGAGGGACAGGATGCGGTCGGGCCGCGGTCGGCCGGCGGGGTGGGGTCCGGCCTGCGTCGATCGTATGACCGGGTTGTTAACGGGACGCAACCGGATTCGCCGTAAGGGCGCCCACATGCTGGACATATTGACCACCTGGCGAGACGGGGTGATAGGTTCCCCGAAACCCGCCTGGTGTGATCATCACATCGGCGTCCCACCGTCCTCGGAGAGGGGGTCAGCCGTGGCCGAGTCGCCCCGCGTCCGCACGCGCCTCCGCGCGAACGCGCACGTCGAAAACGCGTACGTCGTATACGACGTACGCGACGCACTCATGCATTCCCACGGCTGCCCGATGGCGTGCGCACTCCCGCCCCTCGCATCCGGTCTCCCCGGCGCCGCCTCGCTCCGCCGCCGCTGTTCCTGTCGCTGAAGCACCGTGCGCGCGTCCCCGCAGAGCCGGTCCTCATCAGCGGATCCCCCGCAGGACCCCCCGAAGCCCAGCACGTTCCCGGCGCGGCCCGCTCCCGCGCGCAACGTTCCCGAACACCCGAGGACCCCCATGCACCGCAAGACCTCCCGCCGCCTGGCGTTCACCGCCGTCGCCGTCACCACCGCCCTCGCCGCGACCGCGTGCAACGCCTCGAAGGACGACGACAAGGCGTCGGGCACCGGCGGCTCCGGCGACAAGTCCCTCGTCCTGGTCACGCCCGAACCGGTCGGCCTCAACGACTTCCTCAAACTCGCCCAGCAGGGCACCGAGTCGGCCGCCGAGAAACTCGGCGGCTCGGCGTCCACGCTGGAGAGCAAGGACCCGACGGCGATCCAGCAGAACGTGGAGAGCGCCGTCCGTAAGAAGCCCGCCGTGGTGGTCGCCGTCGGCTTCGAGTTCGACGACGTCATCGCGCAGCAGGCCCAGGCCAACCCGAACCAGCAGTTCCTGCTGGTCGACTCCTGCACCAAGCAGTCCTTCCCGAACGTGACCTGCGCGGTGTTCCGCGAGCACGAGGGCGCTTTCCTGGCCGGCGCCGAGGCCGGGCTGCTGACCAAGACCGGCAAGGTCGGCGCGGTCGTCGCGATCGACTCGCCGCAGATCCGCCGCTTCTCCGACCCGTTCGGCGCCGGCGCCAAGCACACCAAGGGCGACTCGGAGTTCACCCAGCTCTTCGTGGGCGGCCAGAACCCGTTCAACGACCCGGCGCGCGCCAAGGAGCAGACCACCTCGCTCAAGACGAAGAACGTCGACATCGTCATGGGCGCCGCGTCCGCCGCGGGCAACCTCGGTGTCTTCGACGCCGCCAAGACGAACGGCCAGCTCGCGTTCGGCGTGGATGTCAACCAGTGCTCCAAGGCGGTCGGCACCGTCGTCGACAACGTGATCAAGCACACGGACGTCGCCATCGAGAAGGCCGTCGAGCAGATCACCGGCGGCAAGCCCGGCGGCGTCGCGTCGTACGGCGTCGCCGAGGGCGGCATCACGCTGACCGGCCTGGAGCCGAACGTCGGCTCGTCGCAGTGCACGATCGCGGAGCACCCGGAGGTCATCAAGGCCGTCACCGATCTGCGCGACAAGATCGTCGCGGGCACGCTGACGGTGGCCGACCCGGTGCAGGCCAAGTAGGCGGGACGGAACGGCAGTTGAGCCGTCCGATCCGGCGGTTGAGCAGTTGAGCAACACGCAGTAGGAAGACAAAGCAGCAACACGCGGTAGCAACGCGGCAGTACGGCAGTTCCGGCAGTGCCAGGCGGTTCCGCCCCGGTGCCGCGGCCAGGAGGGCGTCCCCCCTCCTGGGCGCGGCACCGGCGGCACATCGCGGCGCGGCTCCAGGTTCCGAACGGAAGTCGACAGATGACCGATACGTCCACTCGTCCCGGCGCGTCCTCCGACGCCTCCGCGGCGCCCGAGGTGGAACTGCGCGGCATCGTCAAGCGGTTCCCCGGGGTGCTGGCCTGCGACCGCGTGGACCTCGCGGTCGCCACCGGCGAGGTGCACGCCGTGATGGGCGAGAACGGCGCCGGCAAGTCCACGCTGATGTCGGTGCTGTACGGCCTCCAGCGCCCGGACGACGGCCGGATCATCCTGCGCGGCACCGCCCACCGCTTCACCTCGCCGCTCCAGGCCATCGACGCCGGACTCGGCATGGTGCACCAGGGCTTCAAGCTGTTCCCGTCCCTGTCGGTCACCGAGAACGTCGTCTACGGCTCCGAACCGCTGCGCCGCGGCCTCGTGGACCGCGCCGCCGCCCGCGCCCGGGTCGCCGAACTCGTGGACCGCCACGGGCTCCGGGTGCCGCCGGACGCCCGCGTCGGCGACCTGCCGGTCGGCGTCCAGCAGCGCGTCGAGATCCTGAAGCTGCTCTACCGCGACGCCCGCGTCCTGATCCTGGACGAGCCGACCGCGGTCCTGACCCCGGCCGAGGCCGAGCGGCTGCTCGACGTGGTGCGCGGTCTCGCCGCCGCGGACCGCACGGTGCTCCTGGTCACCCACAAGCTCCACGAGGTCATGGCGGTCAGCGACCACGTCACGGTGCTGCGCGACGGCCGCGTGACGGCCCGTCTGACCACCGCGGACACCGACCCGGCGGCGATCGCCGCGGCGATGACCGGGCGCGAGATCGACCTCGACAAGCGCCACCCGGCCGGGCGTCCGGCCGACGAGGTGCTGTCCGTGCAGGACCTGACCGTGGCCGCGGCGCAGCGCGACGCCAAGCCGCTCGTCGAGGCGGTCTCGCTGCGCGTGCGGGCGGGCGAGATCGTCGGTGTCGCTGGTGTGGCGGGCAACGGGCAGAGCGAACTCGTCGAGGCGCTGGCCGGGTTGCGGCCGGCGGCCGCGGGGCGGGTGGTGGTCGCCGGGACGGAGGTCGTGGCCGGCGGCAAGGGTGTGAGCGTGGCGCGGCGGCGGGCGGCGGGGCTCGCGTACGTCCCGGAGGACCGCGGCGAGGTCGGTGCCGCGCGTACCGCACCGCTCGCCGACAACCTGGCGATGGGCTTCCACCGCCGCGCGCCGATAGCCGGGCGCGGCGGGCTGCTGCGGCGCTCCGCGATACGCGAGCACGCCGCGCGCGTCATCGAGCGCTTCGGCGTGAAGGCGGCCTCGGGGGCGGTGTCGATCGGCACACTCTCCGGCGGCAACCAGCAAAAGGCCATCCTGGGCCGCGAGATCACCCACGACGCACCACTGCTCGTGGTCGAACAGCCCACGCGCGGCGTGGACATCGGCTCGATCGAGAACATCCACGCGCGACTGGTCGAATACCGCGACGCGGGCCACGGCATCCTGCTGGTGTCGGCCGAACTGAGCGAGATCCTGGCGCTGTCGGACCGCGTCCTGGTGATGTACGAGGGCCGCGTGGTCGCCGATCTGCCGCGTGCGGAGGCCGATGTGGCCACGGTGGGGCTGGCGATGGCCGGCGGGACACCTGCCGCTGAGCGGGCGGGGACGGATCCGCCCGGGGCGGCTTCGCCGGGAGCGGGTTCACCGGGGGCGGAATCGCCGGGAACCGATGCGCGTACCGCCGTACCGCGGCAGGTTGCGTCGGAGGTCTCCGAGGCGGCCGAAACGCCCGCCGCACCTGGTGAGTTCGACGCCGCGGGCGGTACAGGTTCCGCAGCGGTCTCCGACCCGCCCGGCTCGGACTCCCCGGGCGCCGACTCGAACTCCCAAGCCGCGACCAGCCGTCCGACGACCCGACGCCCGACAGAGCGCGATGCCGACCATGACTGATCACAAGCGTCCCTCCCCCGCCCCCGGCACGTCGCCGGGCCCCGGTGCCGTCCTCGGGTACGCGCGGCGCGCCGTGCTCTCGCCCGTCACCGCCGCGATCGCGGCGAGCTTCGTGGTCGGGGCGATCATCCTGGCCTCGACCGGCGCCGACCCGTTCGCCGCGTACCAGGCGATCTTCGAGACCTCGCTGGGCGGCGAGGGCATCAGCGACACCGCCACCAAGTCCATCCCGATCGTCGGCATGGCCGTCGCGCTGGCGATCCCGCTGCGCGCGGGGCTGGTGAACCTGGGCGGCGACGGCCAGTTGGTCCTGGGCGCACTGGCCGCGGCCGTGGTGGGCCTTTACGCGCCGTTCCCCGCACCGGTCACGGTCGTCCTCGCGCTGCTCGCCGGGATCCTGGCGGGCGGGCTGTGGGCCGCGCTGGCCGCGCTGCTCGAAACGGCGTGCGGCGTACCGCTGCTGGTCAGCAGCCTGCTGATGAGCTATCCGGCGATCTCGCTGGTGTCGTACCTGATCCGCTTCCAACTCCTGGAGGAGGGCTCGGGGATCCCGCAGTCGGAGCGGCTGCCGGACGGCGTACGGCTGCCGGAGTTCGCCGCGGACGGGGGTCTCGGGACCGGCATCAGCATCGGGGTCTTCCTGGTCCTCGCCGCGGCGCTGGTGTTCGCGTTCGTGGAGGCACGGACGTCCGCGGGGTTCGAGCTGCGGATGACGGGGCGCGGCGCGCGGTTCTCCGCCTACGCCGGTGTCGACCGGCCGCGCCTGACGATCCGCCTGATGTTCGCGTCGGGCGGGCTCGCCGGGCTGGTCGGCGCGATCATGGTGCTCGGGTTCCCGTACCGGCTCACGGACGGCGCGCTGACGACGCCCGCGTACACCTGGACCGGGCTGCTCGCGGCGCTGCTCGCGGCCGCGTCACCGCTCGGCACGATCGTGGCGGGCTTCTTCTTCGCGGTGCTGACGGTCGGCGGCTTCGGGATGGAGCAGGAGACGGCCGTTCCGCAGCAGCTCACTTCGGTGCTCCAGGCGGTCATCATCCTGTTCCTGGCGGTGCGCACGGGGGTGTTCGCGAAGGCGACCTGGCTGCGCGGCCGTCGGCCGGGGCGGGTGCCGCGGGGCGGCGAGGTGTCGGGCGGGCCACCGCGGATCGAGGCGCCCGTGCCCACCGCCGAGACCGGAGGCCGGTGACATGTCCTTCGACGCCGAACTGATCTTCTCCGCGCTGCGCGCGCTGACCCCGGTGCTGTTCGCGGCCCTCGGCGGGGCCCTGTGCGAACGCGCGGGAGTCTTCAACGTGTCCCTCGAAGGGACCATGCTCACCGGCTGCTTCGCGGCCGTCGCGGGAAGCTGGTACACGGGCAGCGCGTGGGGCGGCGTGCTCGCCGCGGTGCTCGCGGGCACCGCGTTCTCGGCGATCCTCGCCGTCGGCGCGGTCAGCCTCGGCGCGGACGCCGTCGTGGTGGGCATCGCGCTCAACCTGCTCGCGGTCGGCCTGACCGGGTTCCTGCTGCGGACGGTGTTCGGCACGCAGGGCACGTTCAGCGACCCCGACCTCAAGGGCCTCGAACCGGTCGACATCCCCGGTGTGGAGTCGATCCCCTTCGTCGGCGACGCGGTGTCCGGGCACTCCCCGCTGATCTACCTGTCGTGGGTCGCGGTCGCGGTCATCGCCGTACTGCTGTCGCGCCACCCGTGGGGCGTGCGCCTGCGCGGGGTGGGCGAGGCCCCGGAGGCCGCGCAGAGCCTCGGGGTGAGCGTCGCGAAGTACCGGTACGCCGCCGTCCTGACCTCGGGCGCGCTGTGCGGTCTGGCCGGTGCGCAGCTCGCGCTCGGCAACGTGACGCTGTTCTCCGAGAACATGACGGCGGGACGCGGCTGGATCGCGGTCGTCGCGGTGATGCTCGGCCGGGCGCTGCCGGTCGGCGTGCTGCTCGCGGGCCTGCTGTTCGGGCTCGTCGAGGCGATCGGCTTCCGCTTGCAGGGCGAGGGCATGCCGCAGCAGGCCGCCGACGCCGCGCCGTACGTCATGACGCTGATCGCGCTGTTCCTCGCGACCCGGCCGCGGTTCCGCGACGGCCTCGTGCGCCGCAGACCGCGCGACACCCCGCCCGGCGGAGCCGACGCCGACCGGGGCGGCGGGGGCGACCGCGACGCGTTCGCCCCGGTGTCCCCCGTACCCAGCTTGGAGACGAAGTCATGAGTTCCGCCGCCCGTCCCGCCGTCCTGCCGATCACCAAGATCCCCAGCTCGGGTCTGCCCCGGTACGCGGTCGTCGTCGGCGACCCGGCGCGCGCCGGGCTGGTCGCGAAACTGCTCGACGGTGCCGAGCAGATAGGCGGGAACCGCGAGTACGTGACGTATGCCGGAACGTGGCGCGGTGTGCCGGTCGTCGTCTCCTCGCACGGCGTCGGCGGCCCGGGAGCGGTCTGCCTGTTCGGCGAACTCGCCGAAGCGGGCGTGACGACCATGATCCGGCTCGGCACCGCGGGGGCCATCGCGCGCGGCATCGGCGACGGCGACCTGGTGGTGGCCGAGGCGGCGGTGCGCGACGACGGGGTTACGCAGCAACTCGTACCGGCCGAGTTCCCGGCGGCCGCGACGCCCGAGGTGGTGCTCGCGCTCCAGGGCGCGGCGCGCGAACACGAGGCGGTGCACCACCGGGGCACGGTGTGGACGCGCGCGGCGTTCCTGCCGGGGGTGCTGGAGCTGCCGATGAAGCCGTACCAGCGGGCGGGGGTGCTGGCGATCGAGATGGAGCTGTCGGCCCTGCTGGTGTTCGCGGCGCTCAACGGCCTGCGGGCGGGTGGCGCGCTGGTCATCGACGGCATCGCGGCGGACGACCTGGTCGACGACGAGGGCAACAGCAACTACGACCCGCACCGCAAGGTCGTCGCGGACGCCGTGGAGAAGGCCGCCCTCGTCGCGCTGGACGCGGTGTGGCGGCTGGCCCAGGACGACGGCGCGTGACGGGGGCGTCCGTGCGGGGATCGTCGGGTGGGGGTTCCGCGGCTTCGGCGGCTTCTCGCGGTTCCGCGGCTTCTGGCTCTTCCCGCGCTTCTCGGGGTTCCGGCGCTTCTCGGGCGCCGCTCGACGCGTCGACCGAAGTCTCCGCGACGCGCGGCTTCGTCGGCCGTACGTCTGCCGACGCCCGCGACCCGCGCCTGCCTCCCGGCCAGTACGACGCGCACGACTCCTTCCCGGTACTGTCCGCTGAGGTCACGCCCGAACTCGCCGCCGCCGACTGGACGTTCCGCATCGACGGACTCACGGCCGCGCCACGGACCTGGACGTGGGACGACGCCCGCGCGCTGCCCGCGAGCACTTACGAGGGGCCGATCCACTGCGTGACGTCGTGGTCGAAGCCGGTCACCAGGTTCACGGGCGTGTCGCTCGACGAATTCCTCGACATGGTAAGGCCGTTGCCCGCCGCGACCCACGTGGTGGCGTACGCGCACACCGGTTACACCACCAACCTCGCGCTCGACGACCTGGTGGGCGGAAAGGCGTGGATCGCGTTCGACTACGACGGCGAGCCGCTGACGCCCGCCCACGGCGGTCCGGCACGGCTGCTCGTACCGCATCTGTACTTCTGGAAGAGCGCGAAGTGGATCGCCGGACTGCGGCTGCTCGACCACGACGAGCCCGGCTTCTGGGAGCGGAACGGCTACCACCACCGCGGCGACCCGTGGGCGGAGGAACGCTATGCGGGAGACTGACACGACCACCGGGAATCCCCATCGACTTCCGGCAATACCAAGGGAGTCGACCGAATCCCCGCCGCTGCCTGCCCTTCCGGACTTCGCCGCTCCCGGTCGGGTGGCCCCAAGCCTGCGCGGCAAGGTCGACTGGCAGAGCGGCGAGATCGTCGAACTCCGCATGGAGACACGGCGCATGCTCACCGTGCGCCTCGCGCTGCCGGTGTGGAACGCGCATGTGGCCGGCCAGCATTACATGGTGCGTCTGACCGCCGCCGACGGCTACACCGCGCAGCGCCACTACTCCGTCGCCTCGGCGCCGGACGACACCGGGCACATCGAATTGACCGTCGACCGCGTGGACGGCGGCGAGGTGTCGGGCCACTTCCACGACGTGGCGCGCGTCGGCGACCGCATCGAAGTACGCGGCCCGCTGGGCGGGTTCTTCGCGTGGGCGGGCAACCGCCCCGCGCTGCTGATCGGCGGCGGGTCCGGCCTCGTGCCGCTGGTCGCGATGCTCCGCCACCAACGCGGCCGCGCGGCCGCCGCTTCCCACCCGGCGGCATCCGCACGTGACATCCCCGTCGAACTGCTCGCGTGCGTACGCACACCCGAAGACCTGCCCTACCGCACCGAATTGACGGGCGATCAGGTCACCGTCGTCCACAGCCGGACGGCTCCCCCGGGCCTGCCGACCGGGCGCCTGACCCCCGGCATGCTCGCACCGTACGCCGCCCGCGCGATCGCCGAGGACCGCGAGGTGTACGTCTGCGGGTCCACCGGATTCGCCGAGGCGGTGGGCCGCATGCTCACGCGGGCGGGCGTACCTCCGACGCGCATCCGCCTGGAGCGGTTCGGGGACGCGGTTCCGGAGCAGGAGAACCGCCGTACCCGCGGATGACAGGAGACGACACACACCGGTCGGATAGCGCAAGCAATCGGCAGCCGACCGTTCGGCATCACGAAATACCCTGTCATGCAAGGAATTTCGCACCGACTACTCGGACGTATCCCTTGCTCCGGAACGGCCCGCGCCTGGACCATTCGGCTGGGCGGGCGGCGCTGCCCGCCGGGGAGGGGGAACGAAATGGCCATGCCGCTTCCGGTCGCCACCGGAACCTGGAACGTCGTCCCGGGTGAGGGCGGGAAGCTCGCGGGGAGCGAGTTCCTGCACGGCGCGGTGCACCACGTCAGCTACGTGTACCCGGCCGCGCCCGCGACGGCCGCCGACTACAAGCTCGACGGCCAGTGGACCAACAGCATCGGTGCCGCCGCGGTGTTCAAGACCGTCGGGATGACCGCGTTCCGCACGAACATCTCGACGGTCGTGGTGCCGGCGCTCACCAAGGACGCGTGCTCGCTGGACCCGGTCATCGCCTTGGTGGTCGACCTGCCGCCGGGCTGGGAGTGGTGCCCGGGGACGGGCGTCCAGCAGGTCTTCACCGTGCGGCCCAACCTCGGCCCGCTCGCCGAGGTCTGCCACCTGGCGCACCACCTGCTGGCGATGCGCTCGACGATCGAGGCGCGCCGCCGCCAGATGGCCAAGCTGAACGTCCCGGAAGTGTCCGTCACGACCGACGCCGGACGCGAGAAGACGGAGAAGACCACGTCGTACCGCCTCAACTGGACCGACGTGCTCGCCGGGGGCCGCGGCGCGGTCGTGAAAGCGCTCCAGGCGGGCCCGCCGACGCAGATGATCAGCGGGCCGCCGTCCAAGAACCCGCAGAACCAGGAGATGAACCGCGTCGTCGCGGCCGAGATGTTCAAGGCCGACGCGGGACTCACGCAGCTTGAGCGGCTCGGGCTGATCGACCTCGACGGCAAGAGCGGCAAGACGTTCATGCCGTCCAAGGGCAAGCTCGTCGTGCTGTCCCCCGACCGGAGCGCGGACCTGCACGCCGCGTACAACCACATCCGGTTCCTGCTCTACATGGAGTGGCGCGGCGTCCACGAACTGCTGATCTGACGATGCGCGCGGGCGACCCCGGGGTGGGCGGGGGCGGCGCGTTGTGTGGGCTCTTCGGCGTGGACGACACCGGGTACGGACGAAAGCATGAACCCGCTCCCCCGCGCCACATCCTCCGGAGGTCCGACCGTGCACATCGCCATTCCGCTCTACCCCGGGTTCACCGCCCTCGACGCGGTCGGGCCGTACACCGTCATGGCTCTCACTCCGGGCTGCGAAGTCTCTTTTGTGGCCTCCGAGTTGGGCCCCGTCATCGACGACCAGGGCAAGCCCACCCTGGTCGCGACCACCACCTACGCCGCGCTCCCCGGCCCGGACATCGTCATCGTTCCCGGCGGCCCCGGAACCACCGAAGCCCTCGGCGACCGCGCCCTCCTGGACTGGCTGACCGCCGCCGACGCCCACACCCGCTGGACCACGTCCGTCTGCTCCGGATCCTTCATCCTCGCCGCCGCCGGCTTCCTCACCGGCCGCAAGGCGACCTCCCATTGGGGCTGGCGCGACCAACTCGCCGCCTTCGGCGCCGAACCGGTCGCGGACCGCGTCGTCTTCGACGGCAAATACGTCACCGCCGCGGGCGTCTCCTCCGGCATCGACATGGCCCTGACCCTCGTAGCCCGCGAAACCGACGACCGCACAGCCCAAACCGTCCAATTGGCCATCGAATACGACCCCGAACCCCCCTTCGACACCGGCTCCCCCGAAAAGGCCCCCGCCGACCTCCACGCCGAAGCCATCGCCCTGATCAACACCTGACCCGTCACCATGCCGGCCAAATGGCCTGGTGCGCCCCGCCACCCCGCAATCCGCCGAGCAAGTTCGGTCCCCTGCTCGGTTCCGAGGGCGTTTCAGCGACGGTCGGGGCGGCGGATCGGGCTCGGCCGCGGCAAGGGCGGTGGCACGCGGTGACTCTTGATGTCCATCGGGTCGATCGGGAGACCGGAGGCCGGACACCGGTCGCCCCGCTGCGGACCGCCATGGGATGCGAACCGGGTGGGCCGTACATCGATGCGTACCGGGACTGTCGGTGTCCGGGGGCCTCCGGGGCGTCGCGGTGCGGCCGGGGGTCGATGTGTGAGAGCCGGTGGCCACCCCT
>NZ_JBPKBH010000010.1:131655-141374 GCF_051388915.1 Yinghuangia sp. YIM S09857 | reverse complement strand
CCCCCCCGGCTGGGTGGCCCGGAGTCGGTGGGGTCAGGCTGCCGCCACCAACTGGTCCCGGGCCGGGAGGGTCGCGTGGGTGCCGCCCGACATGAGGGATCCCACGGCGACCGGAAGGCGTTTGGTGTTCTTCCGGATGGTCGCGATGTTGGCGAACGGGCGGGCGGTGTTGGCCAGTACCGCTGCCGTGCCGGCGGCGGCCGCCTTGCGGGCCGCGACGGCCGTTCCCGCCACCGCCGCACCCGCCGGGCGGGCCGTGTTGGCCACCGCGACGGCGGCCTTGCGGGCCGCGGCCACGGTGCCGGCCACCGCCGCCTGGTCGGCGACGGCCGCCTTGTCCGTCTTGCGGGCGAAGACCACCATGCGCAGCACCACGAAGCGGCCGAGGCCGGCGAGGCCGGAGGCGGACAGGTAGACGACCTGCTGGGTGAACGCTCCCGCGTGCGGCGTGACCGCGTCCAGGACCAGCATCGCCGTGGTGGTGAACAGGTAGGCGACGACCGCCGTTCCGGTGGACTCCAGGTGCACACGGATGCTCGCCGCGCCCTTGCGGAAGGTGATCCGGCTGTGGAGTTCGTTGCAAAGCAGCGTGGACACGACCGTGACGATCGCGTTGGCCACGGCGATCGCCATCGAGCCGGTGAGGAGCATCAGGGCGCCGCTGGACAGGAGACCGACGCCGCCGCCACAGATGACGAAGCGGATGAACGCGGCGACAGCGTTGCGGTCCATCGGTTTCCCCTCCCGATCCACGGCGGATGCGGAGGCCTCACGTGCGCCCCGGCGTCCGCGGCGACCCATCTCTACGCCTGCGGTGGAACTGCCCCGGCGCGGATCCCCGGGAGGTTCTGCCCCGCCCGCGATCGCCGCGTCCACACATATGACTGAATCGACGTCGCGGATGTGACATCCGCCTGTGTGAGACAGGCCACGCGCCCCGCCCCACCGCTCTTCCGCCGCCCCGGTCGCTTCCACACCGGAAGTCTCTCGCGTAAATGTCGGCGAATCGTCATCCCTCAAGGTCGATATCCAACCCTGGCTACTACTCCGGGAGAGCCCCCAGTCGTACTCAGGGGAGAGTACGAACGACCCCCGGTAGTACTACGCGTACCGGCGCCGTGGCGCAGGTCACGTGCCAGGGCGGGCAGTTGGCTGTGCTCAGGGTCGGACTCGGGCGCAGACGGCGGCGAACCGCACGGAACGGCCCGCGGTGGCGGGTGCCGTGGTTCCGTGCGGTTCGCGGTGGGTGCGGGGTGACCGTGTACGGACGGGTCAGCGTACGGTCGGCTCGTCGGCGGTCAGGTCGACTCGGGCGAAGGAGTCGGTCTCGGGATGGCCGGCGACGCCGCGGTCGTAGTACGGCTCGCCGGGGCGGCGGACGCCGATGGTGTGCCAGCCGGCGGCGCGGGCGGCGTCCAGTTCGTCGACCAGGTCGGAGAGGAACACGAAGCGTCCGGGCTCCGGTTCGCCGACGGCCGCGGCGATGGCCTCGTACGACGACGCGACCTTCTTCGGACCCGCGTTCTCGGTGTCGAAGTGCCCCGAGAACAGCGGCAGGAGCGAGCCCTCCTCCGAGTGCCCGAACCACGCGAGTTGGGCGGACACCGAGCCCGAGGAGTAGACGTACAACGTGTGCCCGGCCTCGTGCCAGGCGCGCAGGACGGGGATCACGTCGGGGTAGAAGTGCGACGTGAGTTCGCCGGACTCGAAGCCCTCGGCCCAGATGACGCCCTGGAGGGTCTTGAGCGGGGTCGCCTTCTCGTCGCGGTCCAGCCACGTGTTGAGGGCTTCGACGATGCGCGCGGTTCCGGCGTCCGGTTCGCCGATCGACTCGCGTACGGCGTCGGCCGCGCGCGCCACGTCGGGCTCCTCGCCGCGCGTGTCCAGCACGCGGGCGAAGTGCTTGCGCGAGTAGGGATAGAGCTGCTCGGTGATGAACCCGGTTGCGCTGGTGGTGCCTTCGATGTCGACGACCACGTGGTGCGGGACGAGCGAGGCGGGGCGCGGGAGGTGACGGTCGGTCACGCGGCGGACTCCGTGTACCCGGCCCAGATGGTGTCGAAGTCGGGGAAGCGCGAGGAGATCGGGTCGCCCGTGAAGTCGCCCACCCAGCCGTCCTCGTCGTGGAAGAAGCGGATCGCCGCGACGGACGGCTCGGCCCCCATGTCGAACCAGTGCGTGATGCCCTTGGGCACCGACAGCAGGTCGCCCGCCTCGCAGAGCACTGCGAACACCCGTCCGTCCACGTGCAGGTAGAAGATGCCGGCCCCCTCGACGAAGAAGCGGACCTCGTCGTCGTCGTGGGTGTGCTCGGACAGGAACTTCTCGCGCGCGGCGGCCGCCTTGGCGGGCCACTCCGGGTCGTCCGAGGGCTGGAGCCGGATCACGTCGACGAGGATGTAGCCCTCGGCGGCGGTGATGCGGTCGACCTCGGTGCGGTACGCCTCGACGACCTGCTCCTGCGAGGCCCCGGGCACCAGCTCCTGGTCCGCCGTCCACCGCTCGTAGCGCACACCGATCGGGGCGAGCGCCTCGGCGATCGCGTCGGGCTCGGCGGTACGCAGCAGCGGAGCCGAGGGATCGGCCTCGGGCCACACGGTCAGCAGGGACATCGGGACTTCTCCTTGCTCGCAACAGCTCGGTGCATCTGCGGGGCCGCGCCGGGACGGGCCGGGACCCCCGGCAAATCTACCTCCGGCGGTCGGGGACACCCAGTCTGCGTGGGGATCCGTTCACATTTCGGACACGGGGAGAGGGGAACAAGAGTGGGGGGTAGGGGCGGGTGCGCCGGTCGGCCGCTCTGCGAGGCGGCGAGGCGGCGAGGCGGCGAGGCGGCGAGGCGGCGAGGCGGCGAGGCGGCGAGGCGGCGAGGCGAACGTATTAGGGAGGACCAAGCGGGGGTCCGGCCCGCTCGGTCCTCCCGGTCTGGGGCGGCGCGGCCGCGCAGCCGTTCAGACGTCGATACGTCGCAACAGGTGCGGGGGCACCGGGACGTCGTACTCCCCGCCGTATGCGGGGGTGTTCAACAGCATGTACATGCGCGCGCACTCCCCCGTGTTCACCAGCACCTCATATTGCGCCCCGGCGGCGTCCGCGAAGCGCAGCAGCGTGAACCCCTGCGTCGGGTACGGGCACGGCCCCGCACCCAGCCGCGGCATGGTGCCCACGGGGGCGGCCGCGTTCACGAGGGTGCGGATCTCCTCGCGCTCGGCCGCCAGGTCGGTGCTGCCGCGCAGCGTCCACGTGCCGTTCGGCGCCGCGGAGTACCGGCACGCAACAAGGTGGGCCGCAGGGTACGGGATCACGTCACCCTGCCTGCCCAGGGCCTCGCGACGCAAGGCCACGTGTCCCGCCGGACGGGACTGCTCGCACGCCTGCGCGGGCGGAGCGGGCGTCGGCGGATCGGCGATGCGTTGCTCCTCCAGCAGTGCCGTCAGGAAGTCCTCAATGATCCGCACCCCGTGCCGGGACGTGTCGGAGAACACCATCACGCCGCAGCCACCCAGGTTCATCGGCACCGACGCGCGCACGCCGTCGGGATACTGGACCTCAAGCGTCACCCACGGGCGCGCGTCCAAATGGCACGGGACATTCGGCCCCCGTCCGTCCGGGCCCGACACCGGGAAGCTGTTGACCTTGCGTACGACGCGGTCCACGTCGTAGTAGAGAGTCGTCGGCTGCGATCCGAGCCGGGGCAGGACCGGTGGACCGCCCCGCGTGAACGGCGGCGGCGGTTCGCACAGGCGGACGGCGACCGCGCCGCTTGCCAGCGTGTGCGGATTCCCCGCGGTTGCGCGCGGGTCGAGCGGGCCGGGGACGGGTTCGCCCACCAGGGGCGCGGGGCAGGCGATTTCGGCGCGGGGGCTCATCGGGCCTTGGCCGGGTTCCAACAGCGGGTCGGGAGTCGGACTGCGGCGGGTGTCGGTGTTCTGTGCGGAGGTTCCGCTTCCGCCGGGCGTGCTGAGCGAGTCCCGGCTGTCGCGGCCGTCGTCGGCGCCAAATACCGCTACCGCGCCCGCAGTTCCCGCGAGTACGAGGACCAACGCGGCCGCTGTCGCCGCGACCCGCTTGGAGAGCCGACCTCGCAGGCTGTGCGGATGATGCGGACTCTCCAGTGAACTCGGCCTGCTGGCAGGAGAGTTGGCGGTGGGCGACGCGTCGGGACGGGATCCCTCCGAGGGTGGCCCCGAGTCCGAGTCCCCGTCCCGCCGTCTCTCCCCGCTCACCTCGTGCTCGTCCATGCGTACGCCCCCTTCGCCGCCGTGGTCCGGCCGTCGGCGCCTCGGCCCGTGGCCGTTGGACGCCGGAAGGGGGCGTACGGTTCCCGGCGTTCACATCCGGGTGTAGCGCGTGACCGAACCGCCGTCCGGGAAGCGCAGGGTCTCGCCGGGAGTGACCGGGCGCGGCTCGAAGTCGCCGTAGAACAAAGGGATTCCGGAGCGAGAGACGACCGGGTAGGTCTTGAGGACCAGTTCGTCGATCTCGTCGTAGAGCGCGCCCGCGAGGGTCGCGCCGCCGCAGAGCCAAATGCCCTTGTCCCCGTCCTCGGCCTTGAGCGCGCGGACGGCTTCCACCGGGTCGCCGGAGACGAGCGTGACGTCGGGCGACGGGCTCTCCGTAAGGCTGCTGCTCACGACGTACTGCCGAAGGTGGGAGTACGGGCTGACATGCCCGGCCTCGACCCCCGGCTCGTACGTCGCACGCCCCATGATCACGGTGTCGAAGACCCGCGGCGGCCCTTCGACGCCCATCGCCTCGTGCGCGAAGGTCGGCAGCGTCTCCGGGTACTCGGCGACGATCCACTTGTGCAGGTCGACGAACGGCATGAGGTGTTCGAACGCGCCGTCGGGCGCGGCAATGAAGCCGTCGATCGACTGGCTGATGTAGTACGTGAGCTTTCGCATGGTTCTCCTCGAGAAGTTGCTGCACAGAGTCAGTGCGATCCGTGGACCACTACGTCTATAGTACTTCATGTGTAGTGGTTGGCAAGCAGGTGTTCGCGGGAAGATCGGAACACCGGACAGGAGAAGGACCGATGGCTCAGAACCCGGAAAGGCGCGCGGCACTGCTGGACGCCGCGATCGAGGTGCTGGCGCGCGAGGGCGCCCGCGGGCTGACCTTCCGCGCGGTCGACGTCCAGGCGGGCGTCCCGACCGGGACCGCGTCGAACTACTTCGGCAAGCGCGACGACCTGCTCAACCAGATCGCCCCGCGCATCTACGCCCGGCTCGGGCCCGACCCCGAGGCGGTCGCGCGCACACTTGAGGAGCCGCCGTCGAAGGCGATCGTCGTACGGTTCATGCACGAGCTGATGGGACGCGTGACCGCCGACCGCACCGGCTACATCGCCCTGCTCGAACTCCGCCTGGAGGCCACCCGCAGGCCCGAGATGCGCGAGGCGCTGACCGCGATGCTGCGGCCCGAGTACGAGGAGGCCATCCGCTTCCACCTCGACAGCGGGCTGCCGGGCGACCGGACGACGGTCAGCGTCCTGTACTTCGCGATGCTCGGCCTGATCGTCGAACACCTGACGACGCCGGACGCCGTCGCGGCGGACACGCTGGACGCGCTGGTCGACGGGATCGTGGACCGCGTGGTGCCGGAGGGGTGAGCTCCTGCCCGGGGCGGCGCTTCGGCCCCGCCCCGGAGTCCGCCGTCAGCTCGCGGGTGCCGGGCGCAGACCGTTCGCGCGGGCGTGTGCGAGGAACGCGGCCACCCGCTCGTCGGGACCGTCCCCGTCGGCGCCGGGCCCGGTGTCCGGACCGGCCGGATCGCGCGGCCGTCGGATCAGCGCCACGGCGCCCCGCACCGGCGGCTCGAACCCGCGTACGTCCGTGCCCTCGTACCCCAGGTGCTCGACCAAGTCCCGGTACAGGAACACCGATCCGAGCCCCGCGAGGACGCACGCCACCCAGGCCGAACGCTCCTCGGCCTCCATCGCCACGACCGGCTTGATGCCCAGGTGCCGGAACGCCCGGTCGATGTCGTCGCGGCGGCCGGCCCCCGGGGGCGGGAGCACGAGCGGGAGCCCGTCCAGGTGCTTCTGGGAGAGCGTGTCCGGCAGGTCCAGCCCGGCGGGTGAGACCAGCACGACCTCGCGCACCGCGAACTGATCGGCTATCAGGTCGTCCGGCGCCGGCAGCGCGGCGACTCCGGCGTCCGCCTCCCCGCGGCGGAGCGCGTCGAACAGCGCGTCGCGCGAGGCCGAACGGATCAGCCGCAGCCGCAGGTTCGGGTGGCTCGTCGCGAACGTCGGGACCAGGTGTGTGCCGAGGTCGTTGGCCAGCGTCGGCGTCGCCGCGATGCGCAGCGGCTCGGGCCCCGAGCCCCCGGAGTCGTCCGGCGGTTCCTCGCGCGCCAGCGCCTCCAGCGCGTGGACGTCCGCCAGGATCGTACGGGCCAGCCGGACCGCCCGCCGCCCGTCGGGCGACAGCACCGTACCCCGGTTGGTGCGCGCCAACAGGCGTGTGCCGACGCTGCGTTCGAGCTCCAGCAGCGACTTGGACAGCGCGGGCTGGGCGAGGTAGAGCGCGGCTGCGGCCGCCGAGATCGAGCCGTGTTCGGCGACCGCGACCAGGCGGCGCAACTGATGCACAGTCAGGCGAGGTGTGGTGCCGCCGTCTTGGGCCATGCGCGTACTCCGTCGTGCCGTGGTTGTTCGGCGGCCATCGTCGCGTGCCGGGGCGTCGGACGCCAGAGGTGCGGGGTGGGGCATACGGCACGTCGCGGCGAGAGTACGGGGAGTGCGCGGGGCGGCTCGGGAACGGGGGCTCAGGCCCCACCGCTCACGGGCACTTCTCGCCGAACTTGACCGCACCCAGCCTGATCTTGTCCTCGGGCAGCGGCGCCCCCGGGGCCGGGTCCTGGGTGCAGACCTGCCAATGGTTCTCGACGATGATCGCCCGGCCGCTCTTGAGGTCGTCCGCATCGACCTTGACCTCGTCGCGCAGCGCCGAGCGTACGACGTTGACGCTGCGGCCCAGCACGTTCGGCATGATGCCGTCCGGCGCGGAGGGCTTGGCGGTGGGCAGCGGGGTGGTCGGGCAGTCCTCGTCCTTCCGGACCACTCCGAGCCGCACGGTGGTGTCCTTGTCGATCTTGCCGGGGCCGGGGTTCTGGTCGCAGACCTGCCAGTTGCTCAGCAGCAGTTGCATGCGCCCACGACCCAGGGCGTCGTGGGACTTGATGAAGTGGTAGCCCGCGAACCAGACCGCGTCGCGCGCCTTCTGGAGGTCGAGCCCGACAACCTGCGGCACGCCGCCCGACGAGGTCGGGGACGGGGCGGACGGGGCCGACGTGGTGGCCTTGGCACCGCCCGTACCCGCGCCGCCTTCGGAACCGGTCTTCTCGGGCGGCGCGGGTGCCTGACCGGGGTCCTGCGGTCCCGCGGCCCCCGGCGAGCCGGCTCCGCCCACCGCGGTCGGGCTGCCGTCCGCGGGCCCGGACGCGCCCGCCGGGGCCGCGTTGCCGCCCTTGCCGGCGTTGTCGTCGGAGCAGCTTCCCCGGTCGATCAGCGCCGCGAGGATCAGGAGGACGACGGCGAGCGCGATCGCGCCGGTACGCCGCTTCGGGTCGCGCCACCACTCCGAGGCGGTGCGCGACCGGTCCCTCCCGAACCCGGAGCTGATCAACCGGCTGATGGTGCATCACCCCGTACGACGTCGCGTCCCTCTTGCACACCTCTTGCACAGCATGCTCGGTACGGCGCGCACTATGCGCCCCGTGCACCACATGCGCCGAATAGTGTGGCGACATACGGGAGGAAGCGGGTTAATCGACCCAATCCGTTGGATATTTGCCGGATTTCGACCGGATTTGTCAGGTGGGCAGCCCGAGTTGGGAACGAGCGTACGCCAGCGCGTGCGCCACCCGGTCCGTACGCTCGACACCCGGCGCGCCGATCACGATCTGCAACGCGAAGCCATCGAGCATTCCGTGCAGGCGGACGGTGAAGTCGGCGCGCGCGGCGGCGTCCAGCGGCTCCCACTCCCCCGTGGCGGCGCCTTCGGCGAGGAGGGCGGAGAATTCGTCCGCCCACACGCGCTCGATGTCGTGTCCGGCCTGGAGGACTTCCGGATCGCCGAGCGAACGCCCGTACACCGCCACCCAGATCGTCCAGCGCGGATCGGCGCGGCCCTCGGGGAGGTAGATGCGGATGTAGTCGGCGAGGCGTTCGGCGGCGGGCGCTCGGCGGGTGAGGAGCTCGCGGCGGCGCCCGCCCAGGCGTTCCTCGCTCCAGCGCAGGGTCTCGACGAGGAGCCGGTCCTTGGAGCCGAAGTAGTAGAGGATGTGGCCGCCGCTGATGCCGAGGCGCTTGCCGAGCGCGGCCATGGTCATCGCGTCGAGGCCGTCTTCGGCGATGGCCGCAAGTGCGGCCTCCAGGACGACTTCGCGCGGCTGTTCGAGGCGTTTGCGGCCGCGGCGTCCGGTCGTCGGCACGGCGGCTCCTCTCCGGTCTCCTCGTGGGCGGACGCGGCGGCGATCACGGACGTCGCCCTCGCCGCGCGGCCCCGTCCCCTCCGCGGGGCCGCGTCAGCGTACGCGATGTCAGACGCGCGGCTGCTGCTGCGTGATGCAGTGGACGCCGCCGCCGTTCGCGAAGATGCCGCGGGCGTCCACCAGTTCGATCGCGCGCCCGGGGAAGAGCTTCGCGAACGTCTCGGCGTTCTCCGCGTCGCGCGGGTCGTCGAACCCGCACAGCACCACCACGCCGTTCGCCACGTAGTGGTTGATGTAGCTGTAGTCGACCCAGCCGTGGCCCTCCTCTGCGAGGACGGTCGGCGCCGGGATCTCGACCACCTCCAGGCGGCGGCCGCGCGCGTCGGTGGCGGCCCGCAGCAGCGCGGCGTTCTCCTTGCCGACCTCGTGGTCGGGGTGCGCGGGGTCGGGCTGCGTGTGGCAGAGCACGACGCCGGGGCGGGCGAACGAGGCGACGATGTCGATGTGGCCGCGCGTGCCGTACCGCTCGTAGTCGCGGGTGAGGCCGCGCGGCAGCCAGATGACCTTGTCGATGCCGAGGTATGCGCGCAGTTCGTCCTCGACCTGCGCCTTGGTCCAGCCCGGGTTGCGGCCCTCGTCCAGTTGCACCGTCTCGGTGATGAGGACGGTGCCCTCGCCGTCGACGTGGATGCCACCGCCCTCGTTGACCATACGGGAGGCGTACCGCTTGGCCCCGGACAACGTGATGACGTGCTCGGCGATGTGCCGGTCGCGGTCCCACGAGGCCCACTCCTGAGCGCCCCAGCCGTTGAACACCCAGTCGGCCGCGGCGAGGCCGCCTTCACCGTCGGTCAGGAAGGTGGGGCCGATGTCGCGCATCCAGGCGTCGTCGAGCGCACGTTCGACGATCGTGAGTGGACGTTCGACATAGCGGGCGACGGTCTGCGACTCGCCCAGGTTGGCCACCATGGTGACCGGCTCGTAGCGCGCGATGGTGTCGGCGACCCGGCCCCACGCGACGCGGGCCTCGTGCAGATCGCCCTCGCCGTCCCGCGCGGCCTCGCCGTCTCCGAAGGTCTCGTTGGACGTGGGCCACGCCATCCAGGTCTGCTCGTGCTCGACCCATTCGGCGGGCATCGAGAAGCCGTCGGCGGCCGGGGTGATGGTCATTGCGCAGGTTCCTTACGTTCCTTACGAGTAGCGATTTGCACGCCGTTCAAATATCGAATTGAACAGCGTTCTAAACGCGCTGTCAAAGCCCACGCCACCACCCGGCACCG
>NZ_JBPKBH010000010.1:93157-131461 GCF_051388915.1 Yinghuangia sp. YIM S09857 | reverse complement strand
CGCGAGACCGCCCACGAGCAGACTTCCCCGCGGGTCCCCGGCGGACCCGCGACGGAGACCGTGCTCTCACCTCGCCATCGCGCCACGGGCGACATGCGGGGTCCTGGCGGCTGGGTCATGGTGGAGAGATGCATGGCCGAAACGACTGCTGCCGCCATACCCGTGGAGTCGACACGCGCCTCCTGGGGACGGGCGCGGCCCTGACCGCGGGCGGGGTGCTGCTGGCGTCCACCGGCACCGCAATGGTCGCCGCGGCCGTCGCGTCCGCCGCGCGGCAGTGGGTGGGACGTCATCACCCGCGCCCGGGGTCGCGCGCGACGGCGACCGCCCGTCGAGCCGCCGCGGCGGCCCGGGCGGGCAGGGAGGCGTGGCATGGGAGTGGTGTGGAGTATCCCGCTTGACCCTCACGTTGATCCCCACGTTGACCCCTATGTTGAGCCCTCCGCGCATCCCGCCTCAGGCCCGAGCCTCCTTCCGTTCGGCCGCGTCGCGCGTACGGAACGCCGCGAGGGCGATCGGCACGGCGAGCGCCGCCGCTCCGGCGCTCACCCATACGGCGGTCCGGTAGTCGTCGGTCGCCTCGGTCGCCGGCCCCGCGAGCAGCGGCCCGAGGAACGCACCGACGTTGAGCCCGACCGTGGCGAACGCGCCGCCCAGCGCGGGAGCCTTGTGCGCCACGTGCATGACCCGCTGCACCAGCGCCGAACCGACGCCGAACGACAGGCACCCCTGCACGACCGTCATGGCGAACAACGGCCCGGGATGCGCGGCCGTCGCCGCCAACATCGCCCAGCCGAGCGGCAGTACGCACATCGCGACGAGCAGCCCGCGCCCGAGTCGGCCGTCGCCGTACCGGCCCGCCGCCGTGACACCGACAAACGCGCCGACGCCGAACGCGGCCAGCAGTCCCGGCACCACGCTCTCTCCGAGGTCGGCGACATCGGTGGCCACAACGCCCAGGCAGGCGAACGTCGCGAAGGTCGCCCCGTTGACAACAGCGCCCAGCAGCAGGGACGTTCGCAGCTCGCCCGATCGCAGGGCCCGCAACTCGCCGCGGACGGAGACTTCTCCGCGTCCGGCCGCGTCGGCGGGTGCCGACCGCAGGACGAGGAGCAGGGCGGGCACGCACAGCCCGGCGACCGCCCAGAACACCGAACGCCAGCCGGCGAGGTCGCCGAGCAGCGCACCCGCGGGCACGCCCGCCGCGCACGAGAGGGTGACGCCGGCCAGCAGGACGGCCATGGCCCGGGCCTGCCCGGCCGGCGGCACGACGGCCGACGCGGCGGACATCGCGATGGCCAGGAACCCGGCGTTCACGATCGCGGCGACGATCCGGGTCCCGAAGAGCACGGCGAAGTCGTTCGTGACGGCGCCGACGACGTGCACCGCCATGAACACGGCGAGGAACCCGGCAAGGGCTCGGCGGCGCGGCCACCGCGCGCTCAGCGCGGCCATGACCGGAGCGCCGAGGATCATGCCGAGGGCGTACGCGGACGTGAGGCTCACGGCCGCGCCCACCGAGACCGACAGGTCGTCGGCAATGCCGTTCACCAGGCCGGACAACATGAATTCGGAGGTCCCCTGGGCGAATACGGCAAGCCCGAGGACATAGACGAGGAGAGGCAAGACAGGACTCCAGCACGGATTCTGCGCGGTTTCGGGGCAGGGGCATCCATGCGCCGGGTGTCGGTGTGCGCAGCGCCCTCCGCGCGTACGGCCGCCCCGGGACGCACGGCCCGGGCGCGCGACGCGCACGCGGCGGGACACGCCGAGGGGCAGGCCAAGACGCAAGCCGAGGAGAGGGCGTCGGACACCCGGAGCACGGGGCCGGTCGCCGCCGCGAGGGGGCAGGACCACGTCACCGGAGCCGCGCGAGGCGGTCCGGTGGTACGGGTCGGCTGGCACGAGTCCGCCGGGACGGGCCCGGGGGCGGCGTCCGCGCTCGCGCGGGACCGCCGGGGCCGGTCAGGGGTGGGTCAGACAGCGTCCCGCCGCCGGGCGACCGGCGGCTCGGGTCTGTCGGACTCGGGGCTCGTCATGCGGGGCACCGTACCCGGCCCCGTGCCGGGGCCTCAACCGGATTGCGGCCGGCACCGGCCCGGCGCGGCGGAACCCGGGCGAGGGCTCGGCCACCCGACAGGACCGGCCTGGCCATTTTATAACGAATACATAACTGGTCCGGTCCATGATTCCCCTGTTGTTCACGCGGGCAGCGGTCCGCGCATGCGGGCGCGTATCCCGGCGTCGGCAGCGTGGGGTCGTCCGTGTTCCACAGCCCCGACGAAAGAGGCTGCGTCGACATGCACGTGAGACACGTACCGCGCCTGGTCCTGGCTTCCCTGGCACTCGCGCTGACCGCGGCGGCGGCCGCGGGTGGACCCGCCGCAGCGGCAACGGACCGTGCCGGGCAGGTTGTCCCCGAGTCCGCCCGCACCGGCACCGCCCGTTCCGCGGATCCTGCGGGTGCCTCGGGTGCCTCGGGTGCCGCCCATCCCGCCGCGCTCGTGGCCGACTTCGGCACCGAGGACTTCGACGCCCTCGCACCGACCCTCGCCCCCCGCGTCGACGAACTCGGCATCCCCGCCGACGTGAAGGGCTTCACGCACACCGGACCGGCCGGGTGGAACGTGGCCGTCGCCCCCGGAACGCCGCAGGGCGTCACCGAGTGGCAGGGCTGGTCGTTCACGACGAAGCCGTTCTGGACCGGCGCCGACGCCCAGGACCGCGCGAACTTCACCCGCGCCTCCGGGGTCTTCGCGGTCGCCGACCCCGACGAGTGGGACGACAAGAACTCCCCGTCCTCGCGCGGGCGTTACGACTCGACCCTCACCTCGACCCCGCTCGCGCTCCCCGCCGGGCTGGGCAAGGCGTACCTCGGCTTCGCCAGCCACTACCGGCAAGAGGGCGCGCAGAAGGCCGAGGTGACCGTCTCGTTCGACGGCGGCGCACCGGTCAAGGTGCTGTCCCTCGGACCCGACTCGTCCGACGCCAACGTCGGTTCGGACGCCCTGAACGCCTTCTACTCGCTCGGCGTCGACGTCCCTGCCGGGGCACGCACGATGACCGTCAACTGGCGGCTCTTCGACGCGGGCAACAACTGGTACTGGGCGATCGACGAGGTGAGCGCTGCCGACGCGCCGATCCCGACACCGCCCGCCCCCGCCCCGGACGTCCCGATCCCGCCCGGTCCCGTCGGCACCAAGGCCGACAAAGTGCTGGTCATCGGGCTCGACGGCGCCCGCCTCGACAAGGTCAGGTCCGCGAACGCGCCCGCGCTCCAGCAGCTCATGACGCAGGGTATGACCGCGCACAGCATGCTGTACGCCGGCCCCATGGCGGAGAGCAGCTCCGGCCCCGGCTGGACCACACTGGCCACCGGGGTGTGGCCGGACAAGCACGGCGTCAGGGACAACAGCTTCAACGGCGCGAACCGCGGCGCGTACCCCGATTTCATGACGCGCCTCGAAACCGCCGACCCGACGAACTCGACGTTCGTGGACGCGACGTGGTCGCCGATCCCGGCGGCGAGCGGCGGCGGCCCGATCTTCTCCGCGGCCACCGACGTACGCATCGCCGGCGGCCCGGACACCACCACCGCGGCAACCGCCGCACGGGTGCTGGCGGAACGCGGCCCCGACGCGAGCTACGTGGTCCTCGACGACATCGACCACGCCGGCCACAGCCAGGGCGCGGACAGCCGGATGTACAAAACCGCCATCGAGGCCAAGGACGCCGAGGTGCGCATGCTCCTCGACGCGATCCGCGGGCGGGCGACGTACGCGCAGGAGAACTGGCTCGTCATGGTCACGTCAGACCACGGCCACCTCCCGGTCGGCGGCCACGGGGGCTCGCGCCCGACCGAGCGCCAGACGTTCGTCATCGCGGCAGGCGCGGGCATCCCGGCCGGTTCGGTGCGCAACGACGTGCGCATGGTCGATGTCGCGGCCACGGCCCTCGACCACCTCGGCGTCGCGGTCGACCCGTCGTGGAACCTGGACGGGCGTCCGCTGCGCGCGGCCTCCGCGGAGGAGTTCGACGCCCTTACGCCGCAACTGGGCGTACGTGTCGACGAGTTGCTCGTCCCGACCGACGTCCGCGGCTTCACCGCCACTGCGCCGACCGGCTGGTCCGTGGACAACAGCCGCATGGGCGGCGGCGGCACGACCGAGTGGCGTGGCTGGACGTTCGCCACCGACGAGTTCTGGTCGGCGACGCAACGCGACCAGAGCCGTGAGCTGTTCGTACGGGGACGCGGCGTATTCGCGGTCGCCGACTCCGACGAGTGGTACGACGGCCCCCACACCGGGAAGTTCGACTCGACACTCGTCACCCCGAAGTACCCGGTCATGCCCGGTGGTTCGGCGACACTCTCCTTCCGGCACCACTACCGCCACGACTCCGGGCAGGTCGCCGAGATCTGGGTGTCGTACGACGGTGCGGCACCTGTACTGGTGCGCACGTACGGCGCGGACGCCATCGCGCAGCAGGAGGCGATCCGGCTCCAGGTGCCCGCGGGCGCGCACACGGCGCAGATCCGCTTCCGCTACGCCGGCGAGAACAACTGGTTCTGGGCCGTCGACGACGTGCGCGTGGGCTGAGCCGGGAGGAGTTCCCGGGGGAAATTGTGGGAAGAACACGGGTGCGCCCCCGAAGGTTGGGGGCGCACCAGCGTGTCGTGCCTCCGCGATGTGCGGGCCCGGCCGCACTCACCTGCCGCCCGGCCCGCCCCGGCGTCAGACCCCCTGATCGCGACGCAACTCCTGGGCCTGGCCATGGCCCTGCACGTCACCCCGATGGCCGCGCTGCGCGACGCGGACACCGAACACGTCACCGCCCTGGTCGCCCCCACCGTGCAGCGCTACCTGACGACCCCCTGCCCCCGGCGGCGACGACGATGGCAACACAGGGCGGATGAGCCCGGGGCCCCGAGGAACCGCCTCCAGCCCTCGCGCGTCGGACCCGCATGACACGGGGACGCCGCGCACACCGAATCAGTCGAACGGCCGCCCGTCGCGTCACAAGTCGGCTCGCTCCGGCCCTGCTCGTGCTGACCGCGGTCGCGTCCGGCTGCCGCACACCGCCCGGCGATCCGCCGATGGACGATGCTCCCAGGGGCACCCGGATCGACACCGAAGTCCGTGTCCGCGACGTGCCCATCGGCATGTGGTCGGCCGCCTTTTTCGCCCCGCGAACCCCGCGCGAGACCAAGGTGATCGCCTCGCAGGGCGGAGACACGGACCCCACGGCCACCGACGTCACCACAACGGTCCCCGTCACGATCGGAGTCGGCACCGGATGCGCCGAGCTCCAGGAGGCGCAGTTGTATGCCGCGGGCGACACCTTGCGCACCCGACTCAACCTCGGCGAGGACCACAGCGAGTGCTACAGGCCCTATTCGTATCTCCTCACCTTCTCCGTGCCGCGGGACCGGCTGCCGCAGAACCCGCTCTACAAGGACGCCCCACCGCGGGACCCCGGCGTCGGCGTCGTCGTCTCCGTCGACGAGGTCACCGTCGGTTCGGTGCCCGCGCCCTGGCGCGTGGTCGAAGTGACCGACGGCGATCAGTTGGCGGAGTGGATCGTGCAGAACGGCGGCGGGCCGCCCGCACGACAGGGCATACGCGTCGATCCGGTCCGCGCCGTGGGCGAGCGCCGGTTCGCGTTCCTGGTGCTGTCCTGCGAATCTCCGCGCACCCTCCGGGTCACCGTGGGACCGGACGGCGTCCCGGCCCTGAGCACCGGCGGCGGAACCCCGTACCGACCGCAATCGTGCTCGTCGCGCGAGCACTACCTCGTCGTGTACGACCTCCCGGCCGACGCGTGGTCCGGCATTCCCCTGGGATATGCGGCTATTGTTCCGTAATTCGCGATGCCGTTCGTGGGTCGCGAATTCCCTTGCGGAGGTGGCGGCGGTGCACGTCTTGCGCGAATGGCTTCCTGCTCACGAGTGGAGCAGTCGGCACCACAGGGTGGTCAAGGCGCCGTCCGCAGTGTCGGCGCGGTGCATCCTCGAACTCGGCGACTCCGACATGCCGGTCACCCGCGCGCTGATGGGGATCCGCCAACTCCCGACGCGGATCGCGGGGCGTGGGGCCGAGCCGGGCGCGGGGCCCGAGGCGGCCGGGCCGGACGTGCGCTCGACCGAGCGGATGCGCCGACTCGGCTTCGTCGTACTCCGGGAGACCGACGAGCCGGGCATCGGCGTGACGGCCGGATTCGTGGGCCGCCCTTGGCAGTTGACTCTCGAATCGGCGGTCGTCCGCGGCCTGGACCCGGCGTCGTTCCGGGCGTTCGACGAGCCCGGGTACATCAAGGCGGTGACGGCGATGTGGGCCGACACCCGGCACGGCGGGACCAGTCGGCTGATGACGGCGACGTACGTCCACGCCACGGACCGCGAGGCGGCGCGGCGGTTCGGGCGGTACTGGCTGCTGGTCAAGGCGTTCAGCGGGCTGACGCGGATCGACATGCTGCGTGGTGTCGCGCGCCGCGCCGAGCGGGTGGCCGCGGCCACGGCTTCGGCCACCGCGTCGGCCACGGCTTCGGCAACCGCCGCGACCGAGGCGGCGAAGGACGCGGCCGCGACGGCGAAGGGGGCCCACGCGGACGCCGGCAACACGCCGTAGGGCCGCGCGTCGGGCGAATCGGAGGAGGTCAGGGGCACTGCCGCCACCGCACTCCGCACCAATTGCCCTAGGTTCGCACAAATGTCGGAGGCCGGTGCAACACTGTGCGCGTTCGAGGCACCGCGCCACGAGAGGAGTGTTCCTCATGATCACACCCCCCGACTTCCCGACCGGCACGCCGAACTGGCTGGACCTCGGGAGCCCCGACATCGACGCCGCCGCCGCGTTCTACGGCGGCGTGTTCGGCTGGTCGTTCCAGAGCCTGGGCGAGGAGGCGATGGGTTACGGGTTCTTCCAGCTCGACGGCAAGACCGTCGCCGCCCTCGGCCCACTGACGGAGGAGGGCGCGAGCAGCGCCTGGACGACGTACTTCAGCACACCGAGCGCCGACGACGCGGCGAAGACCGCCGTGGAGGCGGGCGGGATGGTGCGCGTCCCGCCGTTCGACGTGTTCGACGCGGGCCGCATGGCCTGTCTGACCGACCCGACGGGCGCGGAGTTCGCGGTGTGGCAGGCGAACACCACGAAGGGCGTGGACGTCGCCTGCCGGCCGAACACCTACCTGTGGGCCGAGCTGCACACCGGTGACGTGCCGGCCGCGACCGAGTTCTACCGGACGCTGTTCGGCTGGCGCAGCGAGGTCATGGACATGCCGGGCATGTCCTACACGGTGGTCTCGACCGCCGAGGGCGAGGACCAGGGCCAGGCCGCGTTCGGCGGCATCTGCCCGCCGGTGGACGAGGGTTCGACCACGCACTGGGTGCCGTACTTCGAGGTCGAGGACCCCGACGAGATCTCGCGCCGGGTCGAGGCGGGCGGCGGCACGGTGCTGATGCCGGCCGAGTACGTCCCCGAGGTGGGCCGTATGGCGTGGTACGCCGACCCCGCGGGCGCCACCTTCGCCGTCCTCAAGCCGGACCCGACGCAGGGCGGCTGAGTCCCGCCCGCGTGCCGCCGGGATGCGCGGCGGCTCTCGTGCGGGGACCGCGCGGAGGCCCTCGGCCCCGCAGAACCCCGTACGGGAGCCGTCGCGCCCCGAAGCCGGCCGGTCCTACGTCGTCGGCGTGGCGGACGGGATCGAGATGCCGATGCCGCCCTTGGTCGCGCCGCCGTAGCGCGCCTTCTCCTTCGCGATGTCGAGCGCTCGGGTGGGCTTGGCGCGCGCCTCGGCCAGGATCTCGTCGGTGATCAGGTCCGCGGGCAGCAGCCAGCTCACCTCGAACTCGATGCCGTCCGGGTCCTTGGCGTACAGCGCCTTGGTGGTGCCGTGGTCGCCCGCCCCGACGATCGCCCCCGCCTTGGCCAACTCCGCGCCCACGCGTTCCAGTTCGTCGAGCGTGTCGACCTCCCACGCAAGGTGGTAGAGGCCGACGGAGGTGCGCCCCGCCCCGGAGTCCGCGGCGGCGGAGCCGATCTGGAACAGGCCGAGGTCGTGGTCGTTGGTGCTGCCGGACGCCTGGAGGAACGCGGCGCCGGGGAAGGCCATGACCGTGCGGAAGCCCATGACGTCCGCATAGAAGGCGACGCTGCGGTCGACGTCGCGGACGTACAGCACTGCGTGGTTGAGGCGGGTGACGGGCATGGCGTGCTCCTGGGGGTCGGGCTGCTCCCTCGACAATAGCTCGATTTAGTTCATCGTTCAACTAATCTGCTCGCGCCCCGCCCAGGTTCCGCCACCCGCCATGACCGCCCCCGCCACCGCCGCCACCGCTGCCTCCGGGCCGAACGGCCGCCCGCCGCCGGATCAGGTACGCGGCCCCGGGCGCGGATGGTCGGCACGCCCCTCGAACGGCAGGACCCGCTCCGACCGCTCGGCCCGCTCACGCGCCGCCGTGACCTCCTTCTCGGCCTCGCCGCGCCCCTCCCAGTGCGAGCCGTCCACCGATTTGCCGGGCTCCAGGTCCTTGTAGACCTCGAAGAAGTGCGCGATCTCGTTGAGCTGGTGCGCGGGGACGTCCGAGATCTCGCGCATCGCGAACCGCCGGGGGTCGTGCGCGGGCACGCACAGCAGCTTCTCGTCCGGGCCCTTCTCGTCGCGCATGACGTACATGCCGAGCGCGCGACAGCGGACGCGGCAGCCCGGGAAGGTGGGCTCGTCCAGCAGCACCAGGGCGTCCAGCGGGTCTCCGTCGCCCCCGAGGGTCTCGGCGACGAAGCCGTAGTCCGCGGGGTAGGCGGTCGAGGTGAACAGCATGCGGTCGAGCCTGATACGGCCGGTGTGCCGGTCCATCTCGTACTTGTTCCGGCTGCCCGCCGGAACCTCCACGACGACGTCGAACTCCACGACGGCTCCTCCCTGTTTTCGCCCGTTTTGGCCGTTCGATGGCAATGACACGGCAATGACAGAGGTGCATATCGGCGCAGTCGGGGACCTTCCCCGGTGAAGGTCCCGTTACGCGCGCGTGAACCGGCCGGATCGGCACGCCCGGCGGAGTTCCGCCATCCCTTGACTTGGTCAATAAAGGACGGTTTCCTGTCCATCTCCGGGACCGGTGCGCACCGGCCCGGCCGCGACCGCACGACGAACCGCCGAACGAGGGGAAACCGCCATGATCCGCACCGAGGACACCGACCGCGTACGGATCCTGACACTCGACCGCCCGGACGCCCTCAACGCCTTCAACGAGGCGCTGTACGACGCGACTTGCGAGGCGCTGATCGACGCCGCCGCGGACCCGTCCGTCGCCGTCGTGGTGATCACCGGCACCGGCCGCGCGTTCTCCGCGGGCACCGACCTGGTCGAGATGGCCCAGCGCAACGCGGGCGGCTTCGTCAACGGCAAACACGGCTTCCCGGGCATGGTCGACCAGCTCGCGGCCTTCCCGAAGCCGCTGTTCCTGGCCGTGAACGGGCTCGGACTCGGCATCGGGGCGACCGTCATCGGCTTCGCCGACATGGTCTTCATGTCGACGGACGCGCGCATCAAGTGCCCGTTCACGTCGCTCGGCGTCGCTCCCGAGGCGGCCAGCAGCCACACGTTCCCGGCGCTCATCGGCCGCCAGCGCGCCGCGTGGGTGCTGCTCAGCTCGGAGTGGATCAGCGCCGAGGAGTGCGTCGAGCTGGGGCTGGCCTTCAAGGCGGTCGCGCCGGACGAGCTGATGGCGGAGACCCTGCGGCACGCGAAGGTGCTCGCGTCGAAGTCGGTCGCGTCGCTGGTCGAGTCGAAGCGCGTGCTGCTGGCGGCGCTCGGCGACTCGATCGAGCGGGCGCGCGAGCGCGAGAACGACGCCTTCAAGCTGCTGCTCGGCGGTCCCGCCAACCGCGAGGCGCTGACCGCGTTCGCGGAGCGCCGCGACCCGGACTTCGCGGCGGTCGACGCCCGTGCGGCGACCTTGGACGGAGACGCCTAGGGAGTCTCTTCCAAGTCCCGTCGGACAGCCCGCGGGCCGTGCTGCGTACGCCCGCAACGCCCGCGGCTCGGCCTGAGTTTGGCCGGGGGTTGGCCTGGATTTGGCTTGGGAGTGCCGTCACGGCCCGGCAGCGAGGGTCGTAACGCCGTGACTTGGGAGGGCCGTCACGGCCCGGAGCGCGCCACTTGGGAAGACCGTCACGACCCGGCGTCGCGGGCCCGGCAGGACGTTGAAGACACTCCCTAGGGGCGCAGCCACTCCAGCAGCTTGGCTCGGGTCTGTGGTTCGCCGAACAACGAGCTGTGCCATACGGCGCGGTCCGCGGTGAAGTGCAGGGCGCGCTCCTCCGGGATCGGGAACCCGGCCGCCGGCGCGCCCGGGTGGTCGCGCAGACAGACACCCTGTGTCGGGACGACGAGGTCGTTCGCCTCGGGGAACACCGCGTCCATGAGGAGGTCCCCGGCCCGCAGCTTCAGGGCGAGGCCGGGGGTCGGCTCGAAGTCGGCCTGGACGGCGTAGTACTCGGCGCCGTCCCCGTCGGCCGCGGCGAGTGACGCGAGGGTCGGGCTGCCCGGGCACATGCCGCACAGGCCGTCGAGGTCCTTCAGCGCCGCGTGCCCGAGGATCTGCACCGCGGTCATCAGCCCGGCCAGGGTGTCGCCGACGATTTCCGCCGGACCCGGCAGCAGGGTCAGCAGGTTGGTGTGCCGGTCGATGAACTTGACCACGTGCTCGGGGTCGGCGAGCGGCGTGCCGCGATTTGGCGTGGCCGCGAACACCACACGCCGGACACGGTACTTCGCGTCCGACGCGCCCTGGCGGCGGACCAGTTCGCGGGCGACCAGGCCGCCGCGGCTGTGCGCGAGGACGTCGACGTCGAGTGGCCCGGACGCCGCCGTCATGCGGTGCAGGGCATCGATGTTGGCCTCGATCGAGACCGACACCGTCGGATGGTCGAAGGCGATGACGCGGCCGCCGTACGCCTCGTGAAGCGCCGCGACCGTCGCGGTGTCCAGCTCGCCGAAACCGCCGTGGCTGGTCGAGAACGTCCCGTGCACGAGCAGGAGTACGCGGCCCTCCGCGAACCGCGCCCACTGCTCGGGGGTTTCGACGCGGGAGTCGGGCGCGTACGGCACGGCGTAGTTGTCGGGGGTGAACGTGCGTACGCCGTAAGGCCGTGTCTTGATCTCGTGCTGCTGGGCGAGGTTGTCGACGATCGGGTCGAGGACGCGGTCGACGACCGGGTAGACGAGGACGACGAGTTCGTGCACGACCTTGCGCACGATCGTGCCGATGAGACCTTCGTCGAGGTCCGGTCCCTCGGGCGGCGGGGGTGCCGCACCGGTGTCGAGGGCGGCGGCGGGGACAGCGAACCGTGTTGTGCCGACGGGAAGTTGCTCGTCGGCCATCTCGGGCGCCATCCCGGTCCCCATGTCGGGCCTGATGTCGGGCGCCGTCTCGGGCGCCGGCCCCGGCGGCGGTGCCGCGGCCGCGCCGCCGGACTGCGGCCACGCCCAGTGCCATAACCCTGCCGCGTCCTGGTAGCGCAGCACTTGCGCGGTGCCGGGTGCGGAGGCCGGGACGTCCAGGATCAGGGGCGGGGGTTCGGCGGGGGTGGCCGCCGTCGTGGTGACCGCGAGCGTGCGTTCGGCCGCCATCCCGCTCGCCGCCAACGCCGCGTGCACGGGGTCGACCGGGATCGCCAATTCCTCGTTTGCGAAAGGCTGTTCGGGAACAACGTCGACGTCGATCAGGAGCCCCGGAGCGGCGAGGGCCACTCCGTCGCCGAGGTCGACGTAGCCGTCGCCGCTGAATGTGCCTGCCATGGCGATTCCCCCCGGAATGCCGGATGCCCCCCGCACCGCAAGTGCGCCGCTGTGCACAACGGTACTGCCGGAGCGCCGGGTTCCGAGGGAGGTACGCGCAAGCCCGCGGCTGCCCGTTCACGGTCTGTCGCGGTCGGTCGCGCTCGATCGCGGCCGGTCGGTCGCGGCCGGGTTCCGCCGCCCTCGGTCAGCCCCGCGGCGCGGGCGCGCGGGGGGTGTCCGGGCACGGGGACGCACGCGCGCCGAAGCGGATGGGCGTCCGCGGCGTCATTCTGTTGCGGCCATCGCCTGGCTTCGGGCCTCTTCCTTTTGGCGGCTTGGGGCCAGTAGCGACATGGCGGTCGCCAGGGTGCCTGCTCCCACGGCTATGCCGCAGGCTATGGCGAACTGGGACGGGCCCGGGGTCCCGTGCGCGCCCAGCGCGAGCACGGTTGCGGCCTGTTGCGCGCCCAGGGTCATGCCGATGTTGCGGGCGACCGTGTTGGCGCCGGTCGCCGCGGCAGTCTGGGACGGCGGAACGGCCGCCACCACAACGTTCGCCAGCGCGGTCTGCAAAAGCCCCACGCCGAAACCCACGACCGCGCTCGCCACCAGCGCCTGCCACACCGCCGCGTGCCACAGGCCGAGCATCCCCATGCCGCCGGCCGCCAGCGCCGTACCGACCGCGAGGACCAGGCGGGAGCCGTACCGCGCCCCCACCCGTCCGCCGACGACGCCCGCGATCAGGATCGTGAACGACTGCGGCAGGATGAACAGCCCCGCCTTCGTGGCGCTCAGCCCCATCCCGAACCCGGTGGACTCCGGCAGCGCGGCCAGTTGCGGCAGCAGGAACATGCTGGTGGACATCGTGACGCCGGAGAGCACCGCCGCGGCGTTCGCCGTCCAGACCGCACGCAGCCGCATCGTGCCGAGATCGATCAGCGGGGCCGGACTGCGCCCGGCGGCCGCCGACCAGCACACGCCGAGCACCGCGGACGCGGCCAGCAGCCCGAGGAACCTGGCCGACCCCCAGCCCCACTGTCCGGCCTTCGTGAGCGCGAGCAGCAGGCTCACCAGCGTGCCGGACAGCAGCAGCGCGCCCACCCAGTCCACCGGCCCCGGCTCCCCCGCCTCCGAGCGCGGCACCCACACGACCGCAGCGGCCAGCGCCGCGACGATCAGCACCAGGGGGAACCAGAACAGCCAGTGGTACGACATGTGCGTCACGATCGGCCCGGCCGCCACGATGCCCACCCCGCCGCCGACCCCGGTCAGCGCGGAGAGCAGCCCGATCGTCGACGCCACCCTCGCGGCCGGGAACGCGTCCCGCACGATCGCGAACGACAGCGGGAACACCGCGCCGCCGAGCCCCGCGATGACCCGGCCGACCACGAGCGTCGGCAGCGTGGTCGCCAGACCGCACAGCGCGGTCCCGGCGGCGAGCAGCCCCAGCACCGCCAGCAGTACGCGGCGGTGCCCGAACATGTCGCCGAGCCGTCCCGCGAGCGGTGTGGCGACGGCCGCGGAGAGGATGAAGGAGTTCATCATCCAGGCGAGTTCGCTGGTGTCCGCGTTCAGTTCGCGCTGGAGGGTCGGCACCGCCGGGCCGACCATCGCCTGGAGCTGCGAGTAGGCCATCGTGGCCAGGACGAGCGCGGCCAGCAGCCGGGGGTCGCCGCGGTCGCGCGTCTTCCGCGCGCGGCCCGCGACGGCATGCGCAGCGCCCGTTCCCGCTTCCGATCCGGCTCCGGATCCCGCAGACCGCCGTGGCACGTTGTGTCCTGCTCCCTCGGCACGCGGCAGCCGCGTCCCACCTGACACCCCGTCAGTTGCCGATTCTGGCAGGTGAGCATGTGGTTTGTCCGCACTTCCGGACAACAAATCATCGACTGTTGACAGAAAATCCGGTACGTCGGCCGGTGGGAACAAAAGGGATGGCACTCGTAAAAGGGACGGCCGTCCGGCCCACGATGAGGCTGCCGTGCGGCTCCCGTGTCCCGGCCGGGAAGGTCGCCGCCCGCAGGACATCGCCGACGGGGTCGTCGGGTCCGGGCGCGACGGCGTTCACGAGCACGCCGCGTCCCGGACCGGCCGCGACCGAGCGGGCGAACGCGCGTACCGCGGCGACCTGGCCGACGCGCGAGGCGACCTCGATCCACGCGGGCCAGCCCTCGGCGGCGGCACGGCCGTCCTCGACCGCGCCGGAGTACGCGTCCAGCACACGCGCGAGGTGCGGGAGGTCGGCATCGGGGCCGTCGAAGCGGGCGCGCAGCCCCTGCGGCAAGTGGTCCAGCGAGCCGAGCGCACCGCTCACGACGACGAAGCGCGCGCCGTCGCGCAGGACCGGTTCGAACGCCGCCATCACGCGGTGCACGGTGTGGTTGTTCGCCTCTATGTAGGTGCGGACCTGGTCGGCCATGCGCAGACCGGGGGCGACCTCGCCGGCCGTGTGCACGATCACGACGTCGACCCCTCCCCCGCCCGCGGACGCCGCGGCGGCGGCCCAGTCCCGGGCGCCGGCGTCAGCGCGTACGTCGTCGTCGGACACCTCGCACACCACCGCACCGGCGGCCAGGCTCCGGCGCAGGCCGAGCCCGAGCGCGCGGCCCATCCCCCGGTCCGCCCCGGTCACGACGGCGTTTGCGGGCATGGCTGACTCCCTGGAGGTGGTGGCTTGCGGGGTGCGTGTGGCATCCACGATGCGCGGGATGCGCACCGCGGAACAACGGCGAGGTCCGCAACCTTGGTTAACTCAGGGGTTACCGATCGCGGCTCGGGCGGTCACCGGGCGGTCACGGAAGCGGGGCGGGCACATGGAACTGCGCGACATCGAGATATTCCTGACACTCGCCGAGGAGCTGCACTTCGGCCGTACGGCGGACCGCCTGCTCGTCTCCCGGGCCCGCGTGAGCCAGGCCGTCAAGCTCCAGGAACGCCGCATCGGCGCACCCCTGTTCGAGCGCACGAGCCGCAGCGTGGCGCTCACCCCGATCGGCGCGCGGCTCCGCGACGACCTCGCCGAGGGCTACCGCCTCATCAACGAAGGCATCGCCAGGGCGAGTTCGGCGGCCAAGGGGCTGACCGGCGTCCTGCGCCTGGGAATCATGGACGCGATGCTGCACGAGATCCACGCGGTGACCGACGCATTCCGCGAGCGGCACCCCGAATGCCGGTTGCAGATTCGCGAAGCCCAGATCGGCGATCCCTTCGGGCCGCTGCGATCCGGGGCGGTCGACGTGCAGTTGGTGTGGCTGCCGGTGGAGGAACCGGATCTGACGGTGGGTCCGGTCGTGGTCGTGGAGCCGATGGTGCTGGCCGTGTCGTCGCGCCACCACCTCGCGAAGCGGGACACCGTGTCCCTCGAAGACCTCGCCGAGGGACCGGTGTTCCAGGCCGTGAGCAACATCCCCGCGTACTGGGAGGAGGCGATCAACCCGCGCGTGACGCCGAGCGGGAAACCGATCCCGCGCGGGCCCGAAGTGGCCACGGTGCACGAGACGTTGGCCAACATCGCGGCAGGGCTGGGGATGTCGCCGGTGCCCGCGCACGCGCCGAAGTACTTTGCGCGCGAGGACATCGCGTACGTCCCGATCCACGACGCGCAGGAACTGCGGTGGGCGCTGGTGTGGCGCAGTGCCGGGGAAGGGCCGCTGGTAAGCGCGTTCGCACAGGCGGCGCGCGACACGGGGACGCGGCACGCCTGAGCGGGTCCGGGCGCTACTGCGCCTGCGCGGCTCGCGCGTGCAGGACGTCGGCGGTGAACTCGTCCAACGGGTAGAAGAGTTCGATGGCCAGCTCGGCCAACGTGACATCTGCGGGCGTCCCGAAGGTCGTCATCGTGCCGAACATCGACAACACGCCGACGGGTGTGCGCACGCGGATCGGCACCTGGATCGGGCTCGGCCGGACGGCGGGAGTGTCCGGCCAACCGGTGTCCGGGTGGGAGGACTTGGAGCCGTCGGCGGTGCTCCCGTCCGGCGGCGCCGGGGCCGGGTAGCGGCTCACCTCCTCGTACAGCGACCGCAGTTCGGCGTCGCCGGTCGCCTCGACCTGGCGCCGCAGGCGGCTCAGCGTGAGGTCGCGCACCTGGTCGAGGTTGGCGAGGCGGGCGGCGAGACCCTCGGGGTGCAGCATGAGCCGGAAGACATTGGGTGCGGGGCCGAGGAGGTGTTCGGGGATGCCGTCCATGAGGACCCCGAGGGCCCCGTTGCCGGTCACGACGTTCCACAGCCGGTCGACCACGACGGCGGGAAACGGCTCGTGCGCGGTCATCATCATGTCGAGCGCGGCGCGGATCGCCCCCATGTCCTCGTCGTCGAGACTGCTTTCGCGGTACGCCGGGGCGTAGTCGGCCGCCATCAACAACACGTTGCGCTCCCGCAGCGGGACGTCCAGCGCCTCGGACAGCCGCAGGACCATCGCCCGGCTGGGCTGCGCGCGGCCGGTCTCCAGGTACGACAGATGCCGGGCCGACGTGTCGGCCAGCAAGGAAAGGTCGAGCTGGCTGAGCCTGCGACGCTGCCGCCATTCGCGCAGCAGGGCCCCCACCCGGGTCGTCGGCGCGGTCTCCATGATCACGAGGGTAGTGCGGGCCCGGTCATGGCGGCCATGACCTCGGAGGTCATTGAGCCGCCGCGCTGGACGGTGACACCGTCGGGGGACCGTTCACCCCGCACCACTCGGAGGAGAAGGCCATGCCGAGCACTGTCACGGGCGATGCGACCGGGCGCGATGCGTACGCCGACAGCCACGCGGTCACCCGGGCCGACGATCGTGCCGATCCCCGCCTCCGGCCACATGGCGACAGCCATGGCGACACCTGTGCCGACGCCCTGGCGGACTCCGCCGACGAGCTGCTGCGTACCGCCGTCAAGTTGGACGCGTGGGCCGCGGGCGCGTTCGGCGTTTTTCTGCTCGCCCTGGGGTCGCTGGTCGACGGGCCGCTGGGGCTGCCGCTCGCGTGGTCGGTCCCGTTCGGCGTCGCGATGCTCGGCGGGGCCCTCGCGCTCGCGCTGATCGCCGGGTACCGGCCGATCCCGGCGTCACTCGGAGCACTCGTGTTCGCCTGCAACGCGGCGTCGAGCGTGGCGCTGGCGGTACTCGCCTTCGTCGACCTGATCCCGCTCACCGGCTGGGGCAGCGTGTTCATGCTGTCGGGCGCGGCGGTGGTCGGGGCCTTCGCGACGGCGGAGTACGCCGGTTTCGTCCGCGTTCGGACGGCGGAACGCGACCGGACGTAGGGTTGTCGCTTCCGGACCCGACCGGGTCGGAGAGGAGCGGCATGCACGAACTGCGCCGGCACCACTACGGATTCGCCCACGGTGTCCTCGCCCGGATGGCCGCCACGATGGGCCCGCGGCTGCTCGACGAACCACCGCCGCGCGGCTACGACGCCGCACTCACCGCGATCTGGGACGGCTACGGCGAGTCCCTCCCGGACGAGGCACGCCTCGACCACACGGGACTCGCCGGGCAGTTGGTGGAGCGGGACGGCCACCGCATGCTGGTGGTCACGCTTCCGCCACCGTCGGCCCCGGCCGAGGCGTACCTCACCGCGATCGTGCGGGCGCCGGGGTCGGACGCCTGCCGGTACTTCACGCTGGAGCACACCGTGAGCCCGATCGACGGGGCCGAGGGCGCCGTGCTGGGCGGCTGGGACGACGGCAGCCACCTCAACTACGGTGCGTTCCCCGGCCCGGCGACGGTCGAGGGGTTCGTGGCGGCGATCCTGCGGAGGAGCGGCCCGGGCGGCTGAGGCCCGGGCGGCCGAGGCCGCGTACCGCCACCGGCCGCGCCACCGCGCGCCCCCACCGCGGCACCCGCACCACTGGCACCACATGCGCCCTCTGCGACCTGCGCCACCCGCACCACTCGTCCTACCGCTGTGCGTAGCGCTCCTTGAGGTCCTTCTTGAGCACCTTGCCCGCCGGGTTGCGGGGCAACGTGCCGACAACCTCCAGGCGTTCGGGGAGCTTCTGCACCATCAGGCCCTGCTCGCGGAGGTATGCGCCGAGGGCGTCGAGCGTCGGCGGCGCACCCGGGTCCGCGGCGACGACGACCGCACACGCGCGTTCGCCCGTCACGGGGTCCGGGAGCCCGACGACGGCCACCTCCGCGACGTCCGGGTGCCCGCTCAGCAGGTCCTCGACCTCCTTGGCGCTGATGGTCTCGCCCTTGCGGATGATGACGTCCTTGAGCCGCCCGGTGATGTAGACGTTGCCCGCCTCGTCGATCCGGCCGAGGTCGCCGGTGCGGAACCAGCCGTCCCCGTCGAACGCGTCCGCGTCCAGCGAGGCGTCGAGGTAGCCGAGCATCAACTGCGGCCCCTTGGCCCGGAGTTCCCCTTCGCTCCCGGACGGCGCGTCCGATCCGTCGGGGGCGACCACGCGCAGGCGCACGCCGTTCGTGGGTCGGCCCTCGGCGGCCGCGAGCGCGTCGTCCGGGTCCTCGACACCGGCCATCGACAGGATCGGCGCCTCGGTGAGGCCCCACCCGGCCACGATGCCGACGCCGCCCAGCTCCTTCTTCATCTGCGCGTGCAGGCCGGGCGGCTTGGGGGCGGCGCCGCCGGGGAAGCAGCGGACCTCGGGGAACAGCCGCGTCGCCGGGTCGCGGCGCTGCGCGGCCAGGTAGGTCTGGTGGAACACCGTGCCGGCACCCGCCAGCGTGACACCTTCGCGGCGCAGCAACTCGACGGTGGCGGTGGGTTCGAAGGCCTCGGTCAGGATCATCGCGACGCCGAACACCAGCGACGAGGTGAGCCAGGTCGTACAGCCGCCGATGTGCGCGAACGGGAAGACCAGGCTCACGCGGTCGCCCGGCACGCACGCGATCCGCTCCGCCATGCCGGTGCCCCCGGCCATGACGGTGGCATCGGTGTGCCGCGCGCCCTTGGGGTCGGCGGTGGTTCCGGAGGTGTAGAAGTACCAGCGTACGGGCGCCTGTTCGGGGGTCGCGGGGATCGCGGGCGGCGGGGGGAGGTCGGCGGGGTCTCCCGCGGGCAGGGCGACGTCCGGGAGTACGCGTCCAGTTGGGGTTGGGGTCTCCGAAGACCCGTTCCCCGCACTGCCGTTCTCGACGGTGCCGCCCGCGGGTGCGCCGTCGAGGACCATCACGTCCAGCCCCGGTTTGCGCGCCGCGACGGCCGCGGCCATCTCCGGGTAGTCGAAGCCGCGCCACACCGGCGGCACGATCAGCAGTCGGGACGCCGCCTGCGCGGTGACGAAGGCGAGTTCGCGTTCGCGGTAGATCGGCATGACCGGGTTCTGCACGGCACCGAGCCGGGCGAGCGCCCCCACGACGACGACCGATTCGATCCAGGTCGGGAGCTGCCATGTGACGACAGTGCCCTCGCCGACCCCGCGTCCGGCCAGGTGTGCCGCGAATTTCTCGGCTGCGTCCCGGTATTGACCGTACGTCAGGCGCCGACCGCGTTCGTCGGCCATCATCTCGGCGTCGGGTGTCTCGTCCGCCCGCGCGGCGATCGCCGCCCAGAAGCTCGTGTGCATGCCTGCTGCCCCTCCCTATGGCCTGCCGTCGCGGGCGAGCGACTGCTTGGCGATGACGATCTGCTGGATCTGGCTGGTGCCTTCGTAGATTCGGAAGAGGCGGGCGTCGCGGTAGAACCGCTCGACCGCGACCCCGCGCATGTAGCCGACGCCGCCGTGCACCTGCACGGCGCGGTCGGCGACGCGCCCGACCATCTCGCTACAGAAGTACTTGGCGCACGAGGGCGCCATGCGCAGGTCCTCGCGGCGGTCGAACTCCCCCGCCGCGGCGGCGACCATGGCCCGGCCCGCGTACACGTCGGTCTGCGAGTCGGCGATCAGGCCCTGGATGAGCTGGAACTCGGCGATCGGACGCCCGGACTGGCTGCGGGACTTGGCGTACCCGACGGTCTCCTCCAGCAGGCGCTGCGCGAGGCCGACGCACAGCGCGGCGATGTGCAGGCGGCCGTGCGCGAGGCAGCGCATCGCGGTGCGGTAGCCCTGGCCGAGCCCGGCGTCCCCGCCGATCAGGGCGCTGTCGGGGACTGCCACGTCGTCCAGGAACACCTCGGCCGTCCAGGCGCCTTGCTGCCCCATCTTGTGGTCGCGCGGGCCGACGGTGAGACCGGGCGTGTCGGCGGGCACGAGGAACGCGGAGATCCCGTCGGCGCCGCGTCCGGGGTTGTCCGCGTCCCGCGCGAAGACCATGAAGACGTCCGCCAGCGGGGCGTTGGTGATGAAGCGCTTGGCGCCGTTGAGCACCCACCCGCCGTCGCCCCCGCGCCGGGCTCCGGTACGCAGGTCGCCCGGGTCGGATCCGGCCTCCGCCTCGGTGAGGGCGAACGACGCCGTCCACTCGCCGCTCGCCAGGCGCGGGAGGTAGAGCTTCTTCTGCTCCTCGGTGGCGCCTTCGAGGAGGACGTGGCCCGCAATCCCGTTGTTGGTACCGAACATCGACCGGAACGCCGGGGTGGTCCAGCCCAACTCCATGACCAGGGACGCCTCCTGGCTCATCGTCAGGCCGAGGCCGCCGTACTCCTCGGGGATCGCGAAGCCGTACAGCCCCATCGCGGCGGCCGCGGCGCGCAGATCGTCGGGGATCGTGTCGGTCTCGTCGATGTGCGACTCCAGCGGCACGACCTTCTCGCGGATGAAGCGGCGCACCGAGGCCACGATCTCGTTCACGTCGGAGTCGTCCACCGGATCTTCCTCCTCGACAGCAGGCCCGGTACGCGCGGCGGCGTCCGGGGCGGGCTCGCGAGTGCGTCCGCGTCCTAACCTTATAAAGTTTACGAACTCAGCCCTAGGGCGCGTCGTCAAATTCCCGCCAAGCCCGGCCGGCGGGCCGTTCCGGCGGGGCCTCGACGGCATGCGGACGAACGCACCCGCTCACCACGCGGTGACGCGTCCGGCCACATCCTCCAGGTCGGCGAGCTGGCCCGGGTCGTACCCGACCACCACGACGCGCGGCTCGTCGGCGGCGACCGCCTTGCGCACGTCCTGGAGGTGGTCCTCGATCCCGATCTGCGGACCGTCCGGCGCCCAGCACACGACCGGCACCGCGATGCCGCGGGCCGCGGCCTCGGCGACGGCGGCCTCGGTCGCCGCGTCGGGGCGTTCGCCGTCGACAAGGGCGAGGGCGGGCAGGTCGGGCTCGGCGGCACGTCGCGCGGCGACCGCGGCGGCGGCGAAGCCGGGCGTGGGGACCGGCGGGAGCTCGACGGTCCGGGGCCGCAGGGTCGGGAACGTGCGTCCCAGATAGAAGCCGGCTGTCCCGGCGTCGGCGGCGATCATGCCGCGCTCTCCGAGCAGAAGCGCGTACTGCCGGGTTATCAGCGTGGGGGCGAGAGGCGGCGTGGCGCCGCCCCAAGCCTTCTGCACCACAGCGGCCAGCCGCTCGCGCAGCGGGGCCTCCACGGTCTCCTCACCGGTCCGGTGGGCGCAGCGCACCGCGAGGATCTCCAGGTCGCCGACCGCACACGACACCACCGGCAGACCCTCCGGCAGCCGCGGGGGCTCGCCCTCGGCGAGCCCCGTGGTCAGGATCAGGTCGTACGCTTCCAGCGCGCACAACGCGACGTCGCGCTCCTGGAGACCGATGGTGCCGAGGTGGTAGTCGCTGTCCCAGGGCAGGACCCCTTTGGCGCGCCAGGTGTTGTACACCCCGATCCGCGCCTCGGCCGCGAGCGCACGCAACCCCGGCACGGCGTCCTCGGCCACCACGCCCGACCCCGCCACGACAAGCGGACGCCGCGCCGCGAGCAGCCCCTCCGCGAGATCGTCCAACGCCGCCCCCCGATCCGCCCCGTCCCGCCCCTCGGCCCCGAACCAAGCCCGCAGCCGCGCCTTCCAGGGGCTGTCGTCGTTCATTCCCACCTCCGCGAATACACCCCTGGCCCGGGCTCCAGCCCTTACACGTACCGCACCCCGTACCAAAGCACCACCACCGCCCCACCCCAGGGCAGGAAGGGGCACCGCCGGACCTGGGGCGCAACGGTTCCGGCAGCTGCGGTGTACCGGGCTCAGAGGTACATGAAGTGGGGGGAGGCCACGACCAGGGTGGGGACCAGCAGGGCCGCGGCGGTCAGGGCTCGTAGCGCTACCACCGCGAACGGGGTCCGGGGGGTGCGGGGTTGGCGGACCGTCAGTTCTTCCTGGCGTTGTTGGGGCCAGGCGAAGCAGGGGCAGAAGGGGCCGTTGGCCTGGCCGGGGCCGGAGAGTTTGACGAGGGCGCGGCGGAGGTTGGAGCGGGCGATGGGGCCGTGCACGTCGGCGTCGGCGCCCTTCTCGGCGAGAGCCGCGCTGTGGTCCGCCCAGCGGGCGAAGAAGCCCACGCGCGGGTACGCCTCGGCCATCGTCTCGGACGCGGTCATCCACAGCGCGTCGCGGCACCGCAGGTGGCCGGACATGTGGGTGAGGACCGCGTTCAGCTCCTCCGGCTTGAGCAGGTCGAGGGCCCGCGTGGTGACCTCGACGCGCGGCGGGCGCGACGGCAGCAGGACCAGACGCGGCTGCGCGTCCTCGACGATCACCAGACGCGGGTGGCCGCGCTCGACCTCGTCCAGGACCGGGCTGGTGGATTCGAGGCGGTCGAGTTGTACGCGGAGCGCCCGGCGGTAGTCGCGGACGACCGGTCCCCCGCGCCGCCACCCGGCGAACAGGCCGAGCAGCACGGACACCGCGACGGCAACCTGCACCGCGAGCGGCACGTCGGCGAAGCCGAGCCCCGGGGCGATGCCCACCGCCCGGGCGGGCGCGGTCCACAGGTCGGTCGTGAACACCGGCACCGCGAGCGCCAGCGAAACCAGCGCTCCGCCCGCGGCCGCGCGCCAGCCCTGCTGCACGAGGCGGGGGCTGAAACCGGCCGCTTCCGCGCGGTCCAGCACCAAAGGTGCGGTCACGAGGATTGTCGCCGCGAAGAGCGCAAGCACGAACCCGTGCATCACGTCGCTGCCGCCTTCCACCCTGGGCACCGAGGGACCCCTGTCCGCACTTTTCTACCAAGACGAGGCGGCTGTGCCCAGCGTTCCCGAGCTTCACACGAAAGGGTTTGCTCACACTCGCAAAATGCACCGCGTGCGGACGGCGGCCCACCGTCGCGGGCAGGGCGTACGAGACATGACGAGGGGCGTGAAATCCGGGCAAGTGCCCTGGTTCACGCCCCTCATTGCATAGCCTCGCCCGCACGCCGGGGCGGAATTGCGATTCACAAATTCACACGCGTTTCGTGCGCCGTGAACGCGCGTCTTTCAGCGGCCCTCTGCAAGGTCCTCCAGCGCCGCGCGGGCGGTGCCCAGGACGGCGTCGAGCCAGGCCGTGTGGTCGTGTTCGGCGAGCCACGCGTCGAGTTCGGCGAGCGGGACGTACGCCACCTCGCCGACCTCCTCCGGATTCAGCTCCAGTGAGCTGCCGACCCGGCCCACGAACAGGTGGTTGTACTCCTTCTCGACGAGGCCGGACACCTCGTCGGTCACGTCATACGTCACCTGCCCCGCGGGCACCAACACCGCGGGCTTGACGCCCAGTTCCTCACCCACCCGGCGCGCGACGGCATCGGCCGGCGGTTCGCCGGGGAACGGATGGCTACAGCACGTGTTCGACCAACGGCCGGGCGAGTGGTACTTCGTGAGCGCGCGGCGCTGCATCAGCACCGAGCCCGCATGCGGGCCGCCCTCCTCGCCGAGCAGGAACACCGAGAAGGCACGGTGCAGTTGCCCGGGCGGCTGGTGGGCCGCGAGCTTTTCCGCGAGCCCGATCGTGTTGCCGTCCGCGTCGACAAGCTCGACCATCACGATGTCGGGCGACGCTGCCTGCGTCATGCGTGCTCCCTACCGTCCCACTACTGTCCGTGCCTACCCGGAAACCCTACCGGCCCCGGCTTTGTGCCGCGGGCATTCCGCCCGGCTGCCCCCCTGTCCCATCCTGCCCCCATCCTGCCTCCACCCCGGCCCGCCGCGGCGCGCCCATCGACATCGCAAGACCGTCCTGCTTCACTGCGGACGATCGGTTAATGAGGTTTCATCACAGGCTCATCACGGGCTTCATCACAGGCTTCATCACAGGTTTCGTCACAAGCTTGCGTACGGCGGGAGGGCTCCCCATGCACGACTTGGTGATCCGCGGCGGCACGGTGGTGGACGGGACGGGCGCCGCGGCCCGTACAGCCGACGTCGCGATCCGGGACGGCCGCATCGCCGCGGTCGGCGACCGCTCCGCGATCGGCGCCGGGCGGACCGAGATCGACGCCGACGGCGCGTTGGTCACGCCCGGCTGGGTCGACATCCACACGCACTTCGACGGACAGGTCACCTGGGACGACCTGCTGACCCCCGCCTGCTGGCACGGCGTCACGACCGTGGTCACCGGCAACTGCGGCGTCGGCTTCGCCCCCTGCCGCCCCGACGAGCGGCGCCGACTCATCGAACTGATGGAGGGCGTCGAGGACATCCCCGGCACCGCGCTGCACGAGGGCATGCAGTGGCACTGGGAGTCGTTCCCCGAATACCTCGACCACCTCGCCACCCGGCGCATCGTGATGGACGTCGGCACGCAGATCTCGCACGGCCCCGTCCGCACCTACGTCATGGGCGAGCGCGGCGCCCGCAACGAGCCCGCGACGCCCGAGGACATCGCCGCGATGGCCGCGATCGTGCGCGAGGCGATGGAGGCGGGCGCGCTCGGCTTCACGACCTCGCGCACGATCATGCACCGGGCGATCGACGGCGAGCCGGTGCCCGGCACGTACGCCGCCGAGGACGAGCTGTTCGGCATCGGCGCCGCGCTGCGCGAGGCCGGGCACGGTGTCTTCGAGGTGGCCCCGGCCGGGGTCGCGGGCGAGGACGACCTGGCCGCGTCCCGCGAGGTCGCGTGGATGCGGCGGCTCGCGGCGGCGATCGGGCGGCCCGTGGCGTACGGCATGACGCAGTCGAACGCCTCGCCCGCGCTCTACCGCGACCTGCTCGCCGAGACGCAGGCCGCCGCGGACGCCGGGGCCGAGGTGTGGATGCAGGTCGCCGGGCGCGCGACCGGGCTCCTGTTCAGCCTGGAGACGACGTACCACCCGCTGCGCGGCCGCCCGACGTTCGACGCCCTCGCGGTGCTGCCGATCGCCGAGCGCGTCGCGAGGCTGCGCACCGCGGAGGTGCGCAACGCGATCCTGGCAGAGGACGGCGCGCAGTCGTCGCTGCTCACCGCGTTCGGCGACCGCATCGTGCCGATCGGCGACGAGGTGGACTACGAACCGGCGTACGAGGACAGCGTGGTCGCGCGGGCGGAACGCGAGGGGCGCTCGCCCGACGCGGTGCTCTACGACCTGATGCTGGAGCGCGACGGCCGCCGCATGTTCATGATCCCGATCCTGAACTACGCGGACGGCAGCCTCGAACCGGTGCGCGAGATGCTGCTGCACCCGCGCTCGGTCTTCGGCCTCGGCGACGCGGGCGCGCACTGCGCGACGATCTGCGACGCCAGCATGACCACGACGATGCTGACGCACTGGGCCCGCGACCGCTCGCGCGGCGACCGGCTGCCGCTCGAACTCGCCGTCAAGAAGATGACGTCGGACACCGCGGCGCTGTACGGGCTGCGCGACCGCGGCCGCCTCGCCCCCGGCATGCGCGCCGACCTCAACGTGATCGACCTGGAGCGGCTGCGCACCCACCCGCCGGAGGTGCTGTACGACCTGCCGGGCGACTGCCCGCGCCTGATCCAGCGCGCCGACGGCTACGTCGCCACCGCGGTCGCGGGCCGCGTCACGTTCCGCGAGGGCGAGCACACGGGCGAGTTGCCGGGGACGCTGATCCGCGGCGGCCGCGGCTGAACGAGCCGGGCTCCCCTGCACCACAGCGGCTGAACGACCCGAGGCCCCGTACACCACAAGGGTGTTCGGGGCCTCCGGCTTACATCATATCGTCGTGTCAGTACTGCTGCCCGCTCATCCGGAGAGCGCCGGACGAGAGGGCGGGACCGCGACCCGGAAGGGTCAGACGGTCACCGCGTCCGTCACCTCGTGCACGACCTGGATCTCGGGGCAGGGGCACTCCTCGTCCGGGCACTCGTCGACCGGCGGAGTGGTGGGCGGCGGGGTCACCGGCGGAGGGGTGACCGGCGGCGGCGTCACCGGGGGCGTGGTGGGGGGGCACGCCGGCGGGCCCTGCGGCGGGCACTCGTGCGGCGGGTTGTGCGGGGGCTTGTGCGGCGGGGTGTGCGGGGGCTTGTGCGGCGGCTTGTGAGGCGGCGTGTGCGGCGGCATCGGGGTCGGCGGCTTCATGTCGCCGTCGGCGTTGATGCAGGTGTTGCCGAAGGCGGGGTTGAGCGCACCGATGACGCTGACGGTGTTACCGCACAGGTTGACGGGCACGTGCACCGGAACCTGGAGCAGGTTGCCGGAGAGCACACCGGGAGAACCGACGGCCGCGCCGTCGGCGGCGGAGGAGGCGTACGCCGTCCCCCCACCGAAGGCGAAAGCGCTGCCGACCATGGCGGCAGCCACCACGGTCTTCTTGGCGAACTCGTTCACTGAGTTGATTCCCATCGTTCGAATGACGGTGGAACCGGAGTTCCACCGACATCAACGCGCGAACCCCCACGGGGGCAACGGGAAGATCACCAATTCGCCCGTATGCACGAATAACCCGTAGGGCATTCGCCTATGACGGGTAGTCAGACGTTCGAACCGGACCGATTGGCCGTCCGCTTCCGACCGAGCCGGACAGTTGGGACAGGCCGTGGGAGCGATTCAGGAACGCGGAATCGACGTGTGGTGGTGGATCACCTCGGCGATGAGAAAGTTGAGGAACTTCTCCGCGAAATCGGGGTCGAGTTTCGCGCCGGCCGCGAGCGAGCGCAGCCGCTGGATCTGCACGGCCTCGCGCGCGGGATCGGCGGGCGGCAGGTCGTGCGCCGCCTTCAGCACGCCCACGCGCTTGGTGCACTTGAACCGCTCGGCGAGCAGGTGGACCAGCGCCGCGTCGATGTTGTCGATGCTGTCCCGCAGGTCCTGGAGCTCGGCGGGGATCGCCGGCGCTTCCGCGGACCCGTTGGTGCCGTACTCGGGCTTTTCGGTGGTTCGGTCGGCCATGTCGCGCCACCCTACCCGGGCGTCCGCACGATTCGCGGCGAGACCCCCGCGTTGCGGATCTCGCCGGATCCGTTCGGCGGATCTCCGCGGGCACAAGTCAGGTGTCACGGCGCGCCACCCGGGGAATCTCAAGGTACGGCCGAAGCGGACCCGCCTGCACATGGGCGTGAACCCGGTGCGCGGACCCGGTCGGTACGCATGCGACGAGGCATGAGGGGGCGATCGGTATGGATGACGTCCGCCTGACACCCGCAGAGCGGCGGGCGCTCGAACTGATAGAGGCTGAGCTGCGGAAAGACCGCGATCTGGACCGCGCCATGCGCCGCATGCGCGTCCCGCGGACCGGACGCCGCCCGCTGCGCCGCCTCGGATCCGCCGACGAGGGCGCGGCCGGAGGACCTGCTCAGGAGCGGTCCGCGGGCCAGGAGGCTTCCGCGGGCGCCGACGTGCCGACCAGCGCGCGCGACGGGGGAGATACGGAAGCTCCCGAGTTCCCGTTCGCCGCCGCCACCTCCGCGGCCGCCCGGCACCGCGAGCGCCGCCGCGTATGGGCCCTCGCCCTGGTCCTGAGCATCGTGTTCGCGGCCCTGCTCACCGCGGGCACGTTGTTCTTCCTGGTCTTCGCCCTGGTCCTGGTGACGCTCGCGGCGTCGGCCGGGGTGGTGTGGATGGCGGTGAGCTTCTACCTGCGGAAACCCGACACCGGGTGACCTATCGACACGCCATGTGACGGGTACGACTCGATGCGTCACGAAGTCCGGGTCGCGAAGTCCGGATCGCGAAATCGGAGTTGCGAAATCCGAGTCACGAAGTCCGGGCTACGAAGTCCGGGCTGCGAAAGTCCGGGGGCTCAGCGGGCGTGGCGGCGACGCCCGTGTGCGCCGCCGGGACGGGCCTCCGGCTGCCCCGGGTGTACGGGCGCCCCCGGTCGCGCAACGGTCTGGTGGCGGACCGGCTGCCGTACGGGCGGCTGTGCGGACGGCTGTGGCGGCTGCGACCCGGCGGGCCGGGGACCCGACGTGGCGAGCGCCCTGTTCTGCCCGCGCCCGCGTACCGCCACGATGACGGTCACCAGCGGGCCGAGCGTGCCGATCACCAGGGCGGCGTCCAGCGCGGCGAGGCGCCCCTGCCCGATGGACAGGAAGACCAGGGACAGGCAGACGACGATCGACGCGAGAACGCACACCGTCATGCGGCTCTGGCGGGCGCCGTGCACGAACGTCCACGCGCACGCGGACAAGCCCACGACGGCGGTCACCAGCGCGGCGACCGAAGTGGTGTTCATCGCGGGAACCTCCGCATTCTCGCCCCGGACCACGCGCGGTCCGGAATCCGAGTGTTACCCGGATTGACCGCAATGATGCCGCAGAGCCCGCCGGGCGCACGCCCCCGCACCCCGGCACGCCACGCATCGCCGAAGGGCGCGTGCCGCGTGCCGGTACCACGGTCGAAGAACGGCCGGACGAACGCCCGGGGTTCCCGACGGGCGCGCGGGAGCGCGCCCGCGGCGCACCGCCCGAGCCCCGCCGCGGACGAATGCGTACCGACGAATGCGTGCGAAAAAGAGACGTGCGGCGGCCAGGACGACGCGCCGCGCAGAGCAAGCAGATCGGCCTTCGGACCGCCCGCTCAGGCCGGGGTCTGGCCGCCTACCGCGACCGTGACCCGGGTGCAGGCCTTGAGCAGCCGGCGTCCCGTGCGGTCGATCTCGCGTGCGGTCATCTCGCGGTGCGGCTGTACGGAGAGGTTCATCTGCGTATTCCCGTGCGCGTCGAACACCGGGGCGCTCAGCGCGCTCACCGGGTGGCGGCCGGAGCCGGTGAGGTCGCCCGGCAGGTACTCGGCCTGCCGCAGTTCGGCCAGCAGCGCCATGACCATCGGCTGGAGGCCCTCGGCCAGCGGGTCGTCGCTCAGCTCCGCGAGCGCGTGCCGCAGGCGTACACCGGCAGGGGTCAGGCGCTCGACGCTGTACCCGCGTTCGCGGATCGCCTTGAGGGAGGCGAGCAGCGGCCCGCGCGGCGCGGGGCGCTCGGTGCGGGACGCCCACTCGTCGATCACGTCCGCGCCGGCCCACGCCACGAAGACCCCGCCGAAGGGCGGCGCCAGCGGGATGCGGCGGCCGATGCGCACCGCCCCGGCGTCCGGCCCGCTGCCCGCGTGGGCCACGATCACCAAATGACCCTCGCTGCGGATCGCCGCGGTCGCCTGCATGCCCAGTTCGTCGGCCAAGGCCACGGCCTCCGCCTGCGCGAGGTGGACGGCCGGGTACGACAACTCCGCCGCGCGCCCGGTGGCCACCAGCGCAGGGCCGAGCGTGAACGTCTTGTCGACGGGGTTGCGGATCAGGTAGTCGGCGTTCGCCAGACTCGCGGTGACCGCGTGGCAGGTCGCCTTGCTCATGCCGAGCGCCCGGGCGATGTCGCTGAGGCTGAAGGCGTGCGCGGGACGGCTTGCCAGCAGCTCCAGGACGCCCACGACCCGGTCGGTCGGGGGCGACGGGCTCGCCCCGGGTGACGCCGTATCGGTTCCGCCGCCGTCGACCGCAGCCATTGTCTTTCTCCACCCTCAGCCGCCCGGCCGCGGGGCCGGATCCCGCGCCGACTCACGAGCGCGCCACACGCTACCAAGGGAACCGCCGCATACCCCGCCGCACCGCCCGATACGCGCGTACGGCACCCTCTGGTGGTCCCCTGGAGGTAGGGGAAGAGCACGGCACCGCCGGGCCCGCGTCCGTACGTCGCCGGCCTGTGCTCTGCGGAAGAGCACCGCACCGCCGGGCCCGCGTCCGCACTTCGGCGGCCTGTGCTCTGCGTCGGCACTTGTGGGGCGTTGTCGGGGCAGCGGTCCCCGACATCACATCAGGCGGAATTCTCCGCAAGCGCCTTCGTCACCGCGGCCAGGTCGAAGTAGTCGCGCCACGCGTGGATCCTGCCGTCCCGCAGCTCGAAGACGCCCATGACGAGGATCTCCAGCGTGTTCCCGTTCGGGAACGTGAAGACGTCCGTGCGCTCGTTGAGCACCGTGTCGCCGTGCACCGCCTGGTGGTGCACGGTGAACTCGGCGACGGAGAAGGGCCCGACGAACCCGGCGATGAAGTCCCGGATCGCCTGACGTCCCGTCACCGGCATGATCGGGATGTTGTGGTACGTCGCGTCCTCGGTGAAGTACCCCGCGAGCTCGTCCGGGTCGAGCCGGCCCCAAGCCTTGATGAACTCGTCAACCGTAGCTGCTGCATCCATGCGCGCGACCGTACTGGCCCGGCCATGCGACCGCCAGAGCCCCCAACCCCTCGAACCACCAGCGGTGGTGGAGCACGACGGCCGCAGTTGTCGCGCACGAAGTCGGCCGTACGCTCCCCTCCGGCCCGCATGCCCTGGCCCGGCTACCTCCGCGGCGGCACACTGGCGGCATGACGAACCAGCTTCCGCCGCACCGGCCGACCACGGAACTCCAGCGCGGGCTCTCGGGGATCGGCGCGGGATGGCCGCGGAACTCGAAGACACCGCTCTGGTTCGGCTTTGTCGCCGCAGTCGTCGGTTTCGTGGTCCTGTTGATCCTCTCCGCACTTCTGTACGCCGTGATCCTGGCGACGAAGGTCTGACGCACCGCGGACCGCGCTCTCGGCTCGGCCGCGTCGAACGGGCCCGCCGAGCCGGTCTCCGTCAGGCGCGGCCGCGGCCGACGGTTCGCTCGCGGGCGTGCCTTCGTACCGGGTCTCAACCGGCGCGGACGAGGCAACGGGGACGGGGCCAAACGCCCGAACTCTTCGGCGGCGGGCGGATTTCCCGGAACACGTCGCTCAGCCGGGGGTGTTCCCCGTTATCCCCTTCTCGACCAGCTGCGCGAACTCGTCCTCGGTCAGCCCCAGTTCTCCGCACAGCACCTCGGCGGTGTGCTCGCCCAGGGTGGGCGCGGCCCTGGTGACCCAGGGGCCGGTGACCGACGCGAGGCGGAACGGCAGGCCCGGCACGCGGTGCTCGCCCGCCACGGGGTGGACGACCCGGTTGAGGAAGCCGCGGTGTTCGAGCTGCGGGTCGGACTCGATCGCCGCGGGCGGGACGACGACGGCCGCCGGGACGCCCGCGGCCAGCAGTTCCGCCTCGGCGTCCGCGGCCTCGCGCGCCGCGCACCACGCCGCCACGATGCCGTCGATGTCGTCGTGCGCGGCCCGGCGTGCGGCCAGGTCCTCGTCCCCCGACCAGCGCGCGTCCGGCCCCACGAGGCCCAGCAGAGCGGCCCACTGCGTCCCGGTCTCCGCGGCCAGCGCGAGCCACGCGTCGTCCCCCGCGCAGCGGTAGACGCCCTGCGGGGCGGCGCCCGCACCGCGGTTGCCGTCGCGGCGCACCTCGCGTCCCTCGGCGGTGAAGGTGGTGAGCGCCTCCGCGGCCACGTTCAGCGTCGCCTCGACCATGGTCGACTCGATCATCGTGCCGACGCCGGTGCGCTCGCGCTCGCGCAGCGCGGCGAGGAGCGCGAAAACCGCGTGCGTACCGGCGTTCGGGTCGCACGGCCCACGAGGGATGAGCGGGGGGCCGTCGGCGCGTCCGGTCATCCAGGCCATGCCGGACGCCTGCTCCATCGTCTGTGCGAAGCCGGTGCGGTCGCGCCACGGGCCGTCGAGGCCGAACGCCGGCATGCGCAGCAGGATGAGGCGTTCGTTGCGGGCGTGCAGCGTGTTCCAGGTCAGGCCGAGGTTGTCCATGACGCGCGGGGAGAAGTTCTCGATCACGACGTCTGCCGTCTCGGCGAGCCGCAGGACGAGGTCGTGGCCCTCAGGTGTGCCGAGGTCGAGTGTTATGCCGCGTTTGCCAGGGTTTGCACCGAAGTACACCATGCCCCATTCCCACCACTGGTCCTCGCCGGGCTTGCGCGCGGAGGCGAACCGCATGCCGTCGGCCCGTTTGTGCGCCTCGACCTTGATGACGTCGGCGCCGAGCGCGGCGAGCGTGAGCGTGGCGCTGGGCCCGGCCCAGAAAGCGGTGAGGTCGAGGACGCGCAGGCCGCTGAGGGGGCGGTCGCCGGGGGCCGCGGCGGCGGTTTCGCCGGCGGCGGGTTCGGTCGTTCCCGCCGGGGCCTCGGGCGCGGGATCCTCGAACGGCACGCCGCGGAACTCGCCCATGCGGTACGGCACACGCGGTTGCAGGAACCCGCCGTACGGATTGGGGACGAACACCCCGCGCTCCACAAAGTGGTCGACCGAGGTCAGCGTGCTCGGGGTGCCCACCGCCGCGACCGGGATGCGCAGCGCCCCGGCCAGCGCGACGACGTCCTCGGTGCGCTGCTTGGTCGTCCAGCCGCGCACGATCTCCAGGAACTCGTCGCGGTTGCGGGCCCGTTCGCCCATCGTCGCGAAGCGCGGGTCGTCGATGAGGTCGGGTCGCTCGACCATGAGCAGGAAGTCCTGGAGCTGCTGCCCGGTGCCCAGGCAGAAGCCGACCCAGCCGTCCGCGGTCGGCTCGATCGACGGGATCTCCAGGGTGCGCCCGCTGACGAAGTCGGCGCCGGTGGCACGGAACAGCGATGCGGCGACCGAGCCGTACGTCTGCATCGTCGTCGCCATGCACTCCAGCATCGACACGTCGGCGTGGTCGCCCCGTCCGGTGCGCCGGGCCGCGTGCGCGGCGGCCAGGCCCGCGACGGCGGCGTAGCCGCCGCTGACCCACTCGCCGATGTGGCCGCCCGCCTGCAACGGCTCCTCCCCCGCCTGGCCGCGTCCGCCGGTCGAGCCGCAGGACGCCTGGAGCGTGAACTCGGTGGCGGGACGCCCCGCGTGGGGGCCGGTGCGGCCGTACGGGGTGATCGAGACGACGACGAGGGCGGGGTTCGCGGTGCGCAGCGCGGCGATCTCGGCGTCGCCGAGGCGGCCGTCCTCGATGAGGATGTCGGCGGCGCGCACCGCGGTGTCGTGGGTGGGCGCCGCCGGTTCGTCCGTCAGGCGCAGCGTCTTGCCCACGGAGAGGTAGCGGAACAGGGCCGAGTCGCCGTCGGCCGGGGCGGCGCCGCCGGACGCGGGGTTGCCCGCGGTGCCCTCTCGGCCGCGCCGCAGCGGGTCGCCGTCCGGGCCTTCCAGCTTGACCACGCGGGCGCCCGCGTCGCGCAGCAGTTTCGCGCAGTATCCGCCGGGGACTCCGTGGGACAGTTCGACGACGGACAGTCCGGCCAACGGGGCGAGGGGTGCCAACGCGATCAACCTCCGGGGTGCGGGCGGAAGGGAAGGACGGGACGGGCGCCGGTACTTCGGACGGACGCGGACGGCGCGGCGCGGGTGGTCCGGAGGGCTTCGGCGAGGAACCAGCGGAACCGGAGGATGCCGGATCGTTGTCCGGAAGGGCGGCCCGCGTGGAGCGTCCCGTTCCGCTTCCACCCCGGCACACCGCGCGCGACGACCGCGCGAAGGGTTCAGCCCCCGGTCGTGGACGGGGTGAACTGCGGTCTGAAGTACGGGAGCACGCGTTCGCCACCCACGCCGTGCGGGTCGACCCACACCCGCAGGCCCTCGCGGACCGCGTGCACCTCGATGCCGATCAGGTTCGTCAGCATGCGGTAGCCCTCGTCGAGGTCGACTATCGCGACGGCGTACGGCGTCGTGAAGCTCGGCGTCACCGGCCGGTGCACGATCGTCCAGCTGTAGACGGTGCCGAGCCCCGCGCTGACCCGCCACTCCAGCGCCCGCGAGGCGCAGCCCCGGCAGAGGTCGGTCGGCGTGAAGTTCGCCGTGCCGCACTGGGTACAGCGCTGGTAGCGCAGTTCACCGTCCGCGCAGCCGTCCCAGAAGGGAGCGGTCAGCGGCGTGACGGGGTTCAGAGGTACGCCTGTCTGGGGTTCGAGCACAGTCAGGGCCTTTCCGTTCCGAACAGCGCCACCTGGTTGAACAGGGCGCCGGAGCCGCCCGCGCTGGCGAGGGCCACCCGGGCCCCCGGGATCTGCGTCGAGACGCAGGTGCCGCGCACCTGCTGCACCGCGCGGATCGCACGCTGGAGCATCTGGGGATTGGATCCGGCGTGGCTGTAGGACATCAGCCCGCCGTCGGTGGTCACGGGGTACTTGCCGTCCGGTCCGATGTGGCCGTCCGCCACGAACGGGCCGCCCTCGCCCGGCGCGCAGAAGCCGAAGGCCTCCAACTGCCGGATGACCTCGAAGGAGAAGGGGTCGTACAACTCCAGCACGTCCACGTCGTCGCGCCCGATCCCGGCGGTGCGGAACGCCCGGTCCGCCGCGCGGCGTCCGACCGTGCCGGCGGTCAGGTCGTCGTCGCGCCGCCCGGCCAGGTCGTACGCGGGCGGGTGCTGGTACGCGGGCCCGTGGCAGTCCGCCGCCATGCCCAGCAGGTACACCGGGTCGGACGGCAGGTCGCGGGCCCGCTCGGCGCTCGTCAGCACCAACGCGCAGCCGCCCTCCGAGGTCATCGCGCAGTCCAGCAGGTGGAAGGGCTCCGCGATGAGGCGGGACGCCAGGATGTCCGCGGCGGTGAAGGGACCGCGTCCGTGGTAGACCGCCTCCGGGTTGACGTGGCCGTTGTTGCGGATGGTCGCCGCGACGGCGGCCAACTGCTCCTCGGTGGTGCCGTACCGGATCATGTGGCGTCGCGCGATCAGGGCGAACTCTGCGGTGGTGAACAACCCCCAGGGGATCACGAACTCGTTCTCCGGTCGCGTCCACGGGGCGGTGGCGGCGTGGTCGGTGTAGATGCCGGCCTCGCCGGACGCCACCACCGCCACGTCGCACATGCCGGACGCGATCGCCGAGGCGGCCTCCGCGATCATGCCCAGGCCGTACTGCGTGCCGCGCCAGGCGGGGCCGAGGCGCAGGTCGTAGATGAGCTTCGCGGAGAGATCGGCGGCGGAGACGCCGTCGACGTCGTCGAGGCCGAGGCCGGCGTCCGCGAGGGCGCCGTTGATGGCCTCGACCGTCACGGATACGGAGGTGTGGCCCGGCAGGCGGCGGGCCTGGGCCGTGTTGAAGACGCCCGCCACCGCGACGTCGCGGTAGGGATGGGACCCCGGTGCCATGGCGACGTCTCCCCTTCTCACCGTTCCCGACCCGACGGCCGGCAGATTTTTGCGCGAGGACGGTGCGCCGCTCGCGAAGGCCCATTGGAAGCGGGACGTGATGAGGAGTCAAGAGCCATTGGTTGTAAGGCGCCACTGTCGTTTGCGGTCGTTTCCGGTCAGCTTGCGACGAATCCCGGGAAACAAGGACCGCCGAACAGGTCCTCGGACCGGCTCTGTTCGCTCTCTGCCCCGGTCTGCGCGCGGCGCGACGCATCGAAGTGGGCCCAACGACCGGGTCGCGGCGTCCGGCCGACCGGATCTCCCCAATCAATGAGGACTTCTGTGTTAAGGCGGGCACATCGGGTGACCTCCATACGCCAGGATGGAACTTGCATACGCGTCGCACCGACCGCCATCGGGCGAAGCGTGCACCCTCGTGGGGAAGGTGCCGTCATGGCAGAAGCGAACGGATCGCCGGGTTCCGGGGCCCTGCGGCCCGCCGGAGCAGCGGCGGAGGCGTCCCCGGACGGGCGCGCGTCCGAAGCGCCCGACCGGCGTGAAAGGGGCGCGCGTCAGATAGACGTGCGCCGCGGCGCCGCCGTCGAGGTCTCCGGCTGGGACGGCTCGGAACCCCTGCTCGCCCAGGCGCCGTTACTTGAGCGCGACGACGAAATGGCCGTCCTGACCCGGGTGATCGGCAAACTCTGCGAGCAGGCCCGCGCCGCGGCGGACGCGCCGGGCGCACGCCCCGGCGAACTCCTGGTGGTGGAGAGCGAGGCCAGCTGCGGCAAGACCACGCTGCTCGACGAGGCCCGCCGGATAGCCGTCGAACACCACTGCACCGTCCTGGCCGCCAAGGGCGCCGAGCGCGAGCAGACGCGCTCCTTCTCCGTCGTCAAGCAGTTGTTCTTCAACCTCCTCGCCGGGTGCACCGGCGACGAACGCGCCGCGATGCTCGGCGACTGGCACGACATCATCGCCCCCGCACTCGGCCTGTGCCCCGCCGCCGCGGGCTTCGCCCCCGACCCGCTGGGCATCCGGGACGCCCTCGACTGGCTCATGACCGGACTCACCCGGCACCGCGGCCCCGTCGTCCTGGTCATCGACGACGCGCACTGGGCGGACGCCGAGTCCCTCGCCTGGATCACCAGCTTCGCGGGACGCCTCGACCAGTGGCCGGTGCTCCTGCTCGTCTCCCGTCGCACCGGCGAAGTCACCGACGTCGAGCCGCTGTTGCGCGAGCTGTGCGCGCTGGACCGGACGCGCCGCCTGGCACTCGGCTCGCTGTCCCCCGGCGCGGTGGCGCAGATCGTCGGCCAGGCGCTGGGCTCCGGGGCCGACACCGCCTTCCGGGAACGCTGCTTCGAGGTCACCACCGGCACCCCGTTCGTCCTGTGGGCGATGCTGCGCGAGGTGCGCCGCCTGCGCCTGGCCCCCACCGCCGCCAACACCGGCCGGCTCGGCGCCATCGCCGCCGACCAGATCGGCGAGCAACTGGCCGCCCGGCTGGAGCGCATGGGCGAGTCCACCATCGCGGTGGCCAGGGCGGTCGCGGTCCTCGGGTCCGACGCCACCGTGGTCCGGGTGGCCGCCCTCGCCGAGGTCGACGTGCACAAGGTCGGGCTGATCGCCGACCGGCTGCGCGCCGCGGGCATCCTCGACGACCAGGACATCCTCAACTTCGTGCACCCGCTCATCAACGGTGCCGTCTACCAGTGGATCCCCAAGAGCGCGTGCAGCGCCCTGCACGCCCGCGCCGCACGGCTGTTGGTGGCGGACGGACGCGACGCCCGTTCTGCCGCGCTGCACCTGCTGGCCACCGAACCCTGCGGGGACTCATGGGTGGTCGAGCAGTTGCGCGAAGCGGCCGCGCAGGACAAGCGCGCCGGCGCCCCGGACTCCGCACTGCGCTGCCTGCAACGGGCGCTGCTGGAACCGCCGCGTCCCACCGACCGCGCCGCCGTGCGCTACGAGTTGGGCCGCGCCTCGTTCGTGACGTCGCCTCAGGAGGCGATCAGGCACCTGCGCGCGGCGCTCGCCGACGACGCGGGAGACCGCGTCCTGCGCGAGTCCATCGTCCTCCAGCTCTCCCGGGCGCTCGGCTACACCGACCAGATCCAGGAAGCTGTCGAACTGCTGGACGCCGAGGCGCAGTCCGCCAACGCCTCCGCCACGCGGCTGCGCCTCCAGGCCGAGCACTTCCTGTGGGCGGTGTTCTGGGTGGACGACCCCGACTACCACGCGCGGGCGCGCCGCCTGAAGAACCTCGTCGTCCGGTTGGAGGGCAGCAACCGCACCGAACGCTGCCTGCTGGCCCTGCGCGCGTGGTACGGCGTGGTGCGCGGCGACCCGATGGTGCAGGTCCTCGCGAGCGCCGACCAGGCGTGGGGGCCGGGCCTGAACTGGACGGACGAGGACTGGGGGTTCGAGATCCCCAGCCTGCTCGCCCTCACGTACATGTACTGCGACCGCAACGACCGCGCGGAGCAGCTGTTCACCGAGGGCATCCGGGAGTTGAAGGCGCACGGCTGGCGTGGCACGCACCTGTCGTACGCGCACTCCATGCGCAGCCTGGTGCGCTACCGCCAAGGCAAGCTGATTCAGGCCGAGGAGGACTGCCAGATCGGGCTGCGGCTCGCTTTACGCCTGCCCCCGACGGCTCCCGCGCGCTGGTACCCGCTCGGCACGCTGATCCAGGTGCTGGTCGCGCGCGGCCGGGTGGGCGAGGCGGCCCGGCTCGCCGACGAGCACGCGTTCGGCAAGCCGTTCCCCAGCGCGGTCGTCTTCCCGGTCCCACAGGCGGTGCGCGGCGAACTACGGCTCGCCCTGGGCATGTTGGAGGACGCCGCGGCCGACTTCGTGGAAACCGGCGAGAAGTTGGAGGGACGCGGCGTGGCCAACCCCGCATGGTGCGCGTGGCGCATCAACCTCGCCAAGGCGCTCGCCGGGCGGGATCCGGAGGCGGCGTACGACCAGGCGAGCGAGGCGCTGCGGCGCGCGTACCGATTCGGCGCGCCGTCCGCGATGGGCCAGGCGCTGCGCGTGACGGGCCGCCTGGAGCGCGGACAGAAAGGACTGGCGAAGATCGAGGACGCCCTGATGTGGCTCGAACACTCCGACGCGCGCTACGAGTACGCCCTGACGCTGGTGGAGTACGGGATCGTACTGCGCCGCGAATACGGCGACCGGGACGCCGTCGACCCGTTGTTCGAGGGCCTGACCGTGGCCGTGGAGTGCGGCGCGGAGGCGCTGGCCGACGCCGCGCGCGCAGAACTGGTCGACATGGGCGAACTCCCGCCCACCAATATGCTCGGCCCAGGAACGGGAGGCGCACAGTGACCGCCGCGGCCGAGCCCGCATACCACCCCGAGGACGAAGGCCTCCTCGAACGCGTCGACGAACTCGCCCTGCTCCAGGGCCTGATCACCGGCCTGCTGGACACCGCCCCGGCGGCCGGCGGCTTCGG
>NZ_JBPKBH010000010.1:89350-92969 GCF_051388915.1 Yinghuangia sp. YIM S09857 | reverse complement strand
GGCCCGCCGCCAAGGGCTGCACGGTGCTGCACGCCAGGGGCGGCGAGCGCGAGCAGGGCCGCGCCTTCCACGTGGTACGCCAGTTGTTCCGGCCGCTGCTGGTCTCGTGCGGCGACGCGGAGCGGCACGAACTCCTCGGCGGCTGGTGGGACATGGTCGCCCCGGCGCTCGGCCTGCCGCCGTCCCGCCCGGACCACGAGCTGGCGGCGCCCGAGCCGCAGGGCGTACGCGACGCGCTCGACTGGCTCATGGCCGGGCTCACGCAGCGCCGCGGGGCCATGGTGGTGCTGGTCGACGACGCCCACTGGGCGGACCGCGAATCGCTCACCTGGCTGGAGGCGTTCGCGCGCACCGTCGAGTCGATGCCGGTGCTGCTCGTCGTGGCGCGCCGCCCCGAGGAGCCGACCCCGAACGCCGACCTGCTCGGCGACCTGGTGACGCTGCCCAACACGTTGCAGCAGCAGCTCGCGGCGCTGTCCCCGGGCGCCGTCGCGGCGATGCTGCACGTCCGGCTCGGCGGCGCGGCCGACCCGAAGTTCGCCGAGATGTGCCACCGCGCGACCGGCGGCGTGCCGTTCGTGGTGGCGCAACTCGTCGGCGAGATCGTGGACCGCGACATCAAACCGACCGCCGCCAACGCCGAGCAACTCGAAGCGCTGGCGGCGGCGATCGTCGGACGCGGCATGATCCGGCGCCTGGAGCGCACCGGCGACAGCGCGGTACGCCTGGCCCGGGCGGTCGCCGTCCTCGGTGCCGACGCCACCCTCGGCAGGGCCGCGGAACTGGCCGGGCTCGACCTCTCCGAGGCCGTCGCCCCGGCCGACGCGCTGCGTGCCGTACGCGTGCTCGCGGGCGACGAGACCCTGGAGTTCGCCCATCCGACCATCGCCACCGAGGTCTACCGGCGCATCCCGCCGCAGGCGCGCGGGGCGATGCACGCGACGGCGGCGCAACTGCTGGTCGCGGACGGCCACGACGACGCGCAGACCGCGGCGCACCTGCTGGCGACGTTCCCGTCCGGGAACCAGTGGGTCGTCCAGCGGCTGCGCGGGGCGGCCCGGCAGGATCTGCGGGCGGGGGCGCCGGACTCGGCCTACCGCAACCTGCTCAGGGCCCTCAACGAACCGCCATTCGGCGAGGAACGCACGTCCGTCCTCTACGAGTTGGGTCTCGCGGCCTTCGTCCACGACCCGCGCGCGGCGATAGAGCACCTGTACGCGGCACTGAGCGGCGCACAGCCGGAGAGCGACGCGCGGCACGCCATCGTGCTGCGCCTCGCGAAGGCTCTGGCGCACGACGACCGGCTCGCCGAGGCCGTGCACCTGCTGGACGACGAGGCACGGGCCACCAAGCTGTCCCGGGCCCGACTGCGGCTCCAGGCCGACCACTTCCTGTGGGCCATCTTCTGGACGGACGACACCGACTCCCACGCCCGGGCCCGCCGCGTGCGCGCGCTGGCCGGGCGGCTCGCGGGCACCGACACCACGGAGCGCTGCCTGTTGGGCATCCGGGCGTGGTACGGCGTCGTGCGCGGCGACCCCGCGGTGCAGGTGGTGGCGTACGCGGAACGCGCCATGACGCCGCCGCTCAGTTGGGTGGACGACGAATGGGGCTTCGAAGTCCCCGTGATGACAGCGCAGTCGCTCGTATACTGCGACGAACTTGAGCGTGCCGAACAGCACTTCCTCGACGGCATCGCCGAACTGGAGGCGCGTGGTTGGCGCGGCACCCATCTGTCGTTCGGCCTCACGCTGTTGGCGCACATCCGCTACCGCATGGGACGGCTGGTGGAGGCCGAGGCGGACGTACGCAAGGGGCTGGAGTACGCCGAGCGGCTGGGCCCGGACGCGCCCGCGCGCTGGTACGGCCTGGGCGTGCTGATCCAGACCCTGATCGCGATGGGACGCCTCGACGAGGCCCAGGAGCTGGTGGACCGTCACGACTACGGCGCGCAGCAGCCGCAGGCGGTGATCTCGCCGGTGCCGCAGGTCGTGCGAGGCGAACTGCTCCTGGCCAGGCACCAGTACGCCGAGGCGGCGGAGGATCTCCGGGAGGCGGGCAGGCAGTTGGACGCCCGCGGGGTCGGCAACCCGGGCCTGTGCGCGTGGCGTCCGCTGCTGGCGCTGGCCCTGACCACCGACGATCCGGCGACGGCCCGGCGGACCGCGAACCGGGCGGTGGGGCAGGCGTACGTCTTCGGCTCGCCCGCGGGGCTGGGGATATCGCTGCGCGCCGCGGGTATGGTGGCGGGCGGCGCGGAAGGGCTCGCGAAGCTGGGCGAGTCGGTGCGGTGGCTCGCCGAGTCGCCGAACCGGTACGAATACGCCGTCTCCCTGGTCGAGTTCGGTGCCGCGCTGCGGCGGGCCAAGCGGATCACGGAGGCCCGGCTGCGGCTCGGCGAGGGCCTGGAGGCGGCGTCGCGCTGCGGGGCGGCGGCACTGGCCGCACGGGCCCGGGCGGAACTGGTCGCGGCCGGCGGACGGCCGCGGCGGGCGTACCGGACCGGAATCGAGGCACTGACGGCGCGCGAACGCCAGACGGCCGAGCTGGTCGCGAGCGGCATGTCGAACTCGGCGGTGGCGCGGCACCTGGCGGTGCAGTTGGGGACTGTGCAGAAGCACCTGACGGCGGTGTACGCGAAACTCGGCACGGACCGGGAGGGGCTGGCCGAGCTGCTGGATCCGGGGGCGTTCCCCGGGGCCGGGGCTGCCGGTTCGGCGGGGGCCGGGGGTCCAGCGGGCGGCCGGGGTTCAGCGCGGACCGGAGGCGGCGCTTCGGCGGGTTCCGTCGGTGCGCTCGGTGCGTTTGCTGCGTTTGGCACGGTGGGCCCGGCCGGGGCGCCGGGTTCGGCGTCCGGAACGGGCGCAGGCACGCCGGCCGACTCCGGCGCCGTCCCGAGCGGTGCGTCCGGCCGTACCTCCGACGGGCTCCCGGCGGAGGCCTCGGAGGCGGCCGATCACCGCTGACGGAGGAGCACCGCGCGGGTGTACATGACGGGACAGTAGGTGATGACGGACTCGTCGAGCGCCAGCACCAGGCGGCCCCGCTCCGCGTGCACGGACATGGAGCTGTGGCCGTAGCCCTCGATGGTGATCTCGCCGTACCCGTGCGCGGCGTCGATGGTGCCGTACGCGTACCCGAGCAGCACATGGCAGCGGCGGTACCGGAAGCGCGCGACGTCCCGGGGATCGTCGGCGGGCTTGCGGTCGATGAGGTATGCGGTGTGCGAGCCGCGGAAGGTGCCGTCGCCGGCCAGCCGGATGTCCAGGAAGAAGTCGCGAAGGTCGTAGCCGGCGTGCCCGGCGCGCCCCGGAACCACGGTCTCCTCGGACGCCCATCGGGCACCGAGCCCCCGCGGGATCGTGCCGCCCCGGGTGGGTGCCGGACTGTGGTGGAGGACCACGCGTGACTCCTAAGTGCCGTGCAATGCCGTGCAATGCCGTGCGTGCCGCCTGCGCAGTGGCGCGCCGGACTCTGCCGGGCCGCTTCCTGCTCGGGGGCCCCGGTCGTCCGTGCGCCGGCTGTCCGTCACGTGCCGTGGATCGCCTGTCAGGTGCCGCCTGTTACGTCTCTTCTGTCGTCTGTACGTCGCATGTCCGTCGTCCGGACCCGCTGCGGG
>NZ_JBPKBH010000010.1:83240-89243 GCF_051388915.1 Yinghuangia sp. YIM S09857 | reverse complement strand
CGCTGCGGGCGGGTCCGGACGACGTCCCCGCGCGGCCCTTCGGCCTTCCCCCGGTCGGCGGGACCGCGCCGAGCGTGCCTGCGCTCGTGCAGCTCAGCGTGCCGGACCCGCGACGGTCGGCGCAGTGGAGGCGACCCTCTACTTTTTGCCGCCCGGCGCGCGACCGGGACGGCGTCCACCAGGCGGGCGTTCCGGCCGCGGGCGGAGGGGGCCCGGTAACGTAGGCCGGGTGATCGAGACCTCTTCTGCTTCCTCCGCTTCGGGTGCCGTCGCCGCGGGGCTGGCGACGCTGGCCGCAGACGGCACCGTCCTGGACACCTGGTTCCCCGCGCCCGAGCTCGCGCCGGTCGCCGACAAGGCCGAGACCGTACGGCTGACGGACGACGAGGCGGTGGCGGCCCTCGGCGCCGACGTCGCGGCCGGGCTGGGCCCGGACGAGATCCGCGGGGTCGAGGTCGTGGCCGTGCGCACGGTGATCGGGTCGCTCGCCGAGGCCCCGGTCGACGCGCACGACGCGTACCTGCGCCTGCACCTGCTCAGCCACCGTCTGGTGCGGCCGCACGGGGCGAACCTGGACGGGATGTTCGGACTGCTCGCCAACGTCGCGTGGACCAACCTGGGCCCGGTGGCGGTCGACGCCGTCCCGGCGGCGCGGCTGCGCGCGCGGGCCGCGCGCGTGTCGTTCGAGGTCGCGGGCGTCGACAAGTTCCCGCGCATGACGGAGTACGTCGTGCCGTCGGGAGTGCGGATCGCCGACACGACGCGCGTGCGCCTCGGCGCGCACCTGGCGTCCGGCACCACGGTGATGCACGAGGGCTTCTGCAACTTCAACGCCGGGACGCTGGGCGCGTCGATGGTCGAGGGCCGCATCAGCGCGGGCGTCGTGGTGGGCGACCACAGCGACATCGGCGGCGGCGCGTCAATCATGGGCACGCTGTCGGGCGGCGGCAAGCAGGTCATTTCGGTGGGCGAGCGGTGCCTGCTGGGGGCCAACGCCGGCATCGGCATCTCGCTCGGCGACGACTGCGTGGTCGAGGCGGGGCTGTACGTCACGGCCGGCACCCGCGTCACGCTGCCGGACGGCAACGTGGTCAAGGCGGCAGAGCTGTCCGGCCGCAACGGACTGCTGCTGCGCCGCAACTCGACGAGCGGCGCAGTGGAGGGCATCTGGCGCACCGAGTCCTGGGGCGCCCTGAACGAGGACCTGCACAAGAACGACTGACGGGCGGACGGGCGGACGACCGTTCCACCACCGACCAACGGGCGGGCCGCGGCAACGCCGCCCCGCCCGTTGTCGTGTCCGACATGGGCAGCGGATCGTGTGAAACCAAACGCCCGTTCACAAACGCCGGTTCACTAACATCCGTTCGCAAACCCCGGTTCACTAACGCCCGTTCACTAACGTCAGTTCACAAACCCCGATTCACAAACACCCGTTCGCAAACGCCGGTTCACAAACCGCGCAGCCCCACGCCCTCAGGCCGCGGACTCGGCCGACCCCAGCGACCTGACCGCCTCAACCACCACCGCCACATCCGTCAGGTCCCGCAGCACGATGTCCGCGCCCGCCCGCGCGAGTTCCTCCGCGGTCGTGTACCCCGTGGCCACGGCCACGCACATCGCGTCGTTGTGCGCGGCCGCCTCCACATCGCGCACGGTGTCGCCGATCAGCACGGTCCGCGCCGCCGTGAACCCGCCCCCGAGGACCTCCACCGCCCGCCCGATCGCGATCGGCACGAGCTTGTCGCGGTCCTCGTGGTCGTCGCCATAGGCCCCGACACCCAGGCACAGGTGCCGTGCCGCGTCGCCCAGCAGCGACAACTTCACCGGCGCGGTCGCCGCCTGATTGCCCGTCAGCACGCTCTGGACGACGTACGGCAACTCCGCCAAGACCTCGATCGCCGCCACCGCGCCCGGCAGCGCGACGCCCTCGCCCCGAACCTGCTCCGCCCGCGCGGTGAAGATCTCCGCGAACGTCTCGTTCAGGCGCGTGATCAGGTCGTCGGTCGGCAGCAGCCCGTGCGCGCGCAGCGTCTCGCGCGCGATGTGCAGGTCGGTCCGCCCGCCGAAGTCGACGCGCTCGGTGAGCGGTCGCCCGGTGACGGCGAGCAGCGCGTCGGCGTACGCCTCCCGACTCGCGGGCCCCGCCTTCACCAGCGTCTGGTCGATGTCCCACAGCACCAGGACCGGCCCGGCCGAGTTCCCCGCTTGTCCGTCTGCCACGGCGCCAGACTAGTTTCCGCAGGTGGCCGTGGCGAGAGCCCGCCGCAGCGCGCCCCCGCCCGCACCACGCGGCGCCCCCGCGACGGCCAACGCCCGTCCCCTACTCCTCCACCAGGTCCGCCGCCTTGGCCCCCGTGGCGACCGCCCGGATCACCTTCCCTGTCGGCGTCCGCGGCAGCGGCGTCGTGCGGATCTCCCAGTGCGTCGGCACCTTGTAGTACGCGAGGCGTTCGCGCACGTAGGCCGCCAGCTCCTCCGCCTCCGGCGCCGCCCCCGCCCGCGGCACCACGATCGCCTTGGCCTCCTCGCCCAGGTCGTGGTGCGGTACGCCGACCACCACCGACTCGGCGACGTCCGGGTGCGCGTCGAGGCAGTGTTCGATCTCGGCCGGATAGATGTTCTCGCCGCCGCGCAGGATCAGGTCCGAGCGCCGCGTCGCCATGAAGAACTGCCCGTCCCGCGCGTACCCGAGGTCGCCCGTGCGGAGCCAGCGGTCCGGGGTGATCGACTTGGCGGTGGCCTCCGGGTTGCGCCAGTACTCCAGCATGACGAGCGGGCTGCGGATCCAGATCTCGCCCTCCACGCCGTCCGCGAGGCGCTGCCCGTCGTCGCCGTGCACCTCGACCTGCACGGTCGGCACCGCGACGCCGATCGCCCCCGGCGTCGTCTCCAACTGCGCGGCACCGGCCGAGGTGGCCACACCGCCGCTCTCGGTCAGGCCGTAGCCGACGCCCATCGCGCCCTTGGCGTTCGGGAAGACCTCCTGGAGCCGGGTGATCAGCTCGGGGGCGAACGACGCGCTGCCGCCGCCGAGGCGCCCGACCGAGGACAGGTCGAACGAGCCGGAGTCCGGGTGGTTCACCACGCGCCAGCCCACCGTCGGCACGAGGGACCAGTTGGTGCAGCGCTCGCGTTCGATCATGCCGAGCACCGCCGGGACGTCGAAGCGCCCGCTGTAGAGCACCATCGTGTGGCCGTCCGCGCACGCCGCCACCGCCCCGGCGAGCAGCCCCGACACGTGGAAGAACGGGCTGTTGACCAGCCAGCGCCCGGGCCGGGTCGCCGCGGCGCGGCGTTCCTCCGGGAGGTGGGCGATGCCGCGCGCGGCGAGCAGCGCCTGCACGTTCTGCATGGCGATGACGTTGCGATGGGTGAGGACCGCGCCCTTGGGGCGGCCGGTGGTGCCGGACGTGTAGAGGATGACCGCGGCGGCGTCCTCGTCGTCGGGTCCGGCGGGGAGGGCGGCGTCCGGCGCGTACCCGACCAGGTCGGCGAAGCCGGACTCCATCTCGACGACGGGCACCGGCGGTTCCGGCAGGCGTTCGAGGCGGCGCCGGTCGGCGACCAGCACCTTCGGCTCGCAGTCGGCGAGGCCGTAGCGGATCTCGTCGCCGGCCCACCAGCCGTTCATACCGACGGCGACGGCGCCGAGGGACACCGTCGCCCAGAAGGTGACAAGCCATTCGGGGCGGTTGTTGGCGAGGATCGCCACCCGGTCGCCGGGTCCGACACCGTAGCGCTCGCGCAGCGCGCACGCGACGGAGGCCACCGCGCGGGCGTGTTCGGCGTACGTCCAACGCGTGCCGTCGTCGTGCACGAGGTATTCGCGGTCGCCGTACGCGGCCGAGTCGGCGACGAAGGACGCGAGCGACCGCCGCCGGTGCGCGAGCACCCGCATCGTGACGCCGAGGACGTCCTCCTCTCCCAGCTCGAAGGGCGAGCCGGGCGCGGTCAGCGCGGCCATGGGGTCCGCGGCCGAGCCGGGTGCGGGGGAAGACGCCGGTGCGGGAACGGAACCGGGGGTCGAGATCGCCATATGCGGACCCTAAGAATGCTTGACCGAGTCAGTCAAGTGGTCGCGGTGTGCGAACATCTCACCCGACCCTGCCGGCATCCGCGCAGGTTGGCACGTGTCGCACGCCAAAACCCCGACGCGCACACCCGCGGCCGCATGCGGAGCGCTTCATCTTGCGAACACCAACCTGACGCAACGTCAGATCAACCTGACCCCGCCGGGGTCCAACCAAGCCCCGCCGCGAAGCCGACCGCCGCCGGGGATTCCGAGCGAACCGGAACGTCCTGCCCTGAGCCGTACTTCGGTGCGCGAGGGCGCGGGGCGACTCGGGGTGGGTCGGGGCGGGTGGGTCGGGATGAGGCGGGTCGGGTCGAGGTGGGTCGGGGCGGGGTGGGTCGGGTCGCGACGGGGCGCGACGGGGCAGGTCGGGTCGGGTCGGGTCGGGTCGGGATGAGGCGGGTCGGGTCGGGGCAGGGCGGGTCGGGTCGGGTCGGGATGAGGCGGGTCGGGTCGGGGCAGGGCGGGTCGGGTCGGGTTGGGGTGGGTCGGGTCGGGTCGAGTCGGGTCGGGGCATACCCTGCCCCGGTACGCTGTTGGCGAGTCCGGCGGACTGCCGGTGCCGTGGGCGGATCCGGAGGAGGCGGTCGAGCGTATGCGCATCGCGGCGACGCTGTTCCGCCTGCTCCTTTTCGCGGTCATCGTGCTCGGCACCGCCGGGATGCACACGATCGGGCATCCGCCGGAGGCACGTGCGGCGGTGACGCACGTTGCCGAGGCGCCCTGTCCGGACGGGCACTGCCCCGCGTCCCCGGCACCGATCGCGGGGGCCGCCGACCATCGCGCGCCGGACGGGCACCACGGCGCCGGGGGCATGGACCCCATGTCGCTGTGCCTTGCGGTGGCGCTCGCGGGATTCGTACTGGCCGTCGCGTGGTTCGCGGTGGGCCGAAGGGCGCGCGGGCTCGCACGGGCAGCGCGTGGCGCCTGGGGGCGCCACGTCTCGGGGCTTCCGCCGGCGAGACCTCCCGACCTCTCCCGACTCGCGGTTCTGCGGATATAGGCCGGCGCGTGCCGGCGGGCGTTCTCGCCTGCCCGCATTCCGGCCTGTCCGCCGCCGTGCCCCGAGCGCGAGTGCTCCCGGGCGCGGCGAACACCGAAGAGTTTCGGGAGAAATACGTATGAAGCGCCGTACCACGCGCGCCCTTTCGCTGTCCGCGATCGCGCTGTCAGGTGCCCTTGCCCTGGCCGCCTGCGGGGGCGACGACAAGGACGACACGGACCACGCCACGGGCGGTTCGCCGTCCGCATCCGCACCCGCCGCCGCGCCCGGGGCGTCCCAGGGGGCGTTCAACGACAGCGACGTGATGTTCGCGCAGATGATGATCCCGCACCACGAGCAGGCCGTGGACATGGCGAAGGTCGTGCTGGCGAAGTCGGCCGACGCCGACGTACGCCGCCTGGCGACCGCGATCGAGGCAGCGCAGGCGCCCGAGATCGCGCAGATGAAGGGCTGGCTCGCGGCCTGGGGCAAGCCCGCCGAGGCGCCTGGTGGGATGGACCACGGGTCCGGCGGCGACGGCATGATGTCGGACGCCGACATGGCCAAGTTCCGCGCCGCGACCGGGGCCGAACTCGACCGGCAGTTCCTGGAGATGATGATCGTCCACCACGACGGCGCCATCGCGATGGCCGAGGAGGAGTTGGCCAAGGGCGTCCATCCGGAGGCCCGTGAGCTGGCCGAGGCGATCAAGTCCTCGCAGGCCGCGGAAGTCCAGGAGATGCGGCAGCTCCTGGCCGGGCGTCCGGGCGCGGCGGGAGGCGCGTCCGCACCGGCCACCGGGGGCGGCGGGCACCACTGAACCCGCGGAGCCGACGTCCGAGTCACTGAGCGGGCGTTGACGACGGCTCCGGACGCCTGAACGAGGCCGGAAAACCAGGGCGGTCCGGTACGCCCCCGCGTATCGGACCGCCCACCCCGCACCGCG
>NZ_JBPKBH010000010.1:80662-83112 GCF_051388915.1 Yinghuangia sp. YIM S09857 | reverse complement strand
CCCCCCCCACCCCGCACCGCGCGGAGCACTCCGCGCACCGGTTGAGGAAACGTCTCAGCGCACTGCCATCATCGGGACCAGCACGTTGTCCACCAGCCGCGTGACCTCGTCGAGCGTGGGGGCCGTGTCGTTGGCCATGTAGAGCTGCCCGATGATCGCCGGCCCGGCGATCAGGCACTCGTACGCGTCCGCTCCCGGCCGCGCCTCGCCCCGCTCGATGGCGCCCCCGACTATCCCGCGCATGCGCTCGATGGCCGGGTCGGCGGCGCGCTCCTTCCAGAGGCGCTTCAGCTGGTCGCAGCCGCCCGCGGTCCCGCAGATCGCGCGGAGCGCGACGCCGAGCGGGCCGGAGCAGCCCACCGCGTACGACTGCATGACGGTGAGAAGGTCCTCGCGGAGGTCGCCGGCCAGCTCGTGGTTGTCCAGCACCGGCAGCGCGTCCGCGAGACAGTCCACGACCATCGACGGTTTGTCCGCCCAGCGGCGGTAGAGTGTCGATTTGCCGGTTCCCGCGCGGGCAGCGACACCCTCGAACGTCAAGGCGCTGTAGCCGCGCTCCCCCAGCTCCGCGACCACGGCGTCACTGATGGCACGCGCCAGCACCCGGCCGCGGCGACGCGGGAAACGGCGGTGGTCACAGCCGACTTCGGCGGCGACGTCGTGGATCGTGCCCGTCGGCACGTCCACGCGTACGCCGGCCTGTGCGGCCTGTACTTCGGTCATCCGTCTGCCCTCCGGAGCCCATCGTACAGAAAACGTTTGCGTTCTCTAAAGGACATGCTTAGTGTGTCCAAGGTACGGAACCGTCCTCTAATTCCGACACCCCCCGAACGACCGGATTCCTGTGAGGTAGCAGCATGTCAACGGCACCCCCAGAGGTGGCCGCCACCGCAGCGTCCCCCGCAGCGCCGGACCGGAAGGTACATCCGGGCCTGGCGCTGGCCGTCCTTGCGGGTGCGCAGCTCATGATCGTGCTCGACGCCACGATCGTGAACATCGCCCTCCCCGACATCCGCGAGGCGCTCGGCTTCTCCGAGGCCTCGCTGACGTGGGTGATGAACGCCTACACGCTCACCTTCGGCGGCCTGCTGCTGCTCGGCGGGCGACTCGGCGACCTGATCGGCCGCCGCAAGATCTTCATATACGGTCTGCTGGTCTTCACCCTGGCGAGCCTCCTCGGCGGCTTCGCGCAGAACGAGGCGACGCTGCTGGCCGCGCGCGCCCTCCAGGGCGTCGGCGGCGCGATGACCGCCCCCGCGGTGCTCTCGCTCGTCACCACGACGTTCAAGGAAGGCGCCGAACGCAACAAGGCGCTCGGCGTCTACGCGGCCGTGTCCGGCATGGGCGCCGCGGTCGGCCTGTTGGCCGGCGGCTTCCTGACCGAGTACGCCAACTGGCGCTGGGTCATGTTCGTCAACGTGCCGATCGGCGTGGCGCTGGCGCTGGCGATCCCGCGGGTGTTCCCGCCGGACGTCGCCGTCGACACCGGCCGCGGCCTCGGACGCTTCGACATCCCCGGCGCGGTCACCTCGACCGTGGGTGTGTCGGCCCTGGTGTACGGGTTCATCCGGGCGGCCGAGGAGAGCTGGACGGACGCGGTGACCATCACGGCCTTCGTGCTGGCCGCCGTGTTCATCGCGGCGTTCGTGGTCATCGAGCTGCGCACCCGCGAACCGCTGCTGCCGCTGCGGCTGTTCCTCAACAAGACGCGGTCCGGCGGCTACCTGGTCATGATGCTGGCCGGTGCGGGCATGATGAGCACCTTCTTCTTCCTGACGCTGTTCATGCAGCAGGACGAACTGCTCGACCTGTCGCCGGTGCTCGCGGGCACCGCGTACCTGCCGCTCACCGCCGGTGTCATCACGTCGGCGCAGATCACCTCGCGGCTCATCACCACCCGGGGTCCGCGCCCGTTCCTGATCATCGGACCGCTGATCGCGGGCATCGGCCTGCTGTGGCTGTCGTTCCTGGAGACGGACTCGACGTACTGGACCGGCATCCTGCCGGGCGTGCTCCTGATGGGCATGGGCATGGGCGCGGTGTTCGTGTCGATCATGACCACCGCCACCGCGGGCATCGCCCCCGAGGAGGCGGGCATCGGCTCCGCCGTCCTGAACGTGACGCAGCAGATCGGCGGCACGATCGGCCTCGCGGTCCTGGCGACCATCTCGACGTCGGCCCTCAAGGACGACTTCAAGGAGCAGGTCGCCAAGGCCGGCGAAGCCACCCCGGCGGTCCAGGCCCACGCGATGACGGCAGGCTGGACGGCGGCGATCCTCGCCGCGTCCATCATGCTCTTCGCCTCGTCCCTGATCGCCTTCGCCCTCGTACGCATCCGCCGCGAGGACGTGGTGGTCGACCCGAGCGCCGTCACGCACTGACCGCCTCGACGTGCAGCGGCACGGCAACGGACACCCCGAGGGGCCGGGCAGCGGACCACCGCCGCCCGG
>NZ_JBPKBH010000010.1:65805-80552 GCF_051388915.1 Yinghuangia sp. YIM S09857 | reverse complement strand
CCCCCCCCCCCCCCCCCCCCTCGGCCGTGTCCGAGCGCACCGCGCAGACAGAGCGGAGTCGCGGATGCGGCAGCGTGCGCCCCGCAAGCGGTGGCAGGGCGGCGGCTCGGAGGGGCGATGCCCGGCGGGGTGGGTGCGTGAGGAGGGTGGACATGAAGGGGTGCGGCCGTCCGGAGCTGTGCGTTTCGGCCCCCGCGCGGGCCGGCGGGTGAGGGTGCTCCCTCGACTCGTGGGCCGAGCGCGGCATCGGGGAACCCGGTTCATCTTGTGCGCGTCTCAACGCTGTGAAGGATCCGCGACACCTGCCGCGGAGGGGGAACACCGTGGGCGCGCGCGTCCCCGGGCCGGTACTCTGCCTCAGGCAGCAGGGGGATTCCGGACGCGGCGATCCGCGTCCCCGGTGGCTGCGCTCGCGCCGGCCACCGGGCCGACGCCAGGTCTGTCGCAGCGAGGAACCGGCGGGGATGATGGGCGGTGGTGGGGGAGAATTCGGGGGGATTGTGGCGGAACACGAGTGGCCGGGTGAACCTCTGGCCAAAGGCGACCCGACCCGCATCGGGCCCTACACGGTTCTCGGCCGTCTCGGCGCGGGCGGAATGGGCCGGATCTACCTCGGCCGTTCGCCGTTCGGGCGGCTGGTGGCGATCAAGACGATCCGCTCCGAACTGGGCGGCGACCCCGGCTTCCGGGCCCGCTTCGCACAGGAGGTGGCGGCCGCCCGCCGGGTGAGCGGCGTGTTCACCGCCGCCGTGGTCAACGCCGATCCGGACGCCGCCGTGCCGTGGCTCGCGACCGCGTACGTCCCGGCCCCCTCGCTGGAGACCCTGGTCCGCTCGTGCGGCCCGCTCCCGGCGAGCGCGGTGCGCTGGCTCGCGGCCGGCATCTCCGAGGCGCTGGAGTCGGTGCACGCGGCGGGCCTGGTGCACCGCGACCTCAAACCGTCCAACGTGCTGGTGGCCAGTGACGGCCCCAAGGTGATCGACTTCGGCATCTCGCGCGCGGCCGACTTCGGCTCGCTGACGATGACCGGCGTCGCGGTCGGCACGCCCGCCTACATGTCGCCCGAGCAGGCCCAGGGCGTACGCGACATCACCCCCGCCAGCGACATGTTCTCGCTCGGCGCCACCCTCGTGTACGCCGCGACCGCCCACTCCCCCTACCCGGACCGCAAGCCCGCCGAGGCGCTGCTGCGCCTGGTGACCGGTTCCGCGGACCTGACGGGGCTGCCGGACGAGCTGCACGACCTGATCAACTCGTGCATGCAGCGCTCCCCCGAACACCGTCCCTCGCCGACCGCCCTCCTGACGTCCGTGGCCCCGCTGCTGGACGCGGAGAGCGGCTACACCGGGGACAGCCGCCTCCCCGAGGCCGCGGCCGCGATGGTCGACCGGTTCGAGCGGCAGTACCGGCCCGCGGGCCAGCGCACGCCGCCGGTCCCCGAACCGCAGCCGCCCGCCGACCAGCCGGACGAGGAGTCCGCCGGGCGGATCAGCGACGACGACTGGGGCAAGCTCCCGGCGCAGGTGCGCGACGAGCCGCGCGGCGGCGAAAGGGACGGAGGAGGTCCCGCCGACCGCGTCCCGGACCCGCACGGTGCGAGCCCGGGTCCGGTGCCGACCACTCCCGAGGCCGCACCCGGCCCCGGGCCGCAGCACGGTCAGCCCCAACCCCACATTCAGCAGCACGGCCGGCAGGGCGTGTCGCAGCCGCAGCCCCATGCCGCCCAGCACGGGCAGCAGGGTCAGCACGGCCAGCAGGGTCTGCCGAACCCGCAGGGGGGGCAGTCCCCACCGCGGCCGCCGGTCGGGCCGCCGCCGGTGCCGCGTCCGCAAAGCGGGGGCGGCGGCTCGTCGTTCCCGCCGCCGCAGCCGCACGGCCAGCCTCCGCCGTACGGCCCGCCCCCGGGCCAGTCCGGACCCGGCCACCAGCAGGGCGGCCACGGCCATCAACTCGGCCGGCCGCAGTACCAGGGGCAAGGTCAAGGCCAGCCGCAGGCGTACAACCCGACCGGGCAGCCGCAGCCCCACGCACAGCCGCAACCCACCGCGAACCCCCCGCACGGCGCCGGGAGTTCGGCCCCGTCGGGCGCCCCGGTGGGCGCGCTGCCGACCGAACTGGCGTTCCGCAAGGCCCCGCCGCCCGCCGCCGCGACGTACGTCGCGGGCGCGGACGACGCTCCGCGCCCGCACCCGCCGACGCCGCGCACCCCCACCGGCCCCATGGAGGCCGCGACTTCGCAGCCGTGGCGGTTCGCCGCGACCGCGGAGATCGTGGCGCCGCCGGTGCGCGCCGGAGGGGCGCGAACCTCGCGCGTACACGTGCACAGCAAGGACAACGGGCTGCACACCCTGCACCTGGCCACGCGCGAGTGGCGCTTCGACAGCAGCGGTTGGTCGCATCCGCCCGCCGTCGAGGGCGACATGATGTACCTCAGCAGCCAGGACAACCACCTGTACGCCCTGGAGTTGACGAGCCGTCAGTGGCGGTGGAGCTTCCCGACCGGCGGCGAGGTGGTGGCCGCGCCGGTGGTCGCCAACGGCACGGTGTACTTCGGCAGCAGCGACAACTCGGTGTACGCGGTCGACACCGCGTCCGGCCGCCTGCGCTGGCGGCACCAGACCAGCGGCTGGGCGACCTCGCCCACGGTCGTCGACGGCACGGTCTACTTCGGCAGCAGCGACCGCTGCGTCTACGCCGTCGACGCCGCCACCGGCTGGGCCCGCTGGCGCTACCAGACCGGCGGCTGGGTGTCCGCGCCGACCGTGTCCGGTGGCATCGTGCACATCGGCAGCACCGACCACTACCTCTACCTGCTGGACGCCGCGGCCGGTACGCTCCGCGGCTGGTTCGCGGCCAACGGCCCGGTGGCCCAGCCCGCCGCGGCGGCCGGGCTGTCGCTATTCGGCAGCGGCGACGGCGGGCTGTACGCGATCGACGTCAACACCCAGCGCTGCGTGTGGCGTTACAACACCGACGGCTGGGTGACCTCGCCGGTGGTCGCGGGCGACACGGTGTACGCGGGCAGCAGCGACCACTCGATCGTGGCGGTCGGCACGAGCGGCGAGCCGCGCTGGAAGTTCCAGACCGGCGGGCGGGTCACCTCCCCGATCGTGGCGGACGGCCTGGTCTTCGTCGGGAGCACCGACCGGCACCTGTATGTGATGGACGCGGCGACCGGCGGAGCCCCGCGCACCGCCCGCGGCAACTGAGTGGCGCGACACAGCGTCCGGTAGGCACCCGAGAGGCAACCGACCCGTTATCCCCGTGAGTTCGTGATCACGGGCGGCTTTCAGCAGGTCATCACGGCCCCGGTGAACAACCGTTCACCGGGGCCGAATCGCGTCCGGCGATCGCCTGCATCACGGTCGGATCACAAACCTACCTATCGCTAAGTAACAGTCGTACAGTCTGCGCACCGGAGTCCGGCAGGCCCGTGAACCCAAGGTCGGTGGTGACCCAGGTGCGCTTCCTGTTCCGACGTATCGGCTTCTACGCGGTGACCGCGTGGGCGGCGATCACGATGAACTTCCTCATTCCCCGGCTCATGCCGGGGAGCCCCGAGAACTCCGTCCTCTCCCGCTTCCAGGGCTCGGTGTCGCAAGAGCAAATCGACGCCGTGAAGGCCCAGTTGGGGGTGAGCGACGCGACCCTGCCGTCCCAGTACGGGACTTACTGGAAGGACCTGCTCTCTGGCGATCTCGGCGTCTCCGTCTCGTACTTCCCCGGCGACGTCACCGAGGTGATCGGCCAGGGCGTGTGGTGGACCGTCGTCCTCATCGGCGTCGCCACGCTGATCAGCTTCGTGCTCGGCACCCTCCTCGGCGTCCTCGCCGCCTGGCAGCGCGGCTCGCGGCTGGACGCGCTGCTCCCGCTCACCACGTTCCTGTCCGCGGTGCCGTACTTCTGGATCGCCCTGGTCGCGCTCAGCGTCCTGGGCGTCGAGATGGGGCTGTTCCCGATCACCGGGGGCTACCGCCCCGAACTCCAGGTGGGCTGGAGCACGGAGTTCGTCGCCAGCGCGCTCAGCCACTCGGTGCTCCCCGCGCTGACCATCATCGTCGGCTCCATCGCCGGATGGCTGCTCGGCATGCGCAACATGATGCTGACGACCATCTCGGAGGACTACGTCCTGGTCGCGGAGGCCAAGGGCCTGCGCACCCGGCGCGTCATGCTCGGGTACGCGGCGCGCAACGCCCTCCTGCCGAACATCTCCGGCTTCGCGATGTCGCTCGGCTTCATCGTGAGCGGGTCGATCGTCACCGAGACCGTCTTCTCGTACCCGGGCATCGGGTTCCTGCTCTTCAACGCGGTGCTCAACAACGACTACCCGCTGATGCAGGGGATCTTCCTGATCATCACCCTCATGGTCCTGTTCGCCAACCTGATCGTGGACCTGTGCTACGTGGTACTCGACCCGCGCATCCGACAGGAGGCCTGACCCATGGCGGCAACGGCCACCCTCGCGCCCACGGAGCCGAAGGCGGCACCCGCGCGGGCCCGCCGCGGCGCCCCGCTGCTGCGCTCCGGCAAGGCGCTCACCGGCCTGGCCATCTTCGGGGCGTTCGTGCTGCTGGCCGTCATCGGCCCGTGGATCGCCCCGGAGGACCCGTCGAAGACCGGCGGCCCGGTGCTGCAATCGCCTTCCGGCGCACACCTGTTGGGGACCACGCAGTCGGGCCAGGACGTCCTGTCGCAGGTGCTGGCGGGAGCCCGCACGTCGATGCTCGTCGGCCTGGTCGCGGCGACCATCGCGACCGCCCTGGCCGTCCTCATCGGCGTCACCGCGGGCTACGTCGGCGGCTGGGTGGACGAAACCCTGTCGATGCTGACCAACATCTTCCTGGTCGTCCCGGCCCTCCCCCTGACGATCGTGCTCACCGGATACCTGGACGGCGGGGGCTGGTTCCCGATCGCCGTCGTCATCAGCGTCACCGGCTGGGCCTTCGGCGCGCGCCTGCAACGGGCCCAGACCCTGTCGCTGCGCAACCGCGACTACATCAAGGCCGCCAAGGCGATCGGCGAACGCCCCTGGCGCATCGTCACCGTCGAACTGGTGCCCAACCTCGGCGCGATCATCATCTCGGGCTTCCTGTTCACCTTCATCTTCGCGATCCTCACCGAGGCCAGCCTGTCGTTCCTCGGGCTCGGCGACCTCGGCGGCACGTGGAGCTGGGGCACGACGCTCTACTGGGCGCAGAACTCCAGCGCGTTCACCACCGGCGCCTGGTGGTGGTACGTCCCGCCCGGACTGTGCATCGCGCTGGTGGGCGCGAGCCTTTCGCTCGTCAACTTCGGCGCGGACGAGCTCATGAACCCGCGCCTTTCACCGGTGGCCAAGCGCACCCGCGGGCGGCGCCGCCGCGCGGCCGACGCAGGAATGGAGCCAAAGCCGTGACCCCCACCGAGACCACAGCCGTCGGAAGCACAGCCGCCGGGGGCACCGCGACCGCCGCGACCGCCGCCGCACCGGCCGGACGCCCGGGCGCCGCCCGCGAACCCCTTCTGGAGATCCGGGGGTTGACCGTCGACTACGGCGAAGGACCGGGCGCCGTGCACGCCGTCGACAACGTGGACATCACCCTGCACCGCTCCGAAACCCTGGGCCTGGCCGGGGAGTCCGGCTCCGGCAAGTCCACACTGGCGCACGCGGTCACCCGGCTGCTGCGGCCACCCGGCACCATCACCGCCGGGCAGGTTCTCTACCACCGGCACGCCAAGGACGGCGCCGGGGACGGCACCTGGCCGGACATACCGTCCACCGGACACGTGTCGGGTCCGGTCGACGTGCTGGCCATGAACCGCGCCGAACTCCGGGCGTTCCGCTGGGAGGAGATCGCGATCGTGTTCCAGAGCGCGATGAACGCGCTCAACCCGGTGCACAACGTGGCGGCCCAGATCAGTGACACCCTGCGCGCCCACCGGCCGGGCATCACGAAGGCCGAATGCCGGGACCGGGCCGCACAGTTGCTGACCACGGTGGGCGTCCCGGCAGCTCGGATGCGGGCGTACCCGCACGAACTCTCGGGCGGCATGCGGCAGCGCGTGATGATCGCGATGGCGCTGGCCCTCGACCCCGACGTGCTGGTCCTGGACGAGCCGACCACCGCGCTGGACGTGGTGGTGCAGCGTGACGTGCTCGCGGAACTCGTGCGACTACGCGAGGAGTTCGGCTTCTCCGTGCTGTTCATCACGCACGACCTGTCGCTGCTGCTCGAAGTGGCCGACCGGGTCGCGATCATGTACGCGGGACGCCTCGTCGAGTCGGCGCCCGCGTACGACATTTACCACGACCCCCAACACCCCTACACCGAGGGGCTCGTGGGGTCGTTCCCGCCGCTGCGCGGGCCGCGCCGCGAGTTGACCGGCATCGGGGGCTCTCCGCCGGACCTGCGCTCGCTGCCGCCAGGCTGCGCGTTCTCGCCGCGCTGCGGCCGCGCCCTCGACCGCTGCACCCGGGACGTGCCGCTGCTGCGGGTGCCGCCGGAGCAGTCCGAGCGCCTGGTCGCGTGCCACCTGGACGACCCGCAAGGGAGCGCCGATGGACACCCCTGAGCGGGACACCCCGCAGCCGGCCGCGCCGGTTCTCGAAGCCCGCGGCATCTCGCGCCACTACCCGGTGCGGCACGCCGGCCGCGACGGTCTGCTCGGCCCGCGGCGCGTCGTGCACGCGGCCGACGACGTGACGATCGCCCTCCACCGGGGGCGGATCACCGCGGTGGTCGGCGAGTCCGGCTCCGGCAAGTCGACAGTCGCCCGCGTGCTGGCCCGTCTGGAGCCGCCCACCAAGGGCGAGTTGCGGCTCGCCGGGCAGCCGGTGGGCAGGCCGCGCGGGCGGGCGTTCCGGGACTACCTCGGCCAGGTCCAGATGATCTTCCAGGACCCGTTCGCGTCCCTGAACCCGATCCACACGGTCGAGCACCACATCGCCAGGCCGCTGCGCCTGCACGGTCCGCGGCGCGGCAAGGCGGAGCTGCACGCCGAGGTCTTGGCGCTGCTGGATCGTGTCAGCTTGACCCCGGCCGAGCAGTTCGCCCGCAAGCGCCCGCACGAACTCTCCGGCGGGCAGCGGCAGCGCGTCTCGATCGCCCGCGCACTGGCGGTACACCCGGAAGTGATCCTCGCCGACGAGCCGGTCTCCATGCTCGACGTGTCGATCCGCCTCGGCGTGCTCAACCTCTTGCAGCGGCTGGGCCACGACGACGGGCTGGCGCTGCTCTACATCACCCACGACATCGCGTCCGCACGGTACTTCGCCGACAGTGTGCAGGTGATGTACGCGGGGCGCCTCGTCGAGGGCGGCCCGTCCGAGGCGGTCACGCAGGAGCCCGCGCACCCGTACACGCGCCTGCTGATCGACTCGGCCCCCGACCCGGACCGCCGCGGCTCGCTCGCCGGGGCGCGCGGCGAACGGCTCGGCGAGGCGCCCGACCTCGCCGATCCGCCCACCGGATGCCGCTTCCACCCGCGTTGCCCGCTGGCGATGCCGGTGTGCGCGGAGAAGGAGCCGCCCAGGTTTCCCGCGAAGGACGCCGGCCCCGACCCCGCGGCCGGGACGGGGACCGTACCCGGACCGGAGCCGGCGGCAGCGGCGGCATCCGCGGGCGGCGAGGGCCACTGGGCCGCGTGCTGGCTGCACGCCCCGGAAGAAGACCGGCGGGACCGACAGGACCAGCACCCGATGACGACCGGACGGCGGTGAGTGCTCGTGCTCGGATTCGGCAGACCAGGCAGGCGCGACGAAGCAGGCGTGACACGGAGGTTCGGCGCGCCGCGCCGCTCCCGGACTCTCGTCCGCACCCTCGTCGGGGTGACGGCGCTCGCGCTCACCGCGACGACCGCCGCGTGCAGCGACGAGAGTTCGGGCGCCTCGGGGTCGACAATCCTGAACGTGGCCGGTGCGCCCACCGGGCCGTTGCAGCGCAACTTCAACCCGTTCCTGACCACCGGACCGATGAACCTCATCGGCGGTGTCTCCATCATCAACGAGCCGCTGTTCATCCCGAGCGCCATCGACGTCGGCAAGACCACGCCCTGGCTGGCCAAGTCGTGGCGGTTCTCCGCGGACGGCAGGGAACTGACGCTCGACCTGCAATCCGGCGTCAAGTGGACCGACGGGCGGCCGTTCACCGCCGAGGACGTCGCGTTCACGTTCACCATGCTCCAGAAGAACCCGGCGATGAACGTGTACGGCCTCCCGATCGCCTCCGCGCGAGCCGAGGGCCCGGACAAGGCGGTGGTGACCTTCCCGGTGCCGTCGTTCGCGCAGGAGGCGTTCCTCGGGGCGACGTACATAGTGCCCAAGCACGTGTGGGAGGCAGTCCCCGACCCCGCCTCGTTCACCAACGAAAACCCGGTGGGCACCGGGCCGTTCATGCTCGACACCTGGTCGCCGCAGGGCTACCTGCTGAAGAGGAACCCCAACTACTGGCAGCCCGGCAAGCCCAGGATCGACGGCCTGCGGTACGTCGTCCACAACTCCAACGTCAGCGCCAACCTGGCTCTGGCGCAGGGGCAGTTGGACTGGGCGGCGAACTTCGTCAACAACATCGAGAAGGAATACCTCGACAAGGACCGGGCGAACAACAAGCACTGGTCCCCACCGATCGCCCCGACGTACCTGGGCATGAACCTGACCAAGCCGCAGTACCGCAACGCCGACGTGCGCAGGGCGATCAGCCTGGCACTCGACCGCGAGAAGCTGGTCGAGGTGGCCGAGCAGAACCAGCAGCCCGCCAACACCACGCCGACGGGGCTGGTGTTCCCGCAGCACGAGCGGTTCGTGGCGGCCAAGTACAAGGACCAGAAGCTCAGGCAGGACATCCCGGCAGCCAAGGCGCTCATGGAGAAGGCCGGTTACCGCATCGGCGGGGACGGATACGCCGTCGGCCCGGACGGCAGGCGTTTCACGATGACGCTGCTCACCTCGTCCGGCTTCACCGACATCATCACGATGTACCAGCTCATGACCGACCAGTTGAAGCAGATCGGCATCGAGGTCAATATCGAGACCAAGGCGACCGGCGAGTTCATCGCCAACCAGTTCACCGGCAACTTCGACGCCTCGACGGTGGGCCCGCTGACCGGCTCCTACTCGCCCTTCCACGCCTATGAGCGCACGCTCGCCGGGTACTTGACCCAGGACGTCGGCAAGCCCGCGTTCGCCAACCAGGTCCGCTGGAAGGACGCGAAGACCGACCAACTCCTCCAGCAGTACGCCGCATCGCAGGACCCGGCCGTGCGACAGGCCGCGCTGGAGGGGCTCCAGGACATCATGGTGGAACAGGTCCCGGTGATCCCGCTGTTCAACTTCGTCTCGTGGGCGCAGTACAACACCCGCAAGGTCGTCGGATGGCCGGACGCCGGCAACCCGTACGCCACCGCCACCCCCGTCGGCCCCGGCTCGGTCCTCGTGGCCACCTCGCTGGAGCCGAAGGCCGAGTAGCGACCCTGCCAGGCAGAACCCGGAGGACGTGCCCGGCGGCGTGCAGGGGCCGCCGCCGCGCACGGCAACGGCCGGCCGGGACTCGGGGATCCCGACCGGCCGTTCGCCGTACGTCATGCCTCGCGTGTCACGCCGGGTGCGTCATGCCTCCCGCCGCGCGGGCGCCGCACCCGCTGCCTCAGCGAGCGCCCAGCGGCACGTAGTCGCGGATCGGCGTGCCCGTGTAGACCTGGCGCGGGCGGCCGATCTTGGACGCCGGGTCGGCGATCATCTCGCGCCAGTGCGCGATCCAGCCCGGCAGGCGGCCGAGCGCGAACAGCACCGTGAACATCGACGTCGGGAAGCCCATCGCACGGTAGATGAGGCCGGTGTAGAAGTCGACGTTCGGGTACAGCTTGCGGGACACGAAGTAGTCGTCCGACAGCGCGACTTCCTCAAGTCGAAGGGCGATGTCGAGGAGTTCGTCGCGCTTGCCGAGGCGGCTGAGCACGTCGTCGGCGGCCTTCTTGATGATGCGGGCGCGCGGGTCGTGGTTCTTGTAGACCCGGTGTCCGAAGCCCATCAGGCGGACGCCGTCCTCGCGGTCCTTCACCTTGCGGACGAACGCGTCGACGTCGCCGCCGTTGGCCTTGATGCCGTCCAGCATCTCCAGCACCGACTGGTTCGCACCGCCGTGCAGCGGGCCCCACAGGGCGCTGATGCCCGCGGAGACCGAGGCGAACAGGTTGGCGTGGCTGGAGCCGACCATGCGCACGGTCGAGGTCGAGCAGTTCTGCTCGTGGTCGGCGTGCAGGATCAGCAGCTTGTCCAGCGCCGCGACGACGACCGGGTCCGCCTTGTACTCCTCGGACGGCACGGCGAAGGCGAGGCGCAGGAAGTTCTGCACGTAGTCGAGGGAGTTGTCCGGGTACAGCAGCGCCTGGCCGACCGACTTCTTGTAGGCGTACGCCGCGATGGTCGGCAGCTTGGCGAGCAGCCGTATCGTCGAGATGTGGACCTGGCGCTCGTCGAACGGGTCGTGGCTGTCCTGGTAGAAGGTCGACAGTGCGCTGACCACCGACGAGAGCATCGCCATCGGGTGGGCGTCGCGCGGGAAGCCGTCGTAGAAGCGCTTGACGTCCTCGTGCAGCAGCGTGTGCTTGGTGACCTCCTCGCGGAAGTCGTCGAGCTGCGCGGAGGTGGGCAGCTCGCCGTAGATCAGCAGGTACGAGGTCTCCAGGAAGCTGCCCTGCTCGGCCAACTGCTCGATCGGGTAGCCGCGGTACCGCAGAATGCCTTCTTCGCCGTCGATGAAGGTGATCGCGGATTTACACGCGGCGGTGTTGACGAATCCGCCGTCGTACGTCACCAGACCGGTTTCGGCACGCAGCTTTCCGATGTCGATGGCGTTGTCGCCGATGGTCCCTGGGACCACCGGGTAGGTGTGTTCGTTCCCCTGATAGCGCAGTACTACCGAGTCCTCGCTCATGGCTGGTCCCCTACTTCTCGGCTCAGGCTCCGACACCCGTCCGGATCGTGTCCGGTCGGCCCCGGCTTTCGTGACATGTGTGCACCAGTACGAATAGCAGGCGCACAATGCCGCGCCGCAACCGGCTCCCAACTCGCGGATCAAACCGTGAGCCACATCACGTGACGGATCGTCACATGAGAATCATGCCCGGGTGGGCACCCGCATATCCCCTCGGAGCCGGGTCCACCTGCACGGACCGCATGGTGACGGTCCGACTCCCGCCCACGGTACGTCGCCGCAACGGGCAGGACCACTCGTGCCCGACGGGTTCCAGGTCGGATACGCAGTGTGACCGCGCGTGCCATCTCACGCCGGACGGAGGGGCGTTGTGAGATCCGGGCGCCGCGCCGGCCTGCGCACGAAAGCACCGCAAAGACGCGGTTCGGGGCCCTGCCGGCGGATTGCCGGGGGTGAGTCACGGCGGTTCCAAGGGCCGCCCGCGATCACTTCCGCACCGGTTCGAGGACGCCGGACGTCAGGCCCTCCAAGAGCCCCGCGCCGAGGCGCGCCCCGAAGTCCCCCACGCGGCCCAGGGCGGTGTTGAAGCGGTGCAGGGCCCGGAACGTGGCCCCGTAGCCGCGCTGGACGTCCAAGGGCAGCAGGGGCACCTCGAAGCGCCGCACGTCCAGGCGCACGATGCTGGAGCCGTACGTCGCCTGCCGCGTGTTCGCGGGCGCGGCCAGGAAACCGGCCAGGAACCACGCGTCCAGGACGCCCGGGTCCGGCCGCAGCAGATGCAGGTTGGGGCCCAGCAGCGCGCCCGCGTCGGCCTCCTCCGCGACGCGCACGGCGGTGCCCTCGGCGGTGAACACTGCCGGCACGACCACGTCGCCGGGCTCGATGCGAGTGAGCCGGTCGGACACACCGTCACCGGCCGGCCACACTCCGCTCGCCGCGGTCCCGGCGTTGACGTCGGCCGCGGTCAGGACCCGCCCGGCGGCGGATCCGCCGGTGTCGTGCGGGCCGCCCGCGCTTGGTGCCGCGGCGAAGTCGGCCTCGCCCCGGCCGGTGCGCACCGGCCCGCGGAACAGCGTCACGCCGCCGCCGCGCGTCAGATCGGCGATGGCGACGCGGCGCCAGGCCGCGGCGCCGGGAGCCGCCCGGCGGGTGTCCGGCACGAACTCCGGGACGCTCGCGAGCGCGTCGGCGAGCGCGGCGCGCATGTCGGCGACGACGTCCGCGCTCTCCGTCCCGGCTGGCAACGGCAGGTTGTGGGCCGGCGTGAGGTCGACCGCGTCGTCGAGGAGGTCGATGACGGGCACGGCCCTGCGCACGCCCGGGATTTCGGCGAGGGCCGCCGGAGCGGACGCGAAGGACCGCCAGGCGTCGACGGCGAGTTCGGCGATCGCCGCCCAGTCGGGGTCGCGGCGTGGGTCCGGGGTGTGGGCGGCCGCTTGGTGTGCGCCGGTTGAACGCGGAGGGCCCGGCCGCTGGGTGGCCGCCTGGTGCGCGGCCGTGTCCACGAACAGCACGTGGGAGGAGGCGGTACCGGGCTCGGGTCGGACGAGCAGCCAGACCTGGAGCGCGACTCCGGCGGGCGGAGCCGCGCCCGCCGGCAGGCCGACGACGGCACGGAGGGCTCCGCTGCGCAGCAGTTCGGCCCGGATGCGGCGGCCCGAGCCGCGGGAGGCGACTGCGGGGGGCATCAGGACGGCGACCGTGCCGCCGACCCGGGCGTGTGCCAACGCGTGCTGGACCCAGGCGAGTTCGCCCTCGGTCTTGGGCGGCAGGCCGTACACCCAGCGGGGGTCGTAGGCCAGTTCGTCGTGACCCCAGTTGCGGTCGTTGAACGGAGGGTTGCACAGGACGGCGTCGAACTGCGCGGCGGACCAGGCGTCGTGACGCAGCGCGTCGCCCACGGCGACCGTGGGCGGGGCGGGGAGGTTCGTCGGGCCGGCGGGCTCCGTGGGGGCCGGGGCCGCCGCGGGCTCCGTAAGGGCCGGGGCCGCCGCGGGCTCCGTACGTCCGGGAGCCGTCGGGACTCGCGCGGAAGGCCCGTCTTTCGGGGATTCCGCGGCTTCTGGGCCCGCCGCATCGCGACTAGCGGTCGGGTCGGCCGGCGTCGCGGCGAAGGCGAGGCGTACGGCGGCCAGGCGGGCGAGGGCCGCGTCCGGGTCCTGGCCGGCGGCGGCCTCGGTGCCGTGGCCCGCGCGGCGGGCGGCGAGCAGCAGGTCGCCCGCGCCGCACGAGGGGTCGAGCACGGTACGGGCGGGTCCGAGGGCGGTCGCGAGGTCGGTCATGAGCGCGGCCGGGCCGGGCGGCGTGGCGGCGGGGCGTGCGGCGGACTCGGTGTAGCGGGCGTACAGCTCCCCGAACACCCGGGCGGGGCCTACCTGTTCGGCGCGCCGGGCGGCCTCGTGGAACGCGGGTGCGCGCGGTCCGTCGCGGCCCTCGGGCGCGGGGAGCAGCAGGTGCTCGCCGACCTGCGCGAGGACGAGCGCGTGGTCCTCGTCGCCGGACGCCTCGACCAGGGCGCGCCAGAGCATCTCGTCCGGCGCCACCTCGGCGATCTTGCCCTGCTCGCGCAGCCATCCCTCGACCTCGGCGAGGGAGAAGGTCGGGCTGGTCTCGGTGCCGCCGACCGGCTGTGGGAACTCCGGGAATCTGCGTCGCCAGTTGCTGACCGCGGCACGGCCGACTCCCGCGATCCGGGCGATCTCGGCGGCGGTGACCTGGGGTCCTGGCATGCGCGGCGCCCTTTCCCTGGGATGTCGTGAACTACTCGGCGCGAGCCTACCCTGACGTACCGCCACCCGCGCAGATTGTCTGTTGACACTATTCACAGCCATTGTGCATAGTGGCTGCGTCACCAAGAAGTCAGTCTGAAGTCCGTGGCCACATGGGAGTTCGCGGACATCCTCGGAGGAGACGATCCGTATGTCGCACACCAAGGCCCGCAAGCGCGCCGGCGTCGTGGTCGCGGTCGCTGTGGCCGCCCTGCTGGCCACCGCCTGCGAGAGCAAGGACGACAAGAGCGCCGACAAGGGCCCTGCCGCGGCCACCTCGGACGCGGCCGGAACAGGCGGCGCGGTCGGCAACGCCGACGGCTCGAAGGACGACGCCGCCAAGGGCGAAGGCGGATCCTCGGACAAGCCGGCCGACAAGCCCTCGGACAAGCCGGCCGCCGGGGACAAGGGCAAGTACACCGCCGACCTGAAGGCGTACCTGTCGACCACGAAGCTCGGCAGCCACGTGGTCGAGGTCCGGGCCGACAAGCAGACGGGCTCCGACTACACGATCACGGTCAACACCGACCTCCCGCCGACCGCCGGCGCGACCGACGACGGCGCGCTCAAGGCGATGGCGATGGGCGAGAAGCTGACCAACGAGACCCACCAGTGGGTCCAGGCGCACGGCGACCTCAAGGTCGGCTACATCGAGGTGCTCGACAAGGAGAAGGGCACCGCGGGCAATGAGAACCTGGACAACAAGTCCAAGGACAAGGCCGCCAACGACGCGTACGCGCAGAAGATCGCGGCCGGGATCAAGGGCTCGACGTACGGCTCCGCGGTGACCGAGGTCTTCGTGTACGCGGGCCCGTACGGCAGTGCGGGCAAGGTCGTCGTCAACACCACGCTTCCGGCGCGCGCCGACGACATCGACGCCGACCTGGAGCAGATGGACAAGGCGTCAAAGCTCGCCGAGGAAACCAAGCAGTGGATCCAGGACAACGCGGGTGTCAAGGTCGACTACATCGAGATCCTGGACGCCGAGAAGGGCCTCGCCGGCAACGAGATGGTCTGACCCGGCACTTCGCGGCACGGGGCCTCACCCGTGCCGCGTTCCGCCCTACCG
>NZ_JBPKBH010000010.1:27915-65668 GCF_051388915.1 Yinghuangia sp. YIM S09857 | reverse complement strand
ACCGTGGCGGCCCGTTCGGCACATTGTCGGCGGGCCGCCGCGGTCTGTTTCGCCGGACCGCGGACGTCGTGCGGCGTGACGGGCCGTCAGGCGGAGCCCGCTACCAGGGGAGTTCGAGCAGTGCCGGCGGGGCGTCCTCGCGCAGCACGCTCCCCTCGATGAGGCCGTACGGTCGGTCCGCCGCGTGGTACACCACGCCCGGGTTGTCCTGGCCGTACGGCTCCAGGTCGACCAGGAAGTGGTGCTTGTTCGGCAGTGCGAACCGGGCCTCGGCCAGGCCCTCCTGTTCGGCCAGCACCGCCTCGCCCATCGCGTACAGGGTCTGCTGGAGCGAGAGGCTGTGGGTGTCGGCGAACACCCGTAGCAGTGTCGCGCGGGCGCGTTCGAACGACGGGCCCCAGTCCCCGCCGTCGCCCGTGTGTCGCCACCGCGCGCGGACGGAGGTGGCCAGGATGCGGTCGTCGGTCGGCCGGAGGGTGGTGTACCGGTCGGTGAGGAACCCGTGGAACTCCGATCCGGTGGACTTCAGGACGGTGACGTCCTCCAGGCCGGACACGACCTGCGTGCCGCCCGGGCCGCACACCACCCCCACGTAGCGCGTCCCGGCACCGCGCGACCACGCGTGCGGGTGCGGGCCGTCGGCGGCGGCAATGCGCTCCCAGGGGTACGCATGGACGCGCACCCGCGCGGTGTCCACCGGGTCGTACGCGTCGACCAGGTGGCGGGCCAGCCGCAGCGCGAACTCCTCGATCTCTCCGACGGGTTGGTCACGAGCGAAGGAGTAGGCGAGGCCGCGCATCGTGTCGGTCGGCAGGACGTTCGCGTTGTCGCCGGCGAGGTGGGTCGCGGCGAGGTCGCCGGACAGGGCGATGGACACGTTGAGGTCGGTGATCTCGTGGTGCACGGCATCCTCGCGCACCACGCGGACGAGCCGCACCTCCGCCTTGCCGTACCGGTTCGGCCCCAGCACGATGCCCATGCGGACCACCTCCTCGTGTCCTCCGGATCATGCCCCGCCAAGGGCCCCGGCGAAGCCGACCCGCCGGAACGGTCGCCGGAAGGTGGGGATCGGGCGGAGAGGGGGCGGTGGATCGGCTCGGCGTCTCCTCTCGCCCCAGGCACGCGCGACCCGCCGGAACGGCCGCCGGAAGGTGGGGATCGGACGGAGAGGGAGCGGTGGTCGGATGGCGGGGCAAGGCGGGTGCTAAGCCTCCGGTCGGGCGACGCGGCGGGCATGTCGGACGGTCCGGGATATCCCGGGCGGCGGGGTGCGTCACAGGCTGGGAACAGGTGGGCTCCTCCTTTGCCGCAGCCTCGGCCGGGGGTTGGCGGCGACGATAGGCTGCCGCTCAATCACGGACCCCACCTGCGCGTTCGCGTGCGTTCCGCAGCGCCCGCAGCACGTGGCGGGGTCACTCGGACGGTCTGTCGGCGAGTACGAAGGGCGGGCGGGCAATGGAAGCGCTGAAGCCGGGCGACCCGGGGGTGGTGGGCCGGTACCGCCTGTCCGCGCGACTGGTCCAGGGGCGGCTCGGAGCCGTGTTCCTCGGCAAGGCCAAGGACGGCGGTACGGTCGCGGTCCGCCTGGTGCGGCCGGACCTGGCCTCGGATCCCAAGTTCGTGGAGCGGTTCCGCCGCACCGTATCCGCGGTGCGCGAAGTCGACGGCCTGCACCTGGCGCACGTCCTGGAGGCGGACGCCGAGGCGAACTGGCTGGTGACCGAGTACGCCCCCGGGCTGCCGCTGGACGCCGCGCTGCGCGAACACGGCGCGCTGCCGGAGGAGTCCATACGCTCGCTGGGCACCGCCCTCGCCCGAGCGCTCGTCGCTGTGCACCAGGCCAAGGTGGTGCACCAAGGCCTCGGCACCGGCACGGTGATGCTCACTCAGGACGGCCCGCAGATCACCGACTTGGGCCTGCCCGCGCTCCTCGGGGCGGACGCGGAGCGTGTGTTCCCGGCACCGGAACAGGCGACCGGCGGTGCGGTCTCCGCGGCCACGGACGTGTTCGCGCTGGCCGGGCTGTTGTGCAACGCGGCGGGCGTACACCCGTATGGCAAGGGCACGTCCACCGAGTTGGCGCAGAAGGTGCTGCGCACGAACCCCGATCTCGCGGACCTGCCCGAGGACTTGGCGGCCGTGCTGGCCCGCTGCCTCGCCCGCCGCCCGGACGCGCGGCCCTCCGCCGCCGAGTTGGTGGAGCTGTTCGACGGCGCGGACGCCACCGGCATCGCCTGGCTGCCGGAACCGCTGCGCGACGCGGTGACCACCGCGGCACACACCCCGCTGCCGAAGCCCCCGCGCAAGACCACGGCGGCCAAGGCGGCGAAGTCGGCGGCTTCCGCGGGCTCCGCGACTTCCTCGAAGGCAGGCGCGTCGGACGCCGAGGCGCGGAAGGCCGCGAGTGCGGCGACCGTGAAGACACCCGAGCGCGACGCCGCCGCCGACGCTGCGGCCGCGGCACCGCCCGAGAACGACACGGCGCCGGTGGCGGTGGCCGGTTCGGCGCCGTCCGCGGGTGTCCCCAAGCAGGCCGCGCCTCCGGCCGCTCCCACGGTCCAGGTCCGCAAGAGCGGGAAGGGCGCGGCGGGGAACGCGGGTTCGGATGCGGAAGCTGCGGCGAAGGCCACCGTCGAGGCCCCGAAGCGCCCCGAAGTCGCCGCAGCGGCGGCAGCCGTCGAGGGTGCCGACGCCACGACGGTCGAGGCACCGAAACCCGCCTCCGGCCCGGCGGCCGCCGAACCGACCGTCCTGGCCCGGCGGCCCGCTCCCGCGCAACCGGACGAGGCGGACGGCCCGGACGGCGAGGCCACCGTGGAGGTGCCACGCGAGAACGCCGCGGCCCGTGCGGCGGAGGCGTCCGCGGCGGCCACCGTCCTCGCGGACCGGCCGCTCGACCAACCCCGGCTGGTGAAGCCCCCGGCATCCGGAGCCGAGGCCCGGCCCGCGGCGGCTGCGGCGTCGGCCGCCGCGGCGCCGCCCGCCCCGGCGGTCCCCGCCCAACGCTCGGACGCGGGACCGCGCTGGAGCCCGGCCGCCGCACCCGGCTCCTCGCCCGAGGCCCGGCCCGCGCACTCTCCCACCGCCCCCGCCGCATCCGCGGCCGCGTCGGCAGCCTCCGCGCCGACCGAGCTCGCCGCCCGCCCGCTGCCGCCCGCCGAGTACCCGCAGGCCGCGTACCCGCAGGCGGCGCCGGGCCAGGCGGCCGCCGCCCAGGCACCCGCGCGGCCGAAGCGGGAGGCGAGCAACGCCGTCTGGTACGCCGTCATCGTCCTCGTCGGCCTGACCTCCGCCGGGCTGGCGGTCTACCGGCTGCTCGACAGCGAGTGGCGCGACCTCCAGAACCCCGTGATGGGCCTCGTCCTGCCGGGCGTCTCCCTGGTGTTCGGCCTCGCCGGAATCGTCGTGCTGGCCCTGGCGGTTGCCCGCCGGCGCAAGACCGAGCAGTCGGCCTGACGCGAGAACGCCCCGCCCGCACCGGTGTTCGCGGGCGGGGCGCGCCGACTCCGGTCGCCCGCGCGTCCTCTGACGCCGAGACAGATCATCGGGCCAGGTCACCCAGGCAGACACCGCGACGGCTCACCGCGACAAACCACTGCGACAAAACCACCGCGACAGATCACCACCACAGATCACCGCGAGGGCTCACCGCAGCACCGCCGCGCTCTGCATTTCGCTCTGCACGAACGTCGTCAGCGCGACCCCGTGCAGCCCGCCCAGCCCCCCGCACACCACCGGCACGAACTGGTCCGGCCGTTCGGCCAGGGCGACCCGGCCCTTGTCGTCCACGCGGTCCTTGGCCGCGAGAATCTCGGCGTTCGCGGGGCGGAAGGCGTCCACCGGCTGCCAGGCGTGCTCCCACACGTACGTCTGGAAGTCCTCGGCGTCCGGGAACGCCGCGCCGAGGCGGCGGGCCCACATAGGGTTCAGGAGCAGCACGATCTGCCCGCTGCTGCCGGTCAGTTCGAGGAACCAGTTGTTGAGCGGGAAGGCCACGGTCTTCGCGACGGCGTACGCGAGGTCGCGCGGGTCGTCGTTGTTCACGTCGGCGAACGGGAACACGCCCTTGCCGCCGTGCACCGTGACCGCCTCGGCGTCGGGTGACAGTCCGCGCCGGGCCGCCAGCGACGGCCACGGCGAACGCTCCTCCCACTCCCCGAAGCACAGCCCCGTTCGGGCCGGTTGCCCGAAGACCGTGCGCGATGTCACGCCCGCCCGCTGACCACCGATGTTCCGCAGGCACAGGGCCACGGCACGGCCGATCGTCATGGATCCGCGCCCGGCCGCCCCGCCGAGGCAGCCCGCCCGGTAGTCGATGCGCAGGTCGTCGCGCGCGGGTCCGTTGACGATGACCATCGGGCACACGCTCGACGTCGTCGTGGTCAGGGCCACGGCGTTCCACTCCGGCACGAGCACGGCTTCCAGGGCGGCCAGCACGTACGGGAACGCCCGCGGCTCGACCCCGGCCAACGCCGCGTTGACCGCCACCAGTTCGACGCTCGCCAGGCCGAACCTCGGGGGCAGTGCGCCGAGTACGTGGTCGCCGGGGTACGGCGTCGCGGCGAGCAGCGCCCGCACCCGCTCGTCGGTGGCGGCGAGCACCGGCAGGCCGTCGCCCCAGCCCCCTTCCATGGAGGCCTCGTAGAGCGCGTGCCCGCCGTCGTCGTCCACCTCCAGGACCTCGGCGGTCAGCTCGTGGACGCCCGGCCCCGCGCCGCCGCGGCCGGCCGCCGCGGCCTTGTCCTTTCCCTTGGCCTTGGACTTGTCCTTGCCTGAGCCCTTGTGCTTGCCCGGTTTGCGGTCGTTCTTCGCGTTCACCTTGTCGCTCCCAGCAGTTCCACGAACTTCGGGTAGTACTCGGCGGCTATGCCGCGCAGTTCGTCCGTCGGCCGGGCCTCCAGCGGGTACGGCAGGACCAGGATCTTCAGGCTCGGATGGCCCAGGAACGACGCCATGTTCCGGGCGTGGGTCTCGAATTCGCTGCACACCGCGGCGACCGCGGGCCTGCGCAGACGTTCCAACGCCACGGCATCGCTCACGCTGTTGGACGTACACGATCCGCAGGTGCCGAGGCCGGACACGCCGCAGTCGACGCTCTCGGCCCAGGCCGCCACGTCCTTGCGGGTGCGCTCGCCCTCGTCGCCGACGCGGCCCTTGGCGAGCAGCACCGACGGCCGGGCGCCGTCGTCGCGCAGGTAGCGCTGCCACTCCTCGACGATGGTGATCCACGAGCGCCACGAGCCCTCGTGGCGCAGACCCACGGTCCGGCCGCGCAGCGGTCCGTCGACGGTGAAGGACGGCGCGCCCACGTCGGAGGGCGGCCGGGCGACGGGCAGGCGCACGCGCAGTTTCGGGCGCGGCGACGGGATGATTGCCATGGTTCCCCCTCGGAGGGTTCGGCAGAGAGGCGGTCGGGACGGAGGCCGCCTCGGGAGTGCCCGGCCGGTTCTGAGCTCCCCACTCAGGTTCCGGCCGTGTCCGGCGTGCGCCGGGGGTCGTGGAGCACGAGCTCGAACTCCTCCTCGATACCGCGGCGCAGGACGTCGGCCACGACCTCGGCCAGCCGGTCGGGCGGCAGGATGCAGTCGGCGCAGCCCACGCCGTCCAGTTCCAGGCGGAGTTCGACGAGTGCGGTGCGGGGGTCGGCGCGGATCAGGACGAGGTCGGCGCCGTCGGCGCGAAGGGGCCGGCGAAGCTCCTCGACGGCGGCGGTGACGGTGCCCTGGTCCATCGCTCCTCCGGTGCTGCCCTGTCGCCGTTCCGACGCGCCGCTCCGCACCCCGGTTCGTGCCCGGCCCTCCGGCCGCCGCGGACCGATCACGTGTCGATCACGTGTCCGCAAGCCATGCGTAGCACGGGAATTGACGACCCGTCGACCCATCCGGGCACAGACCGCGAACTTCCGGTGAACCGAAATTGCGCGGCAATACGCACGGTAACGCGCACGGTACGCCGCGCCGTCGCTCCCCCGCCAGTGCGTCCCGCCCATCCCCGGCCACGCTCCGGCCCCGGTTCGAAACCGCGTGCCGGCCGTCACGAGTCGGACGCCGCCGGGGTCCGAGAACATGTGCGGACCGCTACGGAGTCAGCCCGAATTCGGCCAGCACCTCGGCGGTGTGCTCGCCCACCGCGGGCCCCGGCGCGTCGATGCGGCCCGGGGTTTCCGACAATCGTGGCGCCGGTGCCGGCATCAGGATCTCCCCGGCGTCCGCGGTCGCGATCGGCCGGACGTTCCCCCGCGCGGCGATGTGCGGGTCGGCCAGCAGCGCCGCCAGGTCGTTGACGGGGGCCACCGGGATGCGCGCGGCGACCAGCGCCGCCACGACCTCCGCGCGGTCGTGGCCGGCGACCCAGGAAGCCACCAGGGCGTCGAGCTCGTCCGCCGCCGCGAGGCGGGCGCGGGACGTGCCGAACCGCTCGCGGTCCTCCGCGGTGTCGCGGCCGATCACCGCCAGGACGCGGGCGACCTGGCGGTCGGTGGTGCCGGAGACGACCACCCAGTGGCCGTCCCGAGTGCGGTAGACGTTGCGCGGCACGCCGCCGGCCACCCGGCTGCCGGTGCGCGCGGGGGCGGCGGTACCGGCGTCCCACCCCGCGATCGTGGGACCGAGCAGGCCCAGCACCGGTTCGTACATGCTGACGTCGACGTGCTGCCCGCCGCCGCCCAGGACCTCGCGGTTGCGGCAGGCCAGCAGCACCCCGATGACGCCGGAGAGCGCGGTGAGGCTGTCGCCGAGCGGCAGCGAGGGCAGCATCGGCGGCCCGTCGGCGGCGCCGGTGAGGTGGGTGAGCCCCGCGAAGCCCTCGGCGAGCGAGCCGTTGCCGAAGCGGTCGTGGTACGGCCCGTCCGTCCCGTAGCAACTGACGCTCACCACCACGAGATCCGGGTTCAGCGCGCGCAGCGACGCGCGGTCCGCGCCCCAGCGGCGCAGCACCGGCTCGGGGTGGTTCGCCACGAGGACGTCGACGCCCGCGGCCACACCGCGCAGCGCCCGGACACCCTCCGGAGTCTCCAGGTCCAGGACCACGGACCGCTTGTTCCGGTTGATGTACGGCCACAGCATCGACCGCCCGTCCCGCTGCGCGCCGATGCGCCGTAGCGGATCCCCGCCCGGCGGCTCCCACTTGACGACGTCCGCGCCGAAGTCGCCGAGGATCGCCGCGATCTGCGGTGCCGCCAGCAGGGTCGACAGGTCCAGCACCCGCAGTCCGGCGAGCGCTCCCGGGTTCGTTGCCGCCACGTGCGCCCCTCCGCTCGCTCCCGTCCCGCCCCGGAACTCAGTTGCCCGGTGCACGGCGACACCCGCCGATTCAGCGCAGGCGGCCGACGGCCCCGTAGTGCAGGATGAGCCTCAACTCCTCGTCGGTGGGCCCGTCGTCGTCCGGGCGCCACAGCGCCAGGCGTACGACCCCCGGCTCGACCAGGTCGAAGCCCTCGAAAAAGGCCGACACTTCGGCGTGCGAGCGGCCGGTGACGCCCGCGGAGGCGTTCTTGTAGACCTCGACGGCCGCGTCGCCCATCTCGTCGTCGACGAAGTCGCCGGTGCCGTGCGTCATCATCATGTACGAGCCCGGCGCCATCGCCTCGCGCAGCACCCCGATGATGCGCTCGGGGTCGTCCTCCGGCCCGATGAAGTGCATGATCGCCAGAAGGTTGAGGCAGACCGGGCGGTCGAAGTCGATGACGTCGCGCACCTCGGGCGACGCGAGGATCTTCTCCGGCTCGCGCAGGTCGCCCTGGCTGAAGGTGGTGCGGCCGCGGCCGTCGGACGACATCAGCGCGCGGGCGTGCGCCAGCACTATGGGGTCGTTGTCGACGTACGCGACGCGGGCCTCGGGCAGCACCTCCTGCGCCACCTCGTGGGTGTTGCCGACGGTCGGGATGCCGGTGCCGATGTCGAGGAACTGGCGTATGCCCTGCCGCGCGACGTAGCGCACCGCGCGGCCGAGGAAGGCCCGGTTGGCGAGCGACGTCTCGACGATGCCGGGCATGATGCCGATGATGCGGTCGCCGGCCTCGCGGTCGGCGGCGAAGTTGGTCTTACCGCCGAGGAAGTAGTCGTACATCCGGGCGGTGTGCGGTGTGGACGTGTCGATGCCGGGCGGGGCGTACGTCTCGATCTCGTCGCCGCGCGGGAGGCGCCACGCGGCGGCGTCGTCGCGGTCCTGTGCCGTCATGGCGCGTCTCCCGGTCCCGGGTCCTTGACCGCGAGGGCCCCGAACACCGTGGTGTCCTCCAGCTCTTGCGGAGTCTGCTCGGGCGCGCCCGGCTCGGGGCGCCACTGCGACACGCGGACCAGGCCGGGCGCGACCGGGGCGAACCCGTCGAGCAGCCCGGCGATCTCCTCGCGGGTGCGGGGCACGACCGGCGCGCTGGCGCGGTCGTACACCTCCTCGGCGATGCGCTTCAACTCCTCGGTCTTGTACGTGACATGACTGAGGATCAGCACGCTGCCGGGGGCGAGCGCGGCGCCCAGTCGGGCGACGATCCCGGCCGGGTCCTCGTCGTCCCGCACGAAATGCAGCACCATCGCGAGGACGAGGGCCACGGGCTCGGCGAAGTCGATGACGTCGCGCACCTCGGGCGAGCCGACGATCTTGTCGGTGTCGCGGAGGTCGGCCTGCACGAAGGCGGTGCGGCCGCGCGGGTCGCCGCTGATCAGGGCGCGGCCGTGGGCCAGCACGATGGGGTCGTTGTCGACGTACGCGACGCGCGCCTGGGGGCACACCGACTGCGCCACCTCGTGGATGTTCCCCTCCGCGGGGATTCCCGTGCCGATGTCGAGGAACTGGGTGACGCCGTGCTCGGTCACCGCGCAACGCACCGCACGGGCCAGGAACTCGCGGCCGGCACGGACCACGGTGCGAGCCTCGGGGGCGACGTCCAGGATGAGTTCGGCGGCCGCGCGGTCGGCGGCGAAGTTGTTCTTGCCGCCGAGGAAGTAGTCGTACATGCGCGCGGGATGGGCTGTGGAAGTGTCGATGCCCTGGGGAACGTGGGTCTCGACCTCGTCCCCTCGCGGCAGGCGCCAAGGCTCCGATTCCCGCTGTGTCACGGCTTATCACTCCCGCCCGTACGTCCTGGGCCGTACGTCCCCGTGAGCCTACCGGGTGGCCTGCGGAGATGGTGATCGAACCTGTCCCCGATGCCGGCCTTTCGGCCTGGACTGCGGCGGTCTGTCCGGTAATTCCACGGGCCGGCCGTGCGGGAAACCCCTCGAATCGGCGCCGCGGGTAGCCCGTGCGGCGCCGCGTGCGGACTATGGGATCCATCGGGGCGGGAACGCGGTGTCGGGGACGGGGTCCAATGCGAACGACGGGCACACGGCGGGGATTTGCCGCCTTGCTGGTTCCACTGGCCGTGCTGGTCGCGGCATGCGCCCCGGGAGACCGCGAGGTCGCCCCGGTCGTGCTCTCGTCGCCGTCCCTCGTCCCGGTCGCGTGGCCCGCGACGAGCGCCGACTACCCGGCGGCGTCCGAGGACAAGTCGTGCGACCCGCGCGAGAGCCTGGCGCCGCTCGCGCGGCTCCCCGAACCCGGGAAGGCGCCGCCCGGTTCGACCGTGGCGGCCATCCACGCCAAGGGAAAGCTGCGGGTCGGCGTCGACCAGAACACGATGTTCTTCGCGTCCCTCGACAGGGTGTCCAAGCAGAACGTCGGCTTCGACATCGACATGGCCGAGGCGATCGGCCTGGCCATCTTCGGCAAACCGGGCCATGTGGAGTACCTCGTCATCACCCAGGCGCAGCGCATCCCCGTCCTGCGCGACGGACTGGTCGACCTCGTCGTCGACACGATGACGATCACCTGCGACCGCAAGAAGCAGGTGTCGTTCAGCGGCAACTACTACGACGACGGGCAGCGCATCATGGTGCCCCGCGACTCCTCGGCCCACGAGATCACGCACCTGGCCGGAAAACGGGTGTGCACGGCGCGCATGACGACGTCGATCGTGACGCTGCGGGACAAGGGCGCGCAGCCCTACGCGGTCGACAACTGGACCGACTGCCTCGTGGCGCTCCAGCGGGGCGAGGTGGACGCGATCTCCACCACGGGCGCGCTCCTGGCCGGACTCAAGGCGCAGGACGTGGACACCGAGGTCCGTGGCCCGCGCTTCACCGACGAGCCGCACGGCATGGCCGTACCGCTGGGACAGGAAGACTTCGTCCGCTTCCTCAACCGGGTGCTGGCCGACATGATCGAGGACGGCCGCTGGCAGGCGCTGTACGACCGGTGGCTGGCCACGGCGCTGTTCGACTCGGCGAACCCGGAGCCGGGGCCGCCCGAGACCCGGTACCGGGATTGATCCGACCCGGCCCTGTCTTGCCGCGTACCGCACCGGGCAGCACCTGAGAATGACCACCATGGACGATCTCGCGACGCGCACCGCCGCCGGGCCGACGGCGTCGGAGCGCGAGAAGGCGCGCGGCGTGCGCCGCATGAAGGCGATCGCGGCGGGCTTCCTGGTCCTCGCCACCGTCGTCTTCGCGGTGACGCGGTGGCTGGAGTCGCGCGGCGCGGGGCCCTGGGCGGGGTACGTGCAGGCCGCCGCCGAGGCCGGGATGGTCGGCGCGATGGCCGACTGGTTCGCGGTGACGGCGCTGTTCCGCCGCCCGCTGGGGCTGCCGATCCCGCACACCGCGATCATCCCGACCCGCAAGGACGCCCTCGGCGACAGCCTCGGCGAGTTCGTCGGCGACAACTTCCTGTCCGACACCGTGGTGCGGGACAGGCTCGCCCAGATGGACGTCTCACGGCGCTTCGGCGTGTGGCTGGCCGACGAGCACCACGCCGAACGGGTGACCGAGGAACTGGCGGCGCTGGCCCGCGCGGCGCTCACGATCCTGCGGGACGAGGACGTCCAGACCGTCTTCGGGCAGGCGATCACCCGGCGGGTGTCGGCCCGCCAGGTCGCGCAGCCCGTCGGCGCGCTGCTGGGCCGCGTGGTCGCGGACGGCGGGCACCACGGGCTGATCGACCTGGTCACGGACAAGGCGCACGCCTGGCTCGTGGACAACCGCGAGGCCGTGCTGCGGGTGGTGTCCGAGGAGTCGCCGGGCTGGTCGCCGCGCTTCCTGGACCGCACGGTGGCGAACAAGGTGCACCGCGAACTGGTGCGGTTCGCGGGGGCGGTGCGCGACGACCGGAACCACCCGGCGCGGGCCGCGGTCGACGCGTTCCTCGCCGACACCGCGGACGACATGCAGCACGATCCGCGCATGATCGCGCAGATCGAGGGCCTGCGGGACCGCACGCTCGCGCACCCGCAGATCCAGGACCTGATCGCGTCGGTGTGGAGCGCGGCCCGCACGATGCTGGTCGAGGCGACCGAGGACCCGGACAGCGAACTGCGCGCGCGGAGCGCCAAGGCGGTCCGGGCCTTCGGCACCAAGCTGACGGACGACCCGCGCATGCGGGCGAAGGTCGACACCTGGCTGGCCGACGGCGCGGCCTACGTGGTGACGACCTATCAGACGGAGATCACCGCCCTGATCAGCGACACCGTCCGGGCCTGGGACCCCGCGGAGACCTCCCGCAAGATCGAACTGCACGTGGGCAGGGACCTCCAGTTCATCCGCATCAACGGCACGGTGGTCGGGGCGCTGGTGGGGCTGCTGATCCACACGCTGGCCGACCTGGCCGGGTAGCGGGGACGGGCGGACGCGGCGACGGGAACGCACCGGCGAGTGGGCCGTTGTGCGGCCGCTCAACGCGCGCTTCGCGGGCGGCGGCGTCGGCCGGCGGGAGGTGCGGTCGGCGGGCCGATTCGGCACGGCCGCCGACCCACCGCTCCGCCGCTCACCCCTGCCTGGCGCCCGACCCACAGGCGCGGGGTCCTCCCCGGCGGTCAGCCGTTGGAGAGTTCCTCGGCCCGGGCCTTCGCCGCGCGGAGGTCGACCTTGCCGGCCGCCGTGCGCTCGATGGCCTCGACGACGTGGATCTCCTTCGGGGCCTTGTAGCCCGCGATGAGTGTGCGTACGTGGCTGTTGAGGTCGTCGTACGTCGGGGCGGTGCCCTCGCGCGGCACGATCAGGGCCGTGACGCGCTGGCCGAAGCGCTCGTCGGGGACGCCGACCACAACCGCGTCGAACACGTCCGGGTGCGACTTGAGGGCGGCTTCGACCTCGTCCGGGAAGACCTTCTCGCCGCCGGTGTTGATGGTGGCGCTGCCGCGGCCCAGCAGGGTGAGGGTGCCGTCCGCCTCGATGAGCGCGAAGTCGCCCGGGAGCACCCAGCGGCGGCCCTCGCCGTCCACCAGGAACGTCGCGCGGGTCTTCTCGTCGTCGCCGTGGTAGCCCAGCGGGATGTGGCCGCTGACGGCGAGCCGGCCGACCGTGCCGGAGCCCGGCTCGACCGGCTTGAGGTCGTCGTCCAGGACCGTGGTGGTCTTGGACGACGCGAAGCGCGTCGCGCCGCCGGGGGCACCGGCCTGACGGGCCGCCGCGCCGGTCTCCGAGGCGCCGAAGCTGTCGATGACGAACAGCCCGGCGACCTTCTCCAGTTGGTTGCGGACCGGGGCGCTCATCGGGGCGCCGCCGTTGCTGACCGCCATGAGGGAGGAGAGGTCGTACTTGCCCTTGTTCTCCTCGTACCAGTCCGCGAGCGGCCTGGCCATTCCGTCGCCGACGACGGAGAGCGAGAGCACCTTCTCCTTCTCGACCAGCGCCATCACCGCGTCCGGATCGAAGCGGCGGCCGGTCCACAGCAGGTAGGTGTTGCCCATGTAGAAGCTGTTCCACATCGACCACTGCCCGCCGCCGTGCATCATCGGCGCGAGGCCCATCATCACGTGGCCGGCGGCCGCCGCCACCTCGGCGGCCAGTTCCTCGTGCGTCGCGATCTCGGGCTTGCCGACGCGGCCGGCCTGGAGTGCCGCGAAGAAGATGTCCTCGCTGCGCCACAGCACGCACTTCGGCATGCCGGTGGTGCCGCCGGTGTAGAGGCCGTACAGGTCGTCGCCGCTGCGCCGGTCGAAGCCGCGCCCGGCCGACGCGGCGGCCAGGGCGTCCTCGTAGCGGACCTCGCCGGGGACGGTGTGCTCGGGGGCGGTGCCGTCCTCCAGGACGACGATGTGCCGGAGCGCCGGGAACTTGGGGGCGAGGCGGGCGACGGTGTCGGCGAAGGCGCGTTCGACGACGAGGGCGGTCATACCGGAGTTGCCGTACAGGTAGTCGAGCTCGGCTTCGACGTACCGGTAGTTGATGTTGATCGGCACCGCGCGCGCCTTGTGCACGCCGATCATCGTCTCGATCCACTCGGCCCGGTTCCACGCGTGCACCCCGACGAACTCGCCCGGCCGCACCCCGGCGCCGATGAGGTGGTGGGCGACCCGGTTCGCGCGCTCGTCGAGCTCCCGGTAGGTCAGGCGGACGTCGCCGGCGATGAGCGCGGGGCGCTCGGGCACGGCGTCGACCACGGCCTCGAACAGGTCGGCGAGGTTGAACGTCGGGCTGGTGCTCATGGGACTCCCCACGCGAGGACTGAGGACGGGAGCGGACTGACACGTGACTGCAACAGGTTTCAGAAACATACCCTTGACAAGGTCAAAAACATAGCCTGAGGCTGGAGGTCGGCACGGCCGACGAGGTCCGGGCACACAGGGGATCACAGGAGTTTCGGGATGCGCGTTCACGACAAGGTCTTCATCGGCGGCGAGTGGGTCGAGCCCACCGGCACCGACACGTTCGACGTGCACAACGCCTCGACGGAGGAAGTGATCGGCCGCGTCCCGGCCGGCACGGAGGAAGACGTGAACCGCGCGGTGGCCGCCGCGCGCAAGGCGTTCGAGGGCCCGTGGGCCGCGTCGACGCCGGACGAGCGCGGCGACGTCATCGCCGCGCTGTCCGCCGGGATCATGGGCCGCCTCCAGGAGTTCGCCGAGGTCATCGCGCAGGAGACCGGCTGTCCGATCGACAACTCGGTCGGCGTCCAGGTGTTCAGCTCCACGATGGTGCTGGACTACTACGCCAAGCTCGTGCGCGAGTACCCGTTCGAGGAGCAGCGCCAGGGCGCGATCTTCAAGACGCTGGTGCGCCGCGAGCCGGTCGGCGTCGTCGCGGCGATCGTGCCGTGGAACGTCCCGCTCTTCGTGACCGTCCTCAAGCTCGCCCCGGCGCTGGCCGCGGGCTGCACAGTGGTGCTGAAGCCGTCGCCGGAGACCGCGCTCGACGCGTACATGCTCGCCGAGGTCGCCATCGAGGCGGGCGTCCCGGCCGGCGTGCTGAACATCGTCGTCGCCGACCGCGAGGTCAGCGAGAAGCTGGTCGTGCACCCGGACGTCGACAAGGTCTCGTTCACCGGCTCCACCGCCGCGGGCCGCCGCATCGGCGCGCTGTGCGGCGAGCGCCTGCGCCCGCTCACCCTGGAGCTGGGCGGCAAGTCGGCGTGCATCCTCATGGAGGACGCCGACCTCGACGTGGCCGTCCCCGGCCTGCTGCCCGGCTCGTTCAACAACAACGGCCAGGCGTGCGTCGCGCAGACCCGCGTGCTCGCGCCGCGTTCGCGGTACGACGAGGTCGTCGCCAAGCTCGCCGAGCACGTCTCGGCGATGACGGTCGGCGACGCGCTGGAGAAGGGCCTCACGATCGGCCCGCTGGTCTCCGAGCGGCAGCGCGACCGGGTGCTGGGCTACATCGAGAAGGGCAAGGCCGAGGGCGCCCGCGTGGTCGTCGGCGGCGGCCGTCCGGAGGGCCTGGACAAGGGCTGGTTCGTCGAGCCGACGGTCTTCGCGGACGTCACGAACGACATGACGATCGCGCAGGAGGAGATCTTCGGCCCGGTGCTCGCGGTCATCGCGTATGACGACATCGACGACGCGGTCGCCATCGCCAACGACTCGCCGTACGGCCTGTCCGGCGGCGTGTGGGGCACCGACGTCGAGGCGGCCACCGAGGTCTCGCGGCGCATGGAGACCGGCACGGTCAGCGTCAACTCGTGGGTGGCGATGGACTTCGGGGCGCCGTTCGGCGGCTACAAGCAGTCCGGCCTGGGCCGCGAGCTGGGCCCGGAGGGCCTGGACGCGCTGGTCGAGCTGAAGACGGTCGTGCTGCCGTAGTCGGAACGGGCGGACACTGACGCGTAGTCAACTCTCGGTGGCCCGGGGCTCTTTGGGCCCCGGGCCGCCGTGTGCACGGTTGTCGGCGGGGGCCGTCGCCGCTGATGCACAGTCACCTTCCGGCCGGCCCGAGGCTCGTTGGGATCCCGGGCCACCGCGTTTCCGGACTGTTTGGTGACCAGTGCGCGCGGCGCGGATCTCGGGGACGGGCGCGTCGGCTTCGCGGCGCGATGCGCCTACGGCCGCTTCGCGGGCGGCCCGCGCTGACATCATGATCCGATGACGACAAACCAACGCCACAGCGCACGGCGTCGCACGCGACTTGCCGCCGTCCCGCTCGCCGTCGTCTTCGCGCTCGCGGGTGTCGCCGCCTGCGGGTCGGACGACGGGGACACTCCGGACGGAGGCGACGGCCGCGTGACCGTGGTGCTGCGCCCGACCCAGCCCGCCGGACCCGACACGCTCGAACAGGCCCGGGAAATCCTGCGGAAACGCCTGGAGTTCGCGGGTGTCGAGGACGAGAGCGTACGCATCGACGGCGACCGGATCGTCGTCTCGGCGCCGGACCGCTACCGCGAACTCCTGGACGGTATCGGCGAGTCGGGGCGGCTGGAGTTCCGCGTCGTGCTGGCCGGGGAGCAGGTGGCCGGGGGTCCGTCGGGCGGACCTTCGGGCGCGCCGACGGCCCCGGCGGCGTCGGGGCCGCCGGTCGGCACGGGCACCCCCGGGGACGCTTCCGGGGCTCCCGGCGCTTCTGGCACTCCTGGCACCGCGATCGTCGGCGGGGCCGACCTCGCGCCGTTCGGCGTGACGCCCGAGATGACCGCCGCGTTCTCCGCACTCGACTGCGCCGACCCGGCCACCGCGCAGTCCGCCGCGGCGACCTCGGCCCAGGCCGACCCGGCCGAGCCGCTTTCGGCGTGCTCGAAGGAGGCCGAGGACGGCCTGACCGAGCGCCTGCTGCTCGGTCCCGCGGTGATCGTCGGCACCGACCTCACCACGGTCAAGGCGCAGGCGCCGAGCAACCCGGGCGTCACGAGCTGGGAGATCCTGCTCGAATTCGGCGCGGCCGGGACCGACAAGTTCGCCCGAGTCACCGGTGACCTGGCGAACGGCACGTACCCGACCAACCGCTTCGCCGCCGTCGTGGACGGGCGCGTGGTCGTCGCACCGACCGTGGCCACGGCGCTCCCCGGCGGCAACGCGGTGATCACCGGCGACTTCACCCCGCCGGAGGCCAAGCGCCTGGCCGCGTCCCTCAAGGCGGGCGTGCTGCCGGTGCCGCTGACGGTCGAGTCGACGTCGTCCCGCTGAGCCCGCACCTGGACCCCGTCCCGCGGGCTGCCTGCTCTCCACACCGAGCGCAGACACCCGCCGGGGCGGGATCAGGGCTGCCGGAATTCCCCGCGCACCCCGCTCCGACGACCGCTCCGACGACCGCTCCGACCGGCGCACCGGAAGCCCTGCGCGATTCAGCCGTGTCGGAACATGCACATGCATGATCTATATGAGACGATCATGTCTCATATGAACAACGTCAGTCCTGCACCCGACCCCCGGCGGTGGGCGGTGCTCGCGATCCTCGCGGGCAGCCTGCTGCTCATCGCCATGGACACGACGATCCTCAACGTCGCGTTTCCCTCGCTGGTCGAGGACCTTCAGCCGGGGTCCGTCCAACAGTTGTGGATCATCGACGCGTACGCGCTCGCACTGTCCGGCCTCCTGGTCACCGCAGGCGCGCTCGGCGACCGCTGGGGGCGCAAGAAGCTGCTGCTGATCGGCTTCGGGATCTTCGCGGCGGCGTCGCTGGGGGCGGCGTTCGCGACCGAGGCCTGGCACGTCATCGTGGCCAGGGCGCTGCTCGGCGTCGGCGGCGCGGCGATCATGCCGTCGACGCTGTCGATCCTGCGCGCGGTGTTCCACGACCCGAAGGAACGCGCCCTCGCGTACGCCATCTGGGCCGCGGTCTTCGGCGGAGGCATGGCGGTCGGCCCGGTGGTCGGCGGCCTGCTGGTGGAACGGCAGGGCTGGGAGTCGGCGTTCCTGCTCAACATCCCGGTGGCGCTCGCGGTGATCGGCTTCGGCGCGTGGCTGGTGCCGGAGTCGCGCAAGCCACGGGCCGGACGCTGGGACTGGTGGGGCGTCGCGCAGTCGATCGTCGGCATGTTGGCACTCGCGGGCGGCATCAAGCAGCTCGGCAAGGGCGGCGTGGCCGACCCGCTCGCCTGGGCACTCCTCGCGGTCGCGGCGGTCGCGCTCACCGTCTTCATCCGCCGCCAACTGCGCATCGCGCACCCGTTGTTGCAGGTCCGGCTGTTCGCGAACCGGTCGTTCGGCATCGCCGCGGCGGCCATCTTCCTGAGCATGATCGCCATGGGCGCGGTGCTGTTCCTCGTGACGCAGTGGTTCCAGTACGCGGAGGGCTTCTCACCCTTGGAGGCGGGCGTACGCCTGCTCCCGGCGCCGGTCGCGCTCATCCTGACGTCGATCGTCACGCCCGTGCTGATGCACCGCTTCGCCATCCGGCACGTGCTGGGCTCGGGGCTGCTGATGATGGCCGTGGCCCTCGCGCTGCCGTGGCTGGTGAACCACTCGGGTTCGATCAGCTACCTCGAAATCGCGGTGGCCCTCGGTCTGTTGGGCGGCGGCGCGGGCGTCGCGACCACGGTCGCGTCGGTGACGCTGATGGCCGCCACCCCGTCCCGCGACGTCGGCGGCGCGGCCGCGATCGAGGAGACCTGCTACGAACTCGGCGCGGCCATGGGCGTGGCGATCCTCGGCAGCCTCGCCGCGGCGCTGTACCGGACGCACCTGCCGGACCTCGGCGACGGCCCGGTCGCCGACTCGGTGCGCGACTCCATCGGCGAGGCCGCCCACGTCGCGGGCGGAATCGGCGGTATGGCCGGCGCCGACCTGCTCTCGCACGCCGCCGCGGCGTTCACCGAGGGAATGACCCCGACGTTCCTGATCGCCGCCGTACTCCCCCTCGGCGCCGCCGTGTTGGCCTGGACCCGGATCCCCAAGGACCTACGCCCGACGGAGAACGCGGAGCACTGACCGGGTTCCACCTCAGCTCCCGAAGCACACCCACCCGTCGCCGCGCTCCAGGACGAGTTCCGCTCTTGGGTCGGTTTCGCGGCGCCGATTTCAGGACGGGGTCCGGCTGCCCTCGTGTTCTCGGTGGCGGCGGTCAGGTGGGGAGGAAGCGGACCATGGGGGTGCGGCCGTCCCAGGGGACTTGCACGCGGCCGTCGGTCAGGGCGTTGAAGCAACTGCCCCCGACCCGCAGGACCGCCTCGTTGCCCGCGGCGTTGCGGAAGAACACGGCCTGGCCGGGTGCTCCGAGCAAGCAGACGCCGCCGTCCCAATTCGGGCTTTGTGGAAGGCTGTTCACCATACGCGCGAAGTGCTCGGCGGCGGAGGGTGACAGCGTCACACCGCTCGGCTGCGAACCCGGTGCGGGCAACGGGTATTCGCACACCAGCACCTTGCCGGGATGGTCGGGCAGCATCGGGCCCTGTGTCACACCGGGGTTGGACGCCTCCGGCTGGCTCGTCGGGCACGTGGTCAGGGCCGTGCCGGGCGGTTCCTCCCCCGGCGCCGGTGCACCGGTGACCGGTGCGGGGAGGTTCGGCACGCCCCTGGTCGGTCCGCCCAGGTCCGGGGTGGCCGTGTCCGCCTGGTCGCCGCCGCGCCATTCGAACGGATCGCCGATGCCGACTCCCACGGCCGCGCCCAGGGCCAGCACCACGGCCCCGGCGCCGACTTGCACGCGGGCCCGCTGGCGCCTGCGGGCGGATCCGGCCACCTGCTCGTACAGGTCGAGCGGCGCCACGACCTCGGCCACCGCGCGGCGCATGCCGGTGCGCAGGTCGCCGTCGTCCATGTCCTGCGCCCGGTTGTCGTGTTCCCGGATCATGAGTCCGCCCTTTCCTTGAGCGTCGCCGCGTCCCGTCGATCCCGTCGGGCCGCCGTCTCCCGCAACGTGCCCAGTGCCCTGTGCAGTTGGCTCTTGACCGTCCCGACGCTGCACCCCAGCGCCTCGGCGCACTCGTCCAGGCTCAGGTCGTCGTAGAAGCGCAGCACGACCACGGCCCGCTGGCGCGGCGGCAGGCTGCGCAGGTCGGTCAGCAGCGCCTCGGCGTCGTCCCAGCGGGCGAAGGCGTCGCCGCCACCGTCCGGGAGGGCCAGGAAGTCCGCGTCGGCCCCGACGTCGGTCGGGAACTCGCCGTGCCACTTGCGTCGGCGCCAGTTCAGGAACGTGCTGGTCATCACCCGGCGGACGTACGCGTCCACGTTCTCGCCCCGGCTGACCCGCGCCCAGCGCGGCCACACCCGCACCAGCGCAGCCTGTACCAGGTCCTCGGCGAGATGCCGGTCCCCGGTCAGGAGAACGCCGATGCGCACCAAGTGGTCCCTGCGTGCCGCGACGTACTCCCGAAAGCCGGGCGGATCCTGCATGAAGTCGGTCCCTCCTGTGCGCAACGTCCCGCCATCCCCTCAACAACCCGGGGCCGCGGAAACGTTGCCACGGAGGGCCGCCGAGGTCCCACGAATCGCGGAACGGCTCATCGCGAATCGCGTATCCGTCACGGATTCCCGAATACGCCCATCCGGTCGGTCGGATTCCGCTACGGTCGCGGCCTGACCTTGGGGGGTGGGGAACATGCGCGTACCTGTCGCGCCCGAAAACAGCCCGCTGCACCATGTCGCGTCCCGGGGGTGGGACGCGTGACCTACTCGAACCAACCGTGGGGAGCACCGCCGCCACCACCGCCACCGCCTTCGGCGATGCGGCAGCCGTGGCACACCAGGACGGGGTGGATCGTCGCCCTGCTGATCCTGTTCGCGCCGGTGGGGATATTCCTGCTGTACCGCGCGGGGATATGGCGCGGCGCCACACGGCACATCGTCGCCGCGGTGGCAGGGTTTGTGTTCCTCGTCGTCGCTATAGGAAGCGCCGCGGGCGACCCGAAGGACGAGGAGGCGGACAAGCCGAAGGAGCCGGCGGTGGTGAGCACCACACCCGCGGCGCCGAGTAGTTCGGCCCCGCCGCCGACGACGGAGGCAGCAGCGCCGGTCGTGGCCACGACAGCACCGGAACAGATGCCGACAAGCGCGCCCCCGACCACGGAGGCGCCGCCCGAACCAGTGGAAACCCGCCCGGCGGCACCGCCGGCAACCAGGCCGGCGGCCCCGGCCACAACGAGGGCGGCGACACCGACGACGAGGCGTCCAACGCAGGCACCCGCACCGACCACATCGCGACCGGCAGTGGTGAACTACGCCAACTGCGCGGCAGTACGCGCGGCGGGGGCGGCTCCGATCCACCGGGGCGATCCCGGATACGACGACCACCTCGACCGTGATGGTGACGGCATCGGCTGCGAGAACTGATCCCGGCGGAATCCTGCGTGCGCGTTCGGGTCGGCGTCGAAGTGGACACCGATCCGAACGCGTCGAAGGACGATGTCCGTCCGAGACTCGCCAACTGCTGTCAGACGCCGCTGAATATTTGCCCTAGACCGAGTTCGAGACCGACAGAGACGAAGTCAGCGCCGACCACGACCGCGACGTCACCGCAAGACGCCCGAGCCCAGGCACCTTCGAGTCCCGAACCAGCAACCCAGGTTCCCCAACGGCAACTTCGACACACTCTCCGCCATTGCCCCCGCTGTAGCTGCTCTTGCGCCACGCGAAGGCGCGGGCCGTCCCAGCTTGCCTACGGTTGCTCATAGTTCTCGCCGCACCTTCTCGATCAACGCCAGGGATTGGACAGGGTCGAGCGCCTGCGCTCGGATACTGCCGTAGCGTGCGGCCAGGATACGAACTTGCTCCTGGTCAGTCACCAGTTTGCTGACATCTTGCGCCTCCACGTAGGCCACCTGGTGTCTCCCCTTTTGGGGGTCAGCAGGATGAAGGGCCCCTCCATGCCCGCGTGTCCTTCGCAACTCAGCGGCAGGACCTGCAAATGCATGTTCCGCATGGCGCCGATGCGCAGCAGACTTGCGAGTTGATCCTGCTGGACGCGAAAGCCGCCGATGCAACGCCGCAGCACCGCCTCCTCGATGACCACGCTGACCATCGGAAGCGGCCAAGTTGTCAGGATCTCCTGCCGCGACAGCCGAGCGGCCACCCTGTCCTCGATCTCGCGCTCACCCAGCAGCGGCTGGCGAGCCGTGAAAATGGCGCGTGCATATGACTCGGTTTGCAGCAGCCCGGGGGTCGTGAGGGTCGCGTAGAAGTGCAGTTCGACTGCGGCCCTTTCCAGGCGCGCGTAGTCGAGGAACCAGGACGGGTGGCGCACTCTCGACCGCGACTTCGCGCGTTCGACGTCCTCAACTGCCACCGACAGCACTCCCCTGCCGTCCACCAGGCGGTCAACCGCCTCCAGGAACTCCGGTTGTGGCGTGCGCCGACCGCGATCGACCGAGAACACAGTCTCCTCGCTCTACCCGAGCTGGTGCCCCAACTCCCGCCGCGACAAGCCCGCGCACTCGCGCAACACGCGAACTTGGCGACCGAGCACGCGGAACAGGTCCGCGCCGCCGACCTCGTCCAGTGGTTCGTGCTCCGCCATGGGCACCGTGCCTTCACTCTTCGCGCAGCACACCTCTCTTGACACTCATCGTAGTCAACGTCGGTGCCACGTATGCCCGTTGTTCGTACGCGTCGTACAGGTCGGGCCGTCCGTTCCGTACATGGGCGACGCGTACGGTGGCCGAGACTGGTCGGGGCCCAAACGGAACGTCCAGGCTCCTCGGCATGGACATCAGCACGCGCGGCAACGAACAGCGCCGCTCCCCTAGCCAGTTCGCCTGTGAGGCCGAGGCCGCTCCGCTTGGTGTACGCCGACTGCGGATCGCGGCCGGCGCGCAACTCGCCGCGTGGGGGTGGCCTGCGGGGTCGGAGGTTGCGCAGCGGGTGGCGCTCGTCGTCGCGGAGTTGGGGGCGAACGCGGCGACGCACGGGGCACGGAACGGAGCGGTGATCGTGCTGCGGCTGGGTGTGTTGCCGGATCTGGACAGCCCGGAGGTGGTGCAGGTGGAGGTCTTGGACGGACGCGGGGATGTCGTGCCCCGGTCCGGTTGTCCCTCGGTCGATGCGGTGTGCGGGCGCGGGCTGCTCCTGGTGGCGGCCGTGGCGCGGCGATGGGGCTGGTACCGGACGGGAGTTGAGGCGAAAACGGTTTGGGCCGAGGTCCCTGTCCGATGACTACTCAGAGGAGGCGGGCGGCGCGTTCGGCCATCATCACGCAGCCCAGGTACGTGTTTCCGGCCGGGAGTTTCGGCATGGTGGAGGCGTCCACTACGCGGAGGGCGGAGATGCCTCGGACGCGGCAGTGGGAGTCCAGAACGGCTTGTGGGTCTCCGTCGGGACGCATGGCGCAGGTGCCGCCGAGGTGGCCGTAGCTGATGAGGCCGGCGGCGGCCAGGGACGCGGCGGCGGAAGGGGCGCGGAGGTCGGCGATCGGGTGGACGCGCTCGGCGGCCAATGCGGTGAAGGGCTCGGAGTCCTCGATGTCGGCGATACGGCCCAACAGCCAGTCCACGCGGGCGAGATCGTGGTCGGTGAGGGTCGGCATGGCGACGGAGGGCTCCGCGTCGGGGTCGGTGGTGGTGATGGCGACCGTTCCGCGGCCGGAGACGTCGAGGAGGAAGGGGACGATGGAAAAGTGCGTTCCCTGGTCCGCCGGTTCGCCGACCGGGAGGGTGAGGACGTGGAAGTCGATGGTGGTCGCCTCGGGGGTACGGCCCACCCAGACCGGCTGAACGGGCCCGCCGCGTAGCGGAGTTCCGCCCGGGTGCCGGTAGAGCAGTGCGATGCCGAGGTGGTCCTGGAGGTTCGCGCCCACGCCGGGGAGGCCGAGGGCGACCGGGATGCCGAGGCTGTCGAGGAGAGCCTTGGGCCCGATGCCCGAGCGTTGGAGGAGCGCGGGCGATCCCGTGGCGCCGCAGGCGACGATGATCTCGCCGTCGTCGGTGGTGGAGTAGGTGCGGTCGTCGGACGTGACGACGGCGGTCGCCCGGCCATTGACGAGGGTGACGCGGGCGGCCGTCGCGCCGGTGACGATCCGGAGGTTGGGGCGGGCGCGGACCTCCTCGGTCAGGTACGCGCGGCTGACGGTCAGGCGCTCGGTGCCGTCGGGCGACGTCGTAAGCGGGAATATGCCGATGCCCGGAAGCTGCCGTGGGTCGTTCACGTCGTCGGCCCACGGGATGCCGAGCGTGCGCACCGCGGCCTGGAACGCCTGGTGCGACGGGGACTGTTCGCCGAGCGGAGACCGACGTACCACCAACGGGCCACTACCGCCGTGCAGTTCGGTGTCGCCGAAGTCGAGGTCGCGTTCCATCGCGCGGAAGGTCGCGAGGATGTCGGGCCAGCCCCAGCCGTCGAGGCCGCGCGCCGCCCACGCGTCGTAGTCGGACGGCTGGCCGCGCATCGTGGCGAGGTAGTTCACCGCCGACGTCCCGCCCAGGACCCGTCCGCGTACCATCCGCACCGTGCGGTCGGCGCCGGCGGACATCGGGTACGGGCGCGCGAACGGCGTACCCGCCCACACGTCCCCCGCCGAGGCCGGACGCAGCACACTCGCGTCGTACTCGGCGTCGTCCGGCCCCTGTTCGAGCAGCAGGACGCGCCGCCCGGGGTCCTCGGAGAACCGCGCCGCGAGGACCGCGCCGCTCGTGCCGCCGCCGACGACGATCACGTCCGCGTCCATCGCCACTCCCCTGCGTATCCGGGCCGTGGCCCAACTGCTTGACCGCGTCACCTTATGCGGCAACGGGAGGGGAGTCGAGGGAGACGCGGTGTGGCGTCAGCCGCGCCCCGCGCCGGGCGGGCCCCGCCCTCAGCGGCGCTTCGGCGGGGGCGCGGGACAGGCCGGGGACAGATCGGTGCTCGGGTTGACGCGGTCGGCGGGCAGCGCGACGGCGCAGTACCGCGTGCGGGGCCCGGTGCTCGCAGCCACGCCGCGCACGGCGACCCGGGCGGCGAGCGGGTCGGACCGCCGACGGTGCTACTTGGCCGGTCCCGCAGGCGCGCCCGCAGGCCCGCCCGAAGACCGCCCGAAGGCCCGCCCCACAGGCCCGCCCAAAGGCCCGCCTGCAAGAACCCGGGCCCGCCCACAGACCAGCCTGGAAGGGCCTGCGCCCACGCCCGTCGGCGGAAGACACAGGCCCTTCACACGTGCGCGTCCGGAGACTCCGAAGAGGCGACGCCCAGGATCAGACGTACTCGCCCGCCGGCGTGGCCGCGAAGGCCGCCCCGATGCGCAGCGCGTGCTCGTTCGCCCCGCCCAGGGAGAACTCGATCTGCTTGGCGTGCACGAAGTACCGATGCACGAAGTACTCTTCGGCGATGCCCATGCCGCCGTGCACGTGCACGACCGCGTGCGCCACGCGGTGGCCGCCCTCGGCCGCCCAGAACTTCGCCGTCGAGATGGCCTCGGTGGCGTCCAGGCCCTCGCCGACCTGCCACGCGGCCTGCCACGTCGTCAGGCGGATCGCCTCGACGTCGATGTAGCAGTCCGCGAGCCGGTGCCCGACCGCCTGGAAGGAGCCCACCGGGCGCTTGAACTGCTCGCGCGTGGTGGTGTATTCGGCGGCGGAGCGCATCGCCTTCTCGGTCACGCCGAGCTGGAGCGCGCACAGCCCGAGCGTCGCGCGGTCGCGCAGCCACACGGCCACCGCCGTGTCGACCACGCCGCCCAGCAGCGCCGAGTCGTCCACCACCGCGCCGTCGAGGGTGAGTTCGCCCGCGATCTCCTTGGCGGTGGTCGACTGCGGTGTGAGCGTGACCCCTTCGCCACCGGGGGCGACCAGGAAGACCCCAACGCCGTCGTCGGTCGCGGCCGGGACCAGGATGACGTCGGCGAGGGTCGCCGCCGGGACCGCGGTCTTGACGCCGTCCAGCTTCCAACCGCCGTCCACGCGTGTGGCCTTGACGGCCGGGGCGGCGGCGTCGCGGCCCAGGCGCTCGGCGAGCGCCGCGGTCAGGATCTTCTCGCCGGAAACGGCGCCCGGCAGCCAGGCCGCCTTCTGCTCGTCCGTGCCGTGCTCGGCAACTGCCGCCGCCGCAACGGCGATCGACGCGTACACCGGCACGGGGGCGAGCGTACGGCCGACCTCCTCCAGCACCAGCACCTGCTCCAGGACGCCCAGGCCCGAGCCGCCGAACTCCTCCGGCAGCGAGATGCCGAGGATGTTGGCCTTGCCCAGCTCGCCCCACAGCTCGCGGTCGAAGCGCGGCGCGCCCTCGCCGGTGACCTTCGCCTCCAGCGCGGTCAGCGACTCGTGCGTGACGCGCTCGGTGAGGATCTGCCGGACCAGACCCACCAGGTCCTTCTGCTCTTCGGTGTATGCGAAGTCCATTTCGCATCTCCCTTGTCGTGAAAGGTGGTTGACGGTGGGTCGGGTTCAGCGCGGCGGACGCGGCATCCGCAGGCCGAACATCGCGATCATGTCGCGCTGGATCTCGTTCGTGCCGCCGCCGAAGGTGAGGATCAGCGCCGAGCGGTACATCTTCTCGATCCGGCCGCGCAGCACCGAGCCGGGGGCGTCCGCGGTGAGGTACGCATCCTCGCCGAAGCACTCCATGAGCAGCCGGTACGCCTCGGTGGCGAACTCGGTGCCGAAGATCTTGGTGGCCGACGCGTCCGCCGGACCGACCTTCGCCCCGTGGTCGACCGCCCAGGCGATCTTCCAGTTGATCAGCTTGAGGTACTCGACCTTGGCGTGCACGCGGCCGAGGTTGAGCTGCACCTGCTCCTGGTCGATGACCCGGGTGCCGTCCGGCAGCAGGGTGTCCTCGGCCCAGCGGCGCGTCTCGTGCAGCGCGAGCTGCACGCCCGCCGCCGAACACAGTGCCACGCGCTCGCGGTTGAGCTGCCCGGTCATCAGCGACCAGCCGCCGTTGACCTCGCCGACGACCGCCGACGCGGGCACCCGCATGTCCTCGAAGGTCAGTTGGCTGACCGTCTGGCCGGCGAGCGTCCTGACCTCGCTCCACGACAGGCCGGGCGTGTCGGTCGGCACCAGGAACATGGTCAGGCCCTTGTGCGCCTTGACGTCCGGGTCGGTGCGCGCGGCCAGCCACAGGTAGTCGGCGACGTGGATCAGCGAGATCCACATCTTCTGGCCGTTGATGACGAAGTCGTCGCCGTCGCGCACCGCGCGGGTGCGCAGGTTCGCGAGGTCGGTGCCGGCCTCCGGCTCCGAGTAACCGATGGAGAAGTGCAGGTCCCCGGACAGGATCTTGGGCAGGAAGAAGTCCCGCTGCTCCTGCGTCCCGTACTCCATCAGCGTCGGGCCGACGGTGTTGATGGTCAGGAACGGCACCGCGGCACCGGCGAGGGTGGCCTCGTCGGTGAAGATGAGCTGCTCCATCATGGAGCGGTCCTGGCCGCCGTACTCCTTCGGCCAGCCGATGCCGAGCCAGCCGTCGCGGCCCATGCGGTTCGCGACCTTCCAGTACGCGCCGTCGCGGCCCTGGAGGGTGGTCTCGCCGGATGCCTGCGACTCGCGGACCTCCGGCGTCATGATCCCGGCGAAGTACTCGCGGAGCTCCCGGCGCAGTTCTTCCTGCTCCGGTGTGTAGGCGATGTGCACGGTTACCTCCCGGGACCGCGGTCCCTTGTGGATGCTGTCGTCGTACGAAGCGGACGGGTACGGACGGCGATTGCGCCGGGGATCCGCGAAGTGGCCCCGTACCGGGCGCACTTGCGGATCCCGGGCACGCCTAGGGAGCGACGGACGCGAAGTCCGCGAAACCGGAGGGATCGTGGCGGCCGAGGCAGCCGTGCTCGAAGAGGCCCCACCCCTCCGCGCCGTCGCAGGTGGCGCGGGCGACGTGGTCGATGATGCTGAACCGGGCGCGTCCGGCGGCGGCTTCGTCGTTGGCGGTGTCGACCACGACGCCCTCGCTCCAGTCCCGCCCCCGCCACTGGCCGTGCGTCCAGGTGGGGTCCATGCCGTAGCCGGGTCCGGCGTTGAGGACGACGTGGCCGAGCGGTTCGACCTCGACGACGACCGGCTTGCCGGTGAGGTCCTTCATGCGCAGGGTGGCGCGCACCGGGTCGCGGGTGCCGGAGGCGTACTCGATGTCGAACTCGGGCCAACCCAGTTGCTCGGGGCGCCGCCCGGTCTCGGCGGGCCAGACGCGGGTGGCCTGGTTGAGGGTGCGGGTGCCGTCCGGCTCCTCCTGCACGATCACGATGATCGCGAAGTCGTCGAAGCGGAGCGGCACGTACGTCCACCACATGCCGCCGTTCGGGTCCCGTTCGGCGGCGGCGCGCCCGGGCGGCTCGGCTTCGCCGCTCGGCCGGATGCCCCACGAGCGGTCGCGGGTGCCCAGCCAGGTGTCGGGGGTGACGGCGTAGTCGGTGCCCTCGACGTTGAGCGTGCCCTCCCAGGAGCCGACCTGGGCGAAGCGCTGCGCGTCGAGCACCACGCGGCCGTCGCGCAGCAGGACGTGCGGCTCCTCGTCGACGGCCGGGAAGCTGCCGCGCCACGTCAGGTCCATGGCGATGCCGTGGTCGGCTCCGTCGCACACGACACGCAGTTCGTTCAGCGGCTCCTTGACCTCGATGCGGTACCCGCCGACGGCCGGGTTGAGCCGGTCGTCGGTGGCCGCGTCGAAGACGTCGGAGAACCGGACGGTGGTGTGCCGCCCGCGCCGCCCGACGGTGACGAAGGCGTCCTTGACCCCGAGGTTGGGGTAGACGCCGTACCCGGTCACGACGAACACGTCGCCCGTGCGGTCGTGCGCGTTGAAGTAGTAGCGGTCGTAGAAGTTGCGGTCGCTGCTGGCGACGCGTGCGATGGACAGCGGCGTCTGGTGGACCGGGTACTCGTCGAGCGGAGCGGGCAAGGCAACGTCCTTTCCGGTGCGGCGCGGTGCGGCCGGGTCAGCCGCGCGGCAGTCCGAGAATGCGCTCGGCCACCACGTTGAGCTGGATCTCGCGGGTTCCGCCGCCCAGCAGGACCGCGGGGATCGAGAGGTACGCGGTGACCAGTTCCCCCGCGAGCCCGTCCAGGCACTCGTCGGCGAGCCCGGATTCCGCCGCACGCTCCAGACGGGCGGTGACGACGGCCCGCTGGTGCTCGGTGACCGCCAGCTTGAGCACGCTGGACGCGGCGCCGGGGTTCAGGCCGGAGAGCTGCTGGAGCGTGGAGCGCAGGGTCAGCGCGCGCAGCGCCCAGTTCTCCGCGGCGAACCCGCCGAGCTTGACCGCGGTCGCCTGCGAGGCGCCGACCGCCCCGGACGCCCCGATGTCCTGGAGCAGTTTGCCGAACGCCGCCATGCCGGGGCCGCCCGCGATCATCACGCGCTCGTTGGCGAGCGTGGTGCGGGTGATGACCCAGCCCTGGTTGACCTCGCCGACGACGTTCTCGTCGGGCACGAAGACGTCTTCGAGGAACACCTCGTTGAACTCGGACTGCCCGTTGGACTGCTTGAGCGGCCGCACGTCGATGCCGGGCGTGGCCATGTCGACGATGAAGTACGTGATGCCCTTGTGCTTGGGGACGTCCTGGTCCGTGCGCGCCAGGCAGATGCCGAAGTGCGCCTCGTGGGCCTTGGAGTTCCAGACCTTCTGTCCGTTGATCTTCCAGCCGCCCTCGACCTTCTCGGCCCGGGTGGCGAGCGAGGCGAGGTCGGATCCGGCGCCCGGCTCGCTGAAGAGCTGGCACCAGGTGATGTCGCCGCGCAGCGTCGCCGGGACGTAGCGGTCCTTCTGCGCGTCGGTGCCGTGCGCCATGATCGTCGGCAGCGCGAACTCGCCGATGACCGTGGACGGTTGGGTCAGCCCGGCGGCGGCGAACTCCTGCTGGATGACGATCTGCTGGGCGGGGTCCGCAGCCATGCCGTACGGCTTGGGGTAGTGCGGGGAGACGTACCCGCACTCGTCGGCCAGGAACTGACGCCGCGCCGGCTCCGCCAGCTCCTTGGCGCGGGCCAGGTTTGCCGCGACCTCGGCGCGGAAGTCGTCGAGCCCGCCGCCGACTTCGAGGTCGAAGCGGCGCTCGGGCCCGCCGTCGAGAGTGGCGAGCGCGCGGCGGCCCAGCAGTTCGGCCCAGTCGCCGGTGGGGCCGAGGAGCTGCGCGAGGAACACGCCGCGCCGCCAGTAGAAGTGGATGTCGTGCTCCCACGTGAAGCCGATGCCGCCCAGCATCGTGATGCAGTCGAGCGCCATCTCGCGGGCCACCGGCAGGCACACGATCGCGGCCTCGGCGGCGGCCAGTTCCAACTGGTCCTCGGCGTCGGCCCCGGTCTCGTCGGCGGCCCGGGCCGCGTCCCACGCGGCGGCGGTGGCGACCTGAAGGCGCGTGAAGAGGTTGGCGGCCTTGTGCTTGACGGCCTGGAACGAGCCGACCGCGCGGCCGAACTGCTCGCGGACCTTGACGTACTCGACGGCGGTCTCGAAGCACCAGCGCGCCACGCCGACGGCCTCGGCGGAGGCGAGCACGGCGGCGAGGCGGCGTACCCGCTCGGTGGTCACGCCGGGGAGCACCTGGGCCGAGGTGACCTCCAGGCCCCGGACCGTCACGCGGGCCACGCCCCGGGCGAGGTCCACGCCGGTCAGCGGCTCGACCGCGATGGTGTCGCGCCCGCCGGGGGCCACGACGAACCAGATCTCCTCGCCGTCGCCGGTCCGGGCGCCGAGCAGCAGGTACCGCGCGTTGGCGGCACCGGGCACGGGGCCCACCTCGCCGTCGATCTCCCAGCCGACCTGCGTCGGGCGCGCGGTCAGGCCCGGCGTGACGGCGACGGCGCCGGTCGCGCCCTCGGCGAACTTCGGCAGCAGCGCCTTCGCGGGCTCGGGCCCGGCGTACCGCGCCAGCAGCCCGCTCGCGAGCACCGTCGGCAGCAGCGGCCCGGGCAGCAGCCCGCGCCCGGTCTCCTCCAGCGCCACGGCGAGGTCGAGGATCCCGGCCCCCGCGCCGTCGTACTCCTCCGGAATGTGGATGGCCGGCACCCCGGACCCCACGAGCCCGTCCCAGAACCCGGGCACGGCTCCGGCCGAGAGCGCCTCCATCTCCCGCCGCGTCGACTCGACCGGCGCGTGGCGCTTGGCGAATCCGGCGACCGACTCGGCGAAGGTCCGGTGCTCGGGGGTGTATCCGATGGGCACGTTGAATCCCCTATCTCTGCGGGCTCCGGCCGTGAGGGACCAGGCCCGCCGATCCTGATGATCCGACAATATCCTTGTCAAGGTCAAAGGAAAAGACAGGCGACCTTCGCTTATCCCCCAGCCCTCAATCCGCCCGATAGCCCTGTGTGTTCGAGCGCCCATCGAGCGTCACAACACGTGGGCGGGAGCGCACCCGACGAGGCCCCGCGCCCATCGGCCGGCCGCGACACGGACCAGACGCACGAGCCGCCCGGCCGGGAGTGGTTCTCGGCGGGCGGCTCCCGGTCGGCGTCAGTTTCGGGCGCCGGCAGGCACCGGCTTCCGGCGTCGACTCAGCCGTCGGCTTCAGGCACCAACTCAGGCATCGGCTTCATGCATCGACTCAGGCGCCGGCGGGGCGGGTGCTGGGGAGCCCCAGCTTGCGGTGGTCCCAGGTGACGATCTTGTCGGGGATGACCTTGATGACGATGCGCTTGTTCAGCATCATCTCGACGGCCGGGCGCATGGCCTCGGTGTACGGGGTGGTGTAGCGGCTGAAGACGTCGACGCCCAGTTCCCAGATGCGCTCGGGCTCCTCGACGATCTCGGCCTTGCCGACGATGGAGACGCCGCGCAGTTCCTCGTAGTAGTCGCCCGCCTCGACGAGGAGGGTGATGGCGGGGTTGCGGCGCAGGTTGAGGACCTTCTGGGCCTTGGCCTTGCTCTCCAGGGCGATCTCGCCCTCAAGGAAGCCGTACCACATGCCCACGGAGTGGATGGTGCCGTCGGGGTTGAGGGTGGACATGGTCATCGAGTGCCGCTCGGCGAGGAAGGCCTTCACCTCCTCGGGGGTCATCTTGACCTTGTCGCGCTGCTTGACGCCGTGGCCCATGTGCTCGCCCATGCCGACCCTCCGGGAAATGTGGTTGCTTCAGTCAAACAATGCCACAGAGTGCACCGGCGGGCAGCGGGCGACAAGACCCGGACTGGGGCGGGAACGGCCACCGGAAGGCCGTCCGGACCGCGGCGCGCCGGGGTGACCCCTTGCTCCTTGACGGTCCGTCAGATAGTCCTGGACGCATGACTCGCACCGATGACACCGAAGTCCCCGACTACCTCGGACGCCTGCGCCTCGACGGCAAGGGCGTCGTCGTCCTCGGCGCGGGCCAGGGCATCGGACGGCAGGCCTCGCACGCCCTCGCGCAGAGCGGCGCGAAGGTCCTCGCCGTCGACCTGGACGCGGACCTGGCGGCGGACATCGCCAAGGAGGTCGACGGCTTCGCGTGGTCCGGGGACGCGACCTCGCGCGAGGACGTCGCCGGGCTGTGGCAACAGGCGGAGACGCAGTTGGGCCGCGTCCACGCCGTCGTCGACATCATCGGCATGAGCCGCTACCAGGACCTGCTGTCGACCACCGACGAGGACTGGGCCTGGCACCACGACATCGTGCTGCGGCACGCGCTGCTCGCCGTGCAGTTCGGCGGCGCGCACATGGCCCGGCACGGCGGCGGCACGATCACGTTCGTGGCCTCGGTGTCGGGGCTGTCGGGTGCGCCGATGCACGCGGCGTACGGTGCCGCGAAGGCGGGCCTGATGTCGCTCGTCCGCTCCGCCGCGGTCGAGCTCGGGCCGTCCGGCGTGCGCGTCAACGCGGTCGCGCCCGGCGTGGTGTGGACGCCGCGCGTCTCGGCGTACCTCGGCGAGGAGGGCCGCGCGGGCAACGCCGCGAACGCCCCGGTGCGCGACGTCGCGCGTCCGGCCGACATCGCGGGCCCGCTGCTGTTCCTGACGAGCGAGCTGTCCCGGTACGTCTCCGGCCAGGTGCTGACCGTCGACGGCGGCGTGAGCGCCAAGTTCCCGTACCCGCTGCCGGACATGGACCTCGCGCCGCACTGATCGCCCGGGGCGCCTGCCCTTCGCGGGTCTACCATCGGTGCATGGATCAGACCCCCGCCGGTCTCGGGCGGGCCCTGGGGCGTGAGCGGTCCGCAGCCCCGGGGCCGTGCCGGTCGCCGTTTCGGGACGGGTCGGCGTGAGCGTCCTGCCCGAGACGGCCACCGTCTCCCGCACCGAGGCCGTCCCGCTGTCCCACGCGTCGATCGGGCTCGGGCGCCTGTCCGCGGCGGAGTTCGAGGACGGCCCCGAGCGACTGCGCGAGCACTTCGCACTGGTCGCCGGGCATCTCGCCGGGTTGCGCGAGCGCGTCGCCGCGGGCGTGGCCCGGGGCCGCCCCCGGATCAGCACCTGCGTCGTGGTCGACGACTACTTCGGGCGGTTCTCCTCCCCCGCCGAGTTCGTGCCGATGCTGCTGACCCAGGCCCAGGCGTGCGGGCTGCGCGTCGACTACCTCGCGCGCGGGTCCGTGTGCGCCCGCGTCGACGGGCACCGGCTCGCCGAATCGGTGCTCGCCCGCCTCGTCCAGGCACCCGCCGACAGCTGCGACGTCGATCGGCCGCCGGTCGGCAGGACCGGGTGGCTGTCCGGCGGCGGCGTCTTCCCGGACGTCCGGGTCTTCGAGGACACCGCGGACGGACGCCGGTGGTCCGGCCCGTTCCTCGCGTCGGTCTGGCAACTGCTGCGCCTCGGACTCCTGCGCGACCACAGCGGCGCGGTGCCGGTTCGCCCGCGGCCGTGCGACCCCGACCTCCCCGCGGACTGGGACGACCTGCCGCCGCTGGTGCAACTCCGCCCCGGCGCCGACCCGTTCGCGGCATACCAGACCTGGACCGTGCTGCCGCCGCGGTCCCTGGCGGTCGAGCACGCGGTGCAGCTCATCGTCGGCGATTTCGTCGCGGAACCGGACGCCCTCACCCAGGTGATGGCCCGCGCGGCGCGGGAACACCTCGACCTGGAACCGGAGTCCGCCCGGCGCATCGCGTACGTCTTCGACCCGGACCTCTGACGCAGCAGGCCCTCCGACACGCCCGGCCATGGCGCGGCCCCGTCCGCCTCGGAAGAGAGCAGACGGGGCCGTGCCGTGCCGCCGCCGTGGGAGCTGAGAAGGCTCGACGGGGCACGCTTCGTGGGGACGCCCGGAGCAGGCGGCCGGGACGCCCCGGCGCAGGCGGCCGGGACGGCCGTCGAGTGCGGGTCAGGCGACCGCGGTCACGTACGCGACGGCTCCGCGGCCGCGTCCCGCCGTTCCCCCGCCTCGCCGGTCCCGGCCGCCGAAGGCGCCGAGGCCGCCGCGCCCGCGTCACCAGCCGCGTCGGATCCGCCACCCGGCCCCGACGCCTGCGCCGCAACCTGCTTCGCGGTCTGCAACGGCTTCTCCTTGATGAGCAGCACCGCCAGCAGGGCCATCAGCCCGAACGGCGCCGCGACCAGGAAGATGTCGCCGATGGCGTGCCCGTACGCGCTCTCCACCACGTCCCGCACGCCCGGCGGCAGGTGGCGCACGTCCGGGATCCCGCCGCCCGCACCCCCGCCGCCCACGCCGCCGTCGGCCAGGTAGCCCGCCACCCGGTGCGACATGACCGCGCCGAGGATGGACACGCCGACCGCGCCGCCGAGGCTGCGGAAGAACGCGACGATCGAGCTGGCCGCGCCGAGCTGGTGCAGCGGCACCGCGTTCTGGACGGCCAGCACCAGGTTCTGCTGGAGCGCGCCCACCCCGACGCCGACCAGGAACATGAAGCCGCCGAGCAGGACGAGGTTGGTGTCGTACCGTGCCGTGCCCATCAGGACCAGGCCCGCGGTGAGCGCGACGCCGCCGCCGACCAGGTAGCGCTTCCAGCGTCCGGTCGCGGTGATGAGGCGGCCGACCACCGTCGAGGTCAGGGCCAGGCCGAGGATCATCGGCATGGTCATCAGCCCGGAGACCGTCGGGGACTTGCCGCGCGCGATCTGGAAGTACTGGCTGAGGAACACCGAGGCGCCCATCATCGCCAGGCCGACCGCGAGGCTGCCGAGGACCGCCAGGACGATCGTGCGGTCGCGGAACAGCCACAGCGGAATGACCGGTTCCGCGGCCCGGCGCTCGACGGCGACGGCCAGACCGAGCAGCACGAGCGCGCCGCCGATCATCGCGCCGGTCTGCCAGGAGACCCAGTCGTACTGCTCGCCGGCCAGCGTGACCCAGATCAGCAGCAGCGCGACGCCGCCGCTGATGAGCGTGGCGCCGAGGTAGTCGATGCGCACGCCCTCGCGGCGGACCACCGGGAGGTGCAGCGTCTTCTGGAGGATCACCAGCGCCACGACGGCGAAGGGCACGCCGACGTAGAAGCAGCCGCGCCAGCCCAGCGCCGAGTCGACGATGACGCCGCCGATGAGCGGGCCGCCGACGGTGGCGAGCGCGAAGGTGGCGCCCAGGTAGCCGGTGTAGCGGCCGCGTTCCCGCGGCGAGATCATCGCGGCCATGATGACCTGCGCGAGCGCGGTCAGGCCGCCGACGCCGATGCCCTGGATGACGCGGAAGCCGATCAGCATCCCGGCGCTCTGCGCGAGTCCGGCGAGCATCGAGCCGACGACGTAGATGGTGAGCGCGAGCTGCACCAGCAGCTTCTTGCTGAACAGGTCGGACAGCTTGCCCCAGATCGGCGTGGTGCAGGTCATCGCGAGCAGCGTCGCGGTGACGACCCAGGTGTACGCGGACTGCCCGCCGCCCAGGTCGCCGATGATCCGGGGCAGTGCGGTGCTGACGATCGTCGACGACAGGATGGCCACGAACATGCCGAGCAGGAGGCCGGACAGGGCCTCCATGATGCGGCGGTGCGACATCGGCTCGGCGGAGATGCCTCCGGTACCGGAGCCGGCGCCGGCTGTCGCGGCTGATGCGGCGGAGCTCGCCATGCGTACTACTTCCCTTCGAAGCCCGCCTCCGGCGGATCGCGCCGGGGCCGGACGCCCCTCACAAGTCTTCTCGACCGGTCTTCCCGCACGTTTCGCGCACGTCCCGGAGCAACGCGGCAGAGTCGTTGCCGGGTACAACTGTAGGGCACATTAGTTGCTGAATGCAACTTTAACAACTCTTGGCATTCGGGCGACCCCGCGCGGCCGGGCGCAGCGCCTGCGGGGCATGCCGCACGATTCGGACTTAGCCTGAAAACATGTCAAGCAGCAGCAAAAGCGGAGGAACCGGAAACTTCCTCGCGCAGATCGACAACCGAACCTGGACGACGATCGCGATCGTCGTCCTGAGCGTGTGGTTCGTGCTGGCCAACACCGCGTCCGCGTCGATCCGGTTCTGGATCCCCACGGTCGAGGCGCCCATGTGGATCGTGCTGATCGGGACCTTCGCGGTCGGCGCGTTCACCGGCTGGATGGTCAAGACCCGCCGCGGCTGAGCCCCGGGGCCCGCCGCCCGCTATTGTTCGGGGCGTGTCGACGCAGGCCCGCCTCCCCCGTTTGCCGCGCCCGGTACGACGGGCGCCGTTCGCGCGCGCCGTCGCGGTCGGCGTCGCCGCCGCCGCACTGCTCAGCGCCTGCGGGGTGGAGGGCAAGGCGAAGGCGCGGCCGGTCCCCGACGAGGTCTGCTCGGGCCTGCTGAACACCGCCGAAATCACCGCGCTGCTGCCGAAGGGCAAGCCCACCACGCGCGACGAGCAGCGGCCCATCTTCAAGTACCCCTTGCAGCGCTGCCAGGTCACCGTCGACGGCGTCAGCTTCGTCGGGTCCGCGTACCTGCCCAACATGGCCGGGTCCGAGCTGGTGCAGCTCGCCGGGTCGACCAGTTCGAGCGCGTCGCCGTTCGTCGGCGACAACTTCAACGGCATGGCCGGGCCGGACGACGTGTGGGTCACCACCGAATGCACGCTGGGCATCACCGACGACGCGGGGCGCGCGGTCAAGGCCCCCGTGGTCGTCCGCGGCCGCATCGTCGGCGACCCGGGGGCCGACCGCCGCGAGCAACTGGCCGCGCTCACCGGCAAGTTGGCCGCAGGCGTCTACGACGCGTCGCGCTGCGGCCAGACGCCGCCCGCCAACCCCGCGCCGATCGCCCCCGCCCCGCCGCGCGTCCCGCTCACGGACGCGCCCGTCTGCGAGGTCCTGCCGCCCGGTGCGCTCGGGCCCGCGGCGGCGGGCGACCAGCGCGGCCGGTGGACCGCCGCGCGCACCCCCGGCCGCGAGGGCTACGTGCAGACCTGCGACCTCTACCTGGACGGCGTACGGGCGCTCTCCTTCACCGTCGCGCACGGCTACATCGCACCCTCCGCGGAGATCCCCGGCGAGCGCCCGCGCCTGTCCCAGCGGCTCCCGGTGCCGCCGTACTCGACTCCCCTGCCGCCCAAGGACACCAAGGTCACCACCGCGACGCCGCCCGGCACGGTGGTCGGCGCGGTCGACGGGACGGGCACGAAGAAGAACGCGGAGACGGGCGAGGAGAACGGCTGCCGCGTGGCGTACCGCATGTCCCGGCACGACGGCCCGGGGCTTCCGGCGGACGCGGCGAAGGTGCCCGTCGAGGCGGCGTTCCGCGCGTTCGTCGCCGGAGCCTCGGCGCTCGACTACACCTGCCCGGTGACGCCCGACGCGCAGTGGACGTTCGGCTGAGCGCCCCGGCGCGCGCAAACCCGAATTCCCCCGTACGGAGCAGGTCCGCAGCGCATCCAAACCGCTCGTAAGGGTGACGTTCTCGGCCAACAGAGGTCACCCAACGTGACGTGACGGTAACGTCCGGGCGCGATACCCGCGACCAACCCCGCCACAACGAGGAGCGAAACCGTGTCACGTTTGCTGGACGTCAGCCCCGAGGTCCGCGCCGAGATCGGCGACGACGAGGCCACCCGGCTCGTGTCCGGGGAGACCGGACCGCAGACTTACGCGTGCGCTTCGTGCCGGGGCGGCGGCGACACGACCGTCGAGGAGACCAGCGCGCTGCTGTACCTCGCGCAGGAGACCGCGGTCCTGGCGTTCGCCCACGCCCGCTGCATCCCGTCGCAGGTCATCCCGGTCTCGGATGCCGCCGTCGAGCCGCTCATCGCGGCCCAGCAGGGCGACCCGTCCAACGTCCCGACCCCGACCGTGGTGCCGGGCGGACCGGTGCCCATCTCGATCACCGGCAGCATGATGGTCTGCGACGGGATCACCTACGCGGCCCTGGTCGTCGAGCCCGGCGCGGCGGTCGCCCGGCCCGGCACGCAGGGCGCGCGCGACGAGTTCCTGTCGCTGCTCACCGAACGCGGCTTCAGCTCGGTCGCCGCCCCCGACATGACCCTCCCGCCGCTGCTCAGCGGCTGGTCGGTGGTGCTGGACGGCGGGTTCCTCACCTCGGTGCTGTTCCCGGGCGCGGGCGGCCGCACCGAGGCGTGGTGGCAGGCGCAGGTCCCGGCCGAGGTGCCGGAGGCCTGGCTGAGCGCGGCCCGCTCCAACGGCGTCGTGCTGCTGTACGCGGCGCCGGTCGGGACCATCGGCATCCACACCGGCAACGACGAGCTCGGCGCCGCGCTGCGCGAGGCCGGGCGCCGCGGGCTGCTGGTCGCGGGCTCGGTGCCCCTCACGGGGCGCTGAGCGGGCGTCGGGCGGAGGCCCGGCAGTCCGCGTACGGACGCCGATCCGACGGCGGACGAACAGGCCGCGGACGAACGGGCCGCGGACGAACAACAGACACGCCCCCCGGCACGACAGGGGACGCGGGACGCGGGGCG
>NZ_JBPKBH010000010.1:6517-27782 GCF_051388915.1 Yinghuangia sp. YIM S09857 | reverse complement strand
CCCCCCCCCCCCCCCCCCCCCCCCCCGCCGTTCCCGGGCGCACGGGCCGCACCCCGGCCACCGGCGGTTCCCCGGCGACCCACGGCCCCGCCGCGCGCGCCTCGGTGCTGCGGCCAGGAAGGTTTCCCGGTTCCCGGCCCCGTGCCGCCGAGCCTTGACGGCCCTCCCAGGCAAGGCGCGCCCGAACCTCGCGTTCGGCCGCCATCGCCCACCCCGCCTCGCAGACCCTCCGCCGAGCCTTGACGGCCCTCCCAGGCAAGGCGCGCCCGAACCTCGCACTCAGCCGCAATCGCCCACCCCGCCTCGAAGGCCCTCTTGCGGCCGCAACGCCGCGAGGCGTGGTGCCGGGAGCCGGTGGACCTTTCCCCTCGCCGCACGAGCCGTCCCCACTCCCCAGCCCCGCCCCCACCACCCCACCACCCCACCGCCCACCGCCCCTCCACTGCCCGTGCGCGGCACCCCGGTTCACCAGCGTGTGACGGCGGTCGTACTGGCGGTCGCGGGCGGCTGCTAGCGTCCGTGCGATGAACGGCGATCAACTTCCCGCGTCCGCAGGCATCTCCGACCCGGGCGCGGCGTCCCGGTGGGTCGACGCGGACGAGTTGGTGGCGTACGACCGCAGGCACATCTGGCACCCGTACGCGAGCGCCCTGGGCGACGCCCCGCTCTTCCCCGTGGTGTCCGCCGAGGGTGTGCGCCTGCGGCTGGCCGACGGGCGCGAGTTGGTCGACGGCATGGCCTCCTGGTGGTCCGCCATCCACGGCTACAACCACCCCGCCCTCAACACCGCCGCGCGCCGCCAGTTGGACGCCATGGCGCACGTCATGTTCGGCGGCCTCACGCACCCCCCGGCCGTCGAACTCGCCCGCCGCCTGGTCGACCTGACGCCCGAGCCGCTGCAACGCGTCTTCCTCGCCGACTCCGGCTCGGTGTCGGTCGAGGTCGCGCTGAAGATGGCCCTGCAATACCAGCGCGCCCGCGGGCGCGACAGCCGCACGCGGATGGTGACGGTACGCGGCGGCTACCACGGCGACACGTTCGGCGCGATGGCCGTCTGCGACCCCGAAGGGGGCATGCACAGCCTGTGGTCCGGCGCGCTGCCCGAGCATCTGTTCGCGCCGATCCCGCCCGCCGGGTTCGCCCGCCCGCTCGCGGACACCGACACCGCCGAACTCGCCGACCTGCTGGCGGCACACCGGGACGAGGTCGCGGCGGTCGTCCTCGAACCGATCGTGCAGGGCGCGGGCGGTATGCGGTTCCATTCGCCCGCCTACCTCGCGCGCGTACGCGAACTGTGCGACGAGCACGACGTGCTGCTGATCGCGGACGAGATCGCCACCGGGTTCGGCCGCACCGGCGCGATGTTCGCGTGCGGGCACGCCGGGATCTCCCCCGACATCATGTGCGTCGGCAAGGCCATGACCGGCGGCTACCTCACCATGGCCGCGACCCTGTGCACGGACGAGGTGGCCGAGGCGATCAGCCGCGCGCACGGCGCGTTCATGCACGGGCCGACGTACATGGCCAACCCCCTCGCGGCGGCCGTCGCGGTGGCGAGCATCGACCTGCTCACCGCGGGGCCGTGGCAGGACCGGATCGCCGCGCTGGAGACCGGGCTGCGCACCGGCCTCGAACCCGCGCGCGGGCTCCCGGAGGTGGCCGACGTCCGCGTGCTCGGCGGCATCGGCGTCATCGAGCTGCGGACGCCGGTCGACATGGCGCGCGTGCAGCCCGCGTTCGTCGAACGGGGCGTGTGGGTACGCCCGTTCGGCAAGCTCGTGTACGTGATGCCGCCGTACGTCATGACCGCCGACGACTTGGCGCTGGTCACCGCGGCCATGGTCGACGTGGTGGAGAACGTGCACCGGCCGTGAACCGGGCCGGGACCGGTGCGCGCGAGGCGCCCGGTGGTCGGCCGGATCCGCGGCGCCCGTGGGAAACCTGATGGTTTCTCAGGTTTGTGGGGTGGTTTGCCCGCATCGCAACGGGCGCTGGGTCGTTGGAGTTTACGTGTTCACCTTCGACGACTCCCCGCTCCCCGGTACGGCCGGCCAGAACGAGTTCCCGGCCCCGGGTTCTCCCACCCCGATCTTCGACCGGCTGTTCGAGGAGTGGCAGCGGATGTTCCGGGCGGTGCCCGGCGACCGCTACGGGGAGGGGTTCCCGACGGGCTCCGGCATGCAGTCCGCGATGCAGCACTCCGGAGCGCAGGCGGGCATGCAGTCCGGTATGCAGCCCGGGACGCAGCACTCCGGCGTGCACACGGGGATGCAGGCCGCGGTGCAGGGGTTCTCGTCGGGGAGCTACCCGGTGGTGCCGTCGTCGCTGCCCGTCCCGGCGTTCCGCGCCGAACAGGGGTCGGGGCCGGGCCGGGGACTGAACCAGGGGCTGAACCAGGGGTTGAACCAGGGGTCGAACCACGGGCTGGGGCAGGGACCGGGTTACCCGCCGCCGTACGGGAGTTCGGCCGGCTTCGCGGTCACCGCGCACAGCACCGGGCTCAACAGCGGACCCGACACCGGGCACCACGCCGTCCACAACTCCGGGCCCGACTCCGCGCACGGCAGCGGCTCGTCCGCCCAGTCCGCGTCGGCGGTGCCCGGCTCCTCGATGAACACCCCGCCGCCGATGCACGCGCAGGGTGCCTACGAGTCGTACGGCCAGTCCAGCCGCCCCGCGCCCATGGCGAACCGGCAGCCGTCCGGGCTCGCGCTCATGCCCGTCGCCGGGTACCAGACGGTGCAGCACATGCCGCTGTAGGCGCACCACGTGCTCCACACGCACCACGGCAACACCGAGGCCCGGAACCCCGCGTGGGGTTCCGGGCCTCGGCGCGCGGTCACTTGCCCGGCTTGCGCGAGCGCTTCTCGCGGACCTTCATGCGGATCTCGATCGGCGTGCCCGGGAACCCGAACTCCTCGCGCAGGCGCCGCTCGACGAAGCGGCGGTAGCCGGCCTCCAGGAACCCCGAGGTGAACAGCACGAACCGGGGCGGCTTGGTGCCGGCCTGGGTGCCGAACAGGATGCGGGGCTGCTTGCCGCCGCGCACCGGGTGCGGGTGCGCCGCGACGATCTGGCCGAGAAAAGCGTTCAGGCGCCCGGTCGGGATGCGCTTCTCCCAGCTCTCCAGGGCCGTTTCGATCGCCGGGACCAGCTTCTCCATGTGGCGGCCGGTCTTCGCGGAGACGTTGACGCGGGGCGCCCACTGGACCTGCACGAGGTCCTGCTCGATCTCGCGTTCGAGGTAGTAGCGGCGCTCCTCGTCCAGCAGGTCCCACTTGTTGTACGCGATGACGATCGCGCGGCCCGAGTCGATCGCGAGCGAGATGATGCGGGTGTCCTGCTCGGCGAGGCGTTCGCTCGCGTCGATCAGGATGACCGCGACCTCGGCCTTCTCCAGCGCGGCCGTCGTGCGCAGCGAGGCGTAGAAGTCCGCGCCCTGGGTCAGGTGCACGCGCCGCCGGATGCCCGCGGTGTCCACGAACTTCCAGGTCTTGCCGCCCAGTTCGATCATCTCGTCGACCGGGTCCCGGGTCGTCCCGGCGATCGGGTCGACGACCACGCGCGCCTCGCCCGCGAGCTTGTTGAGCATCGAGGACTTGCCGACGTTGGGACGGCCGAGCAGGGCGACGCGGCGCGGACCGCCGGGGCCGGCGCCGAAGCGCTGCGCGGGGGCCTCGGGCAGCGCCTCCAGGACGGCGTCCAGCAGGTCGCCGCTGCCGCGGCCGTGCACGGCGGAGACGGGGTACGGCATGCCGAGGCCGAGCGACCACAACGACGCGGCGTCGGCCTCCAGGGCCAGGTTGTCGACCTTGTTGGCGGCGAGGACGACCGGCTTGCCGGCGCGGCGCAGCAGCTTGACGACGGCCTCGTCGGTGTCGGTGGCGCCGACCGTGGCGTCCACGACGAAGAGGATGGCGTCGGCGTTGTCGATGGCGTACTCGGCCTGGAGTGCGACGGACAGGTCGATGCCCGCGACGTCCTTCTCCCAGCCGCCGGTGTCGACCACGGTGAAGCGGCGACCGTTCCAGTCGGCGTCGTACTTCACCCGGTCGCGGGTGACCCCGGGGGTGTCCTCGACCACCGCCTGGCGGCGGCCGATGATGCGGTTGACGAGCGTGGACTTGCCCACGTTCGGGCGGCCGACGACGGCGAGCACCGGCATGTTGGCGTGCGCCTCGGCCTCCTCCTCGCCGCCGCCGAGGAGGTCGCCGCCCGCGTCGACCCACTCGTCCGGGTCGAACTCGGCCTCCCACGCCTCGGGGTCGATGCCCCCGGAGAACTCGTCGGCGGATGCGCCGGATCCGGCGTCGTGCTGCATGGGTGGCGTCCTCGTGATCGGTGGTGTTCTCAGGCGCGCGCGTCGGCGGCGGGACGCTCGGCGGCGGGTGCCGCGGACCGTCCGGTCAGACGCTCGGCCTCGTGCAAGTGTGCGGTCAGTCGCTCGACGATGCGGCGCGACGCGTCCGTGACGGCGCTGCGCGTCCGCGTGCCGGTGTCGGCGGCGGGGAGGAAGGGCTTGCCGTACACGACGTCGATCTTCGCGCGGAAGGCGGGCAGGGCCCCGATGGACGCGCCGCGTTCGCCCGTGCCCAGGCACGCGACCGGCACGATCGGCGCGCCCGAGCGCATGGCGAGGTACGCGAGCCCGTTGTGCACCTCGGAGAAGTCGCCCGAGCCGCGCGTGCCCTCGGGGAACACGCCCAGGCAGTTCCCGGCGCGCAGCACGGCGAGCGAGTCCATGATCATGCCGCGGTCCGCGCTGCCGCGGTTGACCGGGATGTGCCCGATGCCGCGCAGCACCGGGTCCAGCACGCCGGTGAACATCTCCTGCTTGACCCAGAAGTGCACGGGGCGCGGGCAGAACGCGTACAGCAGCGGGCCGTCGGCGAAGTTGGTGTGGTTGCCGGCCAGGATCACCGGGCCGCCGAGCGGCACGTGGTGGGTGCCGAGCGAGCGGACGCGCCAGAAGGACCGCAGCAGTGGGATGCCGATGCGGTGCGCGGCCGCGGACAGCGGCGGCTTGGTGATGTCGGTGGGGACGGGCCAGCGCGGCCGGCCGCTCCCGCTCTGCTTGGGCAGGAGGCTCACCGCAGGGCTTCTCCGGCGGTCCGGGGCGCGGCGGCCTCGGACCGGGCGGCCACGGACGCGGCGGCACCGCCGACGCTCCCGATCTCGGCGACCCCGGCCACAAGCGCCAGCAGATGGTCGACGACCTCGTCGCGGTCCATCTCGGTCGTGTCGACGAGAACGCCGTCGGCGGCCATCGTCAGCGGGGCGGTGGCCCGGCCGGAATCGAGCGCGTCGCGGCGGGCGAGGTCGGCCTGCGTGGCACCGACGTCCGTCGCCGGGTCGTCGCTCTCCGCGTTGCGCCGCGCGGCCCGAGCCGCCTCGGACGCCGTCAGATAGACCTTGAGCGCCGCGTCCGGCGCGACCACCGTGCCGATGTCGCGGCCCTCGACCACGATGCCGCCGGAGCCGATCACCGCGCGCTGCATCGCGACCAGCCGCGCGCGAACCTCCGGGACCGCGCTGACAGCGCTCACCGAACCGGTCACCTCGGGCCCGCGGATCGGCACCGCGACGTCCACCCCGTCCACCGTGACGGTCGGCCCGGACGGATCGGTGCCCGAGACCACGTCCGGCTTGTCGGCCGCGGCGGCCACCGCGGCCGCGTCCCCGACCTCGACGCCGTTGTGCAGCATCCACCAGGTCATCGCCCGGTACATCGCGCCGGTGTCGAGGTAGCGCAGCCCGAGCCGCCGCGCGACCTCGCGCGACACGCTGGACTTGCCCGAGCCGGACGGACCGTCGACCGCGACCACGATCGTCGCGAGCGGCGTACGTGTATCCACGGTCGATGACCCTTCAATTCCTGGGGATGTCACCCCCGAGGGTACCGGGAACGGCGGCGCCCGATCATCCCCGATCCACCCACCCCGCTCGCCCCCGCCGTCGCCGTTCCCCCACTTTCACCGCACCACGTCCCCACCAACCGCTAAGAAACCTTCATGAACCCGTCCTCGACGTTCCTGGCCCTCGCGCCCGCCCCGGTCATCGACGCCGTCCTCTCCCGGGCCGACCCGCCACTCCTGGACGCCCTCCTCGGCGGCCCCGCGCCACCGGCCCCGGACGTCGTCACCCGCGCGGCGGGGCACGAAGCCGTACGCGTGCGCCTGGCGGCCGCCCGCAATCCGACGGTGCCGCCCGACCTGCTCGTTCGCCTTGTGGGCGCACGGCCTGCCTCCGCGAAGGAAGCGGACGACCCGGCCGAACGCGAGGTGGCGACCGCGGTCCTGGAACACCCTCGGGCCACACGTTCCGTGCTGCTCGCGGTCGCCCGGTTCGCGGATCAGGCGGGTGTTGCCGTTGATGCGTACGTCTCCCCCGCATCTGCCGTCGAGCTCCGCCACCTCTACGCGTTGGCGGAATCCGCCGACCCCCTCGCGGTCGCGTACGCCCTCTCCGGCCTGCGCATGACCGTGGCCCGGTCGCCGACCGTGTTGGTCGCGGCGTGCCTCAGGCTCTGGCGTGACCACGGCCGACCGACCGCGCGGGCGGCCTTCGAGGGACTGTCCCCGGACGCCTGGACGGGCGTGGATTCCGCGTCCGTCGACCTGCGAACCGCACTCGCCGTCTGCCTCGCGGACGACCACGCCCTCGGTGCCCTGCGGGCGTTGTCGGCCGAGCTGTCCGGCACGCGGAACGTGGCGAGCGCGCTCCGGGCGATAGACGAGTACTCGGGAGGCGCCGCGGAGGCGGCGCGCGTGATCCTGCTCGCGCCGCACGAACCACTCGACTGGGACCTCCTCACCGACGAACACGCCGCCCGCCGCTGGTCGGTGAACGTGCGCATCGTCCTGGCGGACCAACCCGGCTGCCCCGCCGAGCTGGCGATAGGTGCGGCGCGCTCCCCCGCGGTCGGCCGCGGACGCGCCCATTTGCGCAGGGTCCGCGCCGCGGCGCTGAAAGCCCTGGCCACGCAGGGGGCGGGTTCGACCCACGCGGCGGTGCTGCGGGCGCGGGAGTTCGGACTGCTGGCCGACAACGGCGGGCTGCCGGCTGCACCGCATGCGTACGACGCCCTGCGCCTCGGCATGCACCTGCCGACCGGCGAGGACGAACCCGCTGTGAACGCCGGGCTGGAAGGCGAGCAGCTTCGCGAGCTGACCGCGCGGCACCTCGGCTCCGACGCCGACGCCTGGCTGGTGGCCCTGCGCCTGCTCCCCGAATTCGCGGGCACGCTGGCGGAGCTGCCTCGTACAGCGGAGGCGGCGACGGTCTGACGAGGGTCGGGGTCCGGGTCGGGGCCGGGGTCGGGATCGGGGCCGGGGCCGGGGCCGGGGCCGGGGCCGGGGCCGGGGTCAGCGGCTTCGGTGTTGGCTGACGGGCGGGGCCGCCATGGGCTCAAGGTTCTTGACGAGGCTTGTCGTCCCGTCGTCGGCGGTGGCCGGTGTGCGTCGGTAGCCCTCGCTTTGGTACAGGGCGAGGTTGCGGCGGCTACCTACTCCGGTGGACAGCACGATGCGAGTGCACCGCGGATCGGCGTCGGCTTCAGCCGTGCGCAGCAGCCAGCGCCCCACGCCCCGGCCCCGCAGGTCGGGTACGACGCCGAGCCGCCCCACGTGCCAGTCGCCTCCGCTTCGGCGGGTCCGCACCAGGCCCAGGAGACGACCGTCCAGCCACAGGCCCAGGGTGTCCCAGATCTCAAGCCAGTCGCGCACCTGCTCCGGTGACTCGTGCAGGGCGGGTACGGCCAGAGTGTCGTTGGCGAGGGCCTCGTCAACCCAACAGCACCGCTGGACGACGGTGACTTCCGGAGCGTCTTCCGGGGTCAGGCGCCGCACATACGACCCCGGTATGGGACCGGGTTTCGCACCGGTGTGCATTCGCTCGCGCATAGGCCGCAGGGCGTGTGCGACCCGGACGAGTTCGTCCAGGACGCCGACAGCCGCTCCCGCGAGGACCGTGTCGGGGCGAACCCTCCCGTCGTCCGTCGCGTCACCAATACGGATCGCGACCGTGGCGCCCAATGGCACGAGCCGCAACGTGGTCGTCACCTGCTTGGCATGCTGGACGGCCCGCGTACCCGCCGAGGTGTTGCCGTAGCTGACAAAGCCGATCGGCTTCCACGCCCACTCACGGCTGAGGTAGTCCAGCGCGTTCTTCAGGGAGGCGGGCATCCCGTAGTTGTATTCGGGCATCGCGACGACGAACCCGTCCGCGGCGTCGACGATCCCGCTCCACCGCCGGGTGTGCGCGTGCCGGTAGATCCCCGACGACGGGTGCTCCGGCTCGTCGAGGAACGGCAGACCGAGGTCGCCGAGCGCCACAGGCACGAGTTCGACCCCGAGTTGCGCCGCACGGGGTGTGATCGCCTCGATGATCCACTCGCCCACCGCCGGCCCCAAGGCACCGGGGCGACTGCTGCAAACCACGACAAGGACACGCAAGGGTTTCGTTGACATGGAAACGAAGCTAGCCAGTATGTTGTTTACATGTCAACGAATGCGAATGCTTCGGCGGCCACGCCCCCGAAATGGCTGACCCCGGACGAGGAGCGCGCATGGCGGGCCTTCCGCCGCATGGTCGTCGCCATCCACGCAGGCACGGCGCGCGACCTGGCGGACGTCGGACTCTCCGAGCCCGACTACGAGGTCCTCAGCACGCTCTCGGAGAGGCCCGGCCACACGAGCACCCTGCGCGAGCAAGCCGCCAAGATGGGCTGGTCACGCAGTCGCCTCTCACGACACGCCACCCGGATGGAATCCCGCGGCCTCCTACGGCGGGCACCCGACCCGGCCGACGGCAGAGGCTGTCTCCTGGTTCTCACCGAACACGGCATGGACACGCTGACGAGCGCCGCGCCGGCCCACGTCGCATCAGTACGGCGCCACTTCGTCGACCGGCTCACTCCCGAGGATCTCGCCGCCCTGGAGGACGTCGCCCGGAAGCTGGAAGGGCACCTGTGAATCGCGGGCCGGACGGCACCCGTGCCGCACCCGCCGCGGGCCGGGACACCTCCGGAACGGACGGCAGGCGGTTTGGCGGCGGGAGCGGCCTCAGCGGGTCAGGGGGGTTTCGTGTTCCACTCGGGACAGCTTCTCTGGGTTGCGGACGCCGTACACGCCGGTGATCAGGCCGTTTTCGACGTGCATGGCGATGATGCCGTTGACCTTGCCGTCGCGGCGGACGCGTAGGGCCGGGTGGCCGTTGATCTCGACCGGCTCGACGGCCATGTCGGCGGCGAAGGTGCTCAGGCCGAAGGTGAGCAGACGGGCCACGTTCTCCGCGCCGAAGACGGGCTCCATGGTGGCCTGCTTGGCTCCGCCGCCGTCGCCGAGGTAGACGACGTCCGGCGCGAGAATGTCCACGAGGTGCTGCAAGTCGCCGGACTCGACGGCCTGTTGGAAGGCCGCGAGGGCCGCACGCGTGTCGGCGGCGGACACCGCCGCCCGCGGGCGACGCGCGGCGACGTGGGAGCGCGCCCGATAGGCGATCTGGCGGACCGCGGCGGGGCTCTTGCCGACGGCCTCGGCGATCTCGTCGTAGTCCAGCTCGAAGACCTCGCGCAATACGAACACCGCGCGCTCGGTCGGCGCCAGCGTCTCCAGCACCAGGAGCATGGCCATCGAGACGCTTTCCGCGAGTTCGACGTTCTCCGCGACGTCGGGCGTGGTCAGCAGCGGTTCGGGGAGCCAGGGGCCGACGTACGACTCCCGACGGCGGCTCAGCGCGCGGAGCCGGTCGAGTGCCTGCCGCGTGGCGATCCGCACCAGGAACGCGCGCTGGTCGCGGACCGCGGCCACGTCGACGCGGACCCAGCGCAGCCAGGTCTCCTGGAGGACGTCCTCGGCGTCGGCGGCCGAACCGAGCATCTCGTAGGCGACGGTGAACAACAGGGATCGGTGGCGGACGAAGGCTCGCGTGGCGGCGTCGACCTCCGCCGTCGGTTCTCCGTGCCCGCTCATGTCCGCTCCCGCCTGGCCGCCGTGCGTGTGCCGGTGCCTGTTCGTGCGTGTGTGCCGCGTGTCGCGCGGCCGCATGTCGCGCATACGACGCCGACGACAATCGATTCGTAACAGACGCCGTTCATGGCCTCGCTCACACTCCCCCGCCTGTTACGGGGCCGTCGTGGTCACCGTCTTGTGGTCGTCCGTACGCCGCCCGGCCGTTCCGCGCGGCGCGCACCACGACGAGTGAGGACCAGGTCTTGGAAACCACCAAAGCCACCGACGCGCCGCCGGAGGCGGCCGATCCGCGCCGCTGGTCCGCGCTGATCTTCATCGCGCTGGCCCAGCTCATGATCGTCCTGGACGGCACGGTCGTGAACATCGCCCTGCCGACCCTGCAACAGGACCTCGGCATTTCCGACGGCGACCGGCAGTGGGTGATCACCGCGTACACCCTCGCCTTCGGCAGCCTGCTGCTGCTCGGCGGGCGGATCGCCGACCACACCGGACGCAAGCGCACGTTCCTGATCGGCCTGGTCGGCTTCGCCGGCGCCTCGGCCCTCGGCGGCGCGGCCGGTGACTTCGAGACGCTGCTGGTCGCCCGCGCGCTGCAAGGCGGGTTCGCCGCGCTGCTCGGGCCGTCCGCGCTCTCGCTGCTGGCCGTGACGTTCACCGAGCCGAAGGAGCGGGCGAAGGCGTTCGGGGTCTGGGGCGGCATCACCGCCGCCGCGGGCGCGCTCGGCCTGCTCGCGGGCGGCGCGCTGACCGAGTACGTGGACTGGCGCTGGTGCCTGTACGTCAGCGTCCCGATCGCCCTGGTTGCCGCCGTCGGCGGATCCGCCCTGCTGAGCGAGTCGCGGCGCGGGGACCGGGCCCGCTTCGACGTCCCCGGCGTACTGCTGGTCACCGGCGGCCTCGTCGCGATCGTGTACGGCACGACGCGTGCGGAGGCCGACGGCTGGGCCTCGGCGAGCGTCATCGGCCTGCTGGCCGGCGGCGCCGTGCTGCTGGCCGCGTTCGGGTACGTCGAGAGCCGGGCACCGCAGCCGCTGCTGCCGCCGCGCATCGTCGCCGACCGCACGCGCGGCGGTGCCTATCTGGCAGCGGGGCTGACCATGATCGGCATGTTCGGGACGTTCCTGTTCATGACGTACTACTTGCAGGCCGTGAAGGGCTACTCGCCGATCAAGACCGGCGTGGCATTCCTGCCGATGACCGTGGCCGTCCTCCTGTCGGCGGGCGCGATCACCACGCGGCTGCTGCCCAAGGTTCCGCCGCGGACGCTGGTGGTGCCGGGCATGGTCATCCTCTCCTCCGGCATGCTGTGGATGCTCACCATCGACACCGACACCTCGTACGCGAGCGGCGTGCTCATCGCGGGGCTTCTCGGGGGCTTCGGAGCCGGGCTGGTCATGCCGGTGACGTACAACTACGCGACCCACGGTGTGGCCGACGACGACGCGGGCGTCGCCTCGGCCGGGGTCAACACCGCGCAGCAGATCGGCAGTTCGCTCGGCACGGCGCTGCTCAACACGATCGCCGCGAGCGCGAGCGCGGACTACGTGGCGTCCCATGCCGCGCCGGGTCCGAGCCCGGACCTCGTGAGGCGGGCCGCGCTGGAGGGCTTCCAGACCGCGGGAGCGTGGGCCGCGGGGCTCATCGTGTGCGGCGCACTGGTGGTGGCGGTGCTGATGAACACGCCGCGTCCGGTGGCCGGTGACGGTCGCACGAAGGACGGTGTCGAGGACGCCCGTGCGTCCGCTGCCGGGGGCCGGGAGTCGTTGGCGGCGCGTACCTGACGTTGCGTCAAGAAGCCTGTCAGTTCTCGGTGTCCGGGCCCGCCGTGCGAGGGTGGGCCCGGTCGATCCCGGCGAGGAGGAGGTCGATGCCGCGCAGTTCGGCCTCGTACTGGAGTTCGCCCCACTGCGACACGAGTTCGGGGAAGGCCCAGGTGGAGTGCACGGCGGCGAGTTCGCCGAGTTTGCGCACCTCGGGGATGAGCGCCTGGAGGCGCGCGCGGTGCTCCTCCAGGAGTTCGCGCAGCCGCTCGGGGTCGGCCATGTGGCCGAGCCAGATCCGCAGGACGACGGAGTCGCGGATCAGCGTCGGCTCGACCGGCGCCTCCTCGATCCAGCGGGTGAGTTCGGTACGGCCCTCCGGGGTGATCCGGTAGACGCGCTTGCTGCGTGCCGTCCGGCCGGGGACGACGCGCGAGCTGACCAGCCCGGCGGCCTCCAGGCGCTCCAGCTCGCGGTAGACCTGGCTGGTGGCGGGGCTCCAGTAGAAGAAGCGCAGGCTGGTGTCGGCCCAGCGCTTGACCTCGAAGCCGGACAGTTCGCGCTCGTACGACAGCAGTCCGAGGATCGTGTAGGTGGTGGTCGGCAACCATTCGGCGGGAGGCACGGGGCCAGCGTACGGGCCAGGACAGTGACCTTCACGACACACCTTTACTTCGCGGGCGCTCCCGGACACGATGGCCGAACTTCCCAGAGGGAAGTTCCCGGGCCTTCGAGGCGACCGTCGCAGAAGAGCCGTCGCACGAGAGCCGTCGCACAAGAGCAAGAGCCGTCGCACAAGAGCAGAGAAACACAGAAAGGCGTCGCCCATGACGACCGTCGCCCACCTGGTCCGCGGGCAGTGGGGGGACGACCGCCCCGGACTGTACTTCGAGGACCGCGTGCTGACCCACCACGAGCTCGCCGCGGGCGCGGCGGAGCGCGCCGCACTGTGGACCGGGCTGCACCGCGAGGGCGAGCCGCACATCGGGCTGCTGCTCGACAACGAGCCCGAGTACGTGCTGTGGATGCAGGCCGCGGCCCTCGCCGGGGCGACCGTCGTGGGCATCAACTCCACGCGCCGCGGCGCCGATCTCGCCCGCGACATCCGGCACGCGGAGTGCGCCGTCGTCATCACAAACCGCATGCACGCGGGGCTGCTGGACGGCCTGTCCGAACTCGCCGACATACCCGTGCTCGACGTCGACACCGCCGACTACGCGGCCCTCCTCGCCGGGCAGCGCGGCGCGCCGCTGCCGCCCGACGACGGCTCGGTGACCGGGGAAACCCGGTTCATGATCACGTTCACCTCGGGATCGACCGGCGCTCCCAAGGCGGTTCCCAGCACGCAGGGCCGGATCGCGGCGTCCGGAGCCGGTATGGCACGGCAGTTCGCGCTGTCGTCGGAGTCGGTCTGCTACATCCCGATGCCGCTCTTCCACGGCAACGCGGTCATCGCCAACTGGGCGCCCGCGCTGCACGCCCGCGCGGCGACCGCGCTGCGCCGGAAGTTCTCCGCGTCGGGCTTCCTGGCGGACGTACGGCGGTACGGCGCAACGTACTTCACGTACGTCGGCCGCGCCATCTCGTACATCCTCGCCACTCCGCCACACCCGGCCGACGCCGCGAACCCGCTGGTGGCCGCGTACGGAACGGAGGCGGGCGCGGTGGACCGGGCGCGCTTCGAGGCGCGGTTCGGCTGCCCGCTCCGCGAGGGGTACGGGAGTTCGGAGGGCGGAGTGTCGTTCCAGTGGGCGCCGGGCACCCCCGACCGGGCCATCGGACCCGCCGTACCGGGCCTGGCCGTTCTCGATCCGGAGACCGAACGCGAGTGTGCACGCGCCGAGTTCGACGAGGCGGGACGCCTGCTCAACGGCGCCGACGCGATCGGCGAACTCGTCAGCACCACCCCGAGCCGCAACTTCCAGGGCTACTGGCGCAATCCGGAGGCCACCGAGGCCCGGCTCAGGCAGGGCACGTTCTGGACCGGCGACCTCTTCTACCGGGACGCCGACGACTACCTCTACTTCGCCGGACGAGGCAACGACTGGCTGCGCGTGGACAGCGAGAACCTCGCCGTGCACACCATCGAGAACATCCTCGCCCGGCACAACGCGTTCAGCGCCGTCGCGGTGTACGCCACCCCCGACCCGGCGGTCGGCGACCTCGTCATGGCCGCCGCGGTACTGGCCCCCGACGCGGCCTTCGAGCCGGACGCCTTCGCGGAGTTCCTGGCCGCGCAGACCGACCTGGGCACGAAGATGCCTCCGCGGTTCGTGCGGATCCTGGACGAGATGCCGGTGACCGCGACCAGCAAGACGGACAAGAACGGACTGCGGCGCGAGGGTTGGCGGACGGACGACGCGGTGTGGTGGCGTCCGGAGCGGGCCGCGGCGTACCGGCCGATGACCGAGGACGACCGCGCGGCGCTGGGCAAGTCCTTTGCGGAGCACGATCGTTCGCATCTGCTGGCGGACTGAGCAGAACTGCTCACAGATCGTCGGGGTAGGACCGCCGCAAGTGCTCGTGGACGGCCTTCGCGGCGGCGTCCGGGCGTCCCGTCTCGATGGCCTTGAGGATGCGGCGGTGGTCCTCGCGCAGGGCGACGGCCGCGTCCGGCCAGCCGAGGCGTTCGACCGCCTCGACGGCGTGCCGCCCGACGGCGTCGCGCAGGCCGTGCATGAGGGTCGCCACGACGTGATTGCCCGATGCCTCGGCGAGGGCGAGGTGGAAGTCGGCGTCGGCCTGGTTGAACCGGTCGGGGGTCAGGTCGGGGCCGGTCATGCGGGAGACCGCGTCGCGCAGGCGGTCCAGGTCCGCCGGCTCCGCGCGCGTGGCCGCCGAGCGCGCGGCCCAGGACTCGACGATGCGGCGCGTCTCGACGATGTCGTGCAGCGAGAAGTGCGCGAGGCCGACGTGCAGGCGTAGGACGTCGGCGAGCGCGTCGGCGGGGCGGCCGGTCAGGACGGCGCCGGCGTCCGGGCCGCGCCCGGTGGTGGAGACCAGCACGCCCATCGCCTCCAGGACCCGCAGCGCCTCGCGCACGGACGCCCGGCTGACGTTGAGCGATTCGGCGAGCTGCCGTTCCCCGGGCAGGCGGTCGCCCGCCTTCAGCCGCCCGGCGGCGATCTGCTCCTCGATCCGGGCGAGGACTTCTTCGTGCGCGCGTACGCGGCGGACCGGCCGCCAGTCGGGGCCCTCGGTCGGGGTGGTGCTCACGTCGCGGTCTCCTGCGGACAGAGGGCATCGGTCGGTCCGATCGGTCGGATCACAGGATGGCATGGCCACACGGGGACGGACCAATGTATGGTCTGACCATTCATTCGTTCGTCCGTGAGGAGGTCGACCGGTGCGCGTCGCGCTGTTCATCACGTGTGTCAACGACACGCTCTATCCGCGGACCGGACAGGCCGTCGTCCGCCTGCTGGAACGCCTCGGCTGCGAGGTCGACTTCCCCGCCGGGCAGTCCTGCTGCGGCCAGATGCACTGGAACACCGGGTACGGCAAGCAGATCGAGCCCCTGGTCCGCCGCTTCGCAGACACGTTCGAGGGCTACGACGCGGTCGTCACCCCGTCCGGCTCCTGCGGCGCGATGGTCCGCGACAACCACCCCAGGGCCGCCGCCCGCGCCTCCGACCCCACCCTCGCGGACGCCGTCGCCGCCGTCGTACCCAAGGTGTACGACCTCAGCGAGTTCCTGGTCGACGTACTGAAGGTGACGGACGTCGGCGCGTACTTCCCGCATAAGGTGACGTACCACCCGACATGCCACTCGCTGCGGCTGATGAAGCTCGGCGACCGCCCGACCACGCTGCTGCGGAACGTCCGCGGCCTCGAACTGCTCGATCTGCCCGGCGCCGACGAGTGCTGCGGCTTCGGCGGCACGTTCGCGGTGAAGAACCCCGACGTGTCCGCCGCCATGGGCGCCGACAAGGTACGCCACGCCGTGGGCACCGGCGCCGAGGTGCTGTGCGCCGCCGACAACTCCTGCCTCATGCACCTGGGCGGGACGCTCGACCGCCAGCGCGCGGGCGTACGCACCCTGCACCTCGCCGAAATCCTGGCCTCTACCGAGGAGTTCCCGGCATGAGCGGCGGCAGTACTTTCCTGGGCCTGCCCGCGTTCCCGAGCGCCGCGCGCGACGCGGTCGGCAACGCGCAGCTGCGCCACAACCTGCGCAAGGCGACGCACACGATCCGCGGCAAACGGGCCGCCGTCGTCGGGGAGTTGGACGACTGGCCCGAACTGCGCGCGGCGGGCAAGGCGGTCAAGGACCACACCCTGCGCAACCTCGACCGCTACCTCCTCCAGGTCGAGGAGGCCGTCACCGCCGCGGGCGGCCACGTGCACTGGGCCGCCGACGCCGCCGAGGCGAACCACATCGTCACCGACCTGGTCAAGGCCACCGGCGAACGCGACGTGGTCAAGGTCAAGTCGATGGCCACCCAGGAGATCGGGCTCAACGAGGCCCTGGAGGCCGCCGGGATCCGGGCGTACGAGACCGATCTCGCCGAACTCATCGTGCAGCTCGGCGACGACCGCCCGTCCCACATCCTCGTTCCCGCGATCCACCGCAACCGCAGCGAGATCCGCGAGATCTTCCTGCGCGAGATGGCCGCATGGGGCGAACCGGCCCCGGCCGACCTCACCGACGAGCCGCGCGTCCTCGCCGAGGCCGCCCGGCGGCACCTGCGCGAACGGTTCCTGACCGCCAAGGTCGCCGTCTCCGGCGCGAACTTCATGGTCGCCGAGACCGGCACGCTGGTCGTGGTCGAGTCCGAGGGCAACGGACGCATGTGCCTCACGCTCCCCGAGACGCTGATCTCCGTCGTCGGCATCGAGAAGGTCGTCCCGACGTGGCGCGACCTGGAGGTCTTCCTGCAACTCCTGCCGCGCTCCTCGACGGGCGAGCGGATGAACCCGTACACCTCCACCTGGACCGGTGTGACGCCCGGCGACGGCCCGCAGGACTTCCATCTCGTCCTGCTCGACAACGGCCGCACCCGCGTCCTCGCCGACGAGGTCGGACGCCAGACGCTGCGCTGCATCCGCTGCTCGGCCTGCCTCAATGTCTGCCCGGTGTACGAGCGAGCGGGCGGCCACGCGTACGGCTCCGTCTACCCCGGCCCGATCGGCGCCATCCTCACCCCGCAACTGCGCGGCACCGCCAATGAGTTGGACGCCTCACTGCCGTACGCCTCGACCCTGTGCGGGGCCTGCTACGAGGTCTGCCCGGTCGCCATCGACATCCCCGAGGTCCTGGTGCACCTGCGCGAACAGGTCGCCGAGGGCGGCGGCCACCGCGCCGAGCGCGCCGCGATGAAGGCCGCCGGGTGGATCTTCGCCGACCCCGCGCGCCTCGCCCGCGTGCAGCGCGCGGCCGGACGGACGCGCCGCCTCGTCCCCCGCCGCCTCCCCGGCCCCGGCGCGGCCTGGACCGACACACGCGACCTGCCCGAACCGCCCGCCCAGTCCTTCCGCGACTGGTGGGCCGCCGAACGCCGCGGCCCGGCAACTCCCAGGGGTGACCGATGAGTTCCCGCGACGCCATCCTGGCCCGCATCCGCACGGCCCTGGCCGACGTGCCCGCCGACCAGCGCACCGAGGCCGTCCCGCCGCCCGCCGTGCTCCCGCCGGAGGCCGCGTACCGCGAGGCACACGTCTCCCCCGACGCGGTCCTCCCGCTCCTCGCCGAAAACCTGCGCGACTACCGGGCCATCGTCCACGAGATCACCCCGGACGAACTCCCGGCGGCCGTCGCGTCGGCCCTGGCCCGGCGGGGCTGCGAGCGCGTGGTGCTCCCGCCCGGCACCCCGGCCGAGTGGACCGGCACCGCGTCCGGCATCGAACTCCTCGGCATCGAACTCCTCGGTGACACGCCGCCGCTGACGACGGATCAACTCTCCGCCGCGGACGGTACGGTCACCGCCTGCGCGGTGGCGATCGCGGAGACCGGCACGATCGTCCTGGACGCGGGCGCCGGGCAGGGACGCCGCGCGCTCACCCTTGTCCCCGACTACCACCTGTGCGTCGTACGGGCCGAGGACGTCGTCGCCTCCGTCCCCCAGGCCCTCCCCCGCCTCGACCCCCGGCGCCCGCTGACCTGGATCAGCGGCCCGTCCGCCACCAGCGACATCGAACTCAACCGCGTGGAAGGGGTGCACGGCCCGCGCACCCTCGAAGTCCTGCTGGTGCGCCCCGCGCTGACCTGACGTCAGACGCCGGTCAACCGCGGGACACCCACAATCGCCCGCCGTCGTCCGGATCAGCCCTCCAGGAAGTCGGCGACCAGCGGCGACGCGACGTCCCGGAACTCCTCGAAGTAGCCGTGCCGGGCGCCGGGGATCAGGTGCAGGCGAGCGTCCGGGATGCGTTCGGCGAGAAGCGGCGCGTTGGCCGTGGGATTGAACAGGTCGTCGGTCCCGTGCAGCACGAGTGTGGGTGCGGTGATGGACGGCAACACGTCCCAACTGTCATGCCGGGCACTCGCGCGCAGGTGGCGCCGACGGGCGTACGCGGGCATGTGGCGGTCGCCCAGCGTGTAGTAGGGGCCGGGCACGCGTACGCGCCACTTCGGCGTGTACATGAGGTCCAGCAGCGCGCGGCGGACAGCGGCCGGGTCGGGGTCGGCGAGGGCCTTGCGTACGTCGGCGCCGCGTTCGACGCCGTGCCGACCGCCCGGCGAGGTGCAGCCCAGCACGAGCCGGTCGACGCGCTCGGGGTGCCGAACGGCGATCCACTGCGCGATGCGGCCGCCCATGGACGTGCCGTACACGTGGGCGCGGTCAATGCCCAGGTCATCGAGCACGGACACGACATCCGCGGCGAAGCGGGGAGTGCTGTAGACGTCCGCGTCGGGCTTGTCGCTCTCACCGGTGCCGAGGTGGTCCAACACGATCGTGGTGAAGCGCGACTCGAAGTCCCCGCGCACCCGGTCCCACCAGTGCAGCGTGTTCGACTGGCCGCTGATCAGGACGAGGGGGCGGCCTCGACCGTGGACCTCGTAGTGGACGGCCAGGCCGTCGGACGTCTTCGCAAAGGGCACGTCAGGATCCAGCCGGGGAAAGGCCGTGGCTATTCCTGGAGGGACCGTGATTGGCTGCGGATGTCCGGTTCCGGAGTGGGGAGGCGGGGCGAGAGCGGGATGGACTCGTCTTCGTGGGGGATGGCGGTCCTCGCGACAGGGTTTGTGGCGATCCTCGTCAACTCAGGCGTGCTGCGCCTGCGCGCGAAGGCGCTCATACGGCGTGTACCGGAGATTGAACAGCGTGCAATGGCCGCCGATATGACGGTGTACCAGGCAGCGGGCTGGCCGCGCGGGAACTACGGCGGGTCCCGCGTGGTGAACGCCGGGGCACGGGTCCTGATCAGCCAGGGGCTGCTGCACATCTCCCGATACGGAGTGGTGACGCCGGCCGCAGGAGCGGACGACAACGACGCCGACGCGGTGGGGAAGGCCATACTCCGGCACGTCCGCCAAGCACAGCAACAAGGCAACGCGCGCTTGTACGACTGCCACGCCTCCATCCCTCCCCCCACGGAGGCGGAACAGGCGCTCGAAACCCAGCGGGCCCTCCGCGCCCTCGAAGAGCGCGGCGCCCGCGTCGCAAGGGTGGTCTCGGCCGTAGCCGCCATCGCCGCGGCACTGCTGATCGCCGCAGACTCCGTGGACAGCATCACCAAGGGGCTGACCGCCCTGGCCGTGAGCGTGTTCGCGGTAGGTCTCGCCGTCACGGTCGCCCGCGATCTCGCCAAGTCCGTGATCGGAAAGCACCGAGTACAGACCCCGAACCTGGACACCCACTGCCGAGCCCTGGTTGACGCCACCCTCAACCCGCTGGACGACGAGGACGTCCGCGCCGCAGTAACCCTCAGCTGCACCAGACCCAAGCCCGTAGCCCTCATCCACCCCAAACGCCCCAAGGCCCCCGACCGGGACGACAGTTCCGACGGATGCGGCGACGGATGCGACGGCTGCGGCTGCGGCGAATAGCCGCGTGATCAACGGTCACTCGTTCTCGCGGCACCGCGGGCACATACACACGGGCCAAGCCCCCGACATCGCAACCGAGGGCAGGCAGTCGCGATAGCCGATGACTTCGCGCGGTGTGCTGCGCTCGGTCTCGCGTCCGTCAGCCGAACGGCGGTACGTGCGCAACGTCATGCGGCTACGTGGCGGCAACGACTCGTCTCCGTCGTCCACTTGCGGTCCTCCTGGGTAGTCGATTCGTCACCCAGAGAACATCCCGACGGGTACGTTGGGGAATGGCCGAGAACCGCGCTTGGACAACCCGGAGGTGGCCTGCTCATGACCGCCGAGAAGGAGATCGACCCGGACGCCTCGCTGTGGCACCTGCTGGCGAGTGAGGTGCGGAAACGCCGTAAGGCGAAGGGTTGGTCGCAAGCACAGCTCGCGTCGGAGGCGCACTCCTCAGAGAGCCATGTGGGGTCGATCGAGACAGTCGCACGCAAGCCGATGCTGGACACGGTCCAGGCGTACGACTTGGCGGTGGCGGCGGACGGCTCGCTGGTCAGCATCTACCGGGCGGCGCGGAAGGCCTCGGCGGGCAAGCCGTTGTGGTGGGAGGGACACCTCCAGGCACGGGAACTCGCGACCCGGATCCGAACATTCGAGACGCAGACGATCCCGGGAATGCTTCAGACGGAGGGATACATCCGCGAGTTGTTCCGGCAGGTCGGCAAGCTGCCGCACGAGGTCGACGAGCAGGTCGCGCACCGCCTCGCGCGGCAGAAGGTCCTGACCAAGGCAAATCCGCCACAGACCTGGGCGGTGATCGACGAGGCCGCATTGACTCGGCTGTGCTTCCTGCCGCGAGAGGTTGCCAGCGAGCAACTGGGGCATTTGCTCGCCATGGGCGAGCTGCCGCACATCACCATCCAGGTTCTGCCGTTCGACTGCGGCCTGCACGCTTGCATGGGTGGTCCGATCGTGCTCATGTCGGTACCGGGACGCGGTGAGGTCGTGTACTGCGAAGCGATGAGCGAAGGAAGTATCGTCACCGACGACCAAGCGGTCATTGACATGGAGTGTCGCTTCGATCGCATGCGCGGTAACGCACTCTCCCCGCGTCGTTCCGCCGAGTACCTACGCGACCTGCTGGAGAAACTGTGAGCCCGAACGACGTCATATGGCGCAAGTCCAGCTACAGCAGCAACAACGATTACGGCGAGTGCGTGGAAGTGGCCGCCCCCGCACCCGACTTCTGCGCGGTGCGCGACAGCAAAGCGATCGAACGCGGCCACCTCCACCTGCGCCCGACCGCCTGGTCCACCTTCCTCACCGCCCTCCGGACTTGATCGATCAGCCAGTTGTACACGGCTGGGCGACTACGCCTACTTCCTCGGCATTCCGACGAACCTGCCTGACGGCAAGAGCTACTCGCCGTGGTCGGTCGGCGTGGACCGCTGGACGGGCCGGACGGCCGTCGTCGGCGCACTCAACAACCCCGCACAGGGACTCCGAACCCCGCTCTTTCTGACCGGACACGCCTGACCGGTCGCGCCTGACCCCGGGCC
>NZ_JBPKBH010000010.1:0-6431 GCF_051388915.1 Yinghuangia sp. YIM S09857 | reverse complement strand
CCGGCGGCGCCGTTCGCGGTGGCGCGCGAGGGTGCCCCCCTTCGACGACCCGGATAGGGCACGTCGCGGACTCTCGCGGCCAGGCACAGGCGAGCGCCGCCGCCACGGTGCCGTCCCGGTCACCGCACTAACCCCGCAGGTCGGCGAGCTTGACCACACGGGTGGTCGGTGCCGCGGGCTCGTATTCCGGCAGCAGCCAGCGGCAGAAGACCACGCCCGTGCGGAGGCCGGTGGTGGGGAGCCAGTCCGGTTCGGTCGGGCCCGGGTCCTCGTGCGCGACGACGACGCGGAACCGACCGTCCGAACCGAGCTTCGCCGTCCGGGTGTTGCGTGAGACGGGGCCGGTGGGTCCGTCGATCGACTGCATGAAGGAGTTCCACAGCTGGATCCCCCAGTACGTGCAGTCGCCGGAGTCGCCCTCGATGACAAGGGCGTCGTCCGGGGCCAGCTCGAACCGGGCCCGGCAGTACACGTTGTCCGGCGTACCCCATCCCGGCATCGTGCGGGTGAAGCGGAACGGGGCTGCCATGACGTTGGGTTCGGTGGGCCGCATGGGCTGGGTGAGGACTGACTCCTGGAGGAACCGGGTGGCCGCACCGAGTCCGTCCGCGACGCGTGCCGCATCGAACACCCTTATGCCGGTCGGTGGTTCGACGGCCTCGATGGTGTAGGTGGGGCGTTCCGCGCTGTCCTTGTCGAAGTAGTACTCGCGCGTGATGACGATCGAGGCGTCGTCGGTCAGTTCGATCCAGTCACCCGACGGCGGCTTGGTCGACGAGAGGGTGATGGCGAAGGCCCCGTCCTCGTCTGTGGTGATGTGACGGTGGTTCAGTTCTCCGAGGATGCGCTGGCGCAGGTGCCGCGCGGGGTCCGGGCCGGCGTGCACGGTGAACGACAGGTAGCACTCGTCCCCGCGTCGGCCGCGGATGACGTAGTCGCGGCTGCCGTCGATCAGCGCGATGCGGTAGTCGGTGTCGGTGTTGTCGCCGAGGATGCGCGCGGTCGGGGTCGCGAGCGGCAGGAAGCGCGGCGCGGCGGGGTCCGATTCGAGGTAGATCTCCAGGCCGTAGCGCAGGACGTGGGTGAGACTGCGGTAGCCCTCGGCGATCGTCCGTTCGTCGAAGTCGCCGCGCGAGCCGTCGAGGAAACTGGCCTCACTGGTCCGGATCGCGGCGCACAGGTCGCTCCACACGTCGGCGAGGGGTCCGGGGGCGCTGTCTGGCGTCATGATGCTCCGTTGCTCGGCCGGGTCTTGGTGGGGAGGTCAGCAGGCCGCTTCGAAGGGGATGCCGAACCTTTCGCGGTACGCGGCGAACCGGTCGGCGACGCCGTCGCGGTCGAGGCCGAAGTCGGCGAGCGCGTACGCGTGTCTGCCGAACCTGTTCTGGCGGTTGGCCTGCGTGTGTGCCCGCAGGGCCGCCTCCGTCGCGGCGGACAGGGGGCGGCTCAGCCAGGCGTACACCGTCCGGACGGTTCCGAGCGGGTCGGCGACCAGGTCGGCGTACGCGATGTCGAGGAACCGGGAATCGCCGTGCCGGGACCGGTACTCAAGAACCCGGTCGGCCATCGTGCCCAGGTATTCGGGCCAGTTCGCGGCGATGAGGCCCGTGTGGTCGTGCTCCGTGAAGGTGCCGGACAGCGAACGCACCAGGCTGCACGTCGAGGCCACCGTGACCGCCGGATCCCGGTGGGTCACGATGAACCGGGCGTCCGGGTAGCGCGCGGTGACCGCGTCGAGGGCGTGGCAGTGCACAGGAGCCTTGAGGAACCACTGCCCCGGACATCGCGACTGCAACAGGCGCAGCATCCGGTGGTGGTGGTCGTACGCCGCGGTCATGTCGCTCGCCAGCAGCCACGCGTCGTAGTCCGGCACGTTGTACATCGTCGACAGCATCAGGCTCGCGAAGTGCTGCCCGAGCAGCACCGTGCACTCCACCGGCAATTCCGGCGGGTCGTGGTGGATCGCCTTGAAGCCCGGGTTGAGCTGGTCGAGCAGTCCCGAGGACTGCTGTGCCGCGCGCAGCCGGGGGTCGGTCCGGTACGTCGCGGTCTCCGGCGGCGGAGTGGACCCGCCCGCTTCCCACGCGAGCAGCGTGCGGTTGCCGGGGTCGGCGGCGAGCAGGTGGCTGAGCGCGGTGGTGCCGCTGCGCGGCAGTCCGATGATGAACACCGGTTCCACAACCTGCTGTTCAAGAAGCTCCGGGTGGTCGCGCTCCCAGGCGGCGACTCCGGCCCGGTTGGTGAGCGCGGCCTTGGTCTGGCCCTCGAAGACGGTCCGCCCGAGCGGGGTGAGCCTCGCGGTCCGCTCGATCGCGGCGTCGATCCGGTCGAGGCCGTCGCGGAACGACGGGTCGCCGAAGTCGTCGAGCCCGGTCTGCGTCGCCACCTGGTCGAGCAGGTCGTCGATGTGTGCCACGTTACGTCCGTCTCCTGGGGCTCCGGGGCTGCCGACGGAATACTTGTACGCCATCTGGAAAATGGAGGCAATACTCTTCCGGGGTTGACCGGATTCAGGTGGGAGGCGTGCCGTGGAGGCAGAAGCGGTTGCCGGCGCGGCGGCGACCCGGGGCAGGGGCCGACCCCGGCGCCACACCGAGCGCGAGGTGCTGGACGCCGCGGTCGCCGTCCTCGCGGAGTCCGGCGCCGCGGGGCTGTCGATCCGCAAGGTCGCCGAGCGGCTCGGCGCCGCACCCATGACGATCTACACCTCGTTCCCCGCGCGCGAGGACCTGGTCGACGCGCTCTCCGTGCACCTGATGCGGCGCCACGACACGGCTCCACATGCGGAACTTCCGCTGCCGGACCGGATCCGCGACTGGATGACGCGCTACCGCGGCGCCCTCGCGGCCACCGGCCTGCACGAACTCCTCGCCGCGGGTGCCTCGGTGGCGCCGCTCCTGGAGGTGGCGGCCCACTGGACGGCGCAATTGACCGAACTGGGCCTCGCCCCTGGCGATGCCGCCTCGACGGCCCAGCAACTCGTGTGGGGCGTCCACGGCTTCTGCGCCGCCGAAGCCGGCGACCGCGCGTCGGGCGCCGCCCGCGCCGAGGCGGTGGTCCTCCGCGTACCCGCGGAACTGCGCCCCGCCGCCGAGGTGTACCTCAGCCACATGCGCGCCCAGGAGTACGACGCCGCCTTCGCACGGATGACGGACATGTATGCCCGCGAGACAACAGCACACGTGGCCCACGCCCTCGGCGCCTGAGACGGGATTTTGTCCCCACCGAGGAGTATGCAACGCCCAGGAGACGCCACAGGGGACGGCCCCATCGGGATGTCAGGCCAGGCGGCGTTCGGCGGCTTCCCATACGGCCTGGTTGCCTGTCGGGGTGTAGGTACGCAATGGCTGTGTCGCGGCGGTCAGTTCCCGCATCTCCGCGAGGGTCTCGACTACCCCCGCCGCGCGTGCTTGGACCAGGACGTTGCCTATTGCCGTCGCCTCTACTGGGCCCGCCACCACCGGTATGCCGCACGCGTCCGCGGTCAACTGGCACAGGAGTTCGTTGCGGGAGCCACCGCCGACCAGGTGGATCGTGTCGACTGTTGTCCCCGACAAATCCGCCACGCTGCGTACTGTGCGGCGGTAGGCGACGGCCAGGCTTTCGATGATGCAGCGGACGATCGCGGGCGGGGACTGCGGGATCGGCTGGTCTGTCCGCGCGCAGTACTCGGCTATGCGCTGCGGCATGTCGCCCGGAGGCAGGAACAGCGGGTCGTCGGGGTCGATCAGGGAGCGGAATGCGGGTTCGCAGGCGGCCTGTTCCAGGAGGGTGGGGAGGTCGGTGGACAAGCCGCGCGCCTGCCAGACGCGGACGGACTCTTGAAGGATCCAGAGACCCATGACGTTGCGGAGGTAGCGGATCGTGCCGTCGACCCCCACCTCGTTCGTGAAGTTGGCGACCCTGCTCTCGTCCGTCAGCACCGGCTTGTCGAGTTCGACGCCGACCAGGGACCACGTGCCGCACGAGATGTACGCGAAGTCCCTTCCCCGCGCCGGGACTCCGACGACCGCCGACGCGGTGTCGTGGGAGCCGACCGCCACTACCGGAGTCGGGGGGGCCAGCCCGGTGGCGTCGGCTACGTCGGCGGTCAGGGGGCCGACGACCGTGCCCGGGTCGCGGAGGGGCGGGAGCAAGTGCGGCGGGACACCCACGCGTTCGGCCAGGTCGGTGGACCAGCCACCGGTTCGTACGTCGTAGAGCTGGGTGGTCGAAGCGTTGGTCCGTTCGGCGCCGATCCGTCCGGTCAGCCAGTAGGTCAACAGGTCGGGGATGAGGAGGAGTCCGGAAGCCGATTCGAGTCGTGCCCGTTGCTCGGCGGCCAGTTGGTAGATGGTGTTGAAGGTGAGGAACTGGAGCCCTGTGGTCCGGTAGATGTCGGTCGGAGGCACCGTGGCGAAGACGCGGTCCATGACACCGTCGGTGCGGCTGTCGCGGTAGTGGACCGGGTTCCCGAGCAGGTCGCCCCACGCGTCGAGGAGGCCGTAGTCGACGGCCCAGGTGTCGATGCCGATGGACGTCGGGCCCGTCCCGCCCGCCGCCCCGAGTTTGCGCAGCCCCTCCAGAGCCTCCCCGTACAGCCCGAGGATGTCCCAGTGCAACGTCTCCCGCACCCGGACCGGGCGGTTCGGGAAACGGTGCACCTCGGTGAGGTCGAGCGTCGGGCCGCCGGAGGCACCGGTGCCTCCGGCGGTGACGCGGCCGGCGATGACGCGCCCGCTGGACGCGCCGATGTCGATCGCGGCGAAGACGGGCGGCGGCTGCGACGTGCTCACGGCAACTCTCCAGGGTTTCCGGGCGGGACGTGCTGCTAGACGGTGACCAGCGCGAGACCGGTCAGGTCGGAGACCGCCCGCAGGTCCTCGACCACGTGTCCGGTGGCCAGCGCCCAGTGGTGGTGGATGCCGGTCGCGCTCCACGCGTCCGTCCACTCGCCCGGGTCGCGGCCGAAGTCGACGCGGGAGGTCGTGTTGCCGATGGCCAGCAGCGGACCGTCCACGACCGTGCCTTCGGAGGCCACGAGTTCGTAGCGGCCGTCGTACGTCTGGGACAACCCGACCAGCGTCACCGGCCCGTGCTTGACGTCGAACTCGACCGAGACCCCCCAGCCGCGCTTGCCGTGGTAGACCCCGAGGCCGCGCAGCAGCGGCCGCCGTTCGCTGATGGCGAGGTGGCCGGGGCCGTCGTGGCCCATCTCGACCACGCCGTCGCGGAAGTTCAGCGCCTGGAGTTCGGTGAACGAGCCTCCCGCGCCGAGCCGGTCGGCGATCAACATGGCGAGGGACGTGCGCAGTTCGTACTCCCCGCACGTCGGGATGCCGCGCGCGGTGAGCAGCGATGCGCCCAGAATCATTCCGGCGCCCAGGCGTTCGTGGAGTTCGCCGTCCAGGCCGCGGTGGTAGTACGCGAGCGAGTCCAGGTCGAAGTCGGCGACCAGGCGGTCCAGGCCCACCGACACCTTGGCCGCCCAGGCCAGGTCGTCCGCGACGACGGACGCGTCGAGTTCGAAGATCTCGCGGGTCTCGGCCAGCTTTGCCGCGACCTGATCGTCCGTCACCTCGGCGACGCGCACCCGCAGATCGTCGAACTCGACGACCTCGACGTGCCCGCCGCTGTGCGCCGGGACCATGGTGAGGTCGGTCGACACGTCGTACATCCCCGGGTACAGGTGCCCCATCAGGCCGTGCCGTCCGTTGCGCAGGACCGCCCGCACGCCCGCCGCGCGGATCCAGCGGCCGATGCGGCGCCAGGCGTTCTCGTCCTCCAGGTGGCCGGACACCGAGCGGAAGTCCACGCCGACGCGACGGAACGCGTTGGCCATCTCGGGCAGCGGGCACGCGCCGCAGTACGCCAGCCACGCCCCCGTGTCGAACGCCGCGTGGTCCATCGCCTCGGTCGGCTGGAGGTTGATCAGCAGCACCGGCGCCCCGGACCGCTGTGCGATCGGCACGAGCATCGTCGCCGTCATGTAGGTGGTCAGAAATCCGACGATCAGATCGCAGCCCTCGCGACGCAGCCGCTCGGCGGCGGCCGCGCCCTCCTGGGCGTCCGAGATGAAGCCCACGTCGACCACCTCGGCGTCGAACGCGCCCATGCGCTCCGCGACCCGGGCGGCCGAGCGGCGCAGTTGCGGCAGCAACTCGGGGAACTGCGGCCAGTACGCTCCGAGTCCACCCGACACCAGGCCGACCTTCGGACGGCGGGCCGTCGCCGGAACGCGGGCGTAGGCGGCTCCGAGGCCGGGTTCCGTGGTGTTCATCGCATGCGTCCTTTCGCGAACTGTCGTACGTGAGCCGCGGTGCGGTTCGCCCGGAGAACGGTGGAACGGGCGGCTCGGTCACCGGCGGTGGCCCGGCCGTGGGACGGCCCGGCCGCCGGGCGGTGGAAGAGGCGGCAGAAGGGGCGGCGGGGCGGGCGGGGTCCCCAGGGGT
>NZ_JBPKBH010000009.1:334546-351490 GCF_051388915.1 Yinghuangia sp. YIM S09857 | reverse complement strand
TCCCGAGCGGGCCCAGGCGACCGCGCTACGGCGTCTTCCCCGCGGCCGGGGCCGCCGCCGGAACCTCGGAGATGTGCGCCGCCCCGGCCGGTTCGACCGCCGGCTTCCCGTCGTGCGTGAAGGCGATGCCGTACAGCGTCGGAACCGCAGCCCCGTTGCCGACGAGCTCGACCTTGTACTGGAGGAACCGCGATCCCGCGCCGCCCAGCGGGCTTCCGGAACCGCCCAGGTCGCGCCACTGCGTCCAGGTGTCGTCCGGCACCGCCTTGCTGCCGGTGCGTACCGAGACCTTGAGCGACGTGCCCTGCGGCAGGTCCGCCTGCCAGGTGGCCTGAAGCCAGTTGACCATCTGCGTCGCGTCCAGGACCTGGGACGTGTACGTGCCGTCGGTCAGCTTGTCGCCGTCCTTCACCTGCTTCACCCGCAGCGGGATCCGGTCGGTGAGGGTGTCGCGCGCCGCAGGGGTCATGGCCGGGAGTTGGGCCTTGACGTCCGCGGCCTTCTTGCCGTCGACCGAGAAGCGGAAGCCCTTCCCGTCCCGTTCGATCGTGTAGTTGTGCGGAGCGCCGCCCCAGTCGCCGTCGATCTTCTTGTCGGTGCGGTCGCGCCCGCCGACGCCGACCGCCAGCGCGTGCAGACCGTCCGCCCGCCACTCGAAGACCGCCGCCGGGCCGTTGACCGGGTCGCCCCAGCCTGCGACCTGCGAGGCCGGGCCGTCGAACACCGCCTGGAAGTCGAGGCGGCGTCCGGAGGACGGCGCGAGGCCGACGCCCGCAGCGGTGCCGTCCAGGGTCAGCGCCCCGTCGTCCACGGTGGTGTTGCCGCCCTGGGCGATCGGGACCTGGCCCCAGGGGCCGCTGCCGGTGCCGTCCGCGAAGTCCTGTTCGGCCTGACTGCCCAGGGTCAGGACGCCCGCGGTCTCGTCGACGACGGCTCCCCCGCTCCGGTTGCCTGTCGCGAAGGTCGGCCCGGTGTGCTCGGCCACGCCGTACTTCGGCATGTCGAAGCGCGCCGTCCCGGCCTTCTTGCCCGACCAGTTCGCCTCGTTGCCGGCCTCGTCCGCCGACACCAGTTGGAAGGCGTACGACTGCCCGGGCACCAGCCCGCTGATGACCGCCTTGTGCGTGGTCACCGGCTCCTGGTCATGTGCCGCCACGCGCATCTGCGCTGCTCCCTGGCCGACCACGACCTTGGTCGTCGACGGCTCGTCGGTCTTCCAGGTCACCACAGCCGTGCCGTCCGGCCACGGGACCACGCTCTGGTCGGTGATCTTCGGGGCCTTCTTGTCGGCCTTCGGCGTCTTGAACTGGAGCGGCTTCTGCGACGGGTCCGGGGACACCGTCGTACGTCCGCCCCCGTCGACCGAGGTGACGCGGTAGTAGTACGTCGTGTCGGGCTTCAGCGCGCCGACCTCGACGTGGTGCTCCCCCGCGGTCTCACCCACGGTCTTGACCGGCGCGAGGGCGTCCGGCTTCTCCCCGAGCGACAGTTGCGTCGTGGACGGTGTGTCCGTCGTCCACGTCACGTCCGCGGTGCCGTCCTTCTGTGGAGCGGCCGCGAGCGTCTGGACCTGCGGTGCCGCGAGGGGCGCGGCGTAGGTGGCGGTGTAGGCGCCGGAGACGCCCTTGAAGACCGCGTACTCGATGCCCTTGATGGTCTTCTCGGAGTACGGCACCGATACGGCCCCGCGCGTGAGCCCGGTGAGCGTCTGGCCCGACGGGCCCGCGGTCGGAAGCATCGTCATCAGATTGGCCGCCGCGGCGTTCGCGTTGACGGTGAAGGTGACGTTGCCGCCGTTGCGGGTCAGGCCGGTGATCGAGGACTGGTTGCGTGCGTCGGTCCACTCCAGGAGCTGCTTGGCGGAGATGACCGGGACTCCCTTGGCCTTGGCCGCGGCGATCACCGCGTCCTGAATGGCGACCTGGTCGACCTTGGCGCAGTTGCCGTCCGCATTCGCGAGCCGGTTGTCGAGGTGGTTGTTGAGGGTGATGGCGGCATAGAAGCCCTGGCTGCCCTGGGCGCGGTCGACCATCGTGGAGAACTGCGTCGGGTACGTCTGGCAGAACTCGTCGTGCAGTTGGGTCGTCGCCTGGTACACGTCGATCATCGTGCCGTTGGCCTCGGTGAAGCGCATCGGCATGCCCGAACCGGTGTAGAAGCCCGGGGCGTCCTTCATGAGCGGCGAGCCGTACGAGTTCGACCAGGTGTCGGGCAGGTAGTAGTAGTTGGTGTCCATCCGCACGCCGTTGGCCAGTTCGACCGAGGCGTTGGTGCTGTAGTCGGGCCACGCCATGCAGTGGGTCCGACTGGTGGTGGGCGAATACCCGTACTTGCCCTGGAAGTCGCCGAGGCTGTCGTTGAACGCGTTGGTCAGCGTCGCGGTGACGGTGGCCGGCGGGGTGTTCGGGGCGACCCGGACGCAGTTGCCGCCCGCGGAGACGTGGCGCCCGACCTCGAAGCCCTGGTTGCGCCAGCCGTCGACGGTGGCCGGCGGGGCCTCGCCGCTCGCGTCCCAGATGTAGAACGTGCCGCGCATGCAGCGCCAGTCGCGCACCCAGTCGGCCTGGGTGAGCGCGCCCGTGCACGCCGGGTCGCTGTTCGCGTTGTACTTGGTGACGCGGTCGGTGATGCCGGCCTGCGGCGTGTTGTGGTGGTCGCCGGTCGAGACCAGGACCGCCGCGTGCAGATCCGGGGTTGCGGGTCCGACCTTGCCCGGGAAGTACCAGAAGCGCGGCAGCGGTGCCTTGTCGCGGTTGGCCTTCTCGATGACGTTGGCCAGCAGGCGCTGCTGCTCGTCGGCCTGCGGGACCTCGACGCGGTTCAGGTCGACCCAGTCCCGGTAGAACATGTCGGTCGAGCGCAGGTTGTCGGTGAGGGTGTCGTTCTCCTTGTTGGCCTGGGCCGGGTTGCCCTGACGGGTCAGCACCACCGAGCGGGCCAGGTCGAAGGCGAACGCGGTGACGGTGCCCGTCCCGACGGTCCGCTGGGTGACGGCCGGCTTTCCGATGCCGGTGGGTTCGGCGGCGCCGGTACGCCGGAACAGTTCGGCGATCACGGTGGTGCCCGCGGCGGGCGTCCACTGGTCGGCATTGCCGTGGTACTGGATGGCCCGGTCGCTGTAGATGCCCGCGCCGGGTCCGGTGGTGTCCTGCACCTTGAGGTACTGGTCGCCGAGCACGCCCGCGTTGGAGTCGAGCCCGGTCAGTGCCGACAGCGTCGCTCGCGGGCGCATCGTGATCAGGTTGCCGCCGTTGTTCACCCACGCGGTCAGCGCGGTGACGAGGGTCGGGCTCGGGTCGAGGTCACCGAGGACCACCGTTGTGTACTTGGCGAGTTCGGTGGAGTTGACCGCCCCGATGTCGAGCGTGGTGAAGGAGTTCAGGCCTTCGGCGCGCAGGATCTCGCTGTAGTAGCAGGCGTACGGGTTGGCGTTGGCCGTGACGACGAGGATCGGCCCGGTGTTGGGCGACGAGCACGGCACGGGTGGCGGGGCCGCGCCCGTCGTGAAGTTCCAGGTGGCCCCCGTGCCGTTGTTCCCGGCCAGGTCCTGGAAGTTGCCCAGGGTCACGGTGTATTGGGTCGAGTACGAGAGTGCGGCGTTCGGTTTCAGCAGCACCTGCGTGGGCTGGGCCGGGTCGTCGAACTCCAGGGTCGCGGGAACCGTGTTCGCGCCCTGCTTGAGGGTGAGGCTGACCGATCCGGGCTTGACCGCCTCGCTGAAGTCCACCGCGGGCTGGATCGCCACGGGGACTCCGGTGTCGTTCGGCAGCGGGTTGCGGTTCGCGATGACGGGCGCGACGTTGTCGGTGCCGTCGGTGTCGAACAGCACGTCCACCCAGTAGTTGCTGTTCTGGTAGCTGTCGGTGGGGAACGTCGTGCTGCTGGAGTACCGGTAGACGCCGTTCGGTGCGCCGCCGACGCCGGCCGGGGCCACGATCTTGGCGTTGCCCGCCGACTGCCCGGAGAAGTACCCGTTGGCGTAGGCGTAGTTGCCGCTCATGGTGTGGTACGAAGCGATGTACGTCGTATTGGCCGTCACCGCAACGGGGTTGGCCAGGTTGACGGTCTTCCAGCCCTGCCCGGTCAGGTTGGTGACGTTGTCGACGCCCGCGATACGCGTTCCCGCGGTGTTCCACAGGCTGACCGTGAAGGGGCCCGTGTTGGCGGAACTCTTGTAGAACTTCACGGCCTTGATGAAGCCGTTCGCGGTGGTGTGGAAGCGCACGCCGAGTTCGTTGGGCGAGTTGTCGTTGTTCGGCGTGTTCACCGGCTCGTTGCCGGTGAAGATGCTGAAGGTCGAGGTCGTCGGGACGCTTGCCGCGGTGGTGAACGACCAGGTCACCGGGGCCATCGCGTTGCCCGCGAGGTCCTTGGCCCCGCTGACCGTGGCGGTGTGGACCGTCGACACGGCGAGGTTGGCGCCGGGCGTGAACGACGACGTGCGGGTCGCGGCGTCGTACGTCGCCGTCCCGGTGACCGTCGAGTTGTCCGGCTTCTTGAGCTGCCACGTCACCGTGGCGGGCTGCACGCTCTCGCCGAAGGTCGCGCCGAGCGTCGAATTGACCGGCACAGCAGTCGCGTTCTCTGCGGGCGACTTCGCGGTCACCGTCGGCGCGGTGACGTCCGCGGCCGGTTCGAAGACGGGGTCGACCCAGTAATTGCTTGCGTTCCAGGAGTTGTTCGGCATGACGGTGCCGCCCGCGCCGGCCTGGTAGACGCCGTTGCCCTGCCCTCCGCCGCTTGCCGGCGCGGTCAGTTGCTCGCTGTCGTGCGCCTGGTTGAAGAAGCCGGTGGTCGCGGTGTAGCGGCCGTTGGGCGCGAGATAGGAGGCGATGTACGTCGTTCCCGCCGTCACGTCGACGGGCGCCGCGAACAATTGGGTCTGCCAACCGGAGGCGGTCTCGTTCGCGAACGTCACCTGCGTCGCGGTGCCCGTCGTGGTGTTCCACAAGTAGCCCTTGTGCACACCGGTGTTGGCGGGGTCCTTCCAGAACTTGACGCCGAGCACACGGCCGTTCGTCTTGGGCACGAAGCGCACGCCGAGTTCGACGGAGATGGCCTCGCTGTCGGGGCCGACGCCGGGGTTCGTGGTCCCGAAGAGGGAACACGGGCTGCACGGCGCGGCCTGCGCGGACAACGGCGAGAAGAGGGTGAAGACCAGCGCGGCCACCGCCGCGAGGGCGGTGGTGACGCCGGACATGGCGGCGGCCTTCCTCCGGCGGGTGCGGAAGAGCCCAAAAGCCAGGGCGGGTCTGCGGATTCGGGAACGCGGCGGCGCGTGGCGGCGTGCCATCGTCTGTACTCCTCGGGGGAATTCGGTACGCGTGGCGGGGCGCCGTCGCGGCGCCCCGCCCAAAGGCGTGCGGTGCAAGTGAGCCGGGGTCAGCTCGTCGTGAAGGTCACGTCCACCCAGTAGTTGCTGGCGCTCCAGGTGTCGGTCGGGAAGCCCCCGCCGGTGCCTTGGCGGTACACGCCGTTGCCCCCGGACGGGCCGTCGGCGAGAGCCTTGACCGGTCCTGTGCCGGCCTGTTGCACCAGGCCGTCCTGGTCGGCGGCGTACCGCCCGTTGGGGGCGTAGTACGACGCGACATATGTCGTGCCCGCCGTCACGGAGACCGGTGCGTCGAACACGACCTGCTGCCAGCCCGTCGCGGTCTCGCCGGCGAAGGTCTTGGTCGCGAGGAGCGTGCCGGACGCCGACCACAAGTGCGCGACGTGCGTCCCCGTGTTGCCGGATCCCTTGTAGAAGCGCACTCCGGTGATGGAGCCGTTGACGGTCGTGGTGAACTTCACGCCGACCTCGATCGGGATGGCCTCGGGATCGGACGGTGTGCCGGGCACGGTGCCCGCGGGCCAGATGGTGCACGGTGCGCAGACCGGCGGCGGGGTCGTTCCGGCGGTGGTGAAGGACCAGGTGACCGGGTCCATGGCCGTGCCGTCGCCGTCCTCGGCGCCGCTGAGGGTGGCCGTGTAGACGGTGCCCGGCAGCAGGTCGGCTCCCGGGTCGAAGGTGGCGGTACGCGTACCCGCGGTGTAGGAAGTGCCGCCCGAAACCGTCGAGTTGTCCGGCTTCTTGAGCTGCCACACGATGGTGGCCGGCTGGACGTCCTCGTCGAACACCGCGGTCAGGTTGGTGCCGACGGCCACGCCCGAGGCGCCGTCCGCGGGCGTCTTGCCGGTGACCGCGGGGCCGACCGGCAGCGGGGCGGCGGAGGTGTCGAAGACGACGTCCACCCAGTAATTCGCGGCGTTCCAGGTGTTGTTCGGGAACCCTCCGCCGGAGCCTTGGCGATAGACGCCGTTGCCGCCGGACGCGCCGCTGGCGAGCGCGGTCAGCGGGGCGCGGGAGAACTGCGCCGCGAAGTAGTCCTGGTCGGCGGCGTACCGCCCGTTGGGGGCGTAGTACGACGCGACGTAGGTCGTGTTCGCGGTGACCGGGACCGGCGCGGAGAACAGAACCTGCTGCCACCCGTCGGCCGTCTCGCCGCTGAAGGTCGCCTCGGCGAGCTGCGTTCCGGATGCGCTCCAGAGGTGTCCGACGTGGGTGCCGGTGTTCTCGGCGAACTTGTAGTAGCGAATGCCGGTGATGTAGCCGTCCCGGTCGGGCTTGAACTTGACGCCGAGCTCGACCGGCGAGGCGTAGTTGTCCGCACCGGAGTTCGGCACGGTCCCGGTCGGCCAGATGGTGCACGGGCAGTTCACGACGGGCGGCGGGCCGCCGCTGCCGACGATCACGTTGACGCCCGCGCCGGGTGTCTCGCTGCGCACGCTGTCGTCGGTGGCGCGGCTCTTGACGGTGATCGGCCCGGTGACGGTCGGGGTGAAGCTGTACGTCCACGATTCGCGCCCGGTGGTCGCGGGGTGCCACGTCGCGCCGTTGTCGGTGGACACCTCGACCCCGCCGACGCGCCCGCCGCCGGTGTCGACCGCGGTGCCGGTGATGGTGGTCGCCTGGTTGACGGCGATGTTCTGGCCGGCGACCGGTGCGGTGATCTGCGAGGTCGGTGGCGTCGTGTCGGTCGACGTGGCCGGGGCGGTCATGCCGGTCATGAGGCTGCCCGGCAGCACGCCCATGTCGGCGAACAGGTTGAGGGTGGCCTGTTGAACGGCCGTGTCCACGCTTCCTGTTCCGCTGGTACGGGTGTTGTCGAGACCCCAGGACCACTGGATGGTGCCCGCGCCGAAGACCAGCGCGCCGCTGGGGGCGCGGTAGAGGGTCAGGTGGTGGGTCGCTGTGCCGCTCGCATACGACGAGCCGTGGTCCTGGAGCATGTCGCCGGACTCGGTGGTCGTGGACAGCCGGATCATGTTGGCGGGCCGGACGCTGTTCTCGGTGTCGACGTCCCACTCGTACCCGAGCAGGCCGCTGCCGAGCGTTGTCTCGGTTCCGGCGGCGAGGGTCGCGGCACGGGTGTTGCGCCAGAAGCGCATCTTGCCGTCCTCGCTGCCGACCGTCATGTCGGTCGTGCAGCAATTCGCCTTGAACTGCTGCCCGGTCAGCGAGTTCTCCGGCTTTGCGCCGTCCGCGGGCGGCGAGAAGCGCGGGTCGCGCCACGTGCCGGTCCACATCGCCGGTCCGGCCGGGTCGGTCTTGGCGTCGTCCAGGGTCTCCTTGTAGGAGACGACCGTGCGGTACGCCGCCCCCTCGCCGTTCATCCCGCCGTTCTCCCAACGGGTCTTCCAGAACAGCTCGTTGCCGGAGAAGAAGGCCAGGTTGACGCCCGCGTCGCGGGCCGCCTCGACGTTGGCGCGCTGCTCGGCGGACCAGTACTCGTCGTGGCCGACCGACAGGAACACCTTGTGGTTCTTGATGAGTTGGCCGCGGCGCGCGGTGTCGGCGTTGGTCGTGTAGCTGACGTCGTAGCCGTTCCGCTCCAGGAAGCGGATCATCGGGTACTCGGCGTTGAACAGCCAGTCCTCGGGGTTGTCGCCGCGGGTCGTGAACGGCCGGTTGTAGCTGACCTTGTACGCCCGGCCGACCGGCTGGCCCTCGTACAGGCTGTTGCCGCCGTACTCGTTGTACGCCTGCCAGGTGGTGTCCGAGGCCTGCATGAACAGCTTGGACGTGGACGCGTCGTCGCGCACGACGAACGCGATGTGGCTGGCCCCGGTGGTTCCGTCGGTGCGCACGAGCTTGGCGAGGTAGTAGCCGGAGACTGAGCCGGCAGGCACCGTCCAGGACGCGGACTCGGCCCAGTTGGAGCAGTCGACCAGGCCGGTGTTGGCGTCGTCGGAGTCGCAGTTCGGCTGGTTCTGCGGCAGCGGGGTGGACGGGTTGACCGTGGTGATCTTGCGGGCGCCGCTGCCGCCGTACCAGCCGAGCCGGTAGATGTCGAGGCGGTAGGCGGTCGCCGGGGTCTTGACCTTGAACCGCACGGTCTGGCCGACGTTGACGCTGATCTCGGTGGCGAAGCCCTGGATCGAGCTGCTGCCGGAGCCGGTGACGTCCCAGGTGGTGCGCGCGGTCCCGGTCTTGCTGTTCTCGCACACGACGGCGTTGACGACCGGCGCGTCGCACGGCCCGGCGCCGGCGCGGCCCGCGGTGGGCAGCACGATGGCCGTGGCCCCCAGCAGGCCGAACAGCGCGAGGTAGACGGGCGACACGGCGCGCCCCCGCCACCGCGGCCGCTGTCTGGCCCGGACCACCTGGAAACGAGTACGGCGAACTGCCGCGGATTGCATGATGGCGACCCCTACCCCTAGGACCCGGTCGGGCCCTCTCCCCAGAGACGCCGGCCGGGCCGCCTGCCGACGTCCCCCACGGGTCCGATTCCGACGGGGGTGAGCGTCGCCGACAGTTGCCTGGCCACAGTGTTGCGCAAGAACATCGCTGATGTGGGCACTTCGGAACGGTTGCCCCGCCGGGCGCGGGCGCTGGGTAGCATGCCCTTCACCGGACCGGGTCGTCGAGGGGGCTCTTGGGCCCGTCCGGGGATCGAGGTACGCGGCCGAGACGCTGTGGGGGGCTCATGAAGGTTGTCGTGACCGGTGGAGCGGGCTTCATCGGATCGAATCTGGCGCGGGCGCTGCTCGCGCGGTCCGAGGTCGACGAGGTCGCCGTGGTCGACGACCTGTCGACCGGCTCGCTGGACAACCTCGCGGGCGTGCCCGTGGAGTTCCACCACGGGACGTTCCTGGACGAGGAGTTGATGGACCGGGCATGCGCGGGCGCGGCCACCGTGGTGCATCTGGGCGCGCTGCCGTCGGTGCCGCGGTCGATCGAGGCGCCGGTGGCGAGCCACCACGCCAACGCGACCGGGACGCTGATGGTGCTGGAGGCCGCGCGGCGGGCGGGCGGGGCCCATGTGATCGCGGCGTCCTCGTCGTCGGTGTACGGGCGCAACCCGGTGCTGCCGAAGCGCGAGGACCTGCGCACGATGCCGCTGAGCCCGTATGCGGTCAGCAAGTTGGCGACGGAGTCGTACGTCCTGGCGTACGGGCACTGCTACGGCCTGCCGGTGCTGCCCTTCCGCTTCTTCAACGTGTTCGGCCCGTTGCAGCCCGCGGACCACGCGTACGCCGCGGTGATCCCGCGGTTCATCGACGCCGCGCTGGCGGGCCGTCCGCTGACCGTGCACGGAGACGGCGAACAGACGCGCGACTTCACGAACATCGGCAGCGTGTGCGCGGTGCTGACCGACGCGGTGGTGCGCCGGGTGACCCACGACGGGCCGGTCAACCTCGCGTTCGGCACCCGGACTTCACTGAACGCGCTGATCGCGCTGCTCGGCGAGGTGCTGGGCGCGGAGCTCGCGGTGGAGCACGTGGCGCCGCGGGCGGGGGACGTACGCGACTCGCAGGCGGACTGCTCCGAGTTGCGAAAGCTGTTCCCGGACGCCCAACCGGTGGACCTGCGCCGGGGCCTCACCGAGACGGTCGCGTGGTTCCGCTCCCGGGTCGCGGTGCCGAGCCGGGGATGAGCCGTGTCACAGCCGCTCCGGCAGCGGGCGGGCCGGGGAACCGACGACCACCTGGCCTGCGGCCACGTCGCGGGTGACGACCGCGCCCGCGCCCACGAAGGCGCCCGGGCCGACCGTCAGCCCTTGCAGGACAACGGCGTTGCTGCCCACGGTGGCGTCGGCGCACAGCCGCACGTTGCCGGAGATGTTGGCGCCGGGGTAGACGGTGACGCGCTCGTCGAGGACGGCGTCGTGCCCGACGGTGGCGTTGTAGTGGACCTGCGCGTGCGGGCCGACGGTGATGCTGCTCGAAACGTGTGCGTTGGCGAGCACGAGGCATCCGTCGGCGATGCGCGTCTCGGGGGCGATCACCGCGCGCGGGTGGACGAGGGTCGCGGGGGTCAGGCCGAGTCCGTCCAGGAGTTCGGCGAGGCGCGCGCGGGCCGCGGGGGCGGCGATACCGATCAGGTAGGCCCCGCCGGGTTCGGCGTCGGCGGGCCGCAGGACCGGGAGGCCGCGCACCTTGCCGCCGGCGAGGGTGTCGTCGAGGAACGCGTCGACGGTCACTCCGCCGGCGATCGCGGCGTCGAGGGCTTCGCGGCCGACGCCGCCGGCCCCGGCGATGAAGAAGGACATGCGCACATCCTGCCGTGCGGCGGGCCCGGAACGTCACGGATCCGGCGCGGCCGATGACCGGAAAGGCAGCTCGATGATCCCGAAACGCATCGGGAGCTCGCGTGCGGCGCGTGGCTGGCGGCGGCTGAAGAGGTCGCGCGCGGTGCGGCGTTCGCTGGGCGTGACCGGGCGGATCGACCGGGGGAACCTGTCCCGGTTGGACCTGCTGGGCGTGATCCTGGTCGCGGCCGCGAGTGTGTGGGCGCTGCTGGCCGCGGCCGGGCGTCCCGCGAGTCCCGAGGGCTACCTGCTGGGGCTGCTCACGGTCTCGGCGGCATACGTGGCGGGGCGGGTTGCCGGGGCGCGGTCGGCGTTCAGCGTGTGCGCGTCGCTGGCGGGTGCGGTGGCGGTGCTGCTGCTGTTGTCGCCGGACGCGTTGTCCGGCGCGTCGCTGGCCGCGCCGCTCGGCTACGGGAACGCCAACGGTGCGCTGGTGGCGCAGGCGGTGGGTGCCGCGTGCCTGGCCTCGTTGGCCGCGACCGGCGATCGGCGGCGCGGCGAAATGCACCTGCTGGCCGGGCTGTTGGTGCTGGGGGCGTTCGCGACGCGGTCGCTGGCGGCGGTGTTCGGGGCGCTGGTGATCCTGCTGGTGGGCCTGACCGCGCTGTCGGCGCGGCGGCGCGGCTCGTTCGTGGTGGCGGGCGCGTTGTGCGTGGTGGTCGTGGCGATGGGGACGGTGTACCTGGGCGGCGACCGCGGGTCGGAGGCCTCGGGGGTGCGCGGCACGGCGGAGTCCGGGCTGACCGAGCGGCGCGTCGACACCTGGCACGACGCGCTGGAGCTGTCGGGCGACAATCCGTGGCGGGGCACGGGGCCGGGGACGTTCCTGGCGCAGAGCCCGACGGCGCTGGCGGACGGCGACACCAAGGCGGCGCACTCGCAGTGGCTGCGGCAGGCGGCCGAGCAGGGGCTGCCGGGGCTTGCGTGCCTGGTCGCGCTGGTGGCGTGGGCGTACGTGCGGCTGTGGCGGTCTCGGCAGGATCCCGCGGTGGTGGCGGTGGGGGCGGCGTCGTTCACGGCCTTCGCGTTGCAGGCGTCGATCGACTACGTGGCGGAATTCCCGCTGGTGCTGGTCGCGGCGGGGGTGGTGCTGGGGGTGGCCACGGCGGCCCCGGATGCGCAGTTGCGGACTTGGCAGCGGTGAACTGCCGGTCTGCGCAGGAGTGTTGCGGAGGCTCGGATTGCGCGCTCGCGGCGGGCTCGGCTGGCGCGGCGGCGGTCCCCGACTGCCCCTGGGGTCAGGACGCTTCCTCCGCCGGGATCGCGTCCATCGGCGTCGTCGCGGTCGCGTTGTACGGCACGGTCCATGGTGCGCGGTTGCCGGATGCGGCCGTGACGCCGCCGGTCCCCGGGGAGTTCTGCGCCGCGGACGCCTTCTGGGCGGCCGGGAAGCCCGGGTTGACGCCGTTGGCGCCGGTGATGCCCTGCGGCCGCAGAAGCAGGACGACGGTGCGCAGCAGGATTCTGAGGTCGAGCCGGAAGCCACGGTTGCGCACGTAGTAGAGGTCGTACTCGATACGCGCGGGCCAGCTCAGCGCGTTGCGGCCCTGGACCTGCGCCCAGCCGGTGAGGCCCGGCCGGACGTCCAGGCGGCCGCGCTGCCGGGGCGTGTAGTGGGCGACCTGTTCGGGCAGCGTCGGGCGCGGGCCGATGACTGCCATGTCGCCGGTCAACACGTTGATGAGCTGCGGGAGTTCGTCCATGCTCGTGGTGCGCAGGAGGTGTCCGACACGGCTGATGCGGTCCTGGTCGGGCTCGTCCGGATACCTCGGATGGCGCATGGTGCGGAACTTGAGGATGCGGAAGTCGCGTCCGTGCATGCCGCTGCGCGTCTGCCGGAAGAGCACCGGGCCGCCCATGGTGGTGCGGATGAGGACGGCGATGACGATGATCATCGGGCCGAGCAGCAGCAGTGTCAGTGCGGCGGTGGTGACGTCGAAGAGTCTCCGCATCATGCCGTGCCGCCTCCTCTGTCGTGCCGGTGGCCTGCTCCGTCGGCGGGGCGCTCGCCCCAGCCGAGGTTCTTGCGGCGGGCGACGGCCCGGTAGGTGTCCAGGGACGCCTGGGCGACGCGGCGCTGGTCGAACTCGGCGAGTGCGCGGGCGCGTCCGGCGGCGGCGAGGCGGGCGCGCAGCTCGGGTTCGGTGAGCATGCGGTCGATCGCCGCGGCCAGCGCGGCGGCGTCGCCGGGCGGAACGAGCAGCAGGTGTTCGCCGTGGGTGCCGATCTCGCGGCAGCCGCGGATGTCGCTGAGCACCATGGGGACGCCGCTCGCGGCGGCCTCCATCGCGGAGCGCGAGAAGCCTTCGCGGTAGGAGGGCAGGACGAACAGGTCGAGTGCGGCGTACACGTCGGGCATGTCCGAGCGGCCACCGAGGTGTTCGACGCCCGAGGTGCCGTCGGTGGCGAAGGCGTCGGGTTTGTCCGGGTCTTCGGGGCCGATCCAGACGAAGCGCGCCTTGCCGGCGAGGGTTCGGGCGGCGGCCTCGTACTCGCCGACGCCCTTTTCGGCGACCAGGCGGCCGACGCCGCCGACGAGCAATTCGTCTTCGCTGACGCGGAGTTCGGTGCGTATGCGGGTGCGTGCTTCGGGGTCGGGGCGGAAGCGGCTCAGGTCGGTGCCGTTGCCGACGACGCGCGAGCGTCGGCCGGGGACCGCGCGGGCGAGGGTACGTTGGTCGGTGGCGTTCTGGTAGAGCTCGGCGTGCGACGCTCGGGCGGCGGCGGCTTCCGCGCCGAGGACGAACGCCCGTCGCGGCCAGGGGTCTCCGGGGCGGAGCCACAGGCCGTGACACGTGTTCACGACGACCGGGACGCGGGCCGCGCGGCCGAGGATCCTGCCGAGCACGCCGGTCTTGGGGTTGTGCGTGTGCAGGACGTCCAGGCGCAACCTGCGGAGTGTGGCGGTGAGTTCGCGGGCAGCGGCGGCGTCGCGGGCGAGGTCCCAGGATCGGGTGAGGGCGTGCAGCGGCACGTGGGTGACGCCCAGTTCCTCGATGCCGGGGACGTACTCGCCGGGGGCGCTGAGGCCGAACACCTCGAATCCGGCGGCGACATCGACCTGGAGTTCGGTGCGCAGGAGCAGCGCGAGGCTCATGTCGACGGTGGTCAGGTGGGCGACCCGCAGCGGACGTCCGCCGGGGCCGACGGGGATGCGGAGACCGTCCGGCAGGCTCACGGCCGGCGGTCGGGACCGGTGCTCAGGCACGGGCGCCTGCCTTCTTGCCGAGGCGTACGACGTGGCCGTACGCGCGTTCGGGCCCGAGGTTGCCGGTCAGTTTGGCGCGAAAGAACTCGGGCGGGTCGGTCCGGCGGACCGGGACGCGGTTGAGGCGCATCGGATCGGCGCCGGGGAGGTTGCGGCCGAGGGTGCCGGTGGCGGCGCTGCGGAAGCGGCAGCGCAGCGCGTGCTCCATGGCGGGCACCGGTACGCCCCAGGTGTAGGCGAAGTGGTCGGGCCGCACTCCGAGGTTCTTGTCGATGTCGTCCGATGCGGCGTCGAGTTCGTCCGCGGTGAGGGCTTCCGGACGGGCGTGGGTGCGGGTGTGGTTGCCGATGGTCATCAGCCCACTGCCGTGCATTTCCGCGAGTTGGTCCCAGGTGAGCGCGGGTGCGCCGGAGCTGGTTCCGGTGGAGCCTTCCCAGTGCATGGTGCCGCCGACCATGCCGCTGGCCAGGTAGAGGGTGAACGGCAGACCGCGGTCGCGCAGCAGCGGCCAGGCGTTGGCGTGGACGTCAGCGAAGCCGTCGTCGAAGGTGAGCACGACGGACGGGGTGCGGTCGCTTGCGGCGAGCCGGTCGAGCGCGGTGTCGAGCGGTACCACCGAGCCGGGTGGCAGGGCGTCGAGCTGGCGGGCGAACCGGTCGGCGGGCAGGTCGAGTTCGTCGCGTGAGCCGCCGCCGACGCGGTGGTAGATCAGCACGGTCGCGCCGGGTGCGGGGCGTCGCCCGGCGCACCGGCCGAGCCCGCGCTTGAGCGCGGTGCGGACCTCGTCGCCACTGAGCCTGGTCATGACGGGGTGCCCCCTGGTGGAGTCGGTTCGGTGGTGCGGCTCCGCGCGCGGACCCGCAGCCGCCCGACGGCCGCGGCGTGCGCGGTGCGCGCGAGGGCGCGGACGGGCAGGGCGGCGGAGGCGAACGGCCGTTCGCGTACCGCCTCGACGTCGAGCAGCGGCGGGCGCTCGGGGGCGAGGCGGTTCTTCTGGGCGGTGGTGGTCGGCAACAGGTCGACGAGCCCGGGCGGTTGGTCGCTTTCGGTGTCGTCCGTCGTGTGCAGGTGCTCGGTGAGAAGGTGCTCCTGGGCACGCCACATGGCGAGGTTGCCGACGCCGAGCGGGGCCAGTTCCTCGTCGTACGCGGTGGAGTGCCAGAGTGCGACCGCGCCGACCCGGAACCACAGGTAGGTGGCGGCGGGCCGGTCGGCCACGCGCAGGATGTAGAGGCGCGTCCAGCCGCGGACGGCCGCGCGGTGCACCAGTTCACGGCGTTCCGTGCGGGTGCGGTCGGCGAGCGGGCCCTTCCAACTGCGTGGGAAGAGGTCGGCGTAGGTGTCGAACGCCTCGTCGACGGCGGCGGGTTCGAGGTACGCGTCCAAGCGGGCACCGCCGTGCGCGCGGATCTTGCGGTCGGCGCGGCCGCAGTGGGTGTGGAACGACTTGAAACGCGCGCGGTGGCCGGACCAGCCGTCCTCGACGCCGGCGAGCATGTCGTGCGAGCGCTCGCGGGCGTGCACGCGGTAGCCGGTGCGGCGGAGGGCGCCGAGCAGGCGGTGGGTCGCCGGGTCGCGGCTGGGGAGGCGACGCAGGAACAGGTCGCGTACGCCGCCGCGGGCCAACTGCTCGGCGAGCGGCGTGAGATCGGCCTGCTCACTGACGACGCGCGAGCGGGGCCGGTCGGGGGCGAGGGTCGTGTAGCGGCCGCCGCCGTGGTCCTGGAGCGCGAGGACGGATTGCGGGCGTCCGGTGGCGTCGTCGACGACGGCGGCTATGCGGGCGCGTTCGGCGGTCTCGGGGTACGCGCCGAACACCGCCGCGGCCCAGACGTGCGTGTCGAAGCAGTCGGCGAACGTGCCGCGGGCGGCCACGAGATCGTCCCACCCGGCGGCGAAGCCGGGTTCGAGGTCCCGTGCACGCAGGAACACCCCGCGGGTGCTCAACGGACCACCTCGGAGCGCGCTCGGGCATGCGTGCGCCCGGACGTACCGAACCGCCTGACCGCCCCGCACCCGACGCCCCCGCCGCGGCGCGCGGCTGTTACCGCCCCCACCATGAGACCCCAGCGTCCCTCAGCCCCGACGTGAGCGATGCCGGGGCGTGCCCTAGAGCCGTGCCCCAGCGCTCCCCCACCGGACACAGCCCACCCGCACATCAGCGTAGGCCCCCACAAGCCGCCATGCGGGTGGTTTCCCCAGGAATTCACGATTCCCCCGAAGCACCGCCTCCCGCGCCGACCGGGCGACGACAGACACGGACGCTGACCACCTCGCTCGCCGCATTCCGGTCGCGCGCGGCCGAGGCCGCGGGGACACACCCCCGCGGAAGCGCGGAAGCGCGACGGGGAAGCGACGGCCAACCGCGCGCCGGGTCCCCGCCCGTCGAGCGGGCCGGCAAGCAGGTCGATGTGTGTGGGGAGGGCGGGCAGTTGAACCGCTGAGGCGACGGGGGCGAACGACGCACCAGGTCGCCGCCGCGACGGGCCGCAGCCGCGGGGACCGGAGGTAAGGCGACGAGCGGGGACGTGCCGGTTGTGCTCGCCGGACCGATGTCCCTGAGCTCGCGCTCGAAGGCGCCCGGCCGCAGGCCCGCGCGCACGCGGTGGGGCGTCGAGGTGCGGCGGCGGCCGATGTCGCGGGATCAGTCTTCGCCTCGGGCCCGGCGGCTGGGCCCGCTCTGTGCGAAGGGACTTGCCGGATCGCGGCCACCGTGTGCGGGCTCGCCGCGTCGCCCGGCGCCGCGCGGAAGGGCGACGCCTGGGCACGCGGTCTGTGGGCTTGTCCGCGACAGCCGCCGGCGCAGCGCGGGCCGAAACGGCACGCGCACGTCATGCGGTCGATCTGCGATTTCGCCAACTGCCTTGTTCTGTCCGTCGCCTGGCGGCAGCCGACCGGGCGCGGTGACCTGTCCGGTGCGGCAATACTGCAAGCGGCTGACGGTGCGGGAGGTCGCTTGTTACCGTGCCGTGTGGGGAGGCCGCCGGTTGGTGGCGGGTGGTTCGTGGTGGGGAGCGGAATTGCGATCTGGCCTGCGTTCCGGGCTGCGCAGCGGCGGGGACACCTTGATGCGCCGGTCGCCGGCGCAGTGGTGGTTCGGCGGGCGCGCGGCCGTGCGGTTTGCGGTTCTGGGGTACCACGGGGTCTACGACCCGGCGGGCT
>NZ_JBPKBH010000009.1:304091-334473 GCF_051388915.1 Yinghuangia sp. YIM S09857 | reverse complement strand
CCGCGCGGTTGGCGGTGCTGGGGTACCACGGGGTCGACGACCCGGCGGGCTTCGCACGGCAGTTGGACCGGTTGACGCGGATCGCGCGACCGGTGTCCCTGGACGAGGTCGAGGCGACGATCGCGCTCCGGCGGCCGCTGCCCGGCCGGGCCGTGCTGGTGACGTTCGACGACGGTGAGCGGAGCGTCCACACGCACGGGCTACCGCTGCTGCGCGAACGCGGCATCCCGGCGGTCGCGTTCGTGATCCCCGCGCTGGTGGGGACCGACACGCCGTTCTGGTGGCACGAGGTGGAGCGCCTGGTCGCCGCCGGAGCCGGGGCGGAGCGTACCGCCGCGGGGTGGCTGCGGCATCTGAAGGCGGTGCCGCAGGCGGAGCGTCTGACCGCGATCGCGGCGCTGCGGTCGGGGCGGGAGGCCGTCCGGCAACCGCAGTTGACCGAGGAGGAGGTCCGCGAACTCGAAGCGGGCGGTGTGCGCGTGGAGAACCACTCGCTGACGCACCCGCTGCTGGACCGCTGCGACGACGCCGACATCCGCACCGAGATCGTCGCCGCCCACGAGCGCCTCGCCGGGATCCTCGGCCGCGCGCCGCGGTCGTTCGCGTACCCGAACGGCAACTGGGACGCGCGCGCCGAACGGGTGCTCCAAGAGCTGGGCTATTCAACGGCGTTCCTGTTCGACCACCGCCTCGGCCCGCGCCTGCCGGACCACCCGCTGCGCATCTCGCGGCTGCGCGTCGCGACGACCGCGACACCGGACCGCTTCGAGACGATCCTGTCGGGGCTGCACCCGGCGGTCCACGGACTACGGGGGCGCGGATGATGGCCGTGCCCGACGCATCGTCGCTGCCCGAGGTGGTGCGCGACCCGGCCGCGCTGGAGAAGCTGGTCCCCGCGTGGCGTGAACTGGCCGCCGCCACCGGCGTGTCGTACTTCGGGACGCCCGACTGGGTCCTCTCGTGGTGGGAGCACATCGGCGCGGCAGCCACCGGGCATCCGCTGGTCGCGGTGTGGCGAGGGGCGGGCGGCGAGCCGGAGGCGGTCGTCCCGCTGCTGCGGACCCGCCAGGCGATGCATCCGCGGCTGCCGGGCGGGGCGCGCTGCCTGACGTACCTCGGTGCCGGGGCGGGCGCGGCCGATCACTGCGGGTTCTCGGTCGTTCCGCAGCGTGCCGACGACGTGCGCGCGTGGTTCGCCGCGGCCGCGCGCCGGCACGCGCTGTTGCTGCCGAACCTCGACGCCGCGACCGGGGCGGAGTACGTCCCGCCGGGCGCGCGCCTGGTCGAACGGACCGCCTGCCCGACGATGCCGGCCGACCCGGACCGCATCGGCTCCGCACGGTTCCGCAAGGACCTGCGGCACTACGGGCGGCGGCTGGCGGGCGAGGGCGTGCGGTTCCGCTTCGCGGCGCCCGGCGCGGTCGACGACAAGCTGTTCGACGTGCTCCTCGCCCTGCACGCGCGGCGGCAGGAGGCGATCGGACGGGCCTCCACGTTCGACGCGTCACGCAAGTCGTTCCACATGGCGCTGACCGGCCGCGCCGGGCCCGGGCGCGGGCCGTGCGCGACGGTCGCGGAGGGCCCGGACGGCCCGGTCGGGGTGCTGTACGGGTTCCTGTGGGGCGACACGTTCTCGTATTACCAGACCGGCTGGGACCCGTCGTACGCGCGGCTCAGCCTCGGCACCGTCCTGGTCGCCGAGACCGTCGCGGCGGTGCGTGCCGAGGGCGCCGAGGTGTTCGACTTCCTGCGCGGCGCGGACGAGTACAAGTACCGCTTCGGCGCGGTCGACCGGCACGACACCACCTGGCTGGCCGGTCGCGGCCTGTCCCGGCTGGCCCTGGAGGGCCGTGCGGCCGCGAAGTCGCTGCGCGCCCGCCGTGCCGAGGACCACGCGGACAGGTGATCACCGGCACGGCATTCCGACCGCGATGCCAACCGTGGTCTCACGGCCGGCGGTTCGCACCGTCAGCGGCACGCACATGGGGTGTTCGGCGTAGAAGCCGCCGGTGAAGGCCTGCCATGCGCGGCCGTCGGCGCGCCGCGGGCACGGCGCGATGGTGATGACCGACACCGGCTCCCCGACGTTGCCCCAGGCGATGGCCGGCCGCTCGGCCGCGTCCGCGGGCACGCTCAGTTCGACGCCTTCACCCGTGCGGACCACCAGGCCGTACGCCGCGAACCGGCGGTTGCCCGTCGCGCTCCCGGACGGCCCCAGCAGGCCCAACTCCCGGTGCCCCGGCGGCACCGCGACCGCGTCCAGCACGACGTAGTCCCCCGGCGGCGGCTCGGCCAGGCCGTCGGCGGTTGCCGCGCAGTCCAGCCCGACCGTCCCGAGACCCGTGACCGGAGCCGTGGGCACGAACCGGGAGGGCCTGGCGGCGACTTGGTCGTCGCCGCCCCCGTCGTCGCAGGCCGCCGCGCCCGTCGCAAGAACGGCGAGGAGCACAGCACAGAGCACGGCACGCAGAGGCATGGCCGCATGGTGGCATCGCCGGCGCGCACCGGGAACCGCCCAGGCATCATTGGCGGGTATCCCAGCCGTTTCGGCATGTCACGGACCGCCGCCCGCTGAGCGCACTCGCATAATCCCGGGCCTTACCCGAACCCCCCATGGCACGCTGACTCGATGACGAGTGCGGAGGAAGCCGCCTGGCTCGCCACCCAACGACCGTCCCGGGTACGCGAGGTCCAGGCCGGACGCCTCGGTTGGACCGAAGTCGACCTGCTCTCGGTCGGCGACGGCGACGCGACCGCGCTGCGCGGCATGCTGGAGGGCTTCGGCGTACGCGTCAACTTCTTCCCCGTCGGGCAGCCACGCCACCTGGTGGCGGCCCTCGGCGGCGAACGCACCGTCGCGCCGTACGTCGTCATCGCCTGCCACGGCGACGAAGGCGTCATCCTCCTCGACGAACTCGCCGACGAGCCGGCCGCCTTCCAGCCCTTCAACGGCGCCCTCGGCCCCACCGAGGTCCGGCGGCACCTCGAACTCTCCGGCAGTGTCGTCATCGCCACGGGCTGCGACACCGGCGACGAAGCCCTCGCCCGAGCCTTCCTGGACGCGGGCGCGGAAGCCTACATCGCGCCCGCCGGCGCCCCCTTCGGCTACGCCGGCACCTTCGCCCCCGTGTTCCTGTTCTACGAACTCACCGAACTGCGCCCCCTCGACGAGGCAGTAGCCCGCCTCCGAGCCCACGACCGCGAACTCGCCATGTGGCGGCTGTTCGCCCGCTGACGCCTGCGGCCACGCGTGAGACCGGCGTCAGGCACGCACGGCGCGGACGAGGGTGTCGATTGCGGTGCGTGGCCGTCCTTCCACGGTCACCGGGCGCTCCACGCGGATGGCTCGGGCGACGGTCATGGTGTCGCCCAGAGCGGCGGTGACCGATTCGGGGGTGTGGAGGATGGCGGGGTCCTGGGGGCCGCCTACTCCGCGGGTGAGGTTGTCGCGGTCGTGGCCCACGAGGAGGAACGTGCCGCCGGGGGCGAGGGCCGTGCCGGCGGCGGCCAGTACGGCGGCCATCTCGGGGGCGGGAAGGTGCAGGTAGGCGATGAGGACCAGGTCGTACGTACCGGGCTCGGGCTGCCAGGTCAGGAGGTCCGCGGTGACCCAGTCCACGGCGGCGTCCTGGGCGTCGGCGAGGAGTTTGCCCTTGGCGAGGGCCGCGGCGGAGAAGTCGACGGCGGTGACCTGCCAGCCGCGCTTGGCGAGCCAGATGGAGTTGCGGCCCTCGCCGGCCGCCAGGTCGAGTGCGCGGCCGGGCGGGAGGTCGCCCGTCTCCTCGGCGACGAAGCGGTTGGGGTCGGCGGACCAGACCAGCTCGGTGCCCGCGTACCGCTCGTCCCATGCCTTGGCGTCCACGTGTGCCCGCCTTCCGTCGTGCTCGTCACCGCGGACGGTGTGCCCGCGCTCCTACGATCTTGCCCGATCACCGGCGGTGGCCAGGCGGTAGATGCGGTCGAGCTCGACCCCGGCCGCTTCCGGGGCGAAGCGCTTGCGGGCCTCGGTGGCGATGCGCGGCCGGTCGTACGAATCGGGCGCGTCCGCGATCGCACGTAGGGCCTCGGCAAGCGCCGCGGTGTCCTCCGGCGGTACGAGGTGTCCGAAATGCGACTCCATGACCTCCGCGTGCCCGCCGACGTCGGTGGTGATCACGGGCAGGCCGGCACACCATGCCTCCAAGACGGCGACCGTGAGGTTCGCGGCGCGCGAGGCGAGGACGAAGGCGTCGGAGGTGTGCAGCAGGCGGGTGATCTCGGCGCGCGGCCGCCGCCCGGCGAAGGTGACGACATCGGCGACGCGCAGCCGTGCGGCCTGCCCCTCCAGTTTGGACCGCTCGGCGCCGTCGCCCACGATCGTGAGCCGCAGCCGGGGGTCGTTGCGGGACGCTGCGGCGAAGGCGTCCAGGAGCACATCGAACCCCTTCGCCGGGACGAGGCGGGCGACCGAGACGAACTCGACGGTGTCGCGGCCGTCGCGCCCGCCGCAGTGGTCCGGCAGCGCGAGGCGGGACGCGTCGACCGGGGTGCGGACGATCTCGAAGGAGCCGGTGATCCCGTGCGAACTCATGCCGTCGAGAAGGGACTTGCAAACGGTGACGACGGTGGCGGCCTCGGCGTACAGCTCGCGGGCCCGGCGGATGTCGCGGGGGCTCGGCGCAGGCTCGGTCCAGTGGCCCTGCCAGGCGGTGTGGTGCTCGGTGACGATGTACGGGATCCCCAGCTCGCGCTTCACGGCGACGAGGTAGTGGGCCCGGTAGGAGTGCGCGTGTACGAGGTCGATCGGCCCGTATTTCGCGGCCACGTAGCGGATGGCGCGCCGATAGCGCCGCGCCGTAACGGCCTGCGCGACGGGGCTGTTCGGCCGGGAAGGGTCTCGCCCGAACGTCTTGATCTGGTAGTGCCGGGGGTCGTCGGGATCCTGCGCGAGGTACGGCGCGCCCTCAACCTGCGGCCAGGTCAACTCGCCGGTGGCCGACAGGCGTACGACCTCGGCGGCGTGCCCGGCGGCCTTCACCCAGCCGGTCTCCCACGGTGCTTCGGGGTAGCCGACGATCATCACGACCCGCATGCGGTGAACTCCCCCCACAGGCCGGGGACTCCCCTCCCCGGCGCCGCCCCATCCTGCCAGCGCGGCGGGCCGCCCGTGCGGGCTTGGTCGATTATGCGGGGACGGGTCCAGTGCGCCGAGTATCCGCCCGTTCAGTCGAAGTAGTAGACGGTTACGGCGACTCCCGCCGCAACGAGTGTCTGTGCGATCAGCGGTTCCACCACGTCCCACCGACCCCCGGCGAGTCCGCAGCCGATGCGCGGCATGTGCACGGACGCGCCCAACTCGACGGCTCGGGCGGCGAGGGTCTCCAGCGCGGTGCCGATGGCCTCGTACCGGACGGGCGGGCCCTTGCTGCCGGTCCTGGTGCCGTGCTGGCCGATCATGTTGGCGATCCACACGTACTTCTCGGTCCGCACGAACTGCACGGCCCCCAGGGCGAAGTCGTTCCCGGCGCGCGCCCGGTGCCATCGCCGGTAGGCGGCCTCCGGCTCGGGCCACCGCCGCGACACGGCCAGCACGAAGCCCTTGCCCCAGCCCCCCGCGTCGTTGCAGACGTGCGCGATGATCTTCACGCCTTTGGCCTGCGGGGCCGTGGCGTCTCCCTTGAGGTACCTGACCGGTACGGGCGGCGACGTGGTCATTTCCGGACGCTAGCGGTCGCCCCCGACATGCCGCACACACGTTTCACGCGGGTTCCGCGAAGCTTCCGACGGGGAGGCCGGGGCCTTGTTACCGTGCCTCTCGGAAAGGGCCGTAGGGGTGCGGCCCGGGGGGATCGTCCGAGGAGCGGGTGCATGGGCAGTCGTATCAGAGTCGTCCACGTCGTGTGGCGGCTGAGCACCGGCGGAGGCATTCCGCAGGTCAGCCGGCAGATCCTCGCGGGGCTCGACCCCGAGCGCTTCGAGTGCCACGCGGTGACCGCGCGCCCCGCCGCGGCGGAGGACGAACTGCACCTGCTGGGACCGAATGTGACGGTGCATCCGTTGGGCTACACGGGGCCGCCGAGCAAGGTCGAAGAGGTACGCATCCCGCTGCGCTACGCGGCCGCCGTCCGCAAGCTGCGCCCGGACGTCATCCACGCGCACAGCGGCACCGCCCGGCACGCCCTTCCCGCCGCGCTCGCCGTACCGTCGGCCGGCCGTGTGATGGAGGTGCACGAGCCGCAGCGCGGCGGCCTGCACAGCGAGTGGACGAACCGCATCGAGCTCCAGATGATCTCCCGCGCGCGGTTCCGGCCGTTCGCGCACTCCTCGGACGTGCGGGACGCCACCGCCGCCCTGCTCGGCATGCCGCGCGCCGCGATCCCGCTGGTCCCGCTCGGCGTCGAACCGCACGTGCCCGATCCCGAGGCGCGCGCCCGGTTGCGCACGGAACTGGGGCTGGCGCCCTCGACGCGGCTGGTGGTCGGGGTGGGGCGGTCGGGGCAGAAGAACATCCCGCTGTTCGTCCGGGTCGCCGCCCGCGTGCTGGAGACGCTCGGCGACACCGGCCCGGCGGTCGCGTTCGCCGTCGTCGGCCACCAGGATCCGGAAGTCCCGGACCTGATCCAGGAGTTGGGCGTCGGCAAGCGCGTCCACCTGGTGCCGCCGCTGCCGCGGCTCCAACACGCCTTCGACGCGGGCGACATCTTCCTGTCGACGTCCGACTACGAGGGCTTCGGCATCGCGGTCGCCGAGGCCATGTGTGCCGGGCTGCCGGTCGTGGCGACCGGGGTGGGCGGCGTGAACGACGTCGTCGAGGACGGCGTGACCGGCCGCCTCGTCCGCAAGGGCGACCGCGACGCACTGGCCGACGCCGTACGGGAGTTGGTGGCCGACGACGATCTGCGCGACGCGATGGGCGCGGCCGCGCACGCGCGCGCGACGGCCCGCTTCACACGCCCGCGGATGATCGAGGGCTTCGCCGAGATGTACGAGAAGGCCGTCGCCGAGCGTGTCGGAAGCGGCCGGTAGGGTTTCCGACCATGGCAGCACGACCCCTACACGAAACCGTCGAGGCCGGCTGGGCGAAGGCGCTGGAGCCGGTCGCCGCGAACGTCGCCGCGATGGGCGACTTCCTCCGTGCCGAGATCGCGGCGGGCCGCAGCTACGTTCCGGCGGGTCCGCAGATTCTGCGCGCGTTCCAGCAGCCCTTCGACGACGTCAAGGTCCTGATCGTCGGTCAGGACCCGTACCCGACACCGGGACACGCCGTCGGCCTCAGCTTTTCGGTGGCGGCGGACGTACGCCCGCTTCCGCCGAGCCTGGTCAACATCTTCACCGAGTTGCAGAACGACCTCGGCGTGCCCGCCCCGTCGAACGGCGACCTGACGCCGTGGACGCAGCAGGGCGTACTGCTGCTCAACAGGTCGCTGACCACGGCCCCGCGCAAGTCCGCGGCCCATCAGAACAAGGGGTGGGAGGCGGTCACCGAGCAGGCCATCCGCGCACTCGCCGCCCGGGAGAAGCCGCTGGCCGCGATCCTGTGGGGGCGACCGGCCCGCAACCTCCGGCCGCTGCTCGGGACTTCGGTGCCCGTCGTGGAGTCGTCGCACCCGAGTCCGAAGTCCGCGGACAGCGGCTTCTTCGGCTCGCGCCCCTTCAGCCGCACGAACCACACGCTGGCCGAGCTGGGCGCGAGCCCGATCAACTGGCAACTTCCCTGACCGCACCGGCCGTTCAGGCCAGCGCGTGCCAGATGGTGCGCGCCACGTGCGGCCACGTCATCGTCGTCCGCAGGACCGACCCGTGCGTCTCCGCGCGCTTGCGCAGCTCCACGTAGTCGGTATGCAGGGCACGCAGCGCCCGGGTGAGTCCGTCGACGTCGCCCGGCTCGACCAGGATGCCGGCGTCCGCGACGATCGTGCGCTGGTTGCCCACAGTCGTCCCGACGCACGGCATTCCGCGCGTCAGCGCCTCGACCAGGGCGATGCCGAAGGGCTCGCGGTGCGTGGGGATCACCAACGCGTCGGCGCCCGCATACAGTTCGGGCATCCGGTCGTGCGGGACGCGGCCGACGTACTCGACCCCGGGCGGGAGCTCTCCCTCGGGGGCACTGCCCGCGAGAACGAGGCGCCATGCCGGGTCCTCCGCGTGCACACGCCGGAAGGCGGCCAGTAGTTCGGGTCCGCCCTTGCGCTCCCATTCGACGCCGACGAAGAGCAACTTCGGTGGCCCGTCCGGGAGTTTACTACAGCCGTCGACGAAAGGACCTTCGTCCGCGGGGACGTTCACCCCCGCCCCGACCACCAACACGCGTTCCTCGGGCACTCCGTACCGCTCGACCACCGCGTCTGCGGTGCTCTGCCCCATCACGAACACGCGACAGGCCCCGCCGATCATCGCGCGCTCGCGGGCCAGCCAGCCCGGCGTGTAGCGGGACCGGTGCTCGCCGCTGCCGCCCGCCGGTTCGTCGCCGCCGGCGGTGCCCTCCAGGCCGACGCGGTCGGTGTAGACGCCGTACCGCACGCCGGGCGGCGGCACGATGGCCGGCAGCGACTGCACGACCAGCACAGGGCGTTCACGCGCCAAGAGGCCCTTGCGGGCGACGTGGCGCTGGATCGCGACGGGCCACGCGGTGGTCTTGGTCCAGGGCGTCCCCGCGCCGGTCAGCCGGGCCTCGGCCATGGCCCGGACACGGGCCCCGGCGAGGCGCGGTTCCCGGGCGAGCGGCATCAGGTCGTACGCCGTGACCTCGGTCAGCGCCCGCATGGCCCGCAGCAGCCCTGGCGCCGACCCGGAGAAGGTCCCCGCGTGCAGGAAGACCAGCCCGCCGCTCCCCGCCGCGCCGGGCGGCGTCCCGTCAGCCACCGGCCCTCCCGCGCCGGACCCGCTGGGCGCGCACGACCTCGGACGCTTTGAACCCGACGAGCCGCCGGAACGTCCGCGCGCCGTCGACACCGCGCCGGGCCGGAGCACCGACGGCCCGGTCGGCGATCGCCGCCTCGTAGTGCGACACCAGCAGAGGAGCGAGCCGGTCGAGGCTCACGCGTTCGCGGACCATGTCCCGCGACCATGTGGCGAGTCGGGCGCGCCCGTCGGCATCCGCGAACAACTCGCCCAGCAGTTCCGGGAGTTCGTCGGCCGCCGGGTCCAGCCCGGAGCCGACGCCATAGAAGCCGAGGCGGTCGAAGACGGGGATCGTCTCGGGGCGGACCGGCTCGGTGAACCCCCGTTCGCCGACCACGATGCCCGGGACCTCGAAGGCCATGCCGCGCAGGATGGAGCTGCCCATGCCGCAGACGACGTCGGCGGCTGCGTAGGCGGCTCGCGGGTCGTCCAGCGGCCCGGTCATGACGATCGCGCGGCGGCCCAGGGCGGCGTTGACCTTGTCGGCGCGCACGCGCAGGTCCCGCTCGGCGGACCCGCCGCCGACGACCACCGCGCGGATGCCGGACACGGAGGCGTCCAGCGCCGCGACCGCGTCGATCGTGCGTTCGACGCTCTCGCGCTTCATGTTGTTGGCCAGCCGCGACACGATGGCCACGGTCGGCGGCCCGGCCGGAAGGTCGTACTCGGCGCGGAACTCCGCGAGACCGAGGTCGGGCGCGTCGGCGCGGTCGTGCGCGGTGTCGATCGGCGGTTCGAGGAGGTACGCGTGCCGCCGCGTGGCCCGCACCTCGTCGTACAGGTCGCCGTAGCCGAGGATCAGCGGCACCGACGGGATGTACGGCGGCAGGTGGCCCATCGACAGGATCGACCCGATGACCGCGGCCCCCGACGCGCCGAGATAGGCCTCCAGGGTGGACCAGTACTCGTACGGGTGCACGACGTCGATGCGGTGCCGCCGCACCGCCGCCCGCACCGCGCGCACGGTGGCGGGCGACGGGCGCATCCGCATGTCCTCGGGGGAATGGATCAGCGGCAGCCCGTACGCCCGGGCCCGCGCGGTCAGCGGGCCCTGACGCGCCATCACCCACACGTCGTGGCCCAGGTCGCGGACGGTGCGCGCGAGGTCGAGGGCGTTGATCGAGCTGCCGCCGAGTTGCATGTCGTGCGGCATGACCATGACGCGCACAGTCACGTCTCCCAGGTGTGGTCGACGTACACCGGCGCCGCCATGACGACCGCGCGCGGCGGGGTGTCGAGGTCGGGTCCGGTCACGTCGAACTGCTTGGCCGGGGCCCACCCCATGAGCGGGTGGCCCTCTTTGTCGTAGATGCCGACCCACAGCGCGAACCGGCCGCGTGGCAACGGGAGTTGACCGACGGTGCAGCGGACCTGGTTGCCCGCCCAGCCGAGGTAGACGTCGCGCCGCGCGGTGAAGACCGGGTTCGCGGTGCCCTCGGTGACGCCGATGTGCAGGACCGCGGGGCCGGTGCGCTCGGTCGTGAAGTCGAGGTCCACGACCATCGGCGCGCTGGTGGTCGGCGCGGGCTGGTCGACGCCGCGCACGTCGCAGTACGACAGCCGCACCGGTTCGTCGGTCTTGGCGCGCATCCCGGTCTCCTCCTCGACGCTGTCGCGGTAGCCGCGCATCGCCGCCCGGATGGGGCCGTCCGCCCTGATGTCGCCCTGTTCGAGCCAGACTCCGCGCGTGCAGATCGACTCGACCGCGGCGAGGTCGTGGGAGACGAGGACGAGTGTCGTGCCCTGTTCGAGGACGGCGCGCATGCGGTCCAGGCACTTCTGCTGGAACAGCGCGTCGCCGACCGCGAGGACCTCGTCCACCAGCAGCACGTCCGGCTCCAGGAACGCCGCGACCGCGAAGCCGAGGCGCATCTGCATGCCGGACGAGTACCACTTGACCTGCCGGTCGATCGCCGTGCCGAGCTCGGCGAACTCCACGATGTCGTCGAACCGGGCGGCCACTTCGGCCCGTTTGAGGCCGAGCAGCGAGCCGTAGAGGTAGGCGTTCTCCCGCCCGGTCAGGTCGGGGTGGATGCCCGCGCGGACCTCGATGAGCGCGCCGACCCGGCCGCGGACCTCCAGCTTCCCGGCGTACGGGTACATGACGCCGGTCAGCATCTTGAGCAGAGTGGACTTGCCGGAGCCGTTCGACCCGATCAGGCCGACCGCCTCGCCGGGTTCGATGTGCAGGTTGATGTCCCGCAGCGCCCAGCGCCAGTCCGCGGCGTCCCGGCGCGTGATCTTGCGGACGATGCGGCCCAGGTTGTCGCGCAGCAGCATGCGGCGGCTGTCGGCGCGGAAACGCTTCCAGAGCTGGGTGGCCTCGATGCTCCCGTCAGGCAACATCGGCGATCCCCGTTTCCAGCTTCTTGAAGACCTTGTAGCCGACCAGGAGCATGAGGCTCGCGGAGAGCGCGGCGACGCCGGTCAGCTCCCAGTCGGGCTGCTGCCCGTACAGGATGGTGCGGCGGTATCCGTCGATGACGGCCGCGAGCGGGTTGGCGGCGACGTACGGCACCAGCCACTCCTTGGTGATCTGGTCGAGGCCGTAGGCCACCGGGGTGGCGAACATGCCCATCTGCATGAGCAGCGGCAGCATGTGCCGGATGTCGCGGAAGTACACGACGGACGCGGACAGCAGCAGCGCCGCGCCGAGCGCGACCTCGATCTGGATCACCAGGAACAGCGGCGCGATGTACGACGTGCTCGCGGGCGCCTTGGTGTAGATGCCGAACAGCAGCACCAGCACGATCGCGGCGATCATCATGTCGAACAGCGCGACGATGATGGTGGCGAGCGGGAAGACCTCGCGCGGGCAGTACACCTTGTTGAGCAGCGGGCCGTTGGAGACGATCGCGCTGGCGCCCTGGGTCACCGCGGTCATGAAGAACGTCCAGCCGAGCAGGCCGACATAGCTGAACAACGGGTACGGCGCGCCGTGTGCCTGGGCGATCTTGCTGACGTCGCCCACCCGTTGGAACACCACGGTGAAGACCACCATGAGCATGACCGGGGTGAGGATCGCCCACGCGAAGCCGAGCACCGCCTGCTTGTAGCGGGCCCGCAGGTCGCGTTCGGCGAGCGTGCGGACCAACTCCCGGGCGTGCCACAGTTCGCGGACGCCCTTGATCAGCCCGGTGCGCCGTTTGAAGCGCAGCTCGGACGGCGGGCCGGCGGGTATCTCGCGAACCGGCCGCATCACGACGGCGGCGTGCGCGCCGAGTGGCGCGGGGCGCGGTCCCCCGGGACCGCCCGGTGTTCTCGGGTACTGGGTCTCGCCGACCGGTCCGGGCCGGGCGTGGCGTCCCCCCGGACGCGGCGGCCCCGACGGCCGGCCCGTGGCCGGTCTCGCTCCCGGTGCCGGCCCCAGTCCCGCTGCTGCCGCCGAAGCCGGTGCCGGTCCTGGTCCTTGGTGTGTCTGGCCGTTCATCTGGGTGTGCGGCCACGCGCCATCGCCGCGCGCGCCGACAGAGCCCCCCACAGCGTCCCCCACGGACTCCCCCTCCCTGGTCCGCCCTCAACTCTCGCACACGGCCCATGGCCGTGAGCGCGAATCACTCATAAGAGATCAACCGGATGTTTTCGCGGGCCTCCATATCCGGCCTGATCGGCCGAACTCCCCCAGCCCTGTCCCCTGTTACGCCTTGTCTACCACTCCGGCGGGCCCGGCGACGGCACGCAGGAGATCTTGCCAAGCGTCCACCACCGAATCCATCGCAAAGGCGTCCAGGCAGTACCGGTGCGCCGCCGCGCCCATCGTGCCGCGGTCGGCGAGCACGCGGCCGATGGCCTCCGCCACCGCGCCGGGGTCGCCGGGCGCGGCGAGTGCGCCGGTGCGCCCGTCGAGGACGACGTCGCGGACGAACCCCACATCCGTCGCGACCGCCGGAATCCCCGACAGGCCCGCCTCGACCAGCACACCGGGGACGCCCTCGCTGTCGCTGGTGAGCAACAGCGCGTCGGCCGCCCGGTAGACCCGCGCGGCGTCGTCCACGGTACCGAGGAACCGTACGCGGCCGGGAGCCCGCTCCGCAGCCGTCCGCTGCAATCGCGCACGCTCCGTGCCGTCGCCGGCGATCAACAGGAGCCTTTCCGAGTCCGGAAGTTGCGGGTGGCGTCCGGTGGCGTCCGAGGCGGAGGACGCGGCCCGGTCGGCCGTCTCCGCGTAGCGCGCGAAGCCCTCGATGGCGATGTCGACCCGCTTCTCCGGGCTCAGCGCCCCGACGACCGCGAGCACCACCGCGTCCTCGGCGATCCCCAGTTCCTCGCGCGCCCGCGTGCGCGACTTGTCGTCCACGCGCGGGTACGCCTCCGGGCGGCGCCCGTTCGGGATGGCCCGCACCGCGGCGGCGGGCAGCCCGTACCGGGCGACGAGGAGATCGCGTCCGATCGGCGACACCGAGGCGACGGCCGCGGCGCGCCGCAGCATCACCCCGACCCGCAGCCTTCTGGCCGGACTTGCCGCCCAGTGCCGCGGATCACCGATATTGACATAGATGAACGGAGTTCGGGCGAAAACCAGCGAGGTCGCACAGGCCGGCAGCGTCGACGACCCGTGCGCGACGACGACGTGTGTCTGCCGCGCGCGGTCGCGCAGCACCGCGAGCGTGCGGCGGTCCAGGCGGCCGGATCCGAGCGTCGGGACGGGCAGCCGGGCGGAGTCCGGACCGGCGGCCGCGGCCCCGGGCGCATCCGGGCCCACGGACCCGCCCGCACCCGGAGTCGGGGCCAACGCGACGATCTCGGAGCCGACTCCGCGCGCCCGCAGGGCCTCGTGCAGGTCGTGGGCGAAGGTCTGGGCCCCCCGGCGCCGGGGGTCGGTGATCACGTGCAACACCCCGCTCCGGGGTGGTGAGCTGCGCATGGACACGCAGGCTGCCACACATCGCCCCGCGCCGCGCCGCATCCGCCGGACATCGCCGTACAGCGGATCGCGAGTGCGGTGGCCACGAACGTTCGCCGGTTCTCGTCGTTCAGTGCGGTGCATCGCAAGGCGCAGGGCCGAAGCTCGTACTCGGCCGTACTCGCGAGGTCCTGCAACGCCGCGAGGCGCCGTGCTGGGCGGCGAGAACCGGTGAAGGTTTGTGGCCACCGCACCACGCTCGCGGCCACGTCGCCGCGGCGTTCGGAGAACCCGCCCCTTTGCCGGGTTCGATCGCTAGGCTCACCGGTGGGGACCGTCGTCGGGGAGTGCGGCGGGACGTCTTCGGGTGGTACTCGGGGTGGTGCCAGGGCTCGTCGTCGGGCGCTGGAAGACATTGGGGGTTGTGCCCGTGCACGTGTTGCACGTGATCGACAGTGTCGATCGGGCCGGGGGGGCCGAACAGGCGCTGGCAGTGACGGCGCCGCATCTGATCCGCCGCGGCGTCGAGCTGGACGTCGCGTATCTGCTCGACATGGACGGATTCCAGCCTGAGTTGGCGGACGCCGGCGTCGCGCTGTTCGGCGTGCACCGGGGCTCCCGCGCGGGTTCCGCCGCCGGGCTGCGCCGCGTGATCCGCGACCGGCGCCCCGACCTGGTGCACACCACGCTCTTCGAGGCGGACGTCGCGGGGCGCACGGCGGCGCTGGCCTGCCGGGTCCCGGTGGTGTCCAGCCTGGTCAACTCCGCCTACGGGCCCGAGCAGTTCGCGTCGCCCACGCTGCGGCCCTGGAAGCTGCGCGCGGCGCAGGGCCTCGACGCGGCCACCGCGCGCGGCGTGCGCCGGTTCCACGCGCTCACCGAGCACGTCGCCGACGTCATGGCGCGCCGGCTCGCGGTTCGTCGCGACCGCATCGACGTGGTGCCGCGCGGCCGGGACCCGGAGCTGCTGGCCGCCGCCCGCAAGCAACGCCATGCGGTACGCGCCGAACTGGGCCTGGCCGCCGACACCCCCGTGGTGCTGGCCGCCGCCCGGCAGGAGTACCAGAAGGGCCTGGACGTGCTCGTCGAGGCGTTCGGCACGGTGCGCATGACCGTCCCCGAAGCGGTCCTGGTGCTGGCCGGGCCGCCCGGGACGCAGACCGCGCTGCTGCGGGCCGCCGCGGAGTCGGTCGGCGGCGAGGAGTACGTGCGCTTCCTGGGCGAACGCCGCGACGTACCGGAACTCATGGGCGCCGCCGACGTCTTCGTGCTGTCGTCGCGCTGGGAGGGTCTGGGCAGCGTCGTCATCGAGGCGATGGGCGCGGGCGTGCCGGTGGTGACGACGGACCTTCCGCCGGTGCGCGAGATCGTCGGGTCCGGCGACTGCGCGGTGCTCGTGCCGACCGAGGACGCCCCGGCCCTCGCCGCCGCGCTGGTCGCGGCACTGACCGACCGGGCGGCGGCGAACACCCGGGCCGATGCGGCCCTGTCGCGCTTCCTCGACACCTTCACCGTCGACCGGGTCTGCGACCGGATGGTCGACTTCTACGCACGCGCACGGGCAGGGAAGCGCACGTGACCCACACGACCCACGAGTACCGGCCGTACGGGGAAAACCTCCACAGTTCCGACACAGCCGAGCAGTTCGCCGTCGGAGCCGTTCAACTACCGTTGACCTGCCGCGAGAACGCATCGTGGCCGACCGCTCACGCACCTCGCCCTGCGCACTCCTTGACCGCGATCCGGAGGGGGACCGGTGGAGACCTCTAGCTACTTCTCCGTCTTGCAGCGCCGCTGGAAACTGGTGGTGGCATGCCTGGCGGTGGGGTTGGTCGCCGGGTTCATGCTCACCCCGAAGGATCCCAAGGCGCTGGGCAACGACTGGGAGAGCACCATCTCGATCGTCCGCTCGCCCGAGACGGACAAGGAGTTCCAGCTCGTCGAGGTGAAGTTCGACTCGGATGGCGGCGACGTCGCCAAGGCGGTGGGCACCAAGATCAACAAGGATCCGGCGCTGATCGCCGCCCGCGTCACCACCAGCGTCGACGGCGACACCGGGGTGTTCTCGGTGACCGCCAAGGGACCGAGCAAGGAAGAGTCCGAACTGCTCGCTCGCACCTGGGCGGTGACGACGGTCGAGGTCTTCGCCGCGAAGCAGCGTGCAAAGGCCCAGGCCATCGCCGACAGCGTGCGCCCCGAACTCGACAAGCTGCGCACCGAGGTCGCCCGGCTCCAGAAGGAGGTCGACGCGCTTCCGGCCGCGCAGCGGCTCACCAGCATCCAGCAGGCCGACCTGACGACCAAGCAGGAGTCGTACCGGGCGCTGTCGGCGGAGTTCGAGAAGTACTCGCTGCCGTTCAACGACCCCAAGGTCCTCGTCCAGGACAACATGCGCAGTTCGGCGGACGCGTCGACCAGCATCCTGGCCCCCACGTCCCGTTCGCTGCGCCTCGCACTCGCCGGCGCCCTCGGGCTCGCCCTCGGCCTCGTCGCCGCGCTCATGGTCGACCGCATGGACATGCGCCTGCGCACCCGGCTCCAGGTCGAGGACGCGTTCGGCATGCCCGTCATCGCGGAGGTGCCGCGCGCGTCGCGGCGCATGCGAGCGGGGTATTCGGTACTGGTCGCGGCGCGACCCGGCAGTCCGGTGTCGGAGGCGTACCGCTCGCTGCGGTCCGCGCTGCTGCTGTCCGGTCCGCCCGGGCTCGCGTTCCGGCTCGGCGAGACGCCGCCGCGCACCGGCCGCGCGTCGTCGCTGCCGGTACGGCAGTTCACCGATCCGGCACCGGTCATCCTGGTGGTCTCCCCCAAGCCCGGCGACGGGCGGACGAGCACCGTGGCCAACCTCGCCGCGGCGCTCGCCGAGGCCGGCCGGTCCGTGCTCGTACTGGACTGCGACTTCCGCAACCCCGAGACCCACCTGTACCTCGGTGCGAAGACCGGGACCGGGCTGTCCGAACTCCTGCTGTCCGACCGCGAGACGGACCTCGCGCACGTCATCCGCGGCACCGAGATCCCGCACGTGCGGGTGATCACCGGTGGGGCGCCGACCAGTTACCCGGCCGCGTTGCTGCTGCGCGTCGGCGAGGTCATCGCCCGGGCCCGGCACCACGCGGACGTCGTGCTGCTGGACAGCGCGCCGCTGCTGTTCGCGAACGACACGAACGACCTGGTGCAGCACTCCGACGCGATGCTCGTGGTCACCCGCAGCGGCAACCTGACGCCCGATCAGGCGTCGCGTGTGTCCGAGCTGTTGACGCGGACCGGCGTCCCGGTGGCGGGCATCGCGCTGATCGGCACCGACCCGTCCACGGTCGGCCGCGGTCGCGGCCTGTCCTCGATCAGCGTGCCGGGCAGCGGCCTGATCCTGCGCGGCCGCTCCAACGCCGCGGGCGAACTCGCCGAGGACGGCGAACGCGCGGCCCCGACCTGGGCGCAGCGCCCCGAGATCGGCGGCGGGAGCGGCGACGGTGCCGCCGTGGTGCGCCCGGGCGGCGGCGAGTCCTCGGACGACGACCAGCCCCGCACGCCCGCCGCGCGCGAACCCGACTCGGACTCCTTCGTGCACACCGCCGAGCTGCGCACCATCAGCGTGCGTCCCGGCGAACCCCGTTCCGGCTCCTACTCCGCGGACCTCGACGACCGCTTCGACGGCGGTCCGAGCGGCTACGGCGGCGGCGGCGGGTTCCTGGACGACGACCCGAGCGACCTCGGCCAGTTCGGCCGTCCCGGCGGCCGCCAGGGCCGCGGCGGGCGGTCCGGCCCGGAGGACCTGTCGTGACCGGCGCGGCGCCCGCGTCCGCCGCCCGGACGCGCGTGCTGTGGCTGACCAAGGGCCTGGGCCGCGGCGGTGCCGAGCAGTTGCTCGTCAACTGCGCCCGCCACGTGGACCGAGAGCGGTTCGAGGTGGAGGTCGCGTACGTCCTGCCGTGGAAGGACGCCCTGGTCCCGGCCCTGCGCGACGCCGGGGTGCGCGTGCACTGCCTCGGCGAGCGCCCCGCGCCCGACGGCGGACGCGCGGACCCGGGACCGGCCGCCGGCGGTGCCGCGCGGGCCGACCGCGCCTGGCCGCTGCGCCTGCGCCGGCTGGTCGCCGCGCGCGGGTACGACCTGGTGCACACGCACATGCCCGTCCCCGCGGTCGCGGCCCGCGTACTGCTGCGGCGCGGGGTCGCGCTGGTGCACACCGAGCACAACCTGTGGCACCGCTATCGCACGCCGACGCGCCTCGCGAACGCGTGGACGTACCGGCGGAATTCGGCCGTCATCGCGGTGTCGAAGGCGGTCGCCGAGACGATCGCGCCAGATCGGCTGCCGCGGGCGCGCGCCGGCGTCGAGCCGCTGCGGATCGTCTACCACGGCCCCGACCTGGGCGGCGTGCTCCAGGGCGCGGGCGGCCGCGAGCGGGCGCGGCGGCTGCTGGACCTGGACCCGGACGCGTTCACCTACGGCGTGGTCGCGAACTTCACGCCGAAGAAGGACCACATGGGCCTGCTGGAGGCGCACGCGCTGCTGCGGCGCCGCGAACCGGCGGCGCGCCTGGTCCTGGTCGGTCTGGGCCCGCTGGAGCCGCAGTTGCGTGAGCGCGCGTCCCGCCCTGACCTCGCCGGCTCGGTGGTCTTCACCGGGTCGCGCGGCGACGTCCCCGAACTGCTGCCCGCGTTCGACGTGTTCGCCCTGGGTTCGCGACAGGAGGGGCTGCCGGTCGCGCTGATGGAGGCGATGGCGACCGGTTTGCCGGTTGTCGTCACCGATGTCGGGGGCATGCCCGAGATCGTGGCGGACGGAGTCGAGGGGCGCGTCGTACCCTCGGGGGATCCGGCCGCATTGGCGGCGGCGCTCGCGGAGGCGGCGGCGGATCCGGCACGACGGCGTGCGTGGGGCAAGGCCGCACGCCTGCGGTCGGAGTCGTTCGACGTCGCGGGCGCGCAGGCACGGATCGAGGACGTGTACCGGGAGGTGCTGAGACGATGACCGACCGATCCCAAGGGGATGTCCTGGTCCGGGAGTTGACGAAGGACGACGAGCCGCAGGTGCTCGGGCTGCTGGCCGCCGCGCTCGTGGGGGGCGGGCCGACCGGCGAGCGCACCCAGGAGTTCTTCGACTGGAAGCACCACGACAACCCGTTCGGTGCCAGCCCGGGCCTGGTCGCGGAGACGCCGGACGGTGCGATCGCCGCCGTGCGGCTGTTCCTGCGCTGGGAGTTCGTGCACCAGGGCGAACCGGTGCGCGCGGTGCGGGCGGTGGACACCGCGACCCACCCCGCGATGCAGGGGCGCGGCCTGTTCACCCGGATGACCCGGGACCTGCTGGACAGGCTCGCGGACGACACCGACCTGGTGTTCAACACACCGAACGCCAACAGCCTGCCCGGCTATCTCAAGATGGGCTGGCGCGAGGTGGGCAAGGTGCCGATCGCGCTGCACCCGATCCGGCCGCTGGCGTTCGCCAAGGGGCTGCGCGAACTGCGGTCCGGGGAGGCCGCGGAGGCCAAGGTGTCCGGGTCGACGGTCGACTTCGGGCGCACCCGGCCCGGGGCCGGCGCGGTGAGCAGCTCGTACGCCTCCGGCTCCGGCTTCCGGTCGACGAACCTGCCGGACGTCTCCGAGCTGCCGAAGTCGACCGCGGACGCCTCGCACATCCGCTGCCGCTTCCCGACCGCCCGGCAGTTCTTCTCCGACCCGGCCGCGCGCAACGGACTGGAGGAGCTGATCGGCGACGCGGACTCGGCCGACGCGGCGCTGTGGCCCGACCGGCTGCGCACCCGGCCGACCGAGGCGTACCTGCGCTGGCGGTACGGCGACGCGCCGGGTCTGGACTACCGGGTGGTCGCCGCGTACCGCCAGGGCGCACTGGACGGGGTCGCGTTCGGCCGCCCGCGCATGCGCGGTCCGCTGGCCGAGTTCACCCTGTCTCAGCTCCTGATCCGGCCGGGCGACCGGATGACCGCGCGGCGGCTGCTCTCCGCCGCCGGGCTGTCCGGCTGCGACCACGTCGCGACCCACCTGACGCCCGGTTCGGACGCGTCGCGCGCGGCCCGGTACGCGGGATACGCGACGCCGCCGCGCACCGGCATGCTGCTCGTCGCGCGCCCGCTGCGCCCGCTCCCGTACGGCCTCGACCCCCACACCCTGAACTCCTGGCATCTGGCCCTGGGTGACCTGGAGGTCTTTTGAGCGGCACCGCGCTGCCGCGGTTCCGCCGCCCGCGGATACCGTGGGCCGGCGTCGCCGCGACCGGGGTGGTCGGGTTCTACGTTGCCGTGTTCGCGTGGTCGATGGAGAACCGGGCGTACGACATGTGGGGGGCGCTCATCGTCTTCCCGCTGCTGCTCACCCTCAGCATCCCGATCCTGGAGCGGCTGACCCGGGACGACGAGCCGTGGTTCCAGAAGATCGTGGTGTGGGCGCTGGTCGCCAAGCTGGTGGCCTGTTTCGCGCGGTACTGGATGTCGTTCCACTTGTACGGCGGCAATGCCGACGCCGCGATGTACGACCTCGAAGGCCGCCATCTGGCGGTCTTCTTCCGGGACGGCGACTTCACGGTCGACATCGGCCGCAAGGTCATCGGCACCGGTTTCATCATGATCCTGACCGGCATCGTGTACGCGTTCGTCGGGCAGTCGATCCTGTCCGGCTATCTCGTGTACTCGTGGCTGGGATTCTGGGGCCTGTACCTGTGCTGGCGGGCGTTCACGATCGCGTATCCCGACGGGGACCGAAAGCGCTATTCCAAGCTGGTGTTCTTCCTGCCGTCGCTGCTGTTCTGGCCGTCCGGCATCGGCAAGGACACCTGGATGCTGTTCACACTCGGCATGTGTGCGTACGGCTGCGCGCTGCTGCTCGTGCGGCGGCGCGGCGCGTACCTGTTCCTGCTGCTCGGCATGCTGGGCACCACGATGGTCCGGCCGCACGTGACCGTGCTGGTGATGTGCGGGCTGATCGTCGGCTATCTGCTGCGCAGCAGACCTCAGCAGGTGTCGGCGCTGGGGCCGATCCGCGCCGGGCTGGGCGCGGTGGTGCTGGGCGCGGGCGCGGTGATCGCCCTGAAACAGGTGGGCAAGTTCTTCGGGACGACGGACCTGAGCGCGGGGTCGGCGACCGAGGTCGTCAACCGCACGCAGACGCTGACGTCGCAAGGCGGCTCGGCGCAGGCGACTGCCGAGCAGACGAGCGTCATCTCGCCGTCGCATCTGCCGCAGTCGCTGATGACCGTGCTGTTCCGGCCGTTCCCGTTCGAAGTGCACAACATGCAGGCTTTGTTGGCATCACTCGAAGGCGTGCTGCTGCTGGCGCTGTTCGTGACATCGCTGGCCCGGCTGCGGCGCCTGCCGGCGCTGCTGATCAGACGCCCGTACCTGGCGTTCGCGCTGGTGTACGTACTGGTGTTCGCGATGGCGTTCGCCAATATCAAGAACTTCGGCATCCTGACGCGCGAACGGGTGCAGGTGTTCCCGTTCGTGCTCATCCTGCTCGCGATCCCCAAACCCGAGGCGCCGGACGGGCAGGAGGTCCGGCGCCGCCGAAGGGTTCCGGCCAAGGCGCGGGCGGGTGCGGGTGCGGGTGCGGGGGCCACGATGGGCGGTGCGGCCGCCGCGGTTGCCTCCGGTACCGCGAACTTCGTTGATTTCGACGGGAGTACGCGCGGCGCCGGGTCGCCGGTGATGCCGGGTACGGGGGTTTCGGGCACGACCAATCCGGCCGGGACGGGGGTCCCGGCCACCGGGAGGGGGGATCCGCAATGGCGGTGACGATGGGTGGGCAGGACGGGGCGTCGGCGGCTTCAGGGGCCGCGCTTCCGGCGGTACTCGGGGGGACTCCGGCGTTCCCGGAGGGGCTTCCGCTGACGCGCGTTCAGGTCCCGGACCGGGCGGAGCTCGACCGCCGGTTCGACGCGATCCTCACCAGCGGGCAGTTGACGAACGGCGATACGGTGCGCGAACTGGAGGACGCCGCGGCCGAGTTCCTGGACGTACCGCATGTGGTCGCGGTGGCGAGTTGCACGAGCGGGTTGATGCTCGCACTCCAGGCGTTCGGTGTCGCGGGCCGGCGGGTCGTGATGCCGAGCTTCACGTTCTCGGCCACCGCACACGCGGCGCACTGGGCGGGCGCACTCCCGGGTTTCGCCGACGTGGACCACGCGACGCTCACGCTGGACCCGGGGAGCGCAAGTCGGGAGATCGACGCGTCGGAGGGCTCGCCCCCGACCGTGGCCGCGCTGATGGCCACGCACGTGTATGGAACGCCTTGCCACGTCGAGGAGTTGGACAAGGTCGCCACGGAGTGGGGCGTACCGCTGCTGTACGACGCGGCGCACGCGTTCGGCAGCCGCCGCGCCGGGGCGCCGGTCGGCGGGTTCGGCACGGCCGAGGTGTTCAGTCTCAGCCCGACCAAGGTCCTCGCGGCGGCCGAGGGCGGCCTCGTCGCGACGCGCGACGCCGCGCTGGCCGAGACGATCCGGCTCGGTCGGGGATACGGCAATCCGGGCGACTACGACTGCGTGTTCCCGGGGCTGAACGCGCGGATGTCGGAACTGCACGCGGCCCTCGCGCTGGTGTCGCTGCGCACGCTGCCGGAGCGGGTCGCGCACCGGGGCGCGCTGGCGGCGGCCTTCGCGGCTCGGATCGAGGGGTTGCCCGGCGTACGCCTGCCCGCGCTCGCGGACGGCGACACGTCGACGTGGAAGGACCTGACGCTGATCGTCGACCCCGCCGAATTCGGCTGCGGCGTACCGGTGTTGGCGGCTGCTCTGAAGGCCGAGGGGATCGACTCCCGCCGGTACTTCCATCCGGCGGTGCACGTGCAGAAGGCGTACGCCCCGCTGCACGGCGCGTGGCGGCTCCCGGTGACCGAGGAGATGGCCGACCGCGTGCTGACGGTGCCGCTGTGGTCGCACATGGACGAGACGACAATCCTGCGCGTCGCGGACGCGGTGGTCCGCATCCAGGCGCACGCCGCGCGGCTCTGAAGGTGGTTGTGTGGATGTGCGCGGGCTAATCGGCCGCGCACATCCACACAAAATGTGACGCGCCGCGACGACGCATTCCGGAAGGGCGTGTCCGAATAGCGCAGCGAATTTCCCCGCTGTTCGGCGGGCGGCCGCTTTCGGCGCGGCCGGTTCCCGAAAAGCAGTTCGTGTGTCGCGGGTGTTCGCCGGGTGGGCGATCGGGTGTTCGCAGCTTCGGGTGTTCCGATGGCCGAGTGTTCTGATGATCGGGTGTTCGGGTGTTCGCGGCTTCGGATGTTCGGGTGTTCGGGTGTTCGGCGGACCTACGACGTGCTCGGGCGCACGAGTGCGTACGTCCTCCCGGCCAAGTCGGCAATGCGGCAGTCGCCGGCGTCCGGGACCGCGGTGCGGACCCGGTCCTTTGCCGCCTGCCGCCATTCGGCGGGGATGCCCCCGGTGCCCGCGAGCACGCCGGCCACCGAACCCGCGGCCGCGGCACCGACTTCCGTGTCCCAGCCGCCGCGGACCGTCAGGCGCACCGTCTCAGTCCAGTCCCCGTCACCCCACAGCAGTCCGGCGGCGATCAGACACGCGTTGCCGACGGTGTGCCGTGGGCCGTAGTGCCCGTGGCTGCGGTGGATGTCGTCGACGACCTCCGCCCATGTACGCCCGCGCGCGTGCCCGACCAGCACCTCGCACAAGGCGTCGCACAGGCGCGACCTGGGCGGGATGTGCCGCAGCGAAACGGCGACCGCCTCGGTGGCGTCGCGTGCCGTGAAGGCCGCCGACGAGAGGGCGGCGACCCACATGGCGCCGTAGAGCCCGCTCGCGACGTGCGAGAGTTGCGCGTCCTTGCGGGCCAGCCGCGCGGCGCGCCGGGGATCGCCGGGCGCGATGTATCCGTACAGGTCGGCCCGGGGCAGCGCGCCGTCGCCTTCCTGCATGGGCTCGGGCCTGCGCACGGCGCCGACCCGCCCGGATGCGGTCACGCCGTCGACGAGCATGCGGTAGGCGGCCCGTTCGGCGCCGCCGGGCCGCAGGAAGGGCAGGGTCAGCAGCCATAGCGACGCCATCTGCTCGTGGGTGAAGCCCGGACCGTACGTCTCCAGCAGCCGCAGCGTCAGCACCGCGCGGTCGACGGCGTCGCAGCGGTCCAGTACTTCGGCCGGGTCGGCCATCATGTGCGCGCCCGCGCAGCGTCCCAGCCAGCCGCCTTGGATGCGGTCGAGGAGGACGTCGTCGGGCGGCGGTGTGTCGGGAGGCCCGTCGGGCGGTAGGCCCGCGTCGATCGCGGCGTCGTCGGCGGGCTCGCGCGGAGCCGCCCGGTGGGGCCGCTCCGTCGCGGCATCCGCACGGTGCCGACGGCTCGCGCCGCCCGGTTCGGTTCGTTCGCGTCGCACGTGGTCCCTCCCCCGTGGGTGGGTCATGCGTTACTGGTGGACACAAGTGCGGTCGACACAACTGCGGTCGACACGTGTGCACTGTGCACAAGTGCGGGTGCACACAAGTGCGGTGGGTTCCGAATGGGCCCGGTGAAGCTGTCGTGCGGTGAGCCGGCGGGCCACAAGCAGCCATCATGCTCCGCGCGGGGCGCGATGGCCACACTTCGTCGTACATCTGTACGCCAATGGCCCAATCGGACGTTATCGGTCCATGCCGACCACCGTTGGTTACGTGCACGTTGCATGTGAGGGGGGTGCTTCGGGTCCTTGGCGTAAAACCAACGCGTACCCCGGAAATTCGACAGCTCGAAGGGGGTTCGCAACGGCTCCGGATCGCGTACCTTATCGGCCATGACCTCGGCTCGAGCCTTTGACGGCGGCATCTATTCGCCGTATTCGGAGACCCCGATCTACGACCGTCTGGTGGCCGAGCGGGGCCGCCCGGAGATCGGACCCATGCATGTGCCCGCGCCGGACTTCACGGGGCTCGGTCACTACTCGCGCTTCGGCGAGCGCCCGGCACTGCCGGCGCTGCCCGCGCTGCCTTCCTCCTACTCCGGTTCCTCGTACGGCGGTTCGTCGTATTCGAGCCCGTCGTACACCGCGCCCGCGGCGCCCGCCGCGACGTATTCCGGTTCCTCGTACGGCGGTTCGCCCTACGCCAACGCCGGGTACGCGTCGCCGGGCTATGCCCCCGCACCGACGCCGCCCGCGCCGCTGCCCTTCACGCCGATCGCCGGGCAGCAGAGCGGGCAGTACGCGACGGCCCCGCAACCGCCGCAGCAGTACGTGGGTCAGCCGCTCCCCCAGGGCTACCGCCCGGCCCCCGGTGCGCCGCAGGGCTACCGTCCCGCGCCGGGTGCACCGCAGCAGTACGGCGGCCAGGTCCCGCCCCCGCGCATGGCGGGCCGCCCGGAGCCGACCGGCTTCCAGGACCGCTACTGACGGCCGATCGTTTCTGAAGGTCGAGCGTTACTGAAGGCCGGGCGTTACTGACAGCCGAGCGCCACTGACGACCCACCAAGGCGGACGGAGACCTCCGTCCGCCATCGGCCATGCCACGCCCGGTCGGCGGCCGTCAGCCGCGGGGCGGCAGTTCCGACGACGCCGCCGCGCGCAGCACGCCCACTGCGGCGGCCCGCAGATCCGCGGTCAACTCGTCGAAAGGCAGCGGTAGTTCGCTGCCGTCACTCAGCCTGCGCTCGGCGTCCGCGAGAGTCGCCGTCACCAGCAACTGCATGAGGCGCAGCCGCGCGGCGCGATTGCCCGGCGGCAGATCCGGCTCGTCCGCGGCGAGCACGTCCCCGATCCGCGCCGTCACCTGCCTGATGCCACCCGCGAAGTCCTCGCCCAGCGGCGGCGACACCGGCGCGTCCTCCAGCGTGAAGCGGTGCACGAAGCGCGCGTAGTGGCTGTCCTCGCGCCGGTTGTCGCGCATGGCCTCGGCGAGCGGGCGCACGTAGATGTCCACGAGGGCGCCGAGGTCGTCGCGCCGCGCGTCGGGCAGCTCCGCGAGCAGTTCCAGGCGGCGCGCGTTGAGGGGTGCGAGGCGGTCCTCGTACAGCGCCCGGACCAGGGTGTCCCGCGTGCCGAAGTGGTACTGCACCGCCGAGTTGTTGCGCTGGCCCGCGGCCGCGCCGATCTCGCGCAGCGACACGTCCGCGACGCCGCGCTCGGCGAACAGGCGTTCGGCGGCGTCCAGAATCCGTGCCCGGGTCCGGGTCTTGACATCCATGCGAGCAGTGTAAGACATTCCGTCTCAACGAATTAAGTCAAACTGTCTCATCGCTCGCGAGGTATCCCGTGTTCGACATCCACCCGCTCACCCCCGCGATCGGCGCCGAGGTCCGCGGCCTCGACGTACGCGAACCGCTGGACGCTCCGGCATACGCGGCGCTCGCCGACGCACTGCACACCCACCAGGTGCTCTTCTTCCGCGACCAGGACGTCACGGCGTACCACCAGCGCGACTTCGCGGCGGGGTTCGGCACGTTGCAGCACTTCCCGTTCGGCGAGCCCGCGGCCCCCGACCTGCCGGAGGTGATGGTGCTGGCCACCGGCGGCGAGGGCCCGAAGGTCTCGAACGCCGACATCTGGCACAGCGACGCGACCTTCATGGCCCGGCCCCCCATGGGCACGATGTTGCGCGCGGTGTCCCTTCCTCCCGTCGGCGGCGACACGCTGTGGGCCGACATGGAGAGCGCGTACGCGTCGCTGTCCGCGCCGATGCGCGGCCTGCTCGACGGACTCACCGCCGAGCACGACTTCACCAAGTCGCGCTCACACCGCGGAGGTGACAAGGACGCGCTGCCGCCCGTCGTCCACCCCGTGGTGCGCACCCACCCCGCCACCGGCCGCCGCTGCCTCTACGTGAACCGGATCTTCACCACCCGGATCGTCGAACTCGACGAACGCGAAAACGAGTTGCTGCTGCCGTTCCTGTTCGACCACGTGACCCGGCCCGAGTTCCAGGTGCGGCTGACCTGGCGCCCCGGCGACATCGCGCTGTGGGACAACCGCAGCACCCAGCACTACGCGGTCTACGACTACGAGGGGCCGCGCGTCATGCACCGCATCGTCATCGAGGGCGACGCACCGCGCTGACACACCCGCTGACGCGCCCCGCCGACCCTGCCGCGGCGCCTGTCCGGCCGGCCGCCGACGCGCCCGCCGAACACCCCGCGCACGCATGGCACTCGCCCCCGCGCCCCGCGCACGCCCTTCCCCTGGAGCCCCCATGACCCTCACCGCCCGAAGACTGACCGTTCCCACCGCCGCCGGCCACCCGTCCGGCATGACCCGCCGCGTGTTCTCCGCCGGAGTGGTGTCCTCCGCCCTCGCGGCCTCGCTGACGGCCTGCGGCGGAGGCGGCGACTCCGCCGACGCCCCGGCGGCCGACCCGACGGCGCCCGCGGTGCGCGGCGGAACGGCGACGCTCATCCTCTCCCTGGAGGCCAACGGCTTCGACCCGGCGGCCGTCAACCCCACGGGCATCACGTACGGCACCCGCATGGCCGCGGTGTTCGACGCGCTCGTGTACGCGGACCAGCGCACCGGCGAAGTACGCCCGCAGCTCGCCGAGTCGCTCACCACCGCGGACGGCGGCACGACCTGGGTGCTCAAGCTCCGCCCCGGCGTGCTGTTCTCCGACGGAACCACGCTGGACGCCGACGCGGTGCGCTTCAACTGGGCGCGGGCCGCCGACCCGGGCGTACGGTCGCCGCAGTACCGGATCGCCAAGGACCTGCGGCTCGCGGTCACCGACCCGACGACGCTCACCGTGACGCTGCCCGCACCCAACCCGCACTTCGACGGCGTGGTGGCGAGGAGTCTGGCGTTCGTCGGCTCCCCCAAGGCCATCGCCGCGGACGCGGCGGGCTTCGCGGCGAACCCGGTCGGCGCGGGGCCTTTCGTGCTCGCGTCGTGGACGCGCGGCAGCCAGATGACGTTCGAGCGCAACCCGCGCTACTGGCAGCCGGAACGCCCGTACCTGGACCGGTTCGTCGTCAGGACGGCGCTGGACGAGCGGCAGCAGGTCGACACCGTGTCGTCCGGCGGCGCCGACCTGCTGCTCGCCTCCTCGCAGGCGCAGGCGGGGGCGGCCCGGGACGCGGGGCTCGGGGTGGCGGAAGCCGTCCTGGCCGGCGGCTTCCTGGTCGTCTTCAACACCGCCCGCGCGCCGTTCGACGACGTACGCGCCCGACAGGCGTTCGCCGCCGCGCTGGACTCGTCCGACCTGGTCAGGACCGTCTACGGGCGCGACACGCCGGGAGCCGCCGGCCTCTTCCCCGCCGACACGCCCTTCGCCGCCGCGGACGCCCGGCAGCCCGGCCAGGACCTCGCGCGGGCGCAGTCGCTCCTCGACGAACTGGCCGCCGCGGGCAAGCCGTTGAAGTTCACCTTCACCACGCTCAACAGCCCGGCCTCGCGCAAGACCGCCGAGTACGTGCAGAGCCGCCTGCTCACCCTCAAGAACGCGCAGATGGAGATCCGCGCGGTCGACGGACCCGGCTACCAGTCGGGCGTCATCGTCAACCGCGACTTCCAGGCGTCGCTGTTCAGCGTCGCGTTCACCGACCCCGAGCCGACGCTGTACGAGCTGCTGCGCACCGGCGGGCAGGCCAACCTCGGCGCGTGGAGCAGCGCCGAGGCGGACCGGGCCCTGGACGAGGCGCGCACGGCCGTCGACACGGCCGTCCGGCAGGCCGCGTACGCACGCGTGCAGCGCATCGTGGCCGAGCAAGTGCCGGTGTGGGCCTACCTCAACGCCTGCTCGGCGACGGCGTACCGCAAGCACATCACCGGCGTCACGATGTTCGGTGACGCCTGCCTGCTACCGGATCGCCTCGGCCGCACGAGCTGACCGGCCTACAGCCGACGGTCAGCAGTCAGCAGTCACCGGTCAGCGGCCGACGGCCAGCAGTCAGCGGTCAGCGGTCTGCGGTCAGCGGTCAGCGGTCAGAGCGCAATACCCAGCAGCGCGTCGACCGCTCGGGACGCGACACCGGGGGCGGACTCCTCCGTGCCGCCCTCGGTGAGCTGGCGTTCGGCCCACGCGTCCATCGCGGCCAGGGCTCCGGGCGCGTCGAGGTCGTCGGCCAGGCGCGCCCGCAGCCGGCCCAGGAGCGTGTCGGCCGAGGGGCCGTCAGGACGCGAGACCGCGGCACGCCAGCGCTCGAGCCTGGCCTCGGCGGTGGCCAGGACCTCGTCCGTCCACTCCCAGTCACTGCGGTAGTGGTGCGCGAGCAGGGCCAGGCGCATGGCCATCGGGTCGACGCCGCTCCTGCGCAGCGCCGAGACGAACACCAGGTTGCCGCGCGACTTCGACATCTTCTCGCCGTGCAGCGCGACCATGCCCGCGTGCACGTACGCCTTGGCGTACGGCGCCTCGCCGGTGGCGACCTGGGCGTGCGAGGCGCCCATCTCGTGGTGCGGGAACACCAGGTCCGAGCCGCCGCCCTGCACGTCGAAGGCCATGCCGAGGTGTTCGAGCGCGATGGCGACGCACTCCACGTGCCAGCCCGGGCGGCCGGGGCCCAGCGGGCTGGGCCACGAGGGCTCGCCGTCGCGCGCCGCGCGCCACAGCAGCGGGTCGAGCGGGTTCTTCTTGCCGGGCCGGTCGGGATCGCCGCCGCGTTCCGCGGACAGCTTGAGCATCTCGTCGGCGGTGTAGCCCGACACGCCGCCGAAGCGCACGTCGGAGGCCACCGAGAAGTAGATGTCGCCGTCGACGTCGTACGCGGCGCCCTTGTCCCGCAGGTCCACGATCAGCGGGACGATGCGGTCGATGGCCTCGACCACGCCGATGTAGTGGTCCGGCGGCAGCACGCGCAGGGCCGTCATGTCCTCGCGGAACAGCGTGGTCTCGCGCTCCGCCAGCTCGGTCCAGTCCTCGCCGTCCCGGGCCGCGCGCTCCAGGAGCGGGTCGTCCACATCGGTGACGTTCTGCACGTAGTGCACGCGGTGGCCCGCATCGCGCCAGGCCCGCTGGAGGAGGTCGAACGCGACGTAGGTCGCGGCATGCCCCATGTGGGTTGCGTCGTACGGCGTGATGCCGCAGACGTAGAGCCCGGCGACGGGCCCCGGGTCGGTCGTGACGAGGTCGCGGGCGGCGCTGTCGAACACGCGCAGGGACGCGCCCTGACCTGGCAGGACGGGCAGTTCGGGTGCGGGCCAGGCATACATGCCTATGAGCGTAACGGTACGTGAGCGCGAGCCGGATACCGGCGGCCCCGAACGCGCTCCGACCGGAGGCCGCGACACGCCGCCGAAGTCGACCGCGAGAACTAGTGGAGAAAATCTCTCCACTTCTGCTACGGTCTTCTTCAAGCGGAGGAAATCTCTCCACCTGGACCGGGGCACCACCCGAGCGCACCACCCACGAGAGCGAAGCGAGGCGGCGGACATGGCGGGCACCGAAGCGAAGCGCAAGGACTCCGGCGAGGGCCGGATGCGCGCCGACGCGCAGCGCAACCGGCAGCTCATCATCGAGGCCGCGCGCCGCATCTTCATCGAGTCCGGGCCGGACGCCCCGCTGGACGAGATCGCCCGGCACGCCGGCGTCGGCATCGCGACGCTCTACCGCCGCTTCCCCGAGCGGGACGATCTGATCCGCGCGGTCGTGCTCGACACGTTCGCGGCGATGGCGAAGGCGGCGGAGGACGCGGAGGCGCACGGAGGCGATGCGTACCAGGCCCTCCGCATGTTCATGCACAGCGCGCTGGACGCGGGGATCGGCGCGACGATGCCCGCGCTCGCCGGGCGCGGGGGG
>NZ_JBPKBH010000009.1:303692-303962 GCF_051388915.1 Yinghuangia sp. YIM S09857 | reverse complement strand
CGCTCGCCGGGCGCGTCGTCTTCGACGACGAGATCGACACGGCCCGCCTCGCGGCGGGCACGCGGGTGCAGCGCATCCTCGACGCCGCGCAGGAGCAGGGGCTCGTACGCAAGGACATCGCGTTCGGCGACATCACGTTCATGGTGATCCGCCTGACGCGGCCGCTGCCGGCGATCGCCAAGCTCTTCACCAACGACACCATGGCGCACCGGCACCTCGACATCTACCTCGACGGCCTGCGCGCCGGCGGCGACGGCGCGCGCGCCGAAC
>NZ_JBPKBH010000009.1:202232-303561 GCF_051388915.1 Yinghuangia sp. YIM S09857 | reverse complement strand
GACGGCGCCCGCGCCGAACTCCCGCCGCCCGTGGTCACGTTGGCCGACTTCGACAAGGTCCGCGCACGACTCGCCGAAGGCGGCGGGGACGGCCTCTGAGCCGACGCCGCCCCGGCAGGCCGGCAGGCCGGCAGGTCCGCAGGCCGGTAGGTCGGCAGGCCGTAGGTCGGCGGCCGAGCGGCGCGACAACGGAACACGGCAGAACCGCAACACCGTTCAGGCACGCGGCGGGCAACCGCCGTGCCCGGTACGCGCACGTCCAATTCCAAGTCCCCGGTGCGGAGCTCCCGGCACCGGACCACGACGAGAATGACGAAGAAGGCGATCGCCATGAGCACACCGGACACCCCGCGCAAGGACGCGGCGGCCGGGATCTCCGCCCCCGAGCCCGACCCCCGCCGCTGGCTCGCCCTGACGTTCATCGCACTCGCGCAGTTGATGGTCATCATCGACGTGACCATCGTGAACATCGCGCTGCCGTCCGCACAGCAGGACCTCGACGTGTCGGACTCGTCGCGGCAGTGGGTCATCACCGCCTACACGCTCGCGTTCGGCAGCCTGCTGCTGCTCGGCGGGCGCATCGCCGACTACACGGGACGCAAGCGCACGTTCATGATCGGCCTGGTCGGCTTCGCCGGCGCCTCGGCGCTGGGCGGCGCGGCCAACACGTTCGGCCTTCTGCTGGCCGCCCGCGCGCTCCAGGGCGGCTTCGGCGCGCTGCTCGCCCCCGCCGCGCTGTCCCTGCTCGCGGTCGGGTTCACCGACCCGCGCGAACGCGCCAAGGCGTTCGGCGTGTTCGGGGCCATCGCGGGCGGCGGCAGCGCGCTCGGCCTGGTGCTCGGCGGCTTCCTGACCGAGTACCTGGACTGGCGCTGGTGCTTCTACGTCAACATCCCGATCGCGCTGATCGCCGGCGCCGGGGTCTACACGGTGGTCCGCGAGACGCGCGCCGAGGGCCGGGCGCGGTTCGACATCCCGGGCGTACTCCTGGTCACCGCAGGGCTGTTCGCGATCGTGTACGGCCTGAGCGAGGCCGAGACCGACGGCTGGGGCTCCGGCACCGTGGTCGGCATGCTCATCGGCGGAGCGGTGCTGCTGGGCCTGTTCGCGTACGTCGAGACCCGGGTCGCCAGGCCGCTGCTGCCGCTGCGGGTCGCGCTGGACCGGACGCGCGGCGGGGCGTACCTGGCCATCGCGCTCGCGGTGATCGGCATGTTCGCGATGTTCCTGATCCTCACCTACTACCTCCAGATCGTGAAGGACTACTCCCCGGTGGTCGCCGGGCTGGCGTTCCTCCCGATGTCGGTGGGCGTCGTGATCAGCGGCGGTGGCCTGTCGGCGCGGCTGATCCCCAAGGTGGCCCCGCGCATGCTGATGGTGCCGGGCATGCTGATCGCCGCGACCGGGATGTTCCTGCTGTCGCGCATCGAGGTGGACACGTCCTACTGGTCGGGCGTGCTGCCGGCCGAGTTCCTGCTCGGGCTGGGCATGGGCCTGGTGATGGCGCCCGCGATGAACTACGCCACGCACGGGGTCGCGGCCGAGGACTCGGGTGTCGCGTCCGCGATGGCCAACACCGCGCAGCAGGTGGGCGGTTCGATCGGCATCGCGCTGCTGAACACCATCGCGACGACCGCGACCGGCGACTACATGAAGGACCACGCCCCCGGAGGCCCGCGGGTGCAGGCGGAGGGGCTGGTGCACGGCTTCTCGGTCGCGACGACGTACGCCGCGTTCATCCTGGTCGGCGCCGCGGTGCTGGTCGGGTTCCTGATGAACACGCCGCGGCCGGAGCCCGCGGAGGAAGGGGCCGAACTGCCGGCCCGCGCGGTGCATGTTGGCTGAGTCCGCGAGGCGGAACCACGAAGGCCCGGAAACCCGCTGGGGTTTCCGGGCCTTCGCCGGTGTCCGGGTGGCTTGCCGCGGGCCGTCGGCCGAACTGCGTTTGCGCGTGCCGCACCTGCCGCGGTGCCGACTTCCGCGGGGTCAGATCAGCGGCCACGGGACCGCGGGACGGCGGCCCTGGGTCGGCAGCGGGTGCTTCCCGTCCCGCAGGAGCCCGTCGATGCGGTCTCCGACGGCCTCGACCTCATCCGCGGTCAGGTGCACCGTCAGCCCGGCGCCGAGGCCGCCGTCGAGGTCGGTGCGCAGGCGCCGCAGCGTCTCGACGGCCTCGTCCGGCAGTTGCTCCCCCGCCCAGCCCCACAGCAGCGTGCGCAGCTTGTCGTCGGTGTGCAGGCAGATGCCGTGGTCGATGCCGTAGACGTGGCCGTCCGAACCGGGCAGCAGGTGCCCGCCCTTGCGGTCGGCGTTGTTGACGACGGCGTCGAACACCGCGACGCGGCGCATGGGTTCGCTGTCGAGGTGGACGAGCAGCGCGGGCCGGTGCCCGCCCTTCTCGTCCTCCACGGCGACCTGCGCAACGGGCTTCCAGCCCGGCTCGGGCGCGGCCGGGTCCTGGAGGTCGACCAGCCCGGAGGCCGGTTCGCCTTCGACCCACAACTGGCACATGCCGGTGCCGTACGGCCCCTCGCGCAGCACCGTGGGCGGCACGATGCCCCAGCCGGTGGCCTCGCTCAGCGCGTACGTCGCCACCTCGCGGCCCGCGAGCGTGCCGTCCGGGAAGTCCCACAGAGGGCGTTCGCCCGCGACCGGCTTCCAGACGCACGCGCGCGAGACCCCGTCGAGTTCGACGCGGCAGTACAGCGTCGCGTTGGAGGCGTCGGTCAGCCGGCCCTCGACGGTGATCTCGCCGCGGGACAGCAGTTCTTCGGCGGCCGACGTGTCCAGGGCGCTGCCGAGGTCCCCGGCCGGGCCGTGTGCGGCGCTCAGCGGCGGTACCCGTTCGCGCGGGGGCAGATGTGGCCTTCGGCGTCCATGGGGAGCCCGCAGAACGGGCACGGCGGACGGCCGGCGGCGACCACGAGCAGCGCGCGCTTGGCGAACGCGCGGGCCATCGGCCCGGTCAGACGTACGCGCAGCAGCGGCGGCCCCTCCTCGTCGTCCTCGCCGAGCAGGGTGTCCTCGGGGTTGTCGTCGTCCGGCACCTGCGCCTGCGCCTCGACGACCAGGCGCTCGTCGTCGGAGTCCCAGGCGAGGGCCATCGTCCCGACGCGGAACTCTTCGAGGATCGGCACCTCCAGGGGTGCCGCGTCCTCCAGGTCCGGCGGTGCGACGGCCGGTACGGGGGTCTCGCCGCCGCTGCGGCGGACGAGCTCGTCGAGGAGTTCGTCGACGCGCTCGGCGAGGACCGCGACCTGGGCCTTCTCCAGCGCGACGCTGGTGACGCGGCTGGCCGCGGAGGCCTGGAGGAAGAAAGTGCGCTGCCCTGGTTCCCCCACCGTGCCGGCGACGAACCGGTCCGGGGGGTCGTACAGGAAGACCTGGCGGGGCACGGGTTGGCTCCGTACTACTCGTACAGCGGATTGGACTGGGGGTTCGGGACGGGCGGGAGACGGGGACGGGACTGCGAACCTGCCGGACGGGCGTGGACGGTCCGGCCCGGGCGGGTCGGGACGCCCGACCGTACCGCGCGCGGCGCCCGCGGTGGCGCCGGCGGTCGCGTACGGGCGGGCAGGCCCCCTCGCTGCACCCTACGGGGCACCGGCTCCGCCGCCCACCACCGCGTCGTCGGTGGCGGCGGATTTTCCGCGCCGTCGGCGCTTCGGGGGCGGGACGAGGCCGTTGACCGCGCCGCCGGTGTCGTTGAGCCGGGCCACGAACGGACGCATGCGGCCGTAGTTGACGACCGTGAGCGAGCACGGGTCGACCATGATGCGCTGGAACAGGTCGAGATGCATGCCCAGGGCGTCCGCGACGACGGCCTTGATGACGTCTCCGTGCGAGCACACCAGGTACTGCGTGTCGGGCCCGTGCTCGGCCTCGATGCGGGCGTTCCAGTCGCGGACCGCGTCGACGGCCCGGGCCTGGGTGTCGCGCAGCGCCTCGCCGTCCTCGCCGGGGAAGACCGCGGCGCTGGGGTGGTTCTGCACGACCGGCCAGAGCGGGTCCTTGACGAGCTTCTTGAGCTCCTGGCCGGTCCAGTCGCCGTAGCGGCACTCGCCCACCCGGTCGTCCACCTGCACCCCCGCGTCGAGCGCGAGCTTGGTGCCCTCGCGGACCGCGGCGATCTCGGCGGCGGTCTCCCGGCAGCGGTCCAGCGGGCTGGAGACGACCGCGGCGAGCGGCACGTCGGCGATGCGCCGGGCGAGCGCCGCCGCCTGCTCCCTCCCCGTGTCGTCGAGGTGGACCCCGGGGGTCCAGCCCGCCAGTACGCCCGAAGAGTTCGCGGTGGTCCGGCCGTGCCGGACCAGGAGCAGCGTCGCCATCGGATCACTGTACGGCGGTCTGCCGCGGGGCGGGAGCGAGGCCGGGTGCGGTGGGAGCTCGCCGGCAACGGGTCGGCAACTCGCGGGCAGCGGGGCGTGGGCGGCACTCGATCATCTGAAACGCCGTATTTCCGGCGGCATGCGCCTGCCGCCTCCCCGCCGCCGGGCCCGAAGCGCCACAATGTCTCGCGTGATCGTGGACTGCGCCATCTACCGAAACGGTGTCCGGACCAAGGGCCCGGCCGACTTCTCCGACGCACTGGACGAGGCGCGGGCGGCCGGCGGCGCCTTCCTCTGGATCGGCCTGCACGAGCCCACGGAGAAGGAGTTCGAGCTGGTCACCAGCGAGTTCGGCCTGCACCCGCTGGCCGTCGAGGACGCCCTGCACGCGCACCAGCGCCCGAAGCTGGACCTGTACGACGACTCGGTGTTCGTCGTCCTCAAAACGCTCTACTACATCGAGGAGACCTCGTCGGTGGAGACCGGCGAGCTCATGATCTTCGTGGGCGACTCGTTCATCGTCACGGTGCGGCACGGCCCCGGGAACCCGCTCTCCGAGGTGCGCAAGCGCCTGGAGAAGAAGGAGGACGTGCTGCGGCACGGGCCGGGGGCGGTGCTGTACGCGGTGTGCGACGCGGTCGTGGACACGTACGTATCGATCGCGTCCGAACTGGAGACCGACCTCCAGGAGATGGAGGGCCGCGTCTTCTCCGCGCACCGGGAGAACGACGCCGAGCGCATCTACCTGCTCAAGCGCGAGGTCCTGGAGTTCCGCCGCGCCGCGCAGCCGCTGACCGACCCGATACGGAAGCTGTCCACCTCCGAGGTCATGTACGTCCCGGCGGAGACGCAGCCCTTCTTCCGCGACGTGGCCGACCACCTCGCGCGCGTCAACGAGCAGGTCGACTCGTTCGACCGGCTGCTGTCCGACGTGCTGAGCGCGAACCTCGCGCAGGTGGGCGTGCGGCAGAACGAGGACATGCGCAAGATCTCCGCGTGGGCCGCGATCGCCGCGGTACCCACCATGATCGCGGGCGTGTACGGCATGAACTTCGAGCACATGCCGGAGCTGCGGCAGTGGTGGGGCTACCCCGCCGTGCTGATCGCGATGGTCGTCGCCTGTGTGTCGATCCACCGCCTCTTCCGCCGCAACGGCTGGCTGTGAGGTCACCCACACGCGTGACTGCGGCGGTTCCGCGTATTGCACCCGCAACCCTTTCGAGGCACGGTCGTTGACACTGTGACGGCCGAGGCGGGGCTGTGCAGAACCCCCGCCCCGGCCGTAAAGCATGGTGTGCCCCGTTTCGTGATCGGTCCGGCACCTTGCCCCGGGCACCTGTGGCGCACTTCCCCGCATAGGCTGGTCCGGTACGTACGCCAGGGGAGAGCAGGTGGGGATGTTCGGCAGGCCGGGCAGGCAGCGCATGTCGCGGACGCAGCCCCCCGCGGTGCCGGGTTCGGGTGCCGCGGGAGCGGACTGGTCGACGCACCGCGAACTTGAGGACGCGGTGCGGGCGTACATGCTGCACCCGGACATCGCGCTGGAGGCGCTGGGCTCGGTGCTCGGCCGCCGTCCGGTGCGGGCGTTCACCCTCGAACGCGTCGTCGACATCAACGCCAACGGCACGTCCGTGTGGCAGGAGGCGGCGGTGTGCGACGACACCCGCCTGGTGCTCTGGCACAGCGAGGACATGACGGACGCGAGCGCGCCGGGGGGCACGGTCCTGGATTCGTCGGTGCAGGTGATCCCGCTCGGGTCGGTCTCGCACGTCGGCATAAGGACGCTCGTGGGGACCAGCACGGAGGGCGAGCGCGAGATGCGCGGGGCCTACGTGTTCCTCGCGACGCCCACCCTCCAGGAGATCGCGACGGTGCGCGGCGAGGAGGGGACCTCGACGGGGCGCTTCCGGCAGGAGGCGTACCGCTTCAGCAAGTCGCTGGACGACGGGGGCCCGGGCCAGATCCGCCGCCTGCTGGAGTTCGCGCAGGTGGTGGCGGAGCGGGTCCCGGGCCCTCGGTAGGTCCTCCGGGGCGCGGCAGTCCGGATGGTGGCCGCCCAGTCTGTGGCCGTCCGGACCGTGGCCGTCCGGGTCGCGGCCGTCCGGGTCCTGTCCCCGCCGTCAGGCCAGGCCGGACAGTTCCAGCGCCTCGGCGACGGCGCGGACGGTCTCAATACGGCCGTCGAGCGTGTCCGCGGTGGGTGCGATCGTCAGGGTGGTGACGCCGGTGTCGGCGTACGCCCGCATCCGCTCGGCGATGCGCTCCTTGGTGCCGAGCAGCGCCGTCTTGTCGAGCAGGTCGTGCGGGACGGCCATGCCCGCCCCCATGTAGTCCTTGGCGAGGAACTTGTCCTGGATCTCGGCGGCTTCCTTCTCGTAGCCCATGCGGACCGCGAGCCTGTTGTAGAAGTTCTGCTCGCGGCTGCCCATGCCGCCGATGTAGAGCGCGGCGTATCCGCGGACCGCGTGCGCGGCCTCGACCGGGTCCTCGCCGAGAACCACGGGAACGGTCGGCACGACGTCGAAGCCGTCCATCGTCAGCCCGGCCTTCTCGCGCCCGGCGCGCACATGGGCGAGGGAGTCCTCGGCGTGCTCGGGGGCGTAGAAGACGCCGAGCCAGCCGTCCGCGATCTCGCCGGTGAGTCCGAGGTTCTTCGGGCCGACGGCGGCGATGTAGAGAGGGATGTGCTCGCGCACCGGGTGCACGGTCAGCTTGACGGGCTTGCCGGGGCCGCCGGGCAGCGGGAGGTCCCAGTGCGCGCCGTGGTGTTCGAGGCGTTCACGGCGCATGGCCTTGCGGATGATCTCGACGTACTCGCGGGTGCGCGCGAGCGGCTTGTCGAAGCGGACGCCGTACCAGCCCTCGGAGACCTGCGGGCCGGAGACGCCGAGGCCGAGGCGGAACCGGCCGCCGGAGAGGGTGTCGAGGGTCGCCGCGGTCATCGCGGTCATGGTGGGGGTGCGGGCCGGGATCTGGAAGATCGCCGAGCCGACGTCGATGCGCTCGGTCTGGGCCGCGACCCAGGAGAGCACGGTGGCGGCGTCGGAGCCGTACGCCTCCGCGGCCCAGCACACCGAATACCCGAGCCGGTCGGCCTCCCGCGCGACGGCCAGATTGTCGGCGTCGTTGCCCGCGCCGAAGTAGCCGAGGTTGATACCGAGCCGCATGCCCATGCCGCTGCCTCTCTGCCTGGGGTCGTGGTCGTCCCACCCCGAACCCTATCGTCATAACTACCGCTCAGTAACACATCGGCACGCGGCGGGTCGAGCGCCGGAAAACGCCCGTGCCGCCCTGTCGCGCGGCGGGACCGGGTTCCGAACACTTGACCTGAGGGAGCCGTACGGCCCCGCCACCGCCGACCTGTCCGCCGGAGCGGCTAGTCTCCCGATCCATGGAGCAGCGACATCTGGGCCGGACCGGGCTGCGGGTTTCCCGCACGGGCCTCGGGACGATGACCTGGGGGCGGGACACCGACGAGCAGGACGCCGCCGACCAGATGAAGGCGTTCCTGGACGCCGGCGGCAACCTCGTCGACACCGCCGACGTCTACGCGGACGGCGAGGCCGAGTACCTGCTCGGCCGGCTGCTCGACGGCTACGTGCCGCGCTCCGAGGTCGTCATCGCGACCAAGGCGGCCAGCGTGCCGTACAGCGAGCGTCGGTTCGACGGATCGCGCTCCCATCTACTCCAGGCGCTCGACGCGTCGCTGGGCCGACTCGGCACGGACCACGTCGACCTGTGGCAGCTCCACGCGTACGACCCGGCGACGCCGCTGGACGAGACCCTGCACGCGCTCGAACTCGCGGTCTCCTCGGGGCGCGCACGGTACGTCGGCGTCTCGAACTTCTGCGGCTGGCAGCTCGCCAAGGCCGCGACCTGGCAACTCGTCGCCCCCGGGCGCGTCGTCATCGCCAGCGCGCAGATGGAGTACTCGCTGCTGCAACGCGGCATCGAGCGCGAGGTGCTGCCCGCCGCCGTCGACCTCGGGGTCGGGCTCCTGCCGTGGTCGCCGCTCGGGCGCGGCGTGTTGACCGGCAAGTACCGGCACGGGATGCCCGCCGACTCGCGCGGGGCGTCCGCGGACATGGGGCCGTTCGTCGCGGCGTATCTGGACGCCGACTCGCGCCGGATCGTGGACGCGGTCGCCACCGCCGCGGACGGCCTCGGCGCGGCGCCGATCGAGGTCGCGCTGTCGTGGGTGCGGGACCGTCCCGGCGTCGTCGCGCCGATCGTCGGGGCGCGCAATTCCGGGCAGTTGCGGGCTTCGCTCGCCGCGGAGGGCCTGACCCTGCCGACCGAGATCCGCAACGCCCTCGACGACGTGTCGGCGCCGCTGACCGGATATCCGGACCATGACTGGAGTCAAGCGTAGGGACGGGGACCGGGGTGGGGATCAGGCGCACGACGCAAGCAGGCTCGGGGACGGCGTGATGAGCATGGACGACCAAGGCAATTCGGGCGGGAACGGCAAGTCGGGCGGGTCCGGCGGGCCGGACGAGTCGGGCGGGAACGGCGAGCAGGCGGCGGTGAATCCCGCGCTGGCCGCCGCCCGGGCCGCGCTCGCCGCACTGGACAAAGCCAATTCGGCGAGCGAGTCGAACCGCGACGAACTCGCCGCTGCCTGGCAGGCCCTCAGCACGCTCGGCGAGGAACACGGCGGCGGGCCCGTCCCCGAGGACTCCCCCGGCACCCGGCGGCGGACTGCTCGCGTGTCGGACACCGAGTGGGCGCTACCGGTTGTCGATGCGCCGCCGACGCAGTACGACGTGTTTGCGGACCCGACACCTGAGCCGCCCGCCGGACCACCTGCCGGGGCGCCTTCCGGGTCGGCTGCAAGGGCGGCTGCCGGGGCGGCTGCCGGGGCGGCTGCCGGACCGTCTTCCGGACCGTCTTCCGGATCGGGCCAAGGCCGCCCGCAGCCGTCGCGCTCGGCTGCCCCCGGACCGCCCGAGACCGCCGCGCGTCCGCGTCCCCGGTTGACCGGTGATCCCGACGCCGACTGGGCCGCCCCCGTCCTCGACGCGCCCCCGGCGCCGCCGCTTGACGAAGAGTCGTCCGGGGCGGCGGGTGGGGACGCGCGGGGTGGCGCCGCGTCGCGAAGTTCCGAGGGTCGCGCCGGGCAGTCGGGCGAAGGCTCGTTGTTCGACGTACGGCGTCCCGCGCCGGACGTCCCCGGTGCGGCCGCTCGCGGATTCGCGGCCTCCGCCCGCTTCGACGAGGAACACGAGCCCGACGAGTCCGCCCTGGCGGCGGTACGCGAGGTCCTGGCGGCCGGCGGCGCACCCGTGCGGTTCGCGGAGCAGGCGGTGGCGTCGCTGGGACCCGAGGCGGCCGTACTCCTCGCCGAGGACCCGTGGAACCTGCTTGCGCTGCCCGGGATTTCGCCGCAACAGGCGGACCTGTTCGCGCAGCACGCGCCCGGCGGGTCTTCGGATCCGGACGAGCCGCGGCGTACCCGCGCACTTGTGCTGTGGACCCTCGTCGGCGCCGCGCGCGAGAGCGGGCACACCGCGGTCGACGTCACGTCCGTCGTGGCGGCCCTCGACAGGCTGGGAGTGCGGGACGCGCAGGGCGCGGTGCGGGCGGCCTACGAGGCCGGGCGAATCATGGCGTTCGCGGAGCGGCCGCAGGTTGCGGAGCCGGAAGTCCCGGACGGGGGCGACGACTTCGACGGCGGGTTCGGCGAGGACGGGGACTTCGACGGCGAGTTCGACGAGGACTTCCACGAGGACTTCCACGAGGTCGGCCCCGGCGGGTTCGAGGATCCGTTCGAGGGACCGTCGGACCGCGTGCTGGTCGCCCTCGAACGCCACGCGCTCGCCGAGGAGAGCATCGCCGACGCGGTACTGCGCCTGATGTCGACCGCCCGGCCCGCCGACGACGCTTTCGGGGCGTCGGATCTCGGCGAGGCGCTGCGCGGCTCCGGAGTCGCGCTGTACGTCACGGCCGCGGGTGAGGATCCCCCGGCGGCGGCGCTGGAGGTCGCCGCGGGCGCGGCTTCGCGCGTCGTCCTCGCGGCGCCCACGATCGACGGGCGGGCGCGCCTGGCCGACGGTGCCGTCACCGTGCACGACTTGCTCGTCGGCGCGGACGGCCCGCGCCGTACTCCCGAAGGGCTGCTCGATCTCGACCTCCTCGTCGTGGCCGAGTCGCAGCTTCTGGACGTGCAGACCACCGCGTCCCTGCTCGAAGCCGTGCCCGACGGCGCGCGCGTCGTGCTCTGCGGCGATCCCGACGAGCTGGAACCGGCAGCGCCGGGACGCGTGTTCGCCGACCTCGCGGCCGTCGGCGTGCTGCCGGTCGTCGCCTCGCGCGCCCAGGGGCCGGGGCTTCTGGGCTCGTTGGCCGCCGCGGTGCGCGACGGCACGCTGCCACCCGTCGAGTCGCCGGACCGCGAAGTGGTGCTGGTGGGCGCGCGCGCCGCGGCCGAGGCCGTGCACCGCTGCGTCCAGCTCGTGGCCGACTCGATCCCGCGCGCGCTCGGCATCCCGGTCGACGACGTGCTGGTGGTGACGCCGGCGGACGGCGGCAGCGCCGGGACGACGGCGCTCAATGCCGCCCTCAAGGCGCGCCTCAACCCGGGGCCCGGGCAGTACGGCGGGTTCGACGTCGGCGATCGCGTGGTCCGCGTCCCGGTGCCTCGGTCGACCGGGCTGGTCGAGGGGCAGGTCGTGGCGGCGGTGTCGGACGGGCTTTCCGTGGCATACCGCGACAATCCCGGCAATCCGGTCACCGTATCGCGGGCGCAGCTTGGCGAGTTGCGGCACGGGTGGGCGGTGACGGTCCGTCAGTCGCTGGGGGTACGGCGGCCCGGCGTCGTCGCCATGCTCCCCGGCGACGCGGGTCCGCTGGTGACGCGCGCGCTCGTCTACACCGCGTTCACGCGCGCCCGGCGGCACCTGTCGATCGTCTACCCGGTGGGCGGCAGCCTGCCGCAGGCGGTCGCGCGGGCGAGTGCGAGCGTACGGACGACCCGGCTGGCCGCGGCGTTGCGCGAGGCGGCGTCGGAGGCGGGGTTCGAGGTGCCGGGCGAGTCCGCGCCGACCTCGGTCTGACCGGGCCCGGGTGCGGTCCGCTCCGGTGCGGCCCGGTCAGCGCAGATCTTCCTCCAGCGCTTCGAGGTCGTCCTCGTACGCGGTGCTCGTCTCGAACCGGTAGATCACGCCCTGCGGGTCGACGTCGTCGAACGGCGCGTCCAGCCACTCCCCCGGCTCGCCCTGCTCGATCGCGGTGACCCAGAGCGTCGAGTCGCCCGACTCCAGGCCGATCTCCTCGGCGCGCGCGGCGATCTCGTCCGGGTCGTAGACGTCGAACAGGACCGCGAGCGCGGTCGACGTCGTCTCGACCCCCTCGCCGCCGCCGGGCTCGCCCGCCTCGGCGTCGGCGCGGCGTGCGTGGTCGAGCAGGGTCAGCGCGTCCTTCACGAGGTAGTCGCGCCGGATCAGGACGCTGATGGCGTCGGGGTTCTCCGGCCCGAGGTACTCCTCGGCCTCGGAGCGGTCCGGCACCTCGAACGGGGTGACCTCGTCGTAGACGTCGTACAGCAGTTCGTCGTACGCCTCGGCGGCGGAGGCGAGCTCGTCGTACGCCGCGAACACGTCCGGGTCGCTCTCCCCCTGTCGCCGCTCGACTGCGGCCAGGTGGCGGTCGACGGCCGACTTGAGTGCCTCGGCGGCTGCTCGTACCTGCTCGGGCGTGGGCTGCGCAACACCGGTCATGGCATGACGCTATCCGCAACAGCCCCCGTTGCGCACAAGGCTTGCGATGCCTGAGGGAGCGGGGGCGGCAAAACGATCCCGCGCCGGGCCCGTACGGCGGATTTCGGGCGCCCCGCCCCGAATATCCCGTCGCGGGGGCGGGGTAACCTCAGGCCATGCAGGGGACCGAGCCGAACACGGGAACTCGTACGCGGGTGGGCGGCACTCAATACGAGTTCCAGCAATTGCACCTGCCGCGAGGCACGTCGCGCAGTGACGCGCGGCGGATTCTGACCGAGCAGGCGGAGTACGGCCTGTGGGAGCTGGAACGGCTCACCATCCGCCGGGACGGGAGTCGTCGTGTGCTGTTGCGCAGACGCATCATCAGGCAACTGCGGCTGACGTAGCGCGGGCCGCACCGCACAGGCCGACAGACGCAAGACCAGAACAGGCAGGCAGCAGACCAGGCAGCCGCGGGCCGCGAATGCGGGCGCGCGCCCTCGAAACCGGTGCGCGGATCGCCGTCGTCGTGTGGTGGTCACTCGATGGGGCGGCGCGCCACGGCCGTGGGCAAATGTGAGTGTGAACGAGCGGCGAAGGCCGCCCACCCCGTTGCGGGGCGGGCGGCCTTCACTGTTGTGCGGCCTTCACTGTTGTGCGGCCTACGCGGTTACTGTCGCGTACGCAGGTGCGGTCAGCCCTCGCTGGGACGCGAGCGGCGGTAGAGCACCACGCCACCAAGCAGGAACGCGGCACCGGCCGGGGCCAGCACCATCGTCGCGGCACCGGTGTTCGCGAGACCGCCCCGGTGCGGCGGGGTGACACCGTTGCCGCCCGTCCCGCCACCCGACGTGTCGCCGCCCGGGGGCGGCGGGGGAAGGGTGGGAGGCGTGCTGCCCGGCGGGGGCGGCGGCGTCGTCGTCGGCGGCTTCGTCGTCGTCGGCGGCGTAGTCGTCGGCGGGGTGGTCGTCGGCGGCTTCGTTGTCGGCGGCTTCGTTGTCGGCGGCTTCGTCGTCGTCGGCGGCGTAGTCGTCGGCGGGGTGGTCGTCGGCGGCGTCGTCGTCGGCGGGGTGGTCGTCGGCGGCGTCGTCGTCGGCGGGCACGTGGTCGGCGGAGGCGGCGGAGGCGGCGTCGTCGGCGGGCACGTGGTCGGCGGAGGCGGCGGCGGGAGGGTGGGCGGCGGCGACGAGGGCGGCGGGCCCAGCGTGGGCGGGCACGTCGCGTGCGGACCGCAGTGCGGCGGCTTGTGCGGCTTGGTGCCCGACACGTTCGCGCACTTGTTGCCGAAGGCCGGGTTCAGCAGACCCACGACATTGACGGTGTTGCCGCACACGTTGACCGGCACATGCACCGGAACCTGCACGACGTTTCCGGAGGCCACACCCGGCGAACCCACTGCGGCCCCTTGCGCACCGCTGCCGGCGTTGGCGATACCGACCGCGGCGGACGCGAGTGCGCCCGATGCCACGATGGCGACCAACAGCCCCTTCTTGGCAAGCTGTTGCATAGGAGAATCCCCTGTGTCTTCCGTGTGAGGGGCGGGACAGTTGCCCCGCAACGGCATTAACAGGGTTCGATCACTTCAAGTCACTTAAGGAGCCGCGTACACGCGCAAAGTTCGCCCGATCGGATGAGATTCTGGATTTCCGACGACCATCCGATTGCGCCATCCGATTCCGATACGAACGCAATCGAAACCAGGCGAACAACCGTGCCGGACAGGCGAAACCAAACAGCCCCGGAGCGAAAGCTCCGGGGCTGTCCGTGAACCCAGGCCGCCCGACGCGGGCGCCGGAGGATCAGGTGTTGGCGCAGAAGTTGCCGAACGCCGGGTTCAGCACGCCGATGACGCTGACCGTGTTGCCGCACACGTTCACGGGGACGTGAACGGGCACCTGGATCTGGTTGCCGGACGCGACGCCCGGCGAGCCGACGGCCGCGCCGTCCGCGTCCGCGTCGGCCATCGCCACGCCTGCGCCCGCGAGCGCGAGTCCGCCGGTCGCGGCGGCCAGAACCACGACCTTGCCGATCTTCTTCATGTGTTTCAGTCCTCCTTGTCGGAACCACGGCACGCTTGCGCGCCGCACAAGGGGAAACGACATCGGTCCGCGCAGGCTACGGAGCTCGCCGGCGATTCACCTTTTAGGGTTCACCCGAACGCCGCGGCGCGGAGCCGCACCACGCCACGCACGCCCGCGCGCACGCCGGTGCACACCTGTTTGCGCGGGCGTCCTTCGCCAGGCGTACTCGGCCCGGTCGACCGACTCAGCAGGCGTCGAGGAACCGGTCGAGCACCCGTACGCCGAACTTCAGCCCGTCGACCGGGACTCGCTCGTCCACGCCGTGGAACATCCCGGCGAAGTCGAGGTCCGCGGGCAGCTTCAGCGGCGCGAAACCGAAACACCGAATGCCGAGGTCCGCAAAGGACTTCGCATCCGTACCGCCCGACAGGCAGTACGGCACCGCGCGAGCCGCCGGGTCCTCCGCGCGCAGCGAAGCCGCCATGGCCTCGACCAGCGCGCCGTCGAAGTCCGTCTCCAACGCCTTGTCGCGGTGCACCCGTTCGCGCCGCACGCGCGGCCCGAGCACGGCGTCCAGCTCCGCGTAGAACTCGTCCTCGAACCCCGGCAGGAAGCGCCCGTCCACATGCGCGGTCGCCTGACCCGGAATCACATTCACCTTGTATCCGGCGCCGAGCATCGTCGGCTGTGCGGTATTGCGGATCGTCGCCCCGATGATCCGCGCGATCGGCCCCAGTTTCTCGATGGCCCCCTCGATGTCCTCCGGGTCCAACTCGATCCCGAGCGCATCGGCGACCTCCTCCAGGAACGCCCGCACGCTCTTCGTCAGCCGCACCGGGAACTGATGCGCCCCCAGCCGCGCGACCGCCTCGCACAACTCCGTGATGGCGTTGTCCTTGTTGATCATCGACCCGTGACCCGCGGTCCCGTCGACGACCAGCTTCATCCACTCCATGCCCTTTTCAGCCGTCTCGATGAGATACAGCCGCAAATCATCATTGACCGTGAACGAGAACCCCCCGACCTCCCCGATCGCCTCGTTCACCCCCTCGAACAACTCCGGCCGCGTATCCACCAGGTGCCGCGCCCCGTACGTCCCCCCGGCCTCCTCATCCGCCAGGAACGCCAGCACCACATCCCGCGGCGGCTTCCGCCCGGACCGCATCCGGTCCCGCACCACCGCGAGCACCATCGCGTCCATATCCTTCATGTCGACCGCCCCGCGCCCCCACACGCACCCGTCGGCGATCTCCCCCGAGAAGGGGTCGTACGACCAATCCGCCGCATTGGCCGGCACCACATCCGTGTGCCCGTGAATCAACAGCCCCGGCCGACTCCGGTCCTCCCCCGCGATCCGCACCACCGTGCTGGCCCGCCCCGGCGCCGACTCGAACACCTCCGGCTCAAGCCCGACCTCGGCCAACTTCTCCGCGACCCACTCCGCCGCCGCCCGTTCCCCCGGCCCGCTTCCGTCCCCGAAGTTGCTCGTGTCGATCCGGATCAGATCCCGGCACAGGTCCACAACCTCCCGCTCGCCAACACCCTCCACGCCAACACCCCTCTCACCAATTCCAACCCAACCCGACCAACCCCGACCCACCCCATCCTGCACCCGCCCATCCGTACCGCACCCCCACCCACCCCCTCACTCCCACCCCCAATCTCCGACTGCTCCTCTCCCCTCCCCCTACCTCCCGTGCGTGCACCCCTGCGACGGACACCTCCGCCAAGCGGAACACCCCCTCAGCCACCCCATCCCGTTCCTTCACCCCTCACCCCCTCTCTCCTTCCCCCACCCCTTCCAGCCCCTCCCGCTCCCCTCCGACCCCGAACCGCCCGCCCCCCGATCTTTGGTATGATTCTCCACGTCGCCCCGACCAACAGTCACGGGCCACACACCCAGTCCGGGTGGCGGAATAGGCAGACGCGCTAGCTTGAGGTGCTAGTGCCCGCAAGGGCATGGGGGTTCAAGTCCCCCCTCGGACACATAATCGCCCCACGAACCTGGATTCCAGGGCAGCAGCGATCGGCACCCGCGCTTGGACTCGGCCGAGGCGGGTGTTCGTCGTTTCCGGGGTCTGCTTCTGTCGAGCACCTTCCTTTTTTCTCCGTACTCGCTGTCGGTTGCGCGCTGACCGGTGTCCGGTGCCGGTCGGCGCTGGGAGTCATCGACCGATAACGATCCTTTCCTTCCGTTCGGTGTCCGCGGTCACCGTGCGACCGGTCTGGTCGTAGATCAAGCCGATCCCGTCGGCGCGCAGCCGGGCGAGTGCGCCCGCGGGGTCCGGCGCCGTGCCCTCGCAGGTGCGCATCAGATGGAGCGCGGGAAGATGGGCGAGGATCTGGTCTTCGCGGACGTACGCGTTCGGCGTTCGGTTCGGGTTGCGTGGTGTGGCGCTGGAGTGTCCGTGACGGCAGCGGTACGCGGCGCGGCCGTTCGACCAGCACGACTCCATGAGCCGACTGCAGTGGCCGCAGCGAAGCAGGCCGGCGAGCTGGTACGTCCTCCCGACAGCCTTCTTCTCCGCTCGGATCGCCTGTGCGGCGACGAAGTCGGCTTCGCTGACCAAGGCCGGATGCGCCTGCTGCTCGGAGATCACCCACTCGTCGGGGGTACTGCGGCGCATCACGTCCCGGTGTCCGAGGGTGGTGTTGTCCGGGTCGATCAATTCGTGGTCGGTGCGTTGCCGGTTCCACACCTGGCGGCCGGTGTAGCGCGGGTTGCCGAGGACGCCTCGCACCGAGGTGAGCGTCCAGGCAATTGCGGTGCGGTGCGGGTTGCGTTCGCGATCAGCGGCGGCCGGGCACGGGACCTTCATGTCGTTCAGCGCACGGGTGATCCTGGCGACGCTGCGGCCGGCCAGGCGCTGCTGGAACATCCACGTGACGATCGGGCCGGTGTCCGGGTCGACGTCCATGCGACGTAGCTGCACGCCGCGGCGGGCGAGTGCGCGGTTCGGGTGCGGTCCGGCTTCCACGAGCCGGTAGCCGTACGGCGGGCGGCCGCCGAGGTAGCGGCCTTGGTCCCGGGCCTGGACCAGCATCGCCGTGCGCGCACGGATCCGGGCACGAGTGACCTCGAGCTTGGCCAGAACACCGAGCAGGACCATCAGTTCGTCGTGGGCCGCGAGCTGCGGGCCGACTTCGCCGCCGAGCTCGGGCAGCCACACGGGCACGCCGTAATGCTCGAAGGTCGGCGCCATCGCCGCGAACTGCTGACCAGAGAAGGCACGTTCGCTGGAGCCGATGATGATCGCGTCGAATCCGCGCTCCGGGTCGGCAAGGGCGGTGAGCAGTGAGGCGGCCTCGGGGCGCCGGGCCCACGGGAGGGAGCGGCTGTGGCCGACGTCGAAGAACTCCGCCACGATCCGCCCGTGCCCGGACGCCACGGCGTCGGCGCGCAACCGCTGCCACGCCCGGGACGTCACAGGGTCCTGGTGGTCTTCGGTGGAAACTCGGCCGTAGAACGCGAACCGCAGGCCGCCTGCCGGGGCCGAGCCGTTCACCCGCGCGTGGGAGCCATCAGCCCATGCGGCCAAGTGGCCCCGGGCGGCTACGGATCGACGTGCGGCGGATCGCGACGGGCGCACGCCGACGTGCGGGGCGCGCAGGTGAGTCGGCGGTCCGCGTCGCCTGCGTGCTGGGCGCCATGATCCTGTTGTTCGGCTGCGATCGGTTCGTGCCTTCCGACCCGGGGCCGAAGCCATCCCGTGGGGAGCGCGCACCCCCATGGTTGTGCGCCCGGCGAGCAAGCCCGCGCACACCGCACTGGTGAGCGGCTACACCATCAAGCGGGACGAGATCGTTATTCAACCAGGACAGGCAAATATTACTAGGAACTGGAAAGAACTGCGATGACAACCAGGATGACTGTCCCGGGAATTATGCGTCCAAAGGACGCGCCTCACTGGGCGACGGCGGCTACCCCGGCGCCGTACTTCGCAGGCGGGTGGTCGCGTTGCGTCTCCGTCTGGCGGTCGAAGGTTGCGCGGTCCCGTGCCAATGCGGCGTCTTGATAGAAGCTCGCGTGTGATGGATTCATTGGCATCCCTTTGTCTGTTGGCCCTGCGATGTTGCCAGCTGCGGCTCTACCACCAAGACGCATGCGCACCTCAGAGGAGGAAGGTTGCATGCGTACGCGTTTTAGCCAGCAAGATGTTCTGTCCATTGAGCTTGGTGACGGATCGCACGCAGGCGGAAAGACCCGCTCCGCAGCCGGCTACCCCTCCCCGCACGACCAACCCCCACGACGCCGTCAGCAACGACCGCTCCCGCTCGCCTGCACCGAGATCCACACCGACGAAAGTGCGCCACCATCAGCCCGGAACCGTGGAAATTCGGGCCCACCCGATACGACAACCGGGCCCGTACTCCGAAGGCCGTGGACAGCCACAACACGGACGGTCCGTCAGCAAGTTGACGGCCCGTCACGAAACATCGACGACAGAACCAGAAGCAAAGGCTGACTTATATTCTGCAATGGGACAATTCCACCCTGGAATTCCGAGGGTGGCCGACTGTATGCTCATCCAAGTTTTCGCAGATAGTCCCATTTCAATACTACTGGAGATGGCATGATCCGCAGGGTACTGCAAGCACTTTTGGGTGCATTTCTTGTCGCAGGTGGAATCACTCTCGGCAGCGGAACTGCTCACGCCGCCAATGGGTGCGGCGGAACTTTGGTGGGGGTCTATCCGGTCGGAGATGTTGGAGAAGTAAATGTCTACTGGGAGGCCTCTACGCAAACGAATTGCCTGGTCAATTTGAACCTTTTCAACGGTTCATCCATCATGAATATGTCGATCACGGCTTGGAGTCCCTACGACAGTGACACGGATTCGGGTAACTTCTGGTACTACGCTGGACCAGTTCGCGTTTACGCACCTGATGCGTGCATAAACTTCGACGCAAAGTCCGGGGGCTACTATCGGTCCGAGCGCAACATCCACTGCGGCTAACCTCGATGGTTCACGACGGCCCGTCAGCTTGCCGGCGGGCCGTCGGTGTGTTTGTGGTGTGTGGGTTTCGGTGCGGGTGTGCTGGGGCCCGGTTGGCGCGTCGCCCGAAGGCGAAAACCCGTACGGCTCTTTGGTTTTCGTTGTCGGCCGGCTGGGTGTGAACGGTGACGACGGTGCCAGATGAGCCCGTTAATGGATCAACGTTGCGGGTCATGGCTACCTCTTGCTTGGAGCGGGGCTACGGGGTCAGGGGGCTGGCGTCGATCTCGGCTAGCGCCACCCTTTCGAGGGATGGACCCAGAACCCACGACAAGCTATTTCGTAATTTCGGGGTTTCGTACGGGACTTCGGATAGGTCCCCGAGTTTCGCGAGGGACGCCCCCAATTCGGGCTCGGTCCAGCCGTCGTCGCCTGCGGTCACCGCGACCGGCCGGCGCCAGGGCCGCCATGCGTCGACGACGGTTTGTGCGGTGGCACGCGCGGCGGTGGCCTGGCGGGGCCGGCCGGCGAGGGCGACGGGTTCGCCACCCGACCCCGTCGGCCCGCGCACATCGTGCAATCCCGCGAACATCAAGCAATTGAGCGCCCGCTACGTCCGGCGCGTGGCGGGGAAGTCCTTCGGGGCGGTTCCGCGCAGTTCGCGGGTTACGGCGTGGGAGGCCGCCAGCAGCCGGTTGCCGACGGCTCGGATGGCCGGTGGGTCGAGGTCGGCCCACACATACACGCTGACGTTCAGCGCGGCGGTGCCGTCGCCGGCGAACGCGGGGGCGGACATGACGCTGATGGGGTACGTGTGCCCGTCCCGCAGGTTGTCGTCGAGGTATTCGATGCCGCCGATCTCGTGGAGGAGTTCGTCGACGGCGGGACGTTGGCGCGGCGACAGTGAGTCGAGCTCGGCGAGCACTTCGCCCAGGCGCCGGGAGGCGGCGGTCATGCTCTCGACCGTGTAGCCGCGGCGGCGCACGCTGGCCAGCGCGTCATGGAAGCGGCGGATGCCGGTGTCGTCCGTACGGGGGGCGCGGGCCAGCCAGCGGTCGACGTCGTCGGCAGTGCCCCACGCGATGAGGCCGGGGCCGTACGGCGGTGCGAACGGGAAGCGCTGCCCGACACGGACCGTGTCGCCGCTGCCCGGGACCGCCGGGCTGCGGCTGCCGACCACGATGTGGTCCCCGCTGGGATAGCTGATGGTGGCCGTCAGGCCGAGGTCCCGGGCGAGCGCGGCGAGTTCCCCGTCGGCGGCGCGCGCTGCGGGGACGCCGGATTCGGCGGCGCGGCCGAGGGCGATGAGTGCGGGGCCGGGGGTGAAGGTCTTCTCGGCGGGATCGCGGAGCACCCAGCCGGAGCGCACCAGTGCGGCCAGTACCGCGTGGCAGGTCGCGCGGTTGAAGCCGAGGTGGCGGACGAGTTCGGCGACGGTAGCCGGCTCGGCGGGCCGGGAGGCGAGGAACTCGACCACGGCGACCACCCGGTCTGTGGGCGGGGAGGGCATGGCGGACCACGCGTCGCGGTCCTGGGCGGCGGGCATCGGTCGTTGTCCGTCCTTCGGCGGTCGGTCCAGGCCGCCCCGTGGCAGGCGCCCCGGCTTGCCTGTTGATCTCGTGACCGGGCACGGCTACCGTACCCATTCAACAGACAATGTTGAATATTTGTCATTGGAGGACGTACGTGACCGATTCCGGTTCCGAGCCTCTGCCGGTGGTCGACCGGCTCGCGGCGATCGAGGACATCAAGCAGCTCAAGGCCCGCTACTTCCGGTTCATGGACACCAAGAACTGGGCCGCTCTGCGGGACGTGTTCACCGACGACGCCCGGATGGACATCGACGGGTTCGCCAACGAGGGCGGCGACACGATCATCGCGTTCATGTCCGAGGTGCTCGCTCCGCTGCGCACGGTGCACCACGGCCACATGCCGGAAATCACCTTCACCGCCGCCGACGCCGCGACCGGGGTGTGGGCGATGTTCGACTACGTCGAATTCCCGTCCGACGGCGCGCCGCAGGGTTTCCACGGCTACGGCCACTACCAGGACGAATACCGGATCGAACGCGGCGCATGGCGCATCGCGTCGACCCGCGTCGCGCGCCTGCGCATCGACCCGCTCGCCGGGGGACTGCCGCAGGCGGCGCAATGATCGCCTATGTCGCGACCTGGTACCACGCCGACGCGGTACGTACCGCCTGTGGGTGGCGCCTGACCTCTTGACGGCAGGACGTTACGGCCGAACTCGGCACGCGCGACCTCTTCGTCGTCGACTGACAGCTCACCGAGCCCACTACCCCCGGAGTCCCCATGACGGACCTGCACGGCAAGACCGCCCTCGTCACCGGCGCCGCACGCGGCATGGGCGAGTCCCATGCCCGCCACTTCGTCGCCCTCGGCGCCAAGGTCGTCCTCGGCGACGTCCTCGACAAGGAGGGACAGGCGGTCGCCGACGAACTCGGTGACGACGCCTGCTACGTCCACCTCGACGTCACCTCCGAGTCCGACTGGCAGGAGGCCGTCAGGACCGCCGTGTCGCGGTTCGGCGGTGTCAACGTGCTGGTGAACAACGCCGGTGTGCAGCCGATCAGCCTGATGGCCGACACCACCGTCGAGGACTTCCGCCGCTGCCTCGACATCAACACCGTCGGCCAGTTCATCGGCATCAAGGCCGTCACCGCCGCCATGACCGAAGCCGGCGGCGGGTCCATCGTCAACATCTCCTCCACCAACGGCTTTGTGGGCGCCCCGGCGATGTCCGCGTACACCACCAGCAAGTTCGCGGTGCGCGGCCTGACCCGCGTGGCGGCCTTGGAGCTGGGCGGCTCCGGCATCCGCGTCAACTCCGTCCACCCCGGCGGCGTCGACACCGCCATGACCCGCGACCCCGCCTGGGAAGGCCGGGACCCGAGCGCCTTCTTCGCCACCCTCCCCGTCCCGCGCATCGGCCAGCCCATCGACATCTCCCGCATGGTCGCCTGGCTGGCCTCCGACGAATCCGCGTACGCCTCGGGCGCCGAATTCCTCGTCGACGGTGGTCTGCTGACGGGTCGTTACTGACGTCGTCGCGGGACGCAAGGAGCACACCGTGCCGTAGGCGCGCGAAAGGACCGCGAGATGAGCGATTTCGATGTTCTGGACTGCCACCACCATGTAGCCGACGTTTTCGGGCCGTCTGGTGCCGGTCCCGATGGTGACGGAGGCCTTGTCGGAGACCGGGAGACACGCCTGGCCACGATGGACCGCAACGGCATCGGCCAGGCGGTGGTGATCCCCGGGCACAGCTACCTGCGGCCGAACGGGCTGGCCGACACCCGCCGCGTCAACGACACCGTCGCCGCCTACCGCGACGCGGCGCCCGACCGCTTCCCGGCCGCGGTCGGCGTCACCGAACCGCTGTACGGCCACGCGGGACTCGGCGAGATCGACCGCTGCGCCGACGAACTCGGCCTGCGCGGCATCAGCATCCACGCCCGCTTCCACGGCGTCTCCGTCGGCTCGCCGCTCGTCCGCGCCATCGTCGAACGCTGCGGCGAACGCGGCCTCGTCCCCTTCGTCCACGCGATCGGCGAAGCGGCGAACGAAGCCCTGTGGCAAGTCCAGGAACTCGGACGGGACTTCTCCGACCTCACCCTGGTCGTGCTGGACGCGTTCTCCTCGTTCGAGCAGTGCCAACAGGCGCTCTCGGTCGGCGAGTTGGCCCCGAACCTCGTCTTCGACACCTCGCTGGCCTACACCTTCGACCTGGTCGAGCCGTTCGTACGCCGCCACGGCGCGTCCCGCCTGGTCTTCGGCACCGACCTCTACTCGGCACCCCTCGGCTACCGCCGCACCCACGTCCTCGGCCAGATCCTCGACTCCGACCTGCCCGACGACGACAAGCGGCAGATCCTCGCCGCCAACACCCGGCGCATCCTGAACCTGCCGAACGGAGAGGCCGCCGCATGAAGTTCGCCACCGGCACCACCGTCAAGAACTTCGACGACTACGCCGCCTGGCTCGACGTCGCCGCCGACTGCGGGTACGCCATGCTCACCACCGGCGATTCGCAGTCCCTGTGGGCCGACCCCTACGTCTCCCTCGCCTTCGCCGCGCAGCGCACCACCACCCAGCGCCTCGGCATCACCGTCTCCAACCCCAGGACCCGCCACCCGGCCGTCGCCGCGTCCGCCGCCTCCGCGCTCCAGCACATCAGCGGCGGCCGGTTCGTCCTCGGCATCGCCTCCGGGGACTCGGCGCTGCGCAACATCGGCGTACGGCCCGGCACCGTCGACGAGACCGAGACATACGTGCGCACCGTCCGCGCCCTCACACGCGGCGACCACGCCACCTGGCAGGACACCGACCTGGTCCAACGCTGGGCGCCGGCCGCGACTCCCGTGTGGATGGCCGCCGAAGGCCCCCGCACACTGCGCGCGGCCGGACGCAGCGCCGACGGGGTGATCCTGTCGAACTCGCTGACGCGCGAGGCTTACGCGCGCAACCTCGCGCACATCACCCAAGGCGCCGCCGAGGCGGGACGCGACATCGCCGACATCGAGATCTGGTGCATGGCCAACGTCGTCCCCGCCGCCACCGAGGCCGAAGGCATCGCCCAGGTCCGCTCCGTCCTCGCGGGCACCGCCAACCACGTCTTCCGCTTCACCACCGAAGGCAAGGGACTGCCCGACGCGTTGGTGCCCAAGATCGAGGAACTCAAGCGTCGCTACGACTCCACCCACCACGCCTCACCCGAGACCGCGGCGCACAACGCCGCCCTCGTCGACGAACTCGGCCTGACCGCCTGGCTCGCGGGCCACTCCACCGTCGCCGGGCCGATCGGACACTGCACCGAACGCCTCGCAGAGATCGAGGAATTCGGCATCCGCAACATCATCGTCGCCCAGTTCGTCCCCGACCAGATCACCTTCATGCGCACCTTCGCCGACGAAGTCGTCAGCCGCCTGTCCTGACCACCCGGCACCGCACCGGCACCTGCCATCACCAGTGGCTCACAGTCCGGGTCGACGAACTCAAAGCCATGGGCGACGCCGCGTTCGGCCTCTTCCACCCCATGATGGGCGGCATCCCCCCGCAACTCGCCTGGGAGAGCCTCAAGCTCCTGGGAACCGACGTCATCCCCAACCTCTGACGCCGGCACTGTTGCGCGGGGACCGCTTCTGGCCCGCGACGTCCCGCCCCAGGGTGGCCAGGTGCTGATCAGGACTCCTGAACTTGGGCGCTGGGCGGTCCTGGAGTTCTGAGGCGCTGACGCAGTCGGCCGCGTCTGGCTCGGTGCGGTGACGGTTCGGCTCGGCGGCCGTCTCGCCATCTCCGGTGCCGGCGTGTTCGGCGCCGGCACCGGCGTCTGGATGGCATTCGTCATCCGCGTGTGCGGGTGGCATCGGAGCGGCCGCGGCGTGCCGGAACGGACTACGTGCTGCGGGTCAGCATCGCGGCGTCGATGGCCTCGGCGATCAGGGTGGCGCCGCGGGTGTTCTGGTGGATGTGGTCGGTAGTCAGCAGGAGACCCCGGCGCCGCGAGATCGTGTCGAGGCTGCGGCGCAGTACGGCGTGTCGGAGGAAGACACCGAGGCCCGCTGCGGGGGTCGGCTCCTGGTACGGGACCGGCGGCGGGTCCGCTCGGCGCAGTTCCTCGGTCTGGCGTTCGTGGAGCGGAAGGTAGGTCGCGTCGTGAGTGGCGGCGACCTCGGCGATCATCCGGCTGTACGCGCCGGATGCCTGGGCCGCCGGCGCATCGGGTTGCTGGCCGAGGACCGGGAGCGACAGCAGGCCGATCGTCGCGTCGGTTTCTGCTCGCAGCCGTTCGACGACGGCGCCCAGGCACTGTTGGAACCAGCCTGCCGACGGGCGCTCGGGGAGCTTTTTGCGCTTCATCGCCTGCTCGACCGGGTAGTCGGCAAGGCTCGCGCGGGCGTCGTTGGTCCCGATCAACACGGTGATCACATCGGGCGGGTTCGCCACGACGGCGTCGAGGCGTTGCAGGAGGTTGTACGCGAAGTCGCCGTTGGCGCCGAAACGGGCGAGTTGCACGTCGCCGGAAGGGTGGCGTCGTCCGAGAAGATCCAGGTAGTCGGCGCTGATCTGCGCGCGGGTGAGGCTGTCGCCGAGGCAGGCGATGCGCGTCGTCACGGCGCTTCCCGGTCGGGTGTCTCGGCGCGTTCGGCCGGGTGCAGGGTGTCGGTCCGGGGTCGGTGGTCGGTGCCGAGGCCGGCGGTGACGGTCAGGATGGACGCCGGCCCCTGCATGTCGACCGCGTGCCACACCCCGGCGGGGTTGACGGTGGCCTCGCCCGGACCGAGTACAACACGCTCGGGCGCACCGTCCACGTCGCGGGTGACCGTCACCGACCCGCTGAGGCAGACGACGAGTTCGTCGCCTGCGGGGTGGCTCTCCCAGTGGTCGCCGGGGCCGTCGCCGTCGAAGATCATCACCATGCGGCCCTCGGCGCCGTCCGCGGCGACGGCGGCGCTGTAGGCCTGGAGCACTGCCGGGTCCCAGGCGAAGCCCTCGACGGGTTGCGCCGTCGATCCCAGCCCGAGGTGCACGGGGGTCGCCCGCAGGTTGATGGCGTTGGGTTCGTGGTTGACGAGTCTCATGCCGACGAGCGTCACACGACCGCGCCCGGGCGGTCTTGAAGGAATGGGAACAGAGGAATGGGAACAGAGGACTGGGAACAGAGGACTCAGAACAGAGGACCCGGAACCTAGAACTCAGAACAGAGGACTGGGAACATCAGCCGGGGCGGCGGGCGGTCGGCGGCTACCCGGCCCCGAGGAGGACTTCGCCGCGACGCCACGCCGTCGGCGACCGGCCCGTGAACTCACTCCACTCCCGCACGAGATGGGCCTGGTCGGCGTAGCCGCACATGTCCGCCACATCGGCCCACGGGAGGGGGTCCCGCGCCGTCGCCAGCTCGTGGGCGTGCTCGAAGCGCAGGACCCGCGCGAAGGACTTCGGTGTCAGGCCCACCTCGCCGCGGAACCGTGCGGTGAGGTACCGACGGCTCCAACCCAGCTCCGCGGCGACCGCACCGACCTGGACGCGTCCCCGCGCGGCGATCATGCGGCGCCAGGCCTCGGCCACCTCGGAACGGACCGGGCGCTCACGGTCCGCCCCGGCGCCGCGGCGGACGGCTCGCAGGAACACCTCGTCCAGCGCGGTGAACCGTGCCGCCCATGTCGTCTCCGCACGGAGCCGTTCGGCCAACTCGACTCCCAGCCCTCCGAGGAGGTCGTCGAGCGGCACCAACCGGTGGGCGAGCTCGGCGGCGGGCACGCCGTACACGGCCCGGGCCCCGAGCGGTGTCAGCGCCACCTTGACACCCTGCTGGCGTCCGTCGTGACGGATCGCGACGGAGCGGGACATCAGACCGCCGGCCACACCGCCGAGCCGGGTGACGGGCGACCCGTCGTCAACGCCCGCCGCCAGCTCCAGAGGGTCTGCCAGGCTGATGACCGCGGTGAGCATGCGGCCCGGCGGGCCGCAGTGCACCCCCGCCGGGAGCCCGCGCAGGTCGAAGCCCACGTACGACTCGACGTACCGCCGCAACGCGGGCGCCGGACGTGCCCCCATGCCGGTGGCCGTGTAGTCCTCCATTTCGTGAGTGTACGAGTCTGCGAGCCCGGCAAGATCACCGAGCGGAACGCGAACCCTGTCCACCTCGAAACACCCGCCCCCGGACTGTCTCCGACGAGGACGGACGACGGGCCGCGCCCCCTTTCCGCCGCACTTGCAGTGCTTACAGCGCAGGAGACCGGCGTGCGGCGGATACGTCGTCCGCCCGGCGCGTGTGTGCTGTCGCTGGGGCGGTCCGCGCCGCGACGAAGTCGGCTTCGCCAACCGGTGCCTGGGGCCTCTTTCGCAGAGGTCGCCCGCCCACACAGCCAACTGGCCCTGGGCAGTGCACGGCGGCCGAAGACCGCGTCATGCACCAGGGTGTTTGATGCTCTCGATGATGCGGGCGAAACCGTCCGTCCCGTGGCCGGCGTCCACCTGCTGCTGGATGAGCCGCTGAACCATGGCGACCGGTTCGGGGCTGACCCCCTCTTCGGCGATTGCCTCGATGAACAGGCTGAGATTGGAGAACGTCAGGCTCTGTTGACCCGGGACCGAGTAGTCGCCGCCGTCGATGACCTCGGCGTACCCGCCGAGTTCGCCGGTCATCGCGGTCAGCCACGGCGCGGCCATCTCCGCGAACCGGCCCGCGGACACCCCCGCCGGAGCGAGCATGGCGGCACCCTGCATGAATCCCGCGAACATCACGTACATGGCCGAGAGCAGCGCGAAGTCGTACAGCGACGCCAGCCCCGCGTCCTCGCCGTAGTAGGTACCGGCCGCCCACTGCTCGAACACTGCCGTGTTCTCGCGGTACGCCTTCTCCGAACCGCTGTACAGGATCGACGCGCCGGGCTGCCCGATCATGGACGGCACCGCCATGATGCCGCCGTCCAGGTAGTCGGCCTTCGCCTGGGCCGCCCACACGGCCGACTGCCTGGCCTGCTCGGGCTTGGTCGTGGTCAGGTTGACCAGGGTCCGCCCGGCCAGGTCGTCGACGAGCGGGTCGAGTACCTCGTGCACCGAGTCGTGGTCGAACAGGCAGACGATCACCAGCCGACTCGCGCGGACCGCTTCGGCGGCGGAGGCGGCCTCGGTCGCCCCCCGCGCGACGAGCGCGTCCGCCTTCCCCGGCGAACGGTTCCACACCGTGGTTCGCATCCCGGCCTTCACCAAGGCCTCGGCAAGCGCGCTGCCCATCGCGCCCAGTCCGAGGATGCTGACGTCGGTGTCGTGGATCTGCGGCATTTCACTGCTCCCTCAGGTCGTACAGGTCGTACAGGTTTCCTTTGCGGTTCCAATCCTCATCAGACCCAATAGAGTTGACCAGTACGGACTAATTGGTGAGGTACTCACCTGAAAGTAAGTACCCCCGGCGAAATCGGAGGCGCACATGGCGACATCGGCGCGACAGGGCCCCTACATCTGCGGGATCGACGCGGCGATGGACGTCGTCGCCGGGAAGTGGAAGTCGCTGATCATCTGGGAGCTGCACGAGCACGGCATCCGCCGATTCGCCGAGCTGCGGCGCGCACTACCGGGCGTCAGCGAGAAGATGCTCGTGCAGCATCTGCGAGAGATGGAGGAGGACGGCCTCGTACACCGGGAGGTGTTCCCCGTCGTACCGCCGAAGGTCGAATACTCCCTCACCGAACACGGCAAGACCCTCAACACCGCCATGCAGTCTTTGGCCGCGTGGGGACAGGACCGAATCCAACGAATCGGCGCGCACAAAGTCGCACTCGAAAGCGCCTGAGACCGGGCGCCGAGGGCGGCGGGCTGCTCTCAGGGGTTCTCGGGCAGCGAGGCGATTGCGTGGCCTGGGCGGGCTTCCAGGGGGTGGGATTGGGCGAACTCCACGTGGCGGCGGGCGAGTCCGTGGGCTCCGTCGACGTCTCCGGCGGCGATGAGGTCGACCAGTTCGCGGTGGACGGCGAGGCCGGCGGCGATGCGTTCGGTGAAGTCGGAGCCCTCCGGGACCTCGTCCACCCAATGGCGTTCGTGAGCGGACCAGAGTGTTTCCGCGGTGCCGAGCAGTAGTTGCATCGTCGTGTTGCCGCAGAGTTCGACGAGGCCTTCGTGGAAGCGGCGGCACGCGCGTACGAAGGCCGGGAGGTCCGCGACCAACCCGACGCACTCCTCGTGCAGTTCGCGCAGGCGCGGAACCACGGCGGTCGCCCGGTCCTCGCGGGCCGCGCACATGCCCGCGCACGTCGGCTCCAGGTTGCGGACCGCCGCAGCGAGGTCTTCCAGCGGTACGCGGCGGCTGCGCAGCACGAGCCCGAACGTCCGGGCCGCGTCCACCTCACTGGGGAGCTTGACGGCCAGGCCGCCGGTGTTGCCGCGGCGTACGGTCACCAGGCCTTCCGTCTCCAGGATCCGGATCGCCTGGCGGAGCGTGTTCTGGCCGACCTGGTACTCGGCCAGCAGATCGCTCTGCTTGGGCAGCAGGTCGCCGTCGCGCATGCCGCCGTCGAGGACGCGGTCCCGCAGTACTTCGGCGAGCTCCTCGGCCACGCTCAGCCGCCGGATCCGGGTGCCGGGGGCGTTGATGCCTCCGGCCGCAGCGACGCTCACAGGCGGGTCCCTTCGTCTTGACCGCAGTCGCGCCATCGTACGCGATGGACCCCCTGTCTTGTCTGTTTTATCTAACATAGCTAAGTTAGCTGAAACAGCGAGGGAGGAACCCTGTGGACAACAAGGCAAACCTGAACGACCAGGACAGGCGCTATACGGTCATCTCGTCCGACGGCCACGCCGGTGCGGACCTGCTCGACTACCGGCCGTACCTCGCGGCCGAGCACCACGACGATTTCGATGACTGGTCGTCCCGGCTCGTCAACCCGTTCGAGTCGGAGCACCTGCTCAGCAAGGCGCAGGACTGCAACTGGGACGACGCGGTCCGCAACGCCGACCTCGAAGCCCAGGGCATCGTCGGCGAGGTCGTCTTCCCCAACACCGTGCCGCCGTTCTTCCCGCAGACGCAGTTCTTCGTGCCGCCGCCGCCGACCGACCGCCGCGCGTACGAGCAGCGCTGGGCCGGCCTCCAGGCGCACAACCGCTGGCTTGCCGACTTCTGCGCGCAGTCGCCGGGACGTCGCGCCGGCGTCGCGCAGGTCATGCTCAACGACATCGCGGACGCGGTGGCGGAGGTGCGGTGGGTGAAGGAGTCCGGCCTGTTCGGCGGGATCCTGATCCCGGGCATCCCGCCCGGCTCGCCGCTGCCCCCACTGTTCGACCGGGCGTACGACCCGATCTGGGCCGCGTGCGAGGAACTCGACGTCCCCGTCAACCTGCACAGCGGTGGCGGCGTCCCCGAATACCCGCACGACCCGCAGGGGTTGGCGGTGCTGCTCGCCGAGATCACGTGGTTCTCGAACCGCGTGCTGACGCACCTGATCTTCGGCGGCGTGTTCGAGCGGTTCCCGCGCCTGCGCGTCGCGTTCACCGAGCAGGGCTCCGCCTGGGTCACCCGCGAACTGGCGAAGCTCGACCAGTTCGTGCACGTGATGCCGCTGGACGGCACCGCCCAGCATTTCTTCGGCGGCGAGATGATCCAGGATCTGAGCCTGCTGCCCAGCGAGTACTTCGCGCGCAACTGCTTCCTCGGGTCGAGCCCGCTGCGCCCGTCCGAGTGCGCGATGCGGTACCAGATCGGCGTCGACCGGATCATGTGGGGGGCGGATTACCCGCACGCCGAGGGGACGTTCCCGTACACCCTCGAAGGCCTGCGGTTGACCTTCGCCGATGTGCCGGAGGACGAGGTACGGGCGATGCTGGCCGGAAACGCCGCCGGCTTCTACGGCTTCGACCTCGACGCCCTCGCGCCGATCGCCTCCCGGGTAGGCCCCCGCGTTGCCGACGTCGCCCGCCCGCTGCACCGCGACGAGGTACCGGCCGACGCTCTCGGCTCAGTATTCATCGACCACTTCGGCGCCGACCACCCCGCCCTCACGAGCCGCGCGGGCTAGCCGAATCGGCGGGTCCGCGCCCGCCCCCGCGGCGGGCGGACGCGGACCCGCCACGCGACGGAACTCGCGCTCGGGTGGGGACGCAAGTGCCTTCCCACCGCGAGCGAGTGCCTGCGCCAAGATCCACCAGCGTCTCCGACGAACTTTATTGGTCGGGNCCCCCCCCCCCCCCACGCGGCGGAACTCGCGCTCGGGTGGGGACGCAAGTGCCTTCCCACCGCGAGCGAGTGCCTGCGCCAAGATCCACCAGCGTCTCCGACGAACTTTATTGGTCGGGGAGTTCGCGACGACGGCTAAGGGGCCGTGAGTGGGACGGGGGTGAACATCGGGGGTTCTTGGTGGGGGTACAGGGCGGTGGGGCCGTAGAGCCAGTCGGTGAAGGTGTAGTCGTGGAAGTTGCGGTCGCGAAGTAGCTGGTTGCGGTGGGTTCGGGCGTCGCCGTCGAGGTGCCACAGGTCGCCCCAGGCACGGGCGGTGCGTTGGACGCGGCGGCAGTGTTCGGGGCGGACGGCCTGGTAGGCGGCGAGGGCGGCGGGCCAGTCGACGGTGTCGTCGGGGGTGCGGTTCTGGGCGGCGTGGTGGGCGAGGACCCAGCCGTCTTCGAGGGCCATGATGGCGCCCTGGGCGAGGTATTGGAGGGGTGGGTGTGCGGCGTCGCCGAGGAGGGCGATGCGGCCGTACACCCAGGTGTCGACGGGCTCGCGGTCGAACATGCGCCACCAGCGGTCGCGCCACATCAGGGGAATGCCGGCGCGGACGCGTTCGGAGGTCGCCGCGAAGGCGGTGTCGAGTTCGTCGGGGGTTCCCCAATCCTGGTGTCCGGCACGGGCCTTCGGGGACTCGAAGACGGCGACCTGGTTCAGCATGTCGCCGCCGCGGAGTGCGTAGTGCACGAAGTGGCAGCGCGGGCCCACGTGGACGACGACGGCGTTCGTGTCGACGGGGAACTCGCTGATGCTGTCGACGGGGACGGCGCCGCGGTAGGCGACGTACGACGAGCTGACCGGTGTGTCGCCCACGAACTGTTCGCGGGCCACTGAGTGGAGGCCGTCGGCGGCGATGACGACGTCGGCCTGTTCGGTGCGGCCGTCCGCGAGCACGACCGAGGCACGCTCGCCGTCTTGCCGGTACGCGGTGACCCGGCTGTCGGTGGCGAGGCCGACTCCGGCCCGGCGGCACGCTCGCAGCAGGACGGCGTGCAGGTCGCTGCGGTGGATGACGACGTACGGGAACCCGTAGCGCCGCTCCACGTCGCGCAGGTCGAGCCGGGTGAGTTCGGCGTCGTCGACGGCGTCGAACATCACCATCGTGTCGGGGACGACGCCGAGTTGCCTGACCTCGTCGAGCAGGCCGTACTCGTGCAGAATCCGGGTGCAGTTGGGGGCCAACTGGAGACCGGCACCGACCTCGCCGAACTCCGATGCCTGCTCCAGGACTTGTACGCGCAGTCCGGCGGTGGCCAGGGCAAGGGCGGCGCCGAGGCCGCCGATTCCGCCGCCTACGACCATCGCGTCGGCCTTCTCCCTGGACCTTGTCGTGTCTCGGGTCATCACGTGCGTCCTTACAGCCATGCGGGGAGTTCGGGGGCCGGTGCGCCCGCGTCGGTCGGAACGGCCGTCGCGCGCCCGGTCAGGTAGGCGCAGATTGTGGGGAGGGGTTGGGAGATTGAAATGTGTGTCGGGCTGCGGTCGAGATTGACCGTCCAGGTGTGGTTGCGGTCGGTTGCGGTGAGTGTGAGGACGGGGACGGGCGCACCGTCGTGTTTGGCTGCGGCTTCGGCGGCCAGGCGGGTGAGGAAGTCGGCCGGCAGGTCGGCGAATTCGATACCCGCGTCGAGGTCGACCGCGTGTACGCAGACTTCGCGCGCGCGGAGCCAGGGGATCTCGCTCGCGGGGACGACGCGGCCCTGGGCGGTGACGACTTCGTGGTCCCACTGGGCGGCGGTAAGTGCCGACAGATCGGTGTCCAAGGTCGCGGCCGAGCGGGTGAGCCAGTCGTTGAGCGCAGGTGCGGTCATGGTGGTTCCGCGTTCGATCCCGGCGCGGCGCTCCTCGGGCGTGGCGTACATCGGCGTCGGTTCGCCGGTGGCGGCCCAGTGCACGAGGTTGCGGAGCGCGTCGGCATTGGCGGCGATGTGCGCGGCGAGGTGCCTGCGGGTCCACCCCGGAAGCGGTGTCGGGGCACCGTAGGCCGATTCGTCGAACGCGGCGCAGGCACCGAGGAGTTGCCCCGTGCCGATCCGCGCCCAGCGCAGCGCCTCGTCGGGGACGCCGCTCACCGGGCGTCCCGGACAACGCGGTTGACGAGGCGGCCGATGCCCTTGATCTCGGCGACGACGGTCTCGCCCTCGCCCAGGTAGCGGTGCGGGGTACGGGCGTGCCCGACGCCGCCGGGCGTTCCGGTGGCGATGAGGTCACCGGGGTTGAGGCGGATGACCGTGGAGACGTACTCGACCAGGGCGACCGGGTCGAAGAGCAGGTCGCCCGTGGTGTCGGCCTGCATGACCTCGTCGCCGACCGTGAGCTGTACGTCCAGCACGGGGCGTACACCGCCGGGCAGTTCGTCCGGTGTCACGAGGAACGGGCCGACGGGCGTGGACGCGTCCCACATCTTGCCCTGCAACCACTCTCGTGTGCGGAACTGCCAGTCACGGCACGTGACGTCGTTGAGCACCGTGAACCCCGCGATCGCGGCCTCGGCTTCGGCGGTGGTGGCGCGGCGCACCGGTCCGCCGACGACGACGGCGAGTTCGACCTCCCAGTCCAGTTCTTCGGTCTCGGCGGGGTGCGGGATGTCGTCGTGCGCGCCGGTGAGGCAGTCGGCGAACTTCGCGAACAGCGTCGGGTGGCTGGGGAGTTCGCGGCCCATCTCGCGGATGTGGTTCTGGTAGTTGAGTCCCACGCAGATCACCTTGGAGGGGGTCGGCACGACCGGGGCGAAGTCGGCGTGGGAGAGGTCGTATCGGACGGCGTCGGGGGCCACGCCACCCTCAGCGAGCGCCGCCACCCGCTCCCGCCAGTCCGGTTCGGCGAGCAGCGCGCCGACGTCGGTGCGGCCGAGGTCGACCAGTTCCTCCCCGGCGAGCAGCACGGCGCGGGTGCCGGAGGGGGTACGCAGGGTGGCGAGCTTCATCGGTTGTCCTCGTCGGTGCCGGAAACGAATTGGGGATCGGGCGCGGAAACGTGCCGGGAATCGGGCACAGGAGCGGGCTGGGAAACGTGCCGGGAATCGGGTACGGACAGGGAAAAATGCGGGGGATCGGGCGCAGAAGCGGGCTGGGAAAAGTGCCGGGAATCGGGCGCGGGAACGGGCTGGGGCACGTGCCGGGAATCGGGCACGGGATCGCGCCGGCCAAGATGCCGGGAAGCGTGCTCGGAAACGGCCGAGCGGTGCAGCCGCAGCGCCTCGAAGATCGGCGCGTCGGAGAACCGGAACAGGTCGAGTGCCCCGCTGTCGGAGTCGGTGGTCCCGGCCTCCGAGCGCGCCGAGAAGGGCGTCCAGGACGGGACCACGAACAGGTCGCCGCGCGCGACGGACCACGTCCGGCCGCCGACCGTGACCGTCCCCGACCCGTCGAAGACCTGGAACACCGATGAACCGGTCTCGCGCACCGGCGCCGTCTCGGCCCCACGTGCCACGCGGTGGAACTCGGCGCGGATCGTCGGAAGGACGTCGGCGCCGGTCGCCGGGTCCGTGTACCGGACGGCGGCGTGGCCGGGCTCGACGGTGCCGCCGAACCCCTCCTTCTCCAGGGCGAGTTGGTCGTCCAGCGCACGGTCCGTGACGGACCATTTGTAGGAGAGCAGCGGCGTACCGGCACCCGCGGCGGTCGCGGAGAGCGGACGCAACCCCGGGTGGCCCCAAAGGCGTTCCGAACGGGAGCGTTTCGGCGTGACGCGCTCGGCGTCCCCGATCCGGTCGCGGCCGAACTCGAAGAACTGCGTCTCGGCGCCGTACTGGAACGGGATGTCCAGGCCGTCGATCCACGCCATCGGGGCGTCGGTGGCGTTGTGGTGGGCGTGCCAGTTCCAGCCCGCCTGGGGCAGGAAGTCGCCGCGGTTCATCGGCACCGGGTCGCCGCCGACGACCGTCCACACGCCGGAGCCCTCGACGACGAAGCGGAACGCGTGTTGTGTGTGCCGGTGTTCGGGGGCGTCCTCCCCCGGCATCAGGTACTGGATGGCCGCCCAGAGCGTCGGCGTCGCGAAGGGGCGGCCCCCGAGGCCCGGGTTCGCGAGCGCGATGGCCCGCCGCTCGCCGCCGCGGCCGACCGGAACCAGGTCGCCCGCCTGCTCGGCGAGCCGGAGCAGGTTGCGCCACCGCCAGAGGTGGGGTTCGGCGCGCGAGCGCGGATGGGCGGGCATGAGGTCGCCGATCTGGGTCCACAGCGGGACTAGGCGTTCTTCGTCGAATCCCCGGTAGAGCGCTTCGAGGGCCGGTGTGACCTCCGGCTGATCCGGTGCGGCGACGGCGCGCAGCCTGGCGCGGGCGGCCTCGGTGGGATTGGCGGTCATGCGTCCACCGTGCCGCCTTGACGCTCCGCGGAAAACGAGATTCTGGTTGGCAGAACGTACGTTGGAGACGGCTACCCCGGACGGACCCCGCGCAGCCCCCTGACAAGCCATTGAAATGGGAGAACCGCGCCTTCGAGCGCCCCGATCCGGCGGAGCTGCGCACCGAACTCGCACGCGTCTCCCGCAGGCTCCGCGGTCAACGACGGCCGCTCCGAACGCGGCCTGGTCGCGATCGGGGTGGCGGTGCACGACCCGGACGGGGTGCCGATCGCCGCCCTGTCGGTCTCGATGCCGAGCATCCGCTGCCACAAGACGCAGATCCCCCGACCGGTCAACACGCTGCGGACCGAAGTGGGTCGACCCCCCACTGCCTTCGCGGACCACCGTGCCCACGTTGATCATTCACGGCCGCGACGACCGGGTCGTTTCGTACGAGGTCTCGTTGCAGTTGCTCGCGCTCGTCCCGGACAGCCGCCTCGTGCTGCTCAACCGGTGCGGGCACTGGGTGATGATCGAGCACGCGGACGAATTCAACCGACTGATGGCCGATTTCGTCCGGAACGCGTGACCGGCGGCGGGTCAGGACAGGGCGTCGGCCGGGTCAGGACAGGGCGTCGCGCCGGGCCAGCACGGCGCCCAGCGCGGTCGCCGCGGCCCGCAGCGCGGCGACGTGCGCCTCGGGGCGGAACCGCGGCGACGGCCCGGCCACGCTGATCGCCGCGACCGGCTCGTCGTCCGGGCCGAACACGGGCGCGGCGACGCAGACCAGCCCGACCGCGGACTCCTCGTACTCGAAGGCCACTCCGGCCTCCAGCACCGCGTCCAGCTGGCGCCCGAGTTTGCCCGGCGCGACCACGGTGTGCGGGGTGCGGCGCGGCAGCGGCCCGGCGAGCACCGTGCGTCGCACGTCGTCGTCGCCGTACGCGAGGAGGGCCTTGCCGATGCCCGTGCAGTGCATCGGCATCCGGCCGCCGAGGCGGGACGGGCTGCGCGCCTGCCGGTGGCCGCCGATCTTGGCGATGTAGACGACCTCGGTGCCCTCGCGGACGCCGAGGTGCACGATCTCGTGGGTTCGTTCGTACAGGTCCTGGAGGAACGGCATGGCGAGTTCGAGCAGGCCGCGCTCGACCGAGGCCCGCATGCCGAGTTCGAACAGGGTGCCGCTGAGGCGGTAACCGCCGGGCAGTCGGTCGAGCAGCCGCAGGGCCACCAGTTCGGCGGTCAGCCGGTGGACGGTGGCCTTGTGCAGGCCCGTGCGCCGGACCAACTCGGCGAGCGGGACGGCGCGGTCGTCGGCGGTGAACGCCTCCAGGATCGCGGTGGCCTTGCTCAGCACGCTGTTGCGGTCGGGGGCGGAGGCTACGGCGGCCGCTCGGGAACCGGTTGGCGATCCGGTTGGGGATCCGGTTGGGATTCCCGGTCCGGCCGGGGTTCGCGACCCGGCCGGAGACGCGGCTCGGGGCGTGCCCCGGGACGCGGTCGAAGGCGTGGGATCGGCGCTGGCGGACACCCGTCCAGCGTATCGCTCAGCAAGACGGATGGCTTGCGACGCACTTCGGAGGATGGCGACGATGCCGACCATGACCAGCACCTCCCCAAGCGCCGACGAGGCGGTGCGGGCCGCCGCGAAGCGGCTCCGCGAGGCCGCCGACTCCGGCGTCCCGTGCGCCCCGGTCCGCGATCTGATCGCGCCGGGCGACCTGGCAGCCGCCTACGCGGTCCAGCAGCTCAACGCCGCCGCACGGCTCGCCGGAGGCGCCCGGGTCGCGGGCCGCAAGATCGGCCTGACCTCGGCCGTTGTGCAGCGGCAACTCGGCGTGGACCAACCGGACTTCGGAGTGCTCTTCGACGAGATGCGGTACGCCGCAGGCGCCACCGTCCCATACCGCGCGGTGCTCCAGCCGCGCGTGGAGGCCGAGATCGCGTTCGTGCTCGGCGCCGACCTCGCCGACGGCCCGCTGGACGACGCGCAGGTGCGCGCCGCGGTCGACCACGCCGTGGCGGCACTGGAGATCTGCGGCAGCCGCATCGCCGACTGGGACATCAGCTTCGCGGACACGGTCGCGGACAACGCCTCGTCGGGCGCCTACGTGCTGGGTACCGTCCGCAGGCGGCTCGACGAGTTCGTCCCGTGCGAGGCGGAGATGGCCATGCGGGTCGGCGAGTCGGTGGTCTCCACCGGCACCGGCACCGCGTGCCTGGGCGATCCGATCGCGGCGGTCGCCTGGCTCGCCCGGCAGGCCCGCGAACTCGGCGACCCGCTGCGCGCCGGACAGGTCGTCCTCTCCGGCGCGCTGGGGCCCATGAGCCCGGTCGCCCCGGGCGACCGTGTGCGGGCCGACATCACCGGCCTCGGCACCGTGGCGGTCGCGTTCGGCGAACTGGACGCGGGCGGGCTGGACCCAACGTCGTCGGCGCACTCGGCACGCCCCGCGGACTCGAACGAGGTGACCTCATGAGCAGGACCAAGGTGGCCGTCATCGGCTCGGGCAACATCGGCACCGACCTCATGATCAAGGTGCTGCGCACCTCCGAACACCTGGAGATGGCCGCGATGGTGGGCATCGACCCGGAGTCGGACGGCCTGGCCCGCGCGCGCCGGCTCGGCGTCCCGAGCACGCACGAAGGCGTCGACGGGCTGATCGCCCTGCCCGGCTTCGCCGAGATCGGGATCGTCTTCGACGCGACCTCGGCGAAGGCGCACCGGCACAACGCGGCCCGGCTCGGGCCGTTCGGCAAGGTGCTGGTCGACCTGACGCCCGCGGCGATCGGGCCGTACGTCGTCCCCGCGGTCAACCTGGACCGGCACCTCGACAACGACAACCTCAACATGGTCACCTGCGGCGGACAGGCGACCATCCCGATCGTCGCGGCGATCGGCGGCGTGGCCCCGGTCGCATACGCCGAGATCGTGGCGTCCATCGCGTCGAAGTCCGCGGGCCCGGGCACGCGCGCGAACATCGACGAGTTCACCGAGACGACCTCGGCCGCGATCGTCGAGGTCGGCGGCGCCCGGCGCGGCAAGGCGATCATCATCCTCAACCCGGCAGAGCCGCCGCTGATCATGCGCGACACCGTCTTCGCCCTCGTGCACGCGCCGGAGCCGGACGCGCCCGACCGGATCCGGGACGCGGTCGCCGCGATGGCGGAGTCCGTCGCGGAATACGTGCCCGGCTACCGGCTCAAGCAGGAGGTCCAGGTCACCGCGGTACCCGGCGACCAGCCGCTGGACACCCTGGTCGAGGCGGGGGAACCGCGGCCCACCCACCAGGTCTCGGTATTCCTGGAGGTCGAGGGCGCCGCGCACTACCTGCCCGCGTACGCCGGGAACCTCGACATCATGACGTCGGCCGCGCTGCGGGTCGGCGAGCGCGTGGCGCTGCGCCGCGACGACCGACGGGACGACCCGCGCGACGACCCGCGCGACGACCGCCGCGGCCCCGCCCGGCAGCCCCAGGAGGCAACCCCGTGAGCACTCCCGTCTTCATCCAGGACGTGACCCTGCGCGACGGCATGCACGCGGTGCGGCACCGGATTTCCACCGAGGACGTCAAGCGGATCGTCACGGCCCTCGACCGGGCGGGCGTGGACGCGATCGAGGTCGCGCACGGCGACGGCCTCGCCGGCAGCTCACTCAACTACGGACCCGGGTCGCACACCGACTGGGCCTGGATCGAGGCGGCGGCGTCGGTGCTGGAGCGGGCGCGGCTGACCACGCTGCTGCTGCCCGGCGTCGGCACGATCCGCGAACTGCGCCACGCGTACGACCTCGGCGTGCGCTCGGTGCGGGTGGCCACGCACTGCACCGAGGCCGACATCTCGGCGCAACACATCGAGGCCGCCCGGGAACTCGGCATGGACGTGTCCGGGTTCCTGATGCTCTCGCACATGGCGCCGCCGGACGAACTGGCCGCGCAGGCGCGGCTGATGGAGTCGTACGGCGCGCACTGCGTGTACGTCACCGACTCCGGCGGGCGACTGACCATGAACGACGTGGCGGCGCGGGTGCGGGCGTACCGCGACGTGCTGCGGCCGGAGACCGAGATCGGCATCCACGCGCACGAGAACCTCTCGCTGTCGGTGGCGAATTCGGTTGTGGCGGTGGAGAACGGCTGTTTCCGCGTGGACGCTTCGCTCGCCGGGCACGGCGCCGGCGCCGGGAACTGCCCGCTGGAGGCCTTCGTCGCGGTCGCCGACCTGTCCGAATTCGAGCACCGTTGCGACCTGTTCGCCCTCCAGGACGCCGCAGACGATTTGGTCCGCCCGCTCCAGGACCGGCCGGTGCGCGTCGACCGCGAGACGCTGACGCTCGGATACGCGGGGGTCTACTCGTCGTTCCTCCGGCACGCGGAGGCGGCGTCGGAGCGCTACGGAGTCGACGTACGCGACCTGCTGACGGAGTGCGGTCGCCGACGCCTCGTCGGCGGCCAGGAGGACATGATCGTGGACATCGCCCTGACGCTTGCGCGCTGAGCGGCGGGCCGAGGCGGACCGAAGTGGGCTGGGCGGGGCCGAGGTGGGCTGGGCGGGCCGAGGTGGGCTGGGCGGGCCGAGGTGGGCCGAGGTGGGCTGGGCGGGCTGGGCGGGCTGGGCGGGCTGGGCGGGCTGGGCGGGCTGGGCGGGCTGGGCGGGCTGGGCGGGCTGGGACTGAACGCGTTCGCGGCCGGGGAGAACCGCACTCTCCGCGGAGATGTGCCACTCCCCCGGTGGAGTCGGACCCCGCCCCGGCCCCGGCCCCGGGCGGAGCGCCGGCGGTCGCCGAACCCGCGGCCTAACTCACCGCCTAACTAGCCGCGGTACCCGCTCCCGAACTCGCCGCCGAACTAGCCGCCGTACCTGCGGCCGAACTCACCGCCTAACTAGCCGACGTACCCGCCGCCGAACTCGCCCGAGCGGGGCCGAGTTCGGGTGTCAGGGACGGTGAGGGACGAACACGGCAGCGCGCGGGCGCCTCACGGCCGGAAATGGGGCGGAAGGTAGGGTTCACCCCGTGGCCGACCGTCGTACCGCGATCATGGAAGCCGCCGCGCGGCTCATCGCCCGCCGGGGCGTCCGGGGCCTTCGCATCGAGGAGTTGGCCGCTGAGGCCGAGGTCTCGAACGGGCTGATCTACTACCACTTCAAGGACCGTGCCGGGGTCCTGCGCGCGACGCTGGAGTTCATCAACGTCCGCGCGGAACGCCACACGCGGGAGCATGTCGCGGCCGAGCATCTCGCGGACCCCCGAACGGTGTTGGAGCAGACGCTGCTGCTGGAGTTCCAGGACACCGCGGAGGTGCGCGAGCACACCACCGCGTGGGGCGAGCTGCGGGCCAGCGCGATGTTCGACGACCTGCTGCGCACGGACCTCGCCGAGGCGACGCGGGTGTGGGACCACGAGGTGGCGGACCTGATCGCCGACGTCGTTCCGGGCCTCAAGGCCGCCGTGGCCCTGGCCGCCGCCCAGCGGCTCACCGCGCTGCTCGAAGGCCTCAGCGGCCGCTGGCTCAGCGGCGGTCTGACGGTGGACCGCGCCCGCGAACTGATACTGGCCGCGATCGACCTGGAACTCACGCAGTTGGCCAAATAGTTCGCCGGTTCCGCTGCCGGGCCGCGCGACCCTGTCCGAAGGGCGGCGGCACCAAGGCATCGCTGTCGCCGCAGCGTTGTCGGCCCGCGGCCCGTGATCCTGGTCCTGGGCGGGGTGTTCGTGATGCGGATGGTGTGTTCGTGATGGGGGGGGTGTCTGAGTTGCAGGGCGGGAGCCGTCAGCCCTTTGCCCCGGTCCGCGCCGGGTCGAGGCGGATCAGGGTCTGCTGCCCGTTGGCGACCAGCGTGCGCCGGTCGCCCTGGACGCCGTACACCTCCAGGGTGCAGACGGTGAGCGTACGACCGGACCGAACCACGGTGCCGACCGCTTCGAGGTGGTCGCCGAGCGCCGGGGCCAGGAGGTTGATCTTGTACTCCACGGTGAGCACATCGGCCCCCTCGGGAAACACCGACAGCGCCGCGTAGCCCCCGGCACTGTCCGCGATGGCACTCGTCCCGCCCGCGTGGAAGTAGCCGTGCTGCTGGGTGACTTCCGGCCGAGATGGCAGGACGATGTGCACCCGCCCCGGCGCAATATGCGAGATCCGCGCCCCCAGGTGAGCCATCAACCCCTGCCGGTCAAAGCTCTCCTGAACCCGAGCCCGCACCGCGGCCGAGACCACGTCGTCACCCACGCCACTCACCCCTCCGCAACCACACCGACACCGGCCAACCTAACCGCATGCGATGCGGGAAAGCGGAGGCGCCGAAGTGCCGTCGAACGCTGCGAACCCGCCGGCCACACGTGCGGAGGGGCGTTTGCGGACGCCCGGGCAGGTGGTGCGCGTAATACGGAGCGGGGCGGCCGGGCCGGATGTCACCTGCGCAAAGCCGCCCGCCGGTGGGGGCGTGTGGTCGAGGCCGCGCGGGAAGCCGCCGAGCACGCGAGGCGACCATGCGGGTTGCGACAACTGGACCGGTGACCCCACACCACCCGGCGCGTCGATGGTCCACCGCCGTTCCGTCCACCGACGCCCGTCCTGCCGCTCTGCGGCTTGTCGGAGGCCGAGCGGGCGGGTGCCATGTCGATTCGTCGGCAGCGTGAGCCGGCCTCGGGGTCGCTCCGTCAGGGGTGGCGGCATTTCGGGGCAAACATTGCTTGGGCGCGACACTGACACTTGAGTCGTTAGTAGCCTTGAATCGTTCGTCTCTGCGAAGTTAGCTTGGGCTATGAGCGCGATCCAGGCCCCCGCCGTCGCCCGCCAACCGCGTGGTGCCGGTGTCGGGGTGCCTGGCACTCGGCTTCCGTCGCCCGGCGCCGCGGGGCGCTTCCGTGGGCCGGAGGCCGCGGTGCCCCGCCTGGTCGCGCCGGCCGACCCCAGTTTCTCGATCGGAGAGGACGCGGGCTTCCGCGACTGGAGCCTGGGCCTCGAATGTGCAATCGCACGCAGAACCTGTGCAGCGTGATCCGCCTAGCCCGGAGGGACTTCCGATGTCCGAGAACCACGACGCAATCGTCACAGACGCGAAGACGGAGGGCGGAGGAGGCTGCCCGGTCGCGCACGGGCGCGCACCGCACCCGACGCAGGGTGGCGGCAACAGCCAGTGGTGGCCGGAGCGGCTGAACCTGAAGATCCTCGCGAAGAACCCCGCCGTGGCGAACCCGCTGGGCGAGGACTTCGACTACGCCAAGGCGTTCAACACGCTCGACCTGGCCGCCGTGAAGCGCGACATCGCCGAGGTACTGACCACCTCCAAGGACTGGTGGCCCGCCGACTTCGGCCACTACGGCCCGTTCATGATCCGGATGGCGTGGCACAGCGCCGGCACGTACCGCATCAGCGACGGCCGCGGCGGCGCCGGGGCCGGGCAGCAGCGGTTCGCGCCGCTCAACAGCTGGCCGGACAACGGCAACCTCGACAAGGCCCGCCGCCTGCTGTGGCCGGTGAAGAAGAAGTACGGGCAGAGCCTGTCGTGGGCCGACCTCATGATCCTCACCGGCAACGTCGCGCTGGAGACCATGGGTTTCAAGACGTTCGGCTTCGGCGGCGGCCGCGAGGACGTGTGGGAGTCGGAGGAGGACGTCTATTGGGGTCCGGAGTCCGTCTGGCTGGACGACGAGCGCTACACCGGCGACCGTGAGCTGGAGAACCCCCTCGGCGCGGTGCAGATGGGCCTCATCTACGTCAACCCCGAGGGCCCGAACGGCACGCCGGACCCGATCGCGGCGGCCCGCGACATCCGGGAGACGTTCCGCCGCATGGCGATGAACGACGAGGAGACCGTCGCGCTGATCGCCGGCGGCCACACGTTCGGCAAGACGCACGGCGCCGGACCGGCCGACAGCGTCGGGGCGGACCCGGAGGCCTCGCCCATCGAGCAGCAGGGGCTCGGCTGGAAGAGCACGTACGGCAGCGGTGTCGGCGGCGACGCGATCACCAGCGGCCTGGAGGGCATCTGGACCACCACGCCCACGGCCTGGGACAACACCTTCTTCGACATCCTCTTCGGGTACGAGTGGGAGCTGTTCCAGAGCCCGGCCGGGGCCAACCAGTGGCGGCCGAAGGACGGCGGCGGCGAGGGCACCGTCCCCGATCCGCACGACCCGTCCAAGACGCACGCCCCCACGATGCTCACGACCGACCTGTCGCTGCGCTTCGACCCGGCGTACGAGGAGATCTCGCGGCGCTTCCACGCGAACCCCGACGAGTTCGCGGACGCGTTCGCGCGCGCCTGGTACAAGCTGACGCACCGCGACATGGGCCCGGTCGTGCGCTACCTCGGCCCGGAGGTCCCGAGCGAGACGCTGCTGTGGCAGGACCCGCTGCCGGCCGCCGAGGGCGCCGCGATCGACGCCGCGGACGCCGCGTCGCTCAGGGAGAAGATCCTCGCGTCCGGCCTGACGGTGTCGCAGCTCGTGTCGGCCGCGTGGGCGTCGGCGTCGACGTACCGCGGCAGCGACATGCGCGGTGGTGCGAACGGCGGGCGCGTCCGGCTGGAGCCGCAGCGCGACTGGGAGGTGAACGACCCGGACCAGCTCGCCACGGTGCTGCGCACGCTGGAGGGCGTCCAGGAGGCGTTCAATTCGGCGCAGGGCGACGGCAAGAAGGTGTCGTTCGCGGACGTGGTCGTGCTCGCGGGCGCGGCGGCGGTCGAGAAGGCGGCCAAGGACGGCGGGGTCGCCGTCGAGGTGCCGTTCACGCCGGGCCGCGTCGACGCGTCGCAGGACGAGACGGACGTCGAGTCGTTCGCGGCGCTGGAGCCGACCGCGGACGGGTTCCGCAACTACCTCGGCAAGGGCAACCGTCTTCCGGCCGAGTACCTGCTGCTCGACCGGGCCAACCTGCTCACGCTGAGCGCCCCGGAGCTGACGGTGCTGGTCGGCGGCCTGCGCGTGCTCGGGGCCAACCACCAGCAGTCGCAGCAGGGCGTGTTCACCGCGACGCCGGGTGTGCTGACGAACGACTTCTTCGTCAACCTGCTCGACATGGGGACGGTGTGGACGCCGGAGTCGGAGGACGCGAACTCCTTCGAGGGCCGTGACGCCTCGGGCGAGCTGAAGTGGACGGCGAGCCGGGCCGACCTGATCTTCGGGGCGAACTCGGAGTTGCGGGCGCTGGCCGAGGTGTACGCGAGCGACGACGCGAAGGAGAAGTTCGTCAAGGACTTCGTGGCGGCGTGGGCGAAGGTGATGGACCTCGACCGGTTCGACCTCCGGGCGTGACGTCCGGGGCGTGGGCCTGACGTCCGGACCTGACGTCCGGACCTGGGCCTGACATGCGGGCCGGGCCTGACGTTCGTGCCCGACGTTCGGCACGGAGTTGTGACGGCGGCGCTCCGGCCGGTCCTTTGGGACCGGTCGGGGCGCCGCCATTGTTTTGCGTACGAACTCTTTTTGTGTTGCTGGGACTTGCTCGCGCGGGCACGTCGGGCCGCGCTGCGCTACGCCGGTTGCCGCCGCCAGGTGCCGAGGATCGTGGTGAGGAGCAGGGTCGGCGCGTCCTCCGAACTCAGGCGCCCCGCCTGCATTTCGGCCGCGGCGGCGTGGACGAGGCTGTAGAGGACGGTCACCATCCAGGCGGCCGGGACGTCGTCGCGGAAGACGCCGTCGCGCCGCCCCCGCAGGACGAGTTCGTGGACGGGGGCGAGGATCCGTTCGTGCCGGTCCCGCATCTGATCGGGCGTCAGCGACGCGGAGACGGCGGAGAAAAGCGACGCGTGGCGGTCGAGGACCTGCCATGACGAGCGGATGAGCCCGGCAAGCGCCTCGTCGGCGGGGCCGCTGTCGGTCGTACCGGCCACCGCCTCGACGGCCTCCGAAACCGAGCGGTCCAACGCGGCCTCCAACAGGCTTTCGCGCGTCGGGAAGTGCGAGTAGAGCGTGACGCGGCTGACGCCCGCGGCGCGCGCGATGGCGGCCATGCCCACCTGAGGATCGGCCAACAGGCAGGTCAGGCCGGCCTCGACGATTGCGGACGCGTTGCGCTCGGCGTCGCGGCGCCGGGGGCGTCCGGGGGCGGCGCCTTCCGCGGATGGCTTCGTGGACAGCCCGGCCGATGGCTTCGCGGACGGCCCTGCCGATGGCTTCGCGGATGACCTCGCGGATGGCTTTGCCGACCCCTGAGCCGCTCGTCCTGCCACTGCCGCCTCCTTGCCTGCCGGCACCTGCACTCATCCGCCGGGTCAAACCTAACAGAGGTGTTCACATTTGGCGGCGGGTGGGTCTAGGTTATCCCTAACACCCCCGTTAAGTTTAGGGAGCGTCCGCGTGCACTCCGATGCGAACTCGCCTGTTCCACATGCCTCGCCGGCCCCCGAGGGGCACCACCACGGCCACGATCCCGAAGGCCACCACCAGCAGCGCCACCACCAGCAGCACCATCCGCACCACCACGAGCCGCCGCCGGACCTCCCCCATCGCGGACGCCTCCTCGTCCTGCTCTGCCTCGCCCAGTTCATGCTGGTCGCCGACGTGACCGTGGTGAACGTCGCGCTGCCCACCATCGGCGACGAACTCGACCTCAGCGGCTCGGCGTTGACGTGGGTGGTCACCGCGTACGCGCTCTTCTTCGGCAGCTTGCTGCTGCTCGGCGGCCGACTGTCGGACGCGGTGGGCAAGTTGCGCATGTTCCTCATCGGGCTCGGAGTGTTCACCGCGGCGTCCGTCGCGTCGGGCCTCGCGTCCGACGGCGGGGTGCTCATCGCGGCACGTTCCGCCCAGGGCGTGGGCGCCGCGCTCCTCTCCCCCGCCGCGATGGCGCTGATCACGACGCTGTTCCACGGACCCGCGCGCACCAAGGCACTCGGCGTCTGGGCGGCCGTGGGGGGCGCCGGATCGGCCGTCGGGGTGCTACTCGGCGGGTTGTTCGTATCCGGGCCGGGCTGGGAGTGGATCTTCTATGTCAACGTGCCCGTCGGGCTCGCGGCACTCGTCGGGGTGCCGCTGCTGATCCGCGACGCGGCATCGCACGTGGGGCCGTCGCCGGAACGGGTACCTCTTGACCTACCAGGGGCGTCGGCCCTGACCGCCGCACCCGCGCTGCTCATCTACGGCCTGGTGCGAGCGCGCGACCACGGCTTCGGCGCACCGTCCACGCTCGCCCCGATCGGCGCCGCCCTCGTCTGCACCGCCGTGTTCGTCGCCGTCGAGCGGCGCGCGCGAAACCCACTGGTACGGCTGGAGGTTCTCGCGCGCCGCAACCTCTGGGGCGGAAGCGTCGTCATGCTGGCCGCGTCCGGCCTGCTGATCTCGGCGTTCTTCCTGTGCTCGTTCCACCTGCAACACGTCGCCGGATACTCGGCGCTCAAGACCGGCCTGGCGTTCCTGCCGGTCGCGGTGACCGTGACGATCGGCGCCCACGTCGGTGGCGTCGCCGTGGGCCGGTTCGGGTGGCGTGCGGTCGGCACCGGCGCGTTCGCCCTCGCCGCCGCCGGGGCGGGCCTGCTGGCCTGGCTGTCGGCGGACAGCGGCGTCTGGACCGGGCTCGTGCCCGGGTTCGCCCTCATGTCGCTTGGTCTCGGCGCCGGGTTCGTGTGCGCCACCACGGCGGCCATGACGGGGCTCGACCACCGTGAGACGGGCACCGCGTCCGGCCTCGTCGGCACCGCGCACGAACTCGGCGCCGCACTCGGCGTCGCGGTGTTCGCGGCCGTCGCCGGGGCAAGCCTGGAGGGCGTGCCGTCGGACGGGTCGGGCGGGACCGGCGGGTTCGGGGACGCGTTCACCGCCGCCGCCGCCATCGCCGCCGTGGTCGCGGTGACCGCGGCGCTGCTGCTCCCGCCCGGCCGGCCGGACCCCTCGCAGGCGAGGGCCATGGCGCACTGAGACGGCGGCGACGGCGTGAATGGCGTGGCCGGTCAGGCCCGCGTGCCCTTGGTGCGCAGCCCGAGCAACTGGAGGTCCGCGAACAGCGCGACCACGACGGCCTGCATGATCGCCCACGTCGTCCCGACGGTGGTCATCGTCAAGGTGTCGGTCACCGCGAGAGCGATGCTGCCGACCGCCCACACCGCGTTGAGCAGCGCGATGACGACGACCGCCGTACGGCTGATCGCGGGCTTGCGGGCGACGAGCGCCACATCGACCGCATAGAGGGTGAGGAAGGCGCCGATCCCGTACAGGACGGCGGCCTCGACGCCGAGGAAGGAGTCGAGCACCTGGGCGAGCGCGAGGTACGCGAGACCGTTGGCGCCGGTGACGACCGCGTCGAGGTAGAGGACCGATCGCAGGAAGCCCTGCCGGTCCGCGCGGTAGGTCCGGAGCCCGCCGATCGTCGCGCCGATCACGTTGGTCGACATGGTCACCACGTCCTTTCGTTGGCGTTGAGCCTTTGGCCTGTGGCACTTGCCGCGTGGTGGTGCGGTTCGTGCTCCGTGACCGGAACGCTACGAGCGCCGCGAGGACGGGGAATCGGTCGCGTATAGGTAATGCGATGCGGGCGGACGCAGCGCCGCCCGCACCGCACTCACCGCAGGATCGCGGAGCGCGGTGTCGCGGACGACCGCCAGGATGCGCCGTACGACCGGCGGGCCCTCGATCGCCACCGCCGCGACCTCCACCGCCTGTTCCGGGCGCGCGAGTTCGGGCAGCAGCGTGACGGCCTGGCCCGCCGCGACCAGGAACAGCAGCGCCTGCGCGTCGGACGTCCGGTGCCGGATGTCCGGCGCGAACCCGCCGCGCTCCCGGCACACTTCGGCGACGATGCGCCCGTGGCTCGTGTCCGCCGGGCCGCAGGCCCATATCTCGTCGGCCAGCTCGCCGAGGCGCGCGGCGGGCGCGGCGGCCTGCGGGTGGTCTCGCGGCACGACGAGCCAAATGCGGTCCGGGTCGAGCTCCGCGAAGTGCAGGCCGGGCACACGCGGCCGCGGGTCGGAGTCGAACTCGTCGCATATCGCCAGGTCGCAGCTCCGGCTCTGCACCATGTCGAGCGCGACGTGCGGCTCCGTGACCGTGGTCTCGACCCGCACGCCGGGGTGGCGCCCGGCAAGCTGCGCCATCGCCGGGCCGACCAGGCTGACCGCCGTGGGGAAGCAGGCCACCCGGACGACTCCGGCGACCCGGCCCGCGGTCGCCGCCACCTCCGCCTCGGCCTGCTCCACGCGGGCGAGGAGGGCGTCCGCATGGTCGGCGAGCACGTACGCCGCCGAGGTCAGGCGCAGCACGCGCCCCTCCCGCCGGAACAGCTCGGCTCCCACCTCGCGCTGCAACACCGCCAATTGGTGCGAAACGGTCGAAGGGCTGTACGCGAGCGCCTGCGCCACCGCGGCGACGGTACCGCGGCGCCGCAGCTCGCTGAGCAGGCGCAATCGGTGCAGGTCCATCATCGTACGAATATTGCCAGGTGAATCCATCGAAAAGATCCGCTGGATTCGACGGATTCGCCCCGGGAGCATCGACGGCAGGGCGCCACGCCGCGGCGGGCGCCGCCGCGAGCCGCTACCCCGAGGAGCCAAGTCATGGACCCACGCGCGGAGTTGATGATCCGGTACGCCGGGGATTTCTGGCCCGGGGTGATCACCGGCGCGTCCGGATCCTGGCTGGAGACGGCCGACGGGCGCCGCGTCCTGGACTTCACGTCGGGTCAGCTCTGCGCCACGGTCGGACACTCCCACCCGCACGTCACCGCCGCGATCGAACGCTCACTGCGCGAGACCGTGCACCTCAACTCCCGCATGCTGTCCACCCCGGTCCTCGACCTCGCCGAAACCCTGGTGGACCTCATGCCGGAGGGCCTGGACCGGGTCATGCTGCTGAGCACCGGCGGCGAGGCGAACGAGGCCGCGCTGCGGATGGCCAAGTTGGTCACCGGAGGCTTCGAGGTACTTGGGCTGACGCGCAGCTGGCACGGCATGACGATGGGTTCGCAAGCGGTCACGTACGCGGCCGCCCGGCGCGGCCACGGGCCTTTGGCGCCAGGCGCGTTCGCGCTGCCCGCACCGTACGCCTACCGCTGCCCCATCCGACACTGCACCGAGACGTGCGACACCACGTGCCTCGAAGTCGGGTTCGAGCAGTACGACGAACAGACCACCGGCGCGCCGGCCGCCGTGATCGCCGAACCGGTGCTGTCCGCGGGCGGCGTGATCGTCCCGCCCCCCGGCTACTTCGCCCGTCTCGCCGGCCTGGCCCGCGAACGCGGCATGCGGGTCGTCCTCGACGAGGCGCAAACAGGCTTCGGCCGCCTCGGCGCCATGTTCGGCTTCGAACTCTTCGACTTCCAACCGGACTTCGTCACCCTGTCAAAGTCCCTCGGTGGCGGCCTGCCGATCAGCGCCGTGGTGACCACGTCCGAAATCGAGCAGGACGCCCACGACAAGGGCCTGTTCTACTTCACCTCCCACCAGTCCGACCCGCTCCCCGCCGCCGCCGGACTCGCCGTCGTGGACGTCGTCCGCAACGAAGACCTGGTCACCAAGGCCCGCGAACGAGGCGAACGCCTCGGCGGTCACCTCCGCGAACTGCAAAAGCGCCACGAGGCCATCGGCGACGTACGCGGCCTCGGCCTGCTCTGGGGCGTCGAGTTCGTATCCGACCGCGAAACCCGCGAACCCGCCTCCGACTTCGGCGACGCGGTAACCGCCGCCTGCGAACAAGCAGGCCTCTGCATGAACATCGTCCGCAGCCATTCCGGCCCCATGAGCGCCTGCATGCGCATAGCCCCACCCCTCACCGCAACCAACGAAGAAATAGACACCGCCGCCCAAATCCTCGACGAAGCCCTCGCCCAGACGCGCCTTTGAGCAGTGGTGTGACGTGAACGCCGTTGTCGGGCTGCGGAAGGGTGTCGTGGGGTGGGGGGTACGACGTGGCCCGCCCCGGGCCGGGTCGTGGTGCGGTGGGGGTGTCTGTGTCCGACCTGAACGCGCGCCTTCCTGCGGGGCCGACGGCTTTCCTCGTGGGCTGGGGGTGGCTGGTTAACATGGCTATGTTTTGGCCCGGGTCGGGAGGGGTGCGGGGTGGGGGTGGGGCTTCGCGGGGTGTTGGTGGCTCTGTGTATTACGGAGATCACCAGTTGGGGGGTCCTCTACTACGCGTTCCCGGTGCTTGCGCCGGAGATCACCGGGGACACGGGGTGGTCGACTTCGGCGGCCACGGCGGCGTTTTCGGTGGCGTTGGCCGTTTCGGGGATTGTCGGGATCCCGGTGGGGCGGGTGCTGGACCGGCGCGGGCCGCATCTGCTGATGACCGTGGGGTCGGTCGTGGCGTCGCTGGCGGTGCTGGTGGTGGCGTGGGCGCCGAACCTGGTGTGGTTCACGGCGGGGTGGGTGCTGGCCGGGGTGGCGATGTCGTCGATCCTGTACCAGCCCGCGTTCGCGGCGCTGACGCGGTGGTACGGGCCGCGGCACCTCGCCGCGCTGACGACGGTGACCCTGGTCGCGGGCCTCGCCAGCACGGTGTTCGCACCGATCACGGTCGCGCTGTCGCACTGGCTGTCGTGGCGCGGGGTGTACGCCGTGCTCGCCGCGGTGCTCGCCGCCGTGACCATCCCGCTGCACGCGATCGTGCTGCGCCGCCCGTGGCCGGAGGCGCCGCCGGCCAAGCGGTCGGCGGAAGTGCCGGACGACGTGCGCTCGATCGTCCGCAGCCGCCCCTTCGTGGTGCTGGTCGTCGCCATGACGCTCGGCTCGTTCGGCATGTACGCGGGCGTCGTCAACATCGTCCCGCTCCTCGACGAGCGCGGCTCCGGCACGACCGTGGCGGCGTGGGCGCTGGGGCTCGGCGGCGCGGGGCAGGTGGTCGGGCGCATCGGGTACGCGGCGTTCGCGCGCCGTACCAGCGTGCGCACGCGCACCGTCGGCGTCCTGGCCGCGACCGCCGCGACGACGACGCTGCTCGCGTTCGTTCCGGGGCCGGTGTGGCTGCTCGTCGCCCTCGCGATTCTGGCCGGGACCGCGCGCGGCGTAGCGACGCTGCTGAACGCCACGGCCATCACCGAGCGCTGGGGCGCGTCGTCGTACGGGACGCTCTCGGGCATCCTCTCCGCCCCCGCCATGGCCGCCTCCGCGATCGCCCCGTGGGCGGGCGCCGCGCTGGCCGGGCCGCTAGGCGGCTACCCGCACATGTTCGCGCTGCTCGCCACGGCATGCGCCACAGCCGCGGTCCTCGCGTTGGCCAGCGTGCCACGGGTGCGGACGTCGCGGCCGGTGGTGGCCGGTTCGCAGGCACCGGCAGGTGCGGAAAAGGCCGTCGATGCGGACGGGGGCGGACTGCGCACCTAGGCACGAGCGTTGTCGACGCTGGTGGGTCTTGATCATGACGAAGACCTCCGGTGTGGTGGAGGTGTCTACGCTTCACCGCACAACGAGGTCTTCGTGTGCCACCGTAACGCCCGGCTGACCGTCCACGGCAGGCGGATGCTCGTCGATCGTGTCGCGTCGGGCCGCCCGGTTTCTGGTGCCGTGCGTCGCTCGCCGGGCCTGACGGCCCTCCCGAGCGCAGGCCCGAAGCTCGTACTCGGTCGTACTCGCGAGGGTCCGCAAAGCCGCGAGGCGCGGTGTCCGGCGGCTGTGAACGGTGCAAAGGTCCGACGCACACGGCCCAGAGCGGTATGTGAGCAGTGCCGGGGCGTGTGGTGCGCAGGGCAACAGGTGAGGTGCGCCCTTGCGGCGCTGGCGCACACTGGATCCATGGCAGGAGCACGGACGGTACGGCGACTGACCGGAGTCTGCGCCGCGGACGGCGGGATCCGCGGCGAGCTGGCGTTCGCCCTCGGCAAGGCCCGCGGCACCGCACACTGTGCGCTGAGCGACCTGACCCACGCGGGCCGTCGCCGCAGACCGGAATGGGACGCGCTGGTCGCGACGATGGGCGTGCCGTTCGAGGTCGTGCACCTGAACGAGCGGGACGAGGCGGTGGCCGCGGCCAGCGAAGGCCGCACCCCCTGCGTGCTCGCGCACACGGACTCCGGCATCGTCGTACTCCTCGGCCCCGAAGACCTCGCCGCCATCGGGACGAGCGTGCTCAGGTTCGACCAGACCATCCGCGAGGCGGCCGACGCCGAGGCGCTGGTGCTGCCGCTCTCCGGCCTCGGGCCGTGAGCGAAGGCGCAGCGCGACGACGCGGTGCGACAACGCGGTGCGACGACGCGTTGTGACGACGCGTCACACGAAGTGACCCGTCCGCCGCCCCGGCTGGAGGGGACGGCGGACGGATCGGCCGTCACGTACCGATGACTCCCCCGTCGCGCTTGCGGATCACGACCGTCGCCGAGCGCGGGCGCCCCGCCGGGTCGAAGTCGGGCCAGTTGCTGACCGCGCGCGGGTTCTCCGGCGTCGGGGTGCCCCAGAAGGACGTGGCCTCGCCCGGGTGCTGCACGTTCACGAACATCGTGCGGTGGTCCGGGGTGAACGTCACGCCGGTGATCTCGCACCCGCGCGGCCCGGTCAGGAAGCGCCGCACCTCGCCGGTCGCGGGGTCGGCGGCCAGCATTTGGTTGTTGCCGATCCGGTCGTAGCCCTTGGACGCGAGGTTCTGCGAGGAGTTCGAGATGTCGGTCTGGATCCACAGGCGGCCGTCGTCGTCGACCGCGAGCCCGTCCGGCGAGCCGAAGACCTGCGCCTCGGGGAGGTTGACCGCCGGGTCGTACTTCGGGTCGCCGGCGAGCAGGAAGATGTCCCAGCGGAAAGTGAGCGCCGTGCTGTCGCCGCGGTCCTCGCGCCACCGCACGATCTGGCCGTACGGGTTGGGCGTGCGCGGCCCGACCGGTCCGCCGCCGCTGCCGTTGGTCAGCGTGAGGAACACGTCCTTGCTGCGCGGGTGCACGGCGACCCACTCGGGCCGGTCCAGCGGCGTCGCGCCGACCGCGTCCGCCGCCTGGCGGGTGCGCAGCATGACGTCCGCCTGGTCGGCCCAGCCGTTCGCGGCGGTCAGCGCGCCGGCGCCGAAGACGAGCGGCAGCCAGGTGCCGGTGCCGTCGGCCTGGAATTTGGCGACGTAGAGCGTGCCGTGGTCCAGCGGGCTCTTGCCCCGGGCGCGCAGCGAGCGCCACGAGTCGCTGCCGACGAACTTGTAGACGTACTCCTTGTCCTGGTCGTCGCCCGTGTAGACGACGATGCGCCCGCGCGACTCGGTGACGGTCGCGCCCTCGTGCTTCAGACGGCCCAGGGCGGTGCGCTTGACGGGGGTGGCGCGTCCGTCGAACGGGTCGATCTCGACCACCCATCCGAAGCGGTTCAGCTCCTTCGGGTTGACGGCGACGTCGAAACGGGGGTCGGCGAGGTGCCAGTTGTAGCCGAAGCCGGCCCGGTCGACGCCGTACCGCGCCTGCTCGGGGGTCACCTGCCAGGTGGTGTCGGTGGTGCCGAAGTAGCTGTTCCAGTTCTCCTCGCAGGCCAGGTATGTGCCCCACGGCGTGTACCCGTTGCTGCAATTGTTGAGCGTGCCGAGCGCGGGACCGCGCGCGGCCAGCGCCGGGTGCCGGTCGCCGACCGGACCGGAGAACCGCATCGGCGTAGCACCGGTCACGCGGCGGTTGAGCCGCGAGTCGACGGCCTTCCACCGTCCGCGCTCCTCGGCGACCTCGACCACCGTGACGCCGTGCCCGGCGAGCGCCTTGTCGACCTTCTCCTTGGTCATGACCGCGGCGCCGTCCGGGAACAGCAGCGCCTGGTCGACGTATTCGTGGTTGAGGACGAGCACGCCGCGCCGGTCGCACTCGCGGCCGCGGCCGATGGGGAAGAAGTGCATGCCGTCGTGATTCATGCCGACCTGTTGCGCCTGGTCGGCGGCGGAGTTGCCGCCGTCCTTGCGCCACTCCGGGCCGCGCGAGCGCAGCGGTGTGCCCCACGGGATCAGCACGTCGGCGGTGTAGCCGGGCGGTACGACGAAGTTGTCGGCGGTGGACGCCGCGACCGCGGCGAAGCCGAGCAGGCGCCGCCCGCCGGGGTTCCCGTGCCCGTTCCCGTGCCCGTTGCCGTGGCCGCCCCGGCGGTCGGACGCGGCCGCCGCGGCGCCCGCGCCGCCCAGCACCCCGGCCCCGGCCAGGAATCCGGCCGCGGCGAGGGTGGAGCCGCGCAGCACACCGCGCCGCGAGGCGACGACGTCCGCGAACGGCCGGTTCTCCGAGGGGTTGGACGCGGTGTCGTCGGGGTCCGCGACAGGCGTCATGTGCGCGGGCTCTCCCGGCATGGGTTCCGGTGCGTGTCCCGGAGTGTGCCCCGGCGTCTGACCCAACGGCATGATGGCGCCTTCTTTCCGAACGATGTCGATGCGGTCATCCGGAAGATAGGGCGGTGGGTTGGATTCGGCGGGGACGCCACGTGAACGCCCGGCGTACGGGGCCGTACGGAAACGGGGACGGACACGTTCCGGTTGGCGGGGGCGTGCCGTCCTCGCGCGGCTGCCTGCGCCCGTTCAGCTCGTGTCAGGCTCAGCGTCCGCTCAGCTCGTGTCAGGGTCAGCGTCCGTTCGGCCCACGCCCCGCTCGGTCCCCGGTACCGACGGTCCCGCCTCCCGGCGCGATCCCCAGTGCGGCAAGGTCCCCTTCCGCGACGAACGTCAGGCTTCCGTGCCCCTGCGCGACCGTGCCGTCCGGATTGTGCTGCGTCACCCGGACCGGCTGGATGCGGTGGCTGGGGCGGACCGTGCCGCCGTCGGGCAGCCCGACGACCGCCGGGTGGCGGACGTCCCAGCGGTCGTGCTCGATGTGCGCGGGACCGCGGTACGCACCCAGCCCCCGCCCGTCGCGGTAGCCGCCGTACCCGAGCCCGGGCATCGCCACCGCCGGACGGTCGGCATCGAGGTCGAGCCGGGTCGGGCCGCCCGGCGTGTCGAGGGTGAGGGACACGTGCGTCATGCGACGCGGTCGCTCGCCGTCGGAGAAGGCCGCGGAAATGCCGGTGACCGGAATGCCGTCCACGACCATCCCCGTCTTGCGGTCCGTGGTCCCCGCCGACGAATACTCCGTGCTTCCCCGGGCGACCTGCGCGTGCCCGGCATGGGTGTCCGTCGAGTAGAAGAGGAACGCGAACAGTCCGCCCGCGCGCGGCGCGTCGGCGCCGGTGACCGGTTCGGGGACGCCGACACGCTCGCGTACGCCCCACGAATGGTCGCGGCAGGCCCACCAGTCCGCCACCTCGACGCGGGTGCCCGCGACGTCGAGCCGGCCGTCGCACACGCCGATCTGGTCGAAGCGTGCGTAGTCCTCGACCACGCGGCCGCGCACCCGGCGGAAGTGCTGCGGCTCCTCGTGCGGCGGGACGACCGAAGTCCAGGTCAGTTCCCCGGAGATGCCGTGCTCACCGGGTTCCAGGGTGATCCGCACGCGGTGCAGCGGCTCCACCACCTCGATGCCGATCGGACCGCAGACGGTGGTGAACTCCGGCCGCAGTTCCCGCGATGCGCGCACGTTGTGCTGGACGCCGTCGAGGATGACGACGCACCCCGCGTCCACCACGTTCATGTTCTGGTAGACGCCGAGCGTGACATGGACGGTCTGGGTGCCGTCGCGCGAGGACGCGGCGAGCCACACGCGGTCGAAGAACCGCGGGTCGCTGGTGGCGACATGGTCGAACGTGGACGAGGTCTGGTGCCAGTGGGAGTCGTCCATGGGGGTCAGCACGATGGGGAACCCTTCGCTTCGGGTGCGGAGTTCGACTCCGTGGAGGTCGGCGGTACGCGCGGCGCCGGCCGCAGCGGGAACTCCCGGATGTGGTCGTCGAAGTAGCGCAGCAGCGCCTCGGAGCCGGACCAAGTCGCCGCCATCGAAGCCGAGTTGGCGATCGGGTCCGCGTCCGCGAGCGCCGGAACGGCACGTACCAGCAACTCGCGCCCGCGCTCGTGGTGCGTCCCGAGCGCGCGCAGCTCGGTGGCGTCCGGGATCTGCGTGGCGACGAACGAGGCGATTTCGCCGAGTAGTTCGCCATGATCCCCAATTGGCCCGGCCGACCCCGCGGCCTCAAGTGCCTTGCCCTGCTCGGCCAGCAGCTCGCGCAGCCGCTCGGTGTCGCGTACCAGGAACCGCGGCACTTCCTCCCACCCGCGCTCCAGCACGCCCAACGCGTCGATCACCCCCGCCAGCAGCGCGGCCGGGTACTCCCCCGCGACGTGGGGGGCCACCAGTTCGCCGAGGATCCGGCGTGCCGAGGCGAGTTGCTCCGTCGGGGTGGGTCTCATGCGGACGCTCCCTTCCCGTGCCCGCGCCGCTCCCGCTCGTACGTCCGGATCAGCTCGAACAGCAGCTTCGTCAGGGTCACGGGCGTCTGCGTGATGCGGTCGTACCGACCGTCGAGCAGGGCCTTCTGCCCCGCCAGGACGAGCACCGTCAACTTGAGGTTGGCCAGGACGTTCCACCAGCGCACCGCGCGGCGGTCCGCGACGCGTCCGGTGCGCCGCTCCCATCCGGCGATCAGCTCCTCGCGTTCCCAGCGCCCGGGGACCAGGTGTTCGCGGGCGCGCAGCGGGTTGGTGACCCAGCCGACGTCTTCGAGCGGATCCCCGAGGTGGGCGGTCTCCCAGTCGAGGACCGCGGTGACCCGCCCGTCGCGGATCAGCAGGTTGCCGGGCTTGAAGTCGCCGTGCACGAGCACGTTCGGCCCGGAGCCGGGCGGGGCCGTGGTCCGCAACCAGGCCAACACGTACTCAAGTTCCGGCTCCGGCCCCAACTGCGCCTTGCGCAGCTCGGCCTCCCAGTGGTCCACCGCCGCGTGCGCCGCGCCCGCCCCCGGATCGGGCAGGACGTCCGCGATGCCCGACGCGGTGGTGTCGAGGCCGTGGATCGCCGCCAGTTCGTCGCAGAAACGGCCCGCGAGGGCGACGCGTTCGTCCTCCGGCTGCGGCCCGGCCAGGATGAACGGGCGGCAGTCGCCGGGCATGCGGTCCATGACGAGCGTGGGACGTCCCGCGCGTACTCCCGTCAGGTCGGCCCAGTGCAGCGCCGGGACCGGAGCGCGGGTGCCGTGCAAGGCGCGGAGCAGTGCGGCCTCGACCGTGCGGTCGCTGTCCAGGACGCTGCCCGCCGGGTCGCGCCGGGCCACGAGCCGGACTTCGCGTCGTCCGCCCGTCGTGGTCCACGACGCGTCGAAGAACCAGTTCTCCCGTGAGAAGCCCATGGTGGTCCGCGCCGGAAGACTCACCGCGGCGTGCGGATCCCCCGTCTCGTCGGCGAGCCATGCCCGCAGGCGGTCACGAAGCCCGGCGGCCTCGGTCCCGGTGCCGGTCCCGGTGCCGGCTTCCGCGGCGGAGTGGGTCGAGAGCATAGGCGACCTCCTTCGCGCCGTAGTGAACAACATGTTTTAGAAAGAGACAAGGGCCACGAACACCTCGGCAACACCCGGGACGCCGCCGGGGCACGCTGCCCCCGCACAAACGCGCGATGATCTACTCGCTCCCATGACAACGCCGACGAAGCTCATACCCGCCCAGGTCATCGAAGAGACCGCCCGGCTCGTGGCCGAGCACTACGTCTTCCCCGACACCGCCGAGCAGCTCGCGGACCTGTTGCGGCGCCGGCTGGCCGAGAGCGCCTACGACGTCGACGACGCGGCGGAACTGGCCCGCCTGGTCACCACGGACCTCCAGTCCCTCAACAACGACCGGCACCTGCGGCTGAAGCACCACGCCGACCAGGTGCCCGCGAAGCGGGGAGCCGCCACGCTGGAGGCCATGCGCCGGGAGTTCGACGCCTCGCTGGGCGGCGCACCCCACGTGCAGTTGCTCGACGGAGGCGTCGCCGTGCTGGAGCTGGCGCCGATGCTGTTTCCGCTGGAGTGGGCCGCCGAGCCGCTGGGCGCCGCGCTCGCCCTGGTCTCGCGCGCCGACGCGCTGATCGTGGACCTGCGCGCCAACCGGGGCGGCGACCCGGACACCGTCGCGTTCGTGTGCAGCCACCTCCTGGACGAACGCACCCACCTCAACTCGATGTTCTGGCGCGACGGCGGACGCACCGAGCAGTCCTGGAGCCAGCCGCACGTCCCCGGCGCCCGCTTCGGCGGCACCAAGCCGCTGTACGTGCTCGCCGGCGAGACCTCGTTCTCCGCCGCCGAGGAGCTGGCGTACGACCTCCAGCAGCTCGGGCGCGCCATCGTGGTCGGCGAGCGCACCCGCGGCGGCGCGTACCCGTGCCAGGGCTGGACGGTGCACCCGCACCTGGAGGCCACCGTGCCGGTCGGCCGCGCGGTCAATCCCGTGTCCGGCACGAACTGGGAGGGCACCGGAGTGCAGCCGGACGTCGCCTGTCCCGTCGCGGACGCCCTCGACCGCGCGCACGCACTGGCCCTGGCCCGCCTGACCGACCGACCGACTGACCGACTGACCGACTGACTGACTGACTGACAGCACATCAGCCCACCAATCCGCGCGCGTCAACACACCCGGAGACCCGCCCCGAAGGACCGCAACGAGGACCGCCGCCTCAAATCCCCCCGCCACCCGGCCGGTTCCCCGCGCCCGCTTCGTCGCCCGCTCCGAGCGCGCCCGGTGTCACCAGGGCGGTCTCGTACGCGAGCACGACCGCCTGCACCCGGTCCCTCAGGTGCAGCTTGGCCAGGATGCGCGTGACGTGTGTCTTCACCGTCTCCACGCTCAGCGTCAGCGCCGACGCCAGCTCCGCGTTGCTCATGCCGCGCGCCAGCAGCCGCAACACCTCCAACTCACGCGGCGTCAGCAGCGACAGGTCGCCGCCCGGCGGGCGTTCGGCCGGGGCCGGGCGGGCGAAGCGCTCCACGAGGCGGCGCGTGATGGTCGGTGCGAGGAGCGCGTCGCCCGCGCTGACCAGCCGTACGGCCGCCACCAGTTGCTCCGGCGTGACGTCCTTGAGCAGGAACCCGCTCGCGCCCGCGTTCAGGGCCTCGTAGACGTAGTGGTCGAGGTCGAAGGTCGTCAGGATGATGATGCGGCACGGCCGTCCGTCCAGCGCGGGCGACGGGTCGGCCATGATGCGGCGCGTGGCCTCCAGGCCGTCGAGGCCGGGCATGCGGATGTCCATCAGGACCACGTCGGGCCGGGTGCGGCGCACCGCCGCGCACGCCTGGTCGCCGTCCGCCGCCTCGGCGACCACCTCGATGCCGTCGGCGGCCAGGATCATGCGGAACCCCGAGCGTACGAGGGCCTGGTCGTCCGCCACCACGACGCGCAGCGCCGTCGGCCCGCTCACGGCGCCGGAACCGGGATCGAGGCCTGGACGCGGTAGCCGCCGGTCGGCCGGTGCCCCGCACGCAGGCCGCCGCCGTGCAGCGCGAGGCGCTGGGTGAGGCCGAGCAGCCCGCGTCCGGCCCCCAGGGGTTCGGGGCGGCGGCCGTCCGCGGGGCCGTCGTCGGCGACCTCGATGCGCATGGCGTCCGGCCGGTAGGTCAGGGTCACTTCGGTGCGCGCCCCGGGGGCGTACTTGAGCGCGTTGGTCAACGCCTCCTGCACCACCCGATACGCCGTCAGCTCTATCCCCGGCGGCAGCGGCCGCGCCTCGCCCTCGGTGTGCAGCCGGACGTCGAGGCCCGCGGTGCGCACCCGGTCCACCAGCACCGGCAGGCGCGTCAGGTCGGGCTGGGGGGCGAGCGGCGGGCCGAGCGCGTCGCCGTCCGGGGCCGCCGCCGGGTCACCGGGCGTCCCCGGCGCGCCCTGGGCGGTCAGCACGTCCAGCATCTGCCGCAGCTCGGCCATCGTCTCGCGCCCGCTGGCCTCGACGGCGCGCAGCGCCTCGGTCGCCGCGTCGGGATCGGAGCGCAGCACCATGCGGGCGGCGCCGGACTGGATGACCATCACGCTCACATTGTGGCTGACCACGTCGTGCAACTCCCGGGCGATGCGGGCGCGTTCGTGGGTCACCGCGACCTCGCGCTCGCGCTCGGCGCGCAGCGCCCGGCGGTGGAAGGCCCCGGCACGGCTGCGCCAGGTGCCGATGGTGCGGCCGACGACGAACATCGCCCCCATGACGACGAAGACCAGCAGCCCCGGCGGCCCGTTGTCCTCGTCGGGGAACTTCGCCATGAGCGCGAGCGTCGCCGCGGCGGACACCCCCGACGCGACGGCGAGGCGCGGCACATGGGCGGCCAGCGAGTACGCGCCGAGCGCCAGGGCCAGGATGCCGGGGATCTCCATGTAGTCCTGGTCCACGGCGAGGGTCGCGACGACCTGGCCGACGAAAGCCATGACCGGCTGCGTGCGCCGCCACGCGACCGCGGCGGCGACCAGCAGGCACACGACCACGGTCCACGCGCTCGGTCCCGGGTCGCCCTGGGAGAACTGGACGTGCTCCGGCGGGATCGAGTACGGCGCCTTCAGCTCGGGCGGCGGCCCGTCGACGTCGTCGGTCGGGAGGCCGTACACGAGCGTGGCGGCCGACGCGATCGCCAGGCCGAGGGCGAGCAGGCCGTCGCCCCCGAGCGGTCCCGGGCGGCGGAGCAGCGCCACAACGCGGCCGAGGCCCGCGGGCAGCGCCGACCGCAGGCGCGGGGTCGGCTTCGGCGTAGGGGGTGCGGCGGGCGTCACGTGCGCATTCTCGCCGGTTCCGGGCGGGGCGCACATCATGCGTGCGAGCCGTGCCGGGTCCCTCGCGAGAGCTACCCGGCGCGCCCTCCCCCGCGGGAGCGACCGCAGGTTGGCTCGCCGTGCGGACGTCCGGCGGCGGGTGCGGAACCTAACGTCCGGGGCCATGACAGAGGTGATCCGGCTCGAAGCCGTGACCAAGAGGTACGAGGGAACGGGCCCCGCCGCACTCGACCAGGTGGACCTGGCCGTCGGCGAGCGCGAGGCCGTGGCCGTCATGGGGCCGTCCGGCAGCGGCAAGTCGACGCTGCTCAATCTGATCGCGGGTCTGGACCGGCCGACGGACGGCGACGTGACGGTGGCCGGGGTGCGCCTCGGCGGCCTGTCGGAGACCGCGCTCGCCAAGTTCCGGCGCCGGCACATCGGCATGATCTTCCAGTTCTTCAACCTGCTGGACGACCTGACGGTGCTCGACAACGTGCTGATGCCGGCCCGCCTGGGCGGCATCTCGCCGCGGGCGGCCCGGACGCGTGCCGACGAACTGCTCGGCTACCTCGGCATCGCGGGGCACGCCGACGCCTACCCCGCGCGCCTGTCGGGCGGTGAGCGCCAGCGTGTGGCCATCGCCCGCGCGCTCATGAACCGGCCGCCGCTGCTGCTCGCCGACGAGCCGACCGGCGCCGTCGACACCGCGAACGGGCGGCACATCACCGAGCTGCTCGCCGAACTCAACCGCGACGGGCAGGCGTTGCTGCTGGTCACGCACGACATCCGCCTGGCCCGCGCATGCACGAGCCGCATCGTGCGGATCGTGGACGGGCGGCTCGACACCGCGCCGCCGTCGTACGACCCGACCGAGACGGACCCGCTGTGGGACGAGGCCGCCCGGTGAACGCCGTCGTCAAGGCCGCCTGGGCGGCCGTCGTCCGCCGCCGTGTGCAGACCGTCGTGACCGCCGTCGTGGCGCTGCTCGCGACGGCCACGTCGGTGCTCGCCCTCGGCCTGCTCGTCGCGTCGATGGCGCCGTTCGACCACGCGTTCTCGTCGCTGCACGGCGCGCACGCGGCGGTGAGCGTCGACGCCGCGCAGGCGACCGCGGAGCAGGTCGAGGCCACCGCCGCGTCGGCCGGGATCGCCGAGGTCGGCGGCCCCTACCCGGCGACGAGCGCGCCGATGACCTTCCCCGGCGACTCGTTCGCGCGCGGCACGCTGACCGTGGTCGGACGCACCGACCCGGACGGCCCGGTCGACCGGCTCAAGATCCGCTCGGGCCGGTGGGCCCGCGCCCCGGGCGAGGTCGTTCTCGCGGACGGCGAGGGGCCGAGGCTGCGGATCGGCGAGAAGCTGCGCCTCGGCGACGTCGAGTTGACCGTGGTGGGCACCGCGGCGTCGGTGACCGACACGGCGGGCGCGTGGACGGTGCCCGAGCAGATCGCCGCCCTCGAACCCGTCGGCACCGCCAAGACGTTCCAGGCGCTCTACCGCTTCACCGACGCGGACGACAGCACCGCGGTCGCGGACGGCGTCTCGTCGGTGCGCGCCGCGCTGCCCTCCGGGGCGGTGCTCGGCTCGACGTCCTACCTGGACGCGCGGCGCGAGTCGGCCGGGACGGCGGCGCTGGTGGTCCCGTTCGTCACCGCCTTCAGCGTGCTCGGCGTGGTCATGTCGGTCCTGATCGTCGGCAACGTGGTGAGCGGCGCGGTGGTGGCCGGGTACCGCGGCATCGGGGTGCTGAAGACGCTGGGGTTCACGCCGCGGCAGGTGAGCGCGGCCTACCTGGCGCAGGTCCTGCTCCCCGCGGTGGTCGGCGCGGTGGCGGGCACGCTCGCGGGCCACGCACTGGCGGTGCCGCTGCTCGCGGACACCGAGCGGTCGTACGCGGTCCCCGAAGTGCCGGCGATCCCCTGGTGGGTGGACCTCGCGGTGCCCGCCGGCCTGCTCCTCGTGGTCGCCGTCGCGGCCCTGCTCCCGGCCCTGCGCGCCGGGCGCATCCCGGCCGTGCAGGCCATCGCGGTGGGACGCGCGCCCCGCACCGGCCGCGGGTTCCGCGCGCACCGGCTGCTGGCCCGTTCCCGCCTGCCGCGGGCGGTCGGCCTCGGCCTCGCGAGCCCGTTCGCGCGCCCGGCCCGCACCGGCATGACGCTGGCGGCGCTGCTCCTGGGCACGACGGCGGTCACCTTCGCCTACGGGCTCGGCCAGACCCTGAACCGGGCCGACGACGGGCTGTCGCGCGAGGGCTCCTCGCAGGTGACCGTCGCGCTGGGGATGCCGGGTGAGCGCGGCGGCATGCACGAGGGACCGCCTGGGGGGCCGGGCGGGTCATCCGGGGGTCCGGGCGAGCCGCCCGGCGGTCCGGGCGAGCCACCCCGGGGTCCGGGGCCGATGCCCGAACAGATGCCGACCGCGGATCCCGTGGCCGTGGCGGAGGCTCTGCGTGCCGACGCGGGGACCGCGCGGTTCACGTCCGTCACCACGGTGGAGGTCGAAGTGCCGGGGCGGACCCGGGCGTTGGAACTGACCGGGTACGACATCGACTCGTCGTGGCTGGGGTATCCGGTGGTCGCCGGGCGCTGGTTCGAGGGGCCGGGGGAGGTCGTGGTGCCCACCTCCTTCCTGCGGGCGTCGGCGCTGCGGGTCGGCGACGAGATCGCGCTCGACCGCGACGGGCGGCGGGTGACCGTGCGGATCGTCGGCGAGGTGTTCGCCAACGACGAGGAGGCCCTGTACACCGACCGCGCCACGCTGCTGGGACTCAAGTCCGATGCGGCGGTCACCTCGTACGAGGTGCAGGTCGCACCGGGGACGAACGCGGCGGCGTACGCGAAGCGCATCTCCGCGGCCGGTGTCTTCGCGGCCGGACACGGCGCCGCGGTGCCGCGCAGCGAGAGCAACGAGACGCTGGCGGTCCTGATCGGCCTGATCGGCACGCTGACCCTGCTGATCGCCGGGGTCGCGGGCCTGGGGGTGCTCAATACGGTCGCGCTCGACACGCGTGAGCGCGCGCAGTCGATCGGCGTGCTCAAGTCGCTCGGCATGACGCCGCGTCAGACCATGGCGATGGTCGTGACGTCGGTGGTCGGGCTCGGCCTCGTCGGCGGCGCCGCGGGGATCCCGCTCGGGGTGGCGCTGCACCACGTGGTGGCTCCGGTGATGGCGTCGACCGCGGACCTGCGCCTGCCGGACACGATGGTGGAGGTGTACGGAGTCCCCGCGTACGCGGTGCTGGCCGTGTCCGGGGCGGTGCTGGCCGCGCTGGGCGCGCTGCTTCCGGCGGGTTGGGCGGCGAGGTCCCGTGCGGCGGCGTGGCGTACCGAGTGACGGAGGACGTCAGCGGGCGGCGGTGCGGACCGGCGCGGACATGGCACCGATGAACATGTCGACCAGGTTGTCCGCGAACAGGACCGGATCGCGCCGCCGCCCGGCGTCGACACCGCGGGCGTAGAAGGCGCAGGCGTGCGTGACGCCGGTGAGGCCGACGAGGATGCGTTCGTCCATGACCGCGCGTGGGACGTCGGGAATCCAGGCGCGCAGCAGGGCGGTGGCCTCGGTGGCGACGGTGTCGCCGAGCAGGTCGGTCAGCCGGGCCAGCGAGCGGTTCTCGTCGTCGACGAGCTGGGAGAGGAACCGGATGACCGCGCGCTGGCGGTCGTCGCCGGTCGCCAGTTCGGCGAGCGGGGTGACGGCGACCTCGGCGATCGTGCGCGGCTCGTCGGGCGTGGCGGCGGCGAGCAGTTCGCGGCGGCGGGCGACGACCGGCGGGAGCACGTCCTGGAGGAGGGCCTTGAGGATGCCTTCCTTGGAGCCGAAGTGGTACTGCGTGGCCGCGGAGTTGCGCTGGCCGGCGGCGAGCCGGATCTCGCGCATGCTGACGGCCTCGATGCCGTCGCGGGCGAAGAGCAGGAGAGCGGCGTCGAGCAGTTTGCGGCGGGCGGGCTCGGGATCACGCGGCATACCGGAAACGCTACCGGCCCGCCGCGCATCCCGGGGCCGGGCGGCTCTTCCGCCGTAGTGAAACATACTGTTTACTACGAGCGCGGCACACACCGACGGCCCACCCGCGCCCTTCGGCCCCACGATGGGAGACCCCATGCCCGCCCCCTCCTCCACCGCCTCCGCGGTCCCCGCCCTCGCCGGCCTGCGCGTCGTCGACGCGGACACCCACGTCACCGAGCCGCACGACCTGTGGACCTCGCGGGCGCCGCGCGCGTACCGCGACCGCGTCCCGCACGTCGCCGACATCGACGGACGCCCGCAGTGGATCGTCGACGGCCGTGCCCTGGGCCCGGCCACCGCCTCGGCGGTCGTGGACCGCGACGGCGTGCGCTCGCGCGGCACCGACTTCATCTCGTGGCCGTTCGAACGCGTGAGCCCGGCGGCGTACGACGTGCGCGAGCGCCTGGCCCTCATGGACGAACTCGGCGTCTGGGCGCAGATCGTCTACCCGAACACGGCCGGCTTCGGCGGCCAGAAGTTCGGCGAGGTGCAGGACGCGGCGCTCAAGCTCCTGTGCGCCACGCTCTACAACGACGCCATGGCCGAGATGCAGGAGTCGTCCGGCGACCGGCTGTTCCCGATGGGCCTGTTGCCGTGGTGGGACATCGACGCGTCGGTCCGCGAGGTCGAGCGCATGCACCGGCTCGGCCTGCGCGGCGTCAACACCACCAGCGACCCGCAGCACGCGGGACTGCCGGACTTCTCGCACGCCGACTGGGACCCGCTGTGGGAGGTCTGCGCGGACCTCGGCATGCCGGTCAACTTCCACATCGGCGCCGCACACGAGTCGATGAGCTGGCTCGGCACCTCCGGCTGGCCGAGCCTGGGCCTGGACGCGAAGCTCGCCCTCGGCTCGTCGATGATGTACCTGAGCAACGCCCGGGTCATCGGCAACTTCATCTACTCCGGCGTGCTGGAGCGCCATCCGCGCCTCCAGATCGTGTCCGTCGAGAGCGGCATCGGCTGGATCCCCTTCTTCCTGGAGGCCCTCGGCCACCAGCTCGGCGAGACGAGCCCGGGGTCCATGGACCACCTGACGCTGTCCCCCAAGGAGTACTTCGACCGGCAGATCCACGCGTGCTTCTGGTTCGAGAGCGAGGACATCGCCCGCACCATCGAGCGCGTCGGCGCGCGCAACGTGCTCTTCGAGACCGACTTCCCGCACCCGACCTGCCTGTTCCCGGACAGCATCGGCACGGCGGCCCGCGCGCTGCGGCAGTTGGACGACGAGAGCGTGCGGCTCGTGATGCAGGACAACGCGGTGCGGCTGTACAACCTGCCGGCCGCCTGACGGCGCGGGGCCGGCCGGACCCGATCCGGCCCGGTCTCGCCCGGTCCGGCCGTTCGGGACACGCGTGATCCGGTCCGGATCGTGGACGGGTCAACGGGTGCGGCCCTGTTGTATCTATCTTGTGTGCATGCCTTCCGCGCCCACCGCAGCCGACCGCGTCTACCGGCACGTCAAGCAGGGCGTGCTGGAACGCCGGTACGAGGGCGGCACGCTGCTCACCGAGGGCGAGGTCGCGGATGCCGTGGGCGTGTCGCGCACTCCCGTACGCGAGGCCCTGCTGCGTCTGGAGGTCGAGGGGCTGATCCGCCTCTACCCCAAGAAGGGCGCACTCGTGCTCGCGGTCTCCGCACAGGAGATCGCCGATGTCGTCGAGACCCGGCAACTGGTCGAGGAGCACGCCGCCCGCAAGGCGGTGCCCGCGCCGCCTGAGCTCCTCGCGCGCCTGGCCGAACTGCTGGAGCGGCAGCGGCGCGAGGTCGAGGAGGGCGACCTGGCCGCCGCCGCGACCACCGACCGCTGCTTCCACGCCGAGATCGTGCGCAACTGCGGCAACACCATCCTGGTCCGGCTGTACGACCAGCTCCGCGACCGGCAGTTGCGCATGGGCGTGGCCGTCCTGCACGCGCACCCCGACCGCATCGCCCGCACGCTCACCGGCCACGAGGAGATCCTCGCGGCCCTGCGCGCGGGGGACGCGGACGCGGCCGTCGCCGCCGTGCACCGGCACATCGGCCGGGTGTCCGAGCTGGCCCGGGGCGAGGCGCGATGAGCACCGCCGCGGGCGCGGTCCGGCGCGACCCCCTGGGCGGCCGCCGGGCCGTCGCCGTGTGGTCGGTCGGCGTCGCGGTGTACTTCGTCGCGGTGATCTTCCGGACCTCGCTGGGCGTCGCCGGGCTGGACGCCGCGGACCGGTTCGACGTCAACGCGTCGGCCCTGTCGACGTTCTCGATCCTCCAGCTCCTGGTCTACGCGGGCATGCAGATACCCGTCGGCGTGCTGGTCGACCGGTTCGGCACCAAGAGGGTGCTGGCCATGGGCGTCGTGCTGTTCACCGCGGGCCAGCTGGGCTTCGCCTTCTCCCCGACGTACGGCATGGCCCTCGCCTCCCGCGCGCTGCTCGGCTGCGGCGACGCGCTCACCTTCATCAGCGTGCTGCGGCTCGGCACCCGCTGGTTCCCGGCCCGGCGCGGCCCGCTCGTCGCCCAGCTCGCGGCGCTCGCGGGCATGGCCGGCAACCTCGTCTCGACGCTGGTGCTGTCCCGACTGCTGCACGACCTGGGCTGGACGCAGGCGTTCGCGGGCAGCGCGCTGGCCGGTGTGGTGGTGCTGGTCCTGCTGCTGGCGTTCCTGAAGGACCATCCGGAGGGGCACGAGCCGGAGGCCGCGCCGCAGCGCGGGGCGGCGTTCGTCCGGCGGCAGATCGCCGAGTCCTGGCGCGAACCCGGCACCCGGCTGGGCCTGTGGACGCACTTCACCACGCAGTTCCCGGCGATGGTGTTCCTGCTGCTGTGGGGCATGCCCTTCCTCGTCGAGGCGCAGGGGCTGTCGCGCGGGACCGCGGGCGGGCTGCTGACGCTGACGGTGGTGTCGAGCATGGTCTTCGGGCTGGCGTACGGCCAGATCATCACGCGGGCGCGCGCCGCCAGGCTGCCGCTCGCGCTCGCCACGGTCGGCGCGACGGCGGCGAGCTGGGCGGCGGCGATCGGATATCCGGGGGACGACGGCGCTCCGATGTGGCTGCTCGTGGTGCTGTGCGCGGTCCTCGGCGCGTGCGGCCCGGCGTCCATGATCGGCTTCGACTTCGCACGGCCCGCCAACCCTCCGGAGCGGCAGGGCACCGCGTCCGGCATCGTCAACATGGGCGGCTTCGTGGCGTCGATGACGACACTGCTCACGATCGGTGTGCTCCTCGACGCGACCGGGGACGACTACCGCATCGCCTTCTCCTCGGTGTTCGTGCTGGAGCTCGTCGGCCTCGCGCAGATCCTGCGGCTGCGGAAGGCGGCGGCCGCGCGCGAACGGGTGCACCTGGTGGCCGCTCCCCCGGCCCCGGCCGTACGCTCGGCCGCCTGATCCACACGGGTGTTCCGGCGGCTCCCGGGCCGTCGCGGCGCGGCTAACCTTTTCCCCGGCGGCGGTGTCCGTGGCGGTGTCGGCGGCGTCCGCCGGAAGGGCCGTGCGAGGGCCGTGCGAGGGCCGGATGAACCGGATGAAGAGGTGCAGTGGTTCCAGGCAGCGGAGCGGGTCAGGGCGACCGGCTCGACGACGACGACTACCCCGCGTACACGATGGGTCGGGCGGCGGAGCTGATCGGGGCCACGCCCGCGTTCCTGCGGTCCATCGGCGAGGCCGGGCTGATCACGCCCGAACGCTCGGAGGGCGGGCACCGCAGATACTCGCGCTCGCACCTGCGCGTCGCCCAGCGGGCCCGCGAACTGGTCGACCAGGGCACCGCGATCGACGCCGCGTGCCGCATCATCAGCCTGGAGGACCAGCTCGAAGGCGCGCTGCGGCTCAACGAGGAACTGCGGCGGTCGTCGGACACGACGGCGGAGTCGGCGGAGGGCTCGGCGGAGGACTCGGCGTCGGGCTCGGGCTCGGCGTCGGCCTCGGTGGGATCGGCGGCGCCCGCGGGTGCCCCGGAGACCGCACGGGCCGCGGCGACCGCGGACACAAAAAATCTGCACTGACCGCGAGAGAATTCCGGATGCGGCCATATGCGGGACGCTATGCGGGGCACCTATGTGAGGCGCCTATGCGGGCCCGGGCATCACGACACCGATATAACGTCCCGCATACGACCGCGTGCAACGTGATACGGTTGCCTCAGTTGCGGTTGTGGTTCCCTTAGACTTCAAGTGCACTCTTCAGCCATTCGGCAGTCGGGTGCATTTCTGTGTCTCCGGCTTATTTCGGAGGGGCATGATTGCGGCGATGCGGATTTCGCGCAGTGCGGATTCCGGGCAAACTGCCCCCAAGGAGACGATTATGGCTACCGGTACCGTGAAGTGGTTCAACTCGGAAAAGGGCTTCGGATTCATCGCGCAGGACGGCGGCGGCGCCGACGTGTTCGCGCACTACTCGAACATCGCCACGTCGGGTTTCCGTGAGCTCCAGGAGGGCCAGAAGGTCTCCTTCGACATCACGCAGGGCCAGAAGGGCCCGCAGGCGGAGAACATCGTTCCCGCCTGACGCTTTTTCCGGCGCTGGGGCCCGCACCTTCGGGTGCGGGCCCCAGCGCTGCGTTTTCCCGCCGGGATTTACCGGGGCGGGTCCCGCGGCGCTCGCGGCGGGACCGGCACGGTAATTCCCGCCGACCGGCGCACCGGGCATTCCCGGTTTTCCGCCGGCATTACCCGGCTCGGTCCGGCGATCCGGCGGCGCCCGCGGCGCCGCCGGAATTCCGTGGTGCGTGCCGGATCAAGGAGGTTTCGCATGACCCGCACGGCACGCCGTCCGGACGGCCGCCCCGCAGGCCGGGGCCGCTCCGGCGCCCACCGCCCGCAGCGCTCCGCCGCACCCGCCCGCCCCCGGGAGTTCGCCCTTCCGGTCACCGCCACACCCGCACTGCCCCCGGTTTCCGCGTTCGACGAACTCGACATGCCGGCCGAACTGCTGGCCGCCCTGCGGTCCGAGGGCCTGACCGTCCCCTTCCCCATCCAGTCCGCGACGCTGCCGAACACGCTCGCGGGCCGCGACGTCCTCGGCCGGGGACGCACCGGTTCCGGCAAGACGCTGGCCTTCGGCCTGGCGCTGCTGGCCCGGACCGCGGGCCGCCGCGCCGAGCCGAAGCAGCCGCTCGGCCTGGTCCTGGTGCCGACGCGCGAGCTGGCCCAACAGGTCGCCGACGCGCTGACGCCGTACGCCCGCGCGCTGCGCCTCCGGGTGACCACCGTCGTCGGCGGCGTCTCCCTCGGCCGCCAGTCCACGGCCCTGCGCGGTGGCGTCGAGATCGTCGTGGCGACCCCGGGGCGCCTCACCGACCTCATAGAACGCGGCGACTGCCGCCTCGGCGACGTCGCGGTGTCCGTGCTGGACGAAGCCGACCAGATGGCCGACATGGGCTTCATGCCGCAGGTCACCCGGCTGCTCGACCAGGTGCCGCAGGACGGCCAGCGCATGCTGTTCTCCGCGACGCTCGACCGCAACATCGACCGGCTCGTGCGCCGCTACCTGAACGACCCGGTCGTGCACTCCGTCGACCCGTCCGCCGCCGCGGTCGCCACGATGGAGCACCACGTCCTCCAGGTCGACCTCGCCGACAAGTTCGCCGCCACGACGGAGATCGCGGCGCGCGACGGCCGGGTGATCATGTTCCTGGACACCAAGCACGCCGTGGACAAGCTCACGAAGCACCTGCTCAAGAACGGGGTACGGGCGGGCGCGCTGCACGGCGGCAAGTCGCAGGCGCAGCGCACGCGTACGCTCGCGCACTTCAAGACCGGGCACCTCACCGCGCTGGTGGCCACCAACGTCGCGGCGCGCGGCATCCACATCGACCAGCTCGACCTGGTCGTCAACGTGGACCCGCCCGGCGACCACAAGGACTACCTGCACCGGGGCGGCCGCACCGCACGCGCCGGGGAGTCGGGCCGGGTCGTCACCCTCGTCCTGCCCGATCAGAGGCGGGACATGACGCGGCTGATGGCGGACGCCGGGATCACGCCCCGTACGACGCGCGTGCGCGCCGGGGACGCGGAGCTCAACCGCATCACCGGGGCGCAGGCGCCGTCCGGCGTTCCGGTCGTGCCGGTCACGGCTCCGGCCGCCGAGGGCTCGGGGCGCGGGGGCCGTGCCGGGGGCGCCGGACGCGCCGGAGGCTCGGGGCGCGGCGGACGTGGCCGGGGTGCCGACCGCACGGGCCGAACGGAACGCGTCGAGCGCGCGGGCCGGACAGGCCGCGGCGACGCCGAGCGCGCGGGCCGCGCCGATCGCGTGGGGCGAACGGAACGCACGGTCGGCACGGAGCGCACGGCCCGGACGGGCCGCGCCGACGCCGAGCGCGTGAGCGAGCACCGTCCGTCCGGAGGCGGCGTGCCGCGCGGCGAACGCCGCCGCGTTTCGGACCGTCCGGCGGAACCCGGGCGGCGTGGCGCGGCCAGGGGGACGGGCACGCGGCGCCGCCGGTCGGCTCCGCCCGGAACGGACTGAGACCGCCGCCCCCAGGGCGCGGGGGCCGACCTGCGAGACGGGCCGCGCGGAATCGACTCAGACCGCCACACGCCTCGTTCGCGGGGTACCCGGCACCGCCGGCCCGCCTGCCCGCGCCGAACCGACTCAGGTCGCCACACGCCTCATCCCCGGGGCGGGGCACCCGGCCCCCGCCGGTCCTCCCCGCCCCGAACCGACCGAGGACCCCCACCGCACAGCCCCGCTGTGACAGGCTGAACCCCCGGGGTCGGCGGAAGCCGTCCCTTCTCTCAACTCTGCCGAGGACTTATGCGCTGCGTCATCGCCGGATTCTCCTTCGACCTCGTCAAGAACGAGGTCGAGGCAGCGATGCGGGACATCAAGCCGGAAACCGTCGAAGGCGACTCGGTGACCATCGGTCGCCGGGTCTACCCCGTCAAGCAGGTGGGCGAAGTGATCACCCGCCAGGACCGCCGGGACTTCTCCGCGAAGGAGGTGGTCCGGGCGCTGACCCGGATCGGCTTCACATGCCACCCGGCACCGGCCGCGAACCCGGCGGCCACTCCGTTCGACCCCTCCTCCCCGCTCGGATACTGAGCACACGGCGGCCTCGGCGGGACACCCGGCGGGCCGCCGTCGGCGTGCGGGGACTCCGGCGTCCGGGTCCCCGCGCGCGGTCGTGTCCGCCCGCCGCGGGCGCGTGCGCGCGTGCGCGGCCAGGGGCCTCCCGGTCTCGTCCGCGTGTTGCGGCCGTGCCGGCGCGGCACCGTGCGGACGGGCGTCGGCGCGGCGCCGCTCGCCCGCACGAGTGCGCGCGCGGCCCGGCGGCCGGCTCCGCGGTGTCAAGCACCTGTTCCTCGCGTGACGCGAACGTCACCGACCCCGCGAACGGGCGGCTCAGCGTCATCGCCTTGGGCCAGGTCCGCGGTTCGAACCGCGGCGCGCCCTGCGCCAGGTCGTACAGGAACCGGGCGTCCGCCGAACCGCCCCCGTGGGCGCGGACGTTCGCGGCGGTCCACATCGACGCCATCCCGTCCTCGCCCCAGATCGCCGCGACCTGGGCCGCCGAGACCTATTGCGGGAGCGCGCGTCCGGGCGGGTCGATCACCGGCAGCGGGTGCCGGGCGTGATGGCGAGCTGCCCGATGCGGTGCCGCACGATCACGCACGAACGAGGGGCGGCGTACTGCGACATGGCCCCTCCTCGGTCTCGTGGACACACCCTTCGCGCCCGAAACCGAGACGCGGATCCGTCTCCCCTCCGGCTCCGCGCAGGTCCCCGCGGGACCACGGGCTCGAACCGCCGGACCGGACCTGACGAGCCGCCGGAAGCTGTCGGTCCGCGCGCGCTAGAGTCGGCGGGTATCCGCTGGTGGTGGGGAGGACGACGGCGTTCATGAGTCGGCGCAATGACGGGCTGATGGGGGTCTGGGCCGAGGCGCAGCGGCAGGAGCAGCGGCGCCGGGACGCGCAGCGCAGGGCCCAGGAGCAGCAGCGGCGCGATTATGAGCGGCAACAGCGGGCGGCGGAACGGGCGATGGCCCAGGCGCACCGCGAGCAGCAGGCGGCGTACAGGCAGCGCCGCGAGGCGGACGCGCGGGTGCGCACCGAGGAGATCGAGGCGCGAGTCGCGGCACTGGAGGGGCTGTTGGCCGCCGGGTGCCGCGGGCCCGCGTTCCGCTCGTCCTCGATGATGCGCGCGGAGTACGTGGAGCCGTTCGAGCCGGGGCACCTGGCGGTCGCGGTCCAGGTCCCGGTCGAGGCGAACTACCAGCCCGCGCAGGGTGGTTGGGGATTCGGCCCGAGTGCGCAGGCGCGCGCGGAGGCGCGGGCCAGGTTCGAGCGGGACTGGTACGCGGCGCAGGAAGCCGAGGCGCAGCGGCTGCGGCAACTGGAGGCGTACCGGCAGCAGTACCAGCAGTGGGCGGACACCACGCTGGCGCAGATCCGCGACCACAACGCACAGGTGCGGACGTTGGGCGGGACGCTGCGCCGCGGTGACGCGGAAGCGGCCGTGCAGTACTTCTCCGCGGCGCTGTACGCGTCGGCGGCGTGGCCGGACGGCTTCCCGCACCAGGTCGCCGCGGCGTACGACCGTGGCTCGCGCGAACTGGTGCTGGACTGGCAGTTGCCGGGCATCGAGGTCGTCCCCGAGGCGAAGTCCGTGCGGTACATGCCGAGTACCGACCAGGACAAGGAGGTGGCGCGCCCGGTGACGCAACGGCGGGCGCTCTACCGCGACGTGCTCGCGCAGACGGTGCTGCTGGTGCTGCGCGAGGTGTACGCCGCCGACGAGTTCGGCGCGCTGGAGTCGGCCGTGGTGAACGGCTTCGTGGACGACCGCGATCCGGCGACCGGGCGTCCGGCGAAGATCGTGCTGGCGTCGGTGCGGGCCTCACGCGCCGACTTCACGCGGCTGGACCTGGCCCGGGTGACCGCGCTCGACTGCCTCGCGGACGCGCTGGACGGCAAGTTGTCGGCGCGGCCGGACCAGCGCACGGCGGTGCGCGCGGTACGCCGTCCCGACGAGGTCGGCGGCAGCGCGGCCGTGGTGTCGCACGCCGACGACGACGCGGTGCCGAACCTGCTGGAGATGGACCCGATCGCGTTCGAGGGCCTGGTCGCCGAACTGTTCCGGGCCCGCGGGCTCCAGGCGGTGACGACGCAGCGCTCGGGCGACGGCGGGGTGGACGTCGAGGCGCTGGACCCGGACCCGCTGAGCGGCGGCAAGATCGTCGTGCAGGTGAAGCGGTACCGGCACACCGTGCCGCCGACGGCGGTTCGCGATCTGTACGGCACGGTCCACGACGTCGGGGCGAACAAGGGCGTTCTGGTGACGACCTCGTCGTTCGGTCCCACGTCCTACACCTTCGCGCGCGGCAAGCCGCTGACCCTGATCAACGGGGACGAACTCGTGGACCTGCTGGCGCAATGCGGGCTCCGTGGGCGCCTCGGCACGGTGGACGCTCCGGGCGGCTCGCCCGCGGGCGGCCGAACGGGCGGCGGACGCGGCGGCGCGGGCGGTCCCTCCGCCGGCTCCTCGGGCGGTTCCGCACGCGGTACGCGCGGTGGCCGCGGCTCCGGCACACGCTCGGGCCGCGACGACGCGGTCCCCGGCCCCCGCGCCGCCGCCGATGCGGCACCCCCGGCCGGGACGCTGCCCGCGAGCGGCTTCGCGATTCCCGGCGCGATTCCCGACACGGTCCCAGGCACCACCGACGAACGACCCGCCGAGGACGCCGCGGTGCTCGGCATGACGTGGTCCGGCCGCGTGGCGCTGGACGTGTGCGTGCTCGTGTGCCGGGGCGACCAGGTTCTCGGCGACGACTACTTCGTCTTCTACAACAACACCGCGACCCCGGACGGGACCGTGCGCTCCGTGGCGGCGCGCGGCTCCGACAAGGCCGCGGTCGCGGTGCGCTTCGACGCGCTGCCGGGGCGCGCGGACCGCGTCGTGCTGGTCGCCGCGGTGGATCCGTCGGTCAACCCGACGGCGGACCTGTCCGGGTTCACCGACGCCGCGATCCGCCTGTCGAACGCGTCCGGCGACGAGCTGGACCGGCTCGCGGTCTCCGACGGCCGGGCCGGGGAGACGGCGCTCGTGCTCGGCTCGTTCCGGCGCCGGGCGAACGGCGACTGGAAGTTCGTGGTCGGCGGCCGCGGCTACCCGGACGGGCTCGAACCGCTGCTCGGCGACTTCGGCATCGACGTGGCCTGACCGACGGCCGCGCACCGGTCGGGTCGGGCGCGTCGGCCCGGGCGGCACGACGGTCCGGCGCACGACGGCCCGGCGGTGCAGCGGTCCGGGCGGTGCGGCACAAGTGCTCCGTTTCGGTAGGACACCGACACTCGTACGGCCTATGCGCCGTACCCGCGCGCGGGGTATACGAGCGGTGGGGACGGCGGCTCGGCAGGCTCGCGCGGCACACGCGCACCGGTGGCGGGGGCGACCGGCCCGCCGGGGGCGCCGCCACTCCTGTCGGCGTACCGCTGAAGCGAGGCAGGCCATGTCCCACGATGCCGGGCGCGACGCGCAGCTCCCCGCTCCCGGGGAGGTCGGTCTGAAGGCCGACGCCATCGGGTTCCTCGACGCGCTGGTGATCGGCCTGAACGCCACCTCCCCCGCGTACTCCCTGGCCGCGGTCATCGGCGCCGTCGTCGCGTTCGTCGGGGTGTACGCCCCGGGCGTGGTGCTCGCGTCGTTCGTGCCGATGCTGCTCATCGCCTCGGCCTTCTACCACCTCAACAAGGCCGACCAGGACGCCGGGACGACGTTCTCGTGGGTCACCCGGGCGATGGGCCCGTGGGCCGGGTGGCTCGGCGGCTGGGCGATCATGATGACCGGCGTGCTGGTGGTCGGCTCGCTGGCCGACGTCGCCGTGCGGTTCGGCCTGCTGGCCGTCAACCTCGACGACTGGGCGGACGACGAGCCGGTACGGCAGTCCCTCGCGGTGGTCGTGATCATCGCGCTCACCGCCCTGTGCGTGATCGGCACCGAGGCTTCGGCCCGGGTCCAGCGCGTGCTGATCCTGGCGCAGGTGGCGTTCCTGCTCGTGTTCGCGATCGTGGCGATCTCGCGCGTGTACGCCGGGAGCGGCCTGCCGGACAGCATCGAACCGGGCTGGTCCTGGCTCAACCCGTTCGGCGAGGGCGGCGCGGCGCTGACCGGCGGGCTCCTGCTCGGCGTGTTCATGTACTGGGGCTGGGAGTCCGCGGTCAACCTCACCGAGGAGGTCGAGGACTCCGCGACGGCGCCGGGCAAGGCGGGCATCTGGTCGACGATTCTGCTGCTGGCGACGTACCTCTCGGTGTCCATCGCGGTGGTGGCCTACGCGGGTACCACCTTCCTCACGGACAACGCGGACGAGGAGGAGTCGATCTTCGCGCTCCTCGCAGGTGAGGCGATGGGCGGCTGGGACTGGGTGGTCCTGCTGGCGGTGTCGACGTCGGCGTTCGCGTCCACCCAGACGACGATCATCCCGGCCTCGCGCACCGCGCTGTCGATGGCCCGGCGCGGTGCCCTCCCGCGGACGTTCGCTCGCATCCATCCGCGGTTCCGCACCCCGGACATCGCCACGTGGTGGGTCGCCGGGGTGGCCGTCGTCTGGTACGTGGTGGTGAACCGGATCAGCGAGAACGCGCTGTTCGACTCGCTGACGGCGTTGTCACTGCTGATCGCCTTCTATTACGCGCTCACGGGCGTAGCGTGCGTCGTCTACTACCGGCGGCACCTCCTGGAGAGCGCCCGCAACCTGTTCCTGATCGGGATCGGCCCGCTGGTCGGCGCGGGGTTGTTGGCGTGGCTTCTGGTGGAGTCGGTACGGGACATGGCCGACCCGGAGAACTCGTACAGCGGCGACTCTTGGCTCGGACTGGGACCGCCGCTGGTGATCGGCCTCGGCATCACGGCCGTCGGCGTCGTGATCATGCTGGTGTGGCGGCTGCGGTCGGCCGCGTTCTGGTCCGAACGGCGTGGCGTGGTGGATCCCGCTTTGGTGCCGCGGAAGTCCGCGGCCGGCAAGGAGTCGTGAGATGTCCGTCGTCCTGGGATACGACGAGTCGGCGGGGGCCGCGCGGGCGCTGGAGGTCGCGATCGAATGGGCGGCGGCGTTCGGCGAACCGCTGGTCCTGGTCTTCGGCGCGGCCCCGCCGGGGGTCGGTGGCGAGGAATACCGCACCCACTACGAGGCGGTGCGCCAGATGGGCCGCACCGCACTCGGCAGCGCCGTCCAAACCGCCGAGGCCGCCGGCCTGCAAACCACCGTCGAGATCCTCGACGAGAAACCCCCCGAGGCCCTGGTGGACGCCGCGACCCGCCATGCCGCCCGGGTGATCGTCGTAGGCACGTGGAGCGAAAGCCCCCTCCGCGGAGCCCTCCTGGGCTCAACCCCCCACAAACTCCTCCACCTGTCCCCGTTCCCGGTCCTGTGCGTCCCCACCACGCACTAACGCAATCGGACGGACCAAGTGCCGGGGAACACCCACCCAACCCAAGAGCACGCCGAGCAAGCACACGGGGCCGGGGGCGGGGCGGGCGGCGCGGCAAGTGCAACGAGCCGTGAGCGCGTCAGCGTCACCGCGTGACCGCGTGACCGCGTGAGCGTCACCCTGTGAGCGCGTGACTGCGTGAGCGCGTCAGCGCGTCAGCGCGTCAGCGCGTCAGCCTCAGCGCGAGCGCGTCAGCGTGGGGGCACGTGCGAGCCTTGGGGCCTTCGCCTGGGGGTCCCGGTCGGGACCTGCTCGTGCGCGTCGGCGGGTCGGGGTCTCCGCGGCAGCCCGGCCGTGTGGGCGTGGGGCCTTTCCATACATGGGTGTATTGGATACGTTCTTGTATCGGGAGGGGTGAGGGCATTGACGGAAGCGTTGACGGCGCGGCGGGCTCGGACTCGGGAGCGGTTGCTGGAGGCCGCGCTGGAGGTGTTCGCGGAGGAGGGTTTCGGGCGCGCGACGGTCGAACGGGTTTGTGAGCGGGCCGGGTTCACGCGCGGGGCGTTCTACTCGAATTTCACCTCGCTCGACGAGCTGTTCCTCGCGATGTGGGAGCAGCGGTCACGGCGGATGCTCGACGATGTCGGGGCCGCGCTGGCCGAGGTTTCCGCCGTGTCGGCCGAGGACGGGTTGCGGACCGCGTTGGCGGCGATTCCGGTGGACGACGCGTGGTACCGGGTGACCGCCGAGTTCACCGCGCACGCGTTGCGTAATCCGCCGTTGCGCCGGGTGATGGCCGCGCGCGAGCAGGCGATCCAGGACACCGTGCTGCCCGCCCTCGTCGCCGCACTGGACCGACTCGGCCGCCGCGTCACCGACCGGGTCGCGCTCGGCCACGCGCTGGTCGCGGTGCACGACGGGACCGCCGTGCAGGTGCTCCTCGAACCGCACGACCCTGCCGTACGGGAGCGCCGCGAGGCGCTGTTCCTGGCCGTTGTCGACGCCTACAGCACGGAGGACGCAGCATGAAGGACGACGCCGACGTCATCGTGGTCGGGGCCGGTCTCGCCGGGCTCGTGGCGACCTACGAACTCACCCGCGCCGGACGCCGCGTGCTCGTGGTCGACCAGGAGAACGAGGCCAATCTCGGCGGCCAGGCCTTCTGGTCGCTCGGCGGGCTGTTCCTGGTGAACAGCCCCGAGCAGCGCCGCATGGGCATCAAGGACTCCTACGAGCTCGCGCTCGCCGACTGGCTCGGCTCCGCCGCGTTCGACCGCGGGCGCGAGGACCACTGGCCGCGCCAATGGGCGCACGCGTACGTCGACTTCGCCGCCGGCGAGAAGCGCGCGTACCTGCACGGCCTCGGGCTGCGCGTGATGCCCACCGTCGGCTGGGCCGAGCGCGGCGGCGGAACGGCGACCGGGCACGGCAACTCGGTGCCGCGTTTCCACCTGACCTGGGGCACCGGCCCCGAGGTTGTACGGGTGTTCCGCGAACCGGTGCTGGACGCCGCGGCGCGCGGCCTCGTCACGTTCAGGTACCGCCACCGGGTCGACGGCCTGGTGGTCGAGGACGGCGCGGCGGTCGGCGTCCGCGGCACCGTGCTCGCCCCCTCGTCCCGAGGCCGCGGTGTGGCCTCGGAGCGTGAGCCCGCCGGGGAGTTCGAGCTGCGCGCGCAGGCGGTGGTCGTGACGTCCGGCGGCATCGGCGGCAACCACGAACTGGTCCGCAAGAACTGGCCCGTGGAGCGCATGGGCCCGGCACCGCGCGCGATGATCACCGGCGTCCCGGCGTACGTCGACGGCCGCATGCTGGAGATCACCGAGGGCGCGGGCGGCTCGATCGTCAACCGCGACCGCATGTGGCACTACACCGAGGGCATCAAGAACTGGGACCCGGTGTGGCCCGACCACGCGATCCGCATCATCCCCGGGCCGTCGTCGCTGTGGCTGGACGCGACCGGCCGCCGCCTGCCCGCGCCGCTGTTCCCCGGCCACGACACGCTGGCCACCATGCGGCACATCGTGGCGACCGGGTACGACCACTCCTGGTTCGTGCTGACGCGCTCGATCGTGGAGAAGGAGTTCGCACTCTCCGGCTCGGAGCAGAACCCCGACGTCACCGGCAAGGACCTCAAGCTGGTGCTGTCGCGCGTGAAGAAGGGCGCCCCGGGCCCGGTCCAGGCGTTCCTGGACCATGGCGAGGACTTCGTGGTGCGCCCGACGCTGCGCGAGCTCGTCGACGGCATGAACGCGATCTCGCCCGGCCCCGCGCTCGACTTCGCGGACGTCGAGCGCGAAGTGCTCGCCCACGACCGGAACGTGGACAACGCGTACAGCAAGGACCTGCAACTGATGGCGGTGCGCAACGCGCGTGCCTACCTGCCCGACAAGATCACCCGCGTCGCCGCGCCGCACCGGTTCCTGGACCCGGCGCACGGCCCGCTGATCGCGGTGCGCCTGCACCTGCTGACCCGCAAGACGCTCGGCGGGCTGGAGACGACGCTCGACTCCCAGGTGGTTCGGCCGGACGGCGAGGTGTTCGGCGGGCTGTACGCGGCGGGCGAGGTGGCCGGGTTCGGCGGCGGCGGCATGCACGGGTACAGCGCGCTGGAGGGCACGTTCCTCGGCGGCTGCATCTTCTCCGGCCGGGCGGCGGGTCGCGCACTCGCCAAGAGGCTCGCATGAGCGCCCCGGCCCGGGGCACCGCGCTCGTCACCGGCGCGTCCTCCGGCATCGGCGCCGCCGTCGCCGCGGCCCTGGTACGGCACGGCTACCTCGTGTTCGGCACCGCACGCGCCCCCGGCAAGATCGCCGATCCGCTGCCCGGCGTCGAGTACCTGCCGCTCGACCTCACCGACAACGCCTCGATCGAGGCATGCGCGGCCGCGGTGGGCGACCTCGACGTGCTCGTCAACAACGCGGGGGAAAGCCAGAGCGGACCGTTGGAGGAGTTGCCGCCCGACGCACTCGACCGGCTCTTCCGCACGAACGTGCTGGGTCCCGTACGCCTCACGCAATTGTTCCTGCCCGGCATGCGCGCGCGGCGCCGGGGCCGCGTCGTCATGGTCGGCTCGATGCTGGCCAGCTTCCCGCTCGCCTACCGCTCGTCCTACGTGGCGTCGAAGGCGGCGCTCAAGGGCTTCGCGAGCGCGGCGCGGCGCGAGGTGGCGCCGTACGGCATCGGCATCACGACGGTCGAGCCCGGGTCGATCAGCACCGGGATCAGTGCCCGCCGCACGCAGTACATCGCCGACGACTCCCCTTACAAGGAGGAGTACCACACGATGCTGTCCGCGCTGAACGCCAACGAGGCGAACGGCATTTCGGCGGACGAGGTGGCCGCGGTGGTGTTGCGCGCGATCGAGGCGTCCCGGCCCAGGCCGCTGTACGCCGTGGGCAGCAACGCCCCGCTGGTGTTCGCGCTGCGGCGCGTGCTGCCGCGCGGCGCGGCGGAGCGCATGGTGTCGCGGCGGCACGGGCTGCGCTGAGACCCTCGGCGGTGCGCGGGCGAGCAAGGCGGGGCGCGACCGAAGCGGGGCGCGACCGAGGCATGCCGCGTACCCCGCCCTCGACCGGGCACACACAAAGCGGAACCGAAACGCCGACCCGGCCACAGTGCCGGTGGAGGAGGGGTGCCGCGATGGCCGACCTCGTGCTGGGCCCCGCGCTGCGCTACGCGGGACGCACGACCGCCACGGTGTGGGTCGAGACCGACGGGCCGGGCTCGGTGCGCGTGGAGTGCGACGACGCCGCGGGCGAGGCCGCCACGTGGTCGGTGTTCGGCAGGCACTACGCGATCGTGGTCGTGGACGGCCTGGCTCCCGCCCGCACCCGCCCCTACCGCGTGCTGCTGGACGGACGCCAGGTGTGGCCGCCCCACCCGGCGGTGTTCCCGCCGAGCGTGATCCGCACGGCCGGGGACGACGCCGAGCCGCGGCGCATCGCCTTCGGCTCGTGCCGCTGGTCGCGACCGCCGAACCGCGAGGAGCCCGACGAAAGGCATCTCGACCCCGACGTCCTCGACACCTTCGCGACCCGGCTCGCGGGCGGCACCCCCGACGAACTGCCGGACGCCCTGCTGCTGCTCGGCGACCAGGTGTACGCCGACGAGATCTCGGTCCGCATGCGCGACCGCTTGGCCGCCCGCCGCGACATCTCCCGACCACCCGGTCCGCAGGTCGCCGACTACCATGAGTACGCGCTGCTCTACCACGAGTCCTGGGGCGACCCGCAGATCCGCTGGCTGCTCTCGACCGTGCCGAGCGCCATGATCTTCGACGACCACGAGATCGTGGACGACTGGAACACCTCGCACACGTGGCGCACCGACATGGCCGCGCTGCCGTGGTGGCCCGAGCGCATCGGCGGGGCGTTCGCGTCCTATTGGGTGTACCAGCACCTCGGCAACCTCGACCCCGGCGCGCTGGCCGCCGACGAGACCTACGCGAAGGTGCGGGACGCCGCCGACCCCGCGCAGGCCGAGGAGATCCTGCGCGCCTTCGCACTCCGCGCCGACGCGGACGCCGGCAACGGCGACCGGGACCACCCGCGCGCCTGGTGGAGCTACCGCCGCGACTTCGGACGCACGCGCCTCGTCATGCTCGACACCCGGGCCGGACGCGTCCTCACGCCCAAGGACCGCCACATCATCAGCTCCGGCGAACTGGCCTGGGCCGAGGAGCAGTTCGACGAGGGCGGGTACGACCACCTCCTGATCGGCAGCTCGCTCCCCTGGCTGCTGCCGCACGCCATCCACGACTTGGAATCGTGGAACGAGGCCCTGTGCGCGGGCGCCCGCGGCCCACGGATCGCGCGCATCAGCGAAAAGGTGCGCCGGGCGGGCGACTTGGAGCACTGGGCCGCGTTCCGCGAGTCGTTCGCGGCGTTCACCGGGGTGCTCGAACGCATCGCGGCGGACGGCCCCCGGGCCGAGGGACGGCCGCCCGCGACGATCGCCGTCCTGTCGGGGGACGTGCACCACGCGTACGCGGCGGAGGCGGACTGGCCGGCGCACGAGACCACCGCCACCAACGGCAAGGAGCCCCAACGCCCCGCCCGTGTGGTCCAGTTCACCTGCTCCCCGCTGCACAACGCGGTCCCGGTCGGAATCCGCTTCGGTTTCCGGCTCGGCTGGGGCGCCGTGGCCACCCGCATCGGCGCCCTCCTCGCCCGGCACGCGAAGCTCCCGCCGAGACCGGTGCGTTGGACGAAACTGGGCGGCCCGTGGTTCGGCAACCACCTGATGTCACTCACACTCCACGGCCGCGAAGCCGAACTGGCCCTGGACCGCGCCATGCGCCCGCGCGGCGGCGGCGACCCGTGGCTCCGCCGGATCGGCACCGCCAAACTCCGCTGAACCGCGCCCGCGTTGCCCCGCCCGCACCACTGCGCGGCAGCGCCCGCGCCGCGGAACGCCGACGTCGCGGCCGCCGCCCCCGACCCCGTCCAAGATCCTCGATCATGTGCCGAATGATCAAGCACAGCAAGGGATTTCGTCGTTGATCCCATGCCCGCGTGCCCCTGTCGATCGTGGTGCGCTGCCCCTACACTCGGCATCCGGCAGCACGATCCGCAGGCGAGCGGAGGCGAGCAGCGGTGAAGCTTGTGGTGTTGGTCAAGCACGTCCCGGACGAGACCGTCGACCGTCCCCTGGCGGACGGGATGTTCGCCGACGACCTGACACTGGACCGGGAAGCGCTGACCTGTCGGCTCGGTGAGCCGGACGAGTACGCCGTGGAACAGGCCATGCGGATCGCGAGACGCCGCATGGACGTGCAGATCTGCGTCGTGACGATGGGACCGCCGGGCGCCGCGAGGGCGTTGGTCCGGGCCCTGGCCCTCGGCGCCGACGAGGCGGTACACGTGGTCGACGACGCGCTGCACGGATCCGACGCGCAGGCGACGTCGCTGGTGCTGGCCGCGGCCGTCCGCCGCATCGGATTCGACCTGGTGCTGTGCGGTACGGCGTCCACCGACTCGGGCATGTCGGTGGTGCCCGCGATGGTCGCCGAACGCCTCGGCGTGCCGGCCGCCTGCGAGGCGGACGCGGTGTGGGTCGGCGAGGACGAGGTCGTCGTGCGGCGCGACGGCGGCGCGACCACCGACGACATCGCCGTCCCCATACCCGCGGTGGTCTCGGTGACCGACCGCGTGGGCGAACCGCGCTATCCGGCCTACCGCTCGGTCGTCGAGGCGCGGGGCAAGGTCGTACGCACGTGGTCGCTCGCCGACCTGCGCATCCGCCCCGACGAAGTGGGCCTCGGCGCCTCCGCGACGGTGGTGCGCAGCGTGACGCCGTACGCGGGGCAGCGGCCCGCGCTGATCGTCCGGGGCGAGGCCCGCGACGCGGCGGAGCAACTGGCGAGCTATCTGACGGAGCACCAACTGATCTGAGCCGGGCGTCCGGCCGAGGAACGCGCGGGAGGCTCCCTGTGCAACCTGTGCTCGTGCTCGTGGAGTGTGACGGTGCCGAAGGCGCCGTCTGTGTGTCCGGGTACCGGTTGCTCGGCATGGCCAGACGCCTCGGCCCGCCCGTCGCGGTGATGCGCCGGCCGGCCGCGCCGCGCGTCGTCGCGGCCCTGGGACGGCACGGCGCGACGCGCGTGTGCGTCGTCGAGGACATGGCTGCGGAGCCGGCCGACGGGACGGCCGCCGGTGCCGCGCGCGGCGCGGCGTCGACCGCGGTCGCGGTCCACGCGTTGTCCGAACTCGCATGGCAGATGTCGGCGGCGGCCGTGCTGGTGCCGTCCGACCGGGAGGGCCGAGAGATCGCCGCGCGCGTGGCGGTGCGCCTCGGCTCGGGGATCATCACCGACGCGGTCGACGTGTTCGCGGATCCCGACGGGCCGGTGGCCGTGCAGGAGGTCTGCGGCGGGGCGTACCGCGTCGAGTCGGTGGTACGCGGGGCCACGCCCGTCGTCACCGTCGCGTGCGGGACCACGGCGCCCGCCCCGGCTCCCCCGGAGGCCGCGGTGGAACCCGCTGTCGAACTGATGCGCGTGACACTGCCGGAGGCCGAGCGGCGGGTACGCGTCGTCGCGCGCACCCGCAAGCCGGACCGCAGGCCGTCGGTCGCCGCCGCCTCGGTGGTGGTCGCGGGCGGCCGCGGCGTCGGATCGGCCGAGGGGTTCGCCCTGGTGGAGAAGGTCGCGGACGCCCTGGGCGCGGCCGTCGGCGGGACGCACGCCGCGGCCGACCTGGGGTGGTGCCCGCAGGACGCGCTCATCGGGCAGACGGGGGCGATCGTGCACCCGCGCCTCTACATCGCCTGCGGGATCTCCGGGTCGGTGCACCACCGCGCGGGGATCCAGCACGCCGCGACCATCGTGGCGATCGACCGCGACCCGTCGGCGCCGATCTTCCAGATCGCGGACGTCGGGGTGGTCGGCGACCTCCACGAAGTGCTCCCGGCACTGCTGGAGGAACTGGCCCGGCGGCGGAACCCCGCTGCCGACGAAGCGATCTGACGTACCGAAAGCCGGGCGGGGAACAGCACGGCGGCACAACCCGGCAGCACAGCACCGCAGGACAGCACCGCGAGACGGCACGGCAGGACAGCACCGCAGGACAACACCGCAGCACAGCACCGCAGAACAGCACGGCGAGAACGGAGCACCAGGCACGGCGTACGAGTACCCGAGACCTCGGAGGCGCAAGTGGTCGCACGACTCATCATCGGACTGGCGATCACGGCGGTGGCGTTCGCGCTCGCCGGTCGGCGTGTCCTGACCCTCTACCGGCTGGGCCGCACCGGCCAGCCGGTGGATCCGGACCGCACGCGTGACGTCGGGACCCGGCTGTGGGCCGTCACCACCGAGGTGCTCGGGCAACGCAAGCTGCTCAAGTGGACCGGTGCGGGGGCCGCGCACTTCGCGGTGTTCTGGGGTTTCGTGATCCTCGGCGCGACGATCGTGGAGGGCTACGGGGCACTGTTCGACGAGGACTTCCACATCCCGCTGATCGGCAAGATGGCCTGGCTCGGCGCGCTGGAGGACACCTTCATCGTCGCCGTGCTGGTCGGCATCGTGGCCTTCGCCGCCATCCGTCTGCGCCAGTCGCCCGAACGCGGCGGTCGCGGCTCGCGGTTCTTCGGCTCGCACACCGGCGCCGCCTGGCTGGTCCTCTTCATGATCTTCAACGTCATGTGGACGCTTCTGCTCTTCCGCGGCTCGCAGACCAACACCGGCACCTTCCCGTTCGAGAACGGCGCGTTCGCCTCGGAAGCGGTAGGCGAACTGCTGGAGCCGATGGGCGAGCACAACAACGAGATCCTGGAACACGTCGCGGTGCTGCTCTCGCTGGGCATCGTCCTGACGTTCCTGGTGCTCGTCGTGTACTCCAAGCACCTGCACATCTTCCTGGCCCCGCTGAACGTCCTGTTCTCGCGCCGTCCGCGCGCGCTCGGCACACTGCTGCCGGTCTACTCGGGCGGCAAGCCGGTCGACTTCGAGGACCCCGACGAGGACGACAAGATCGGTCGCGGCGCGATCGAGGACTTCACCTGGAAGGGCCTGCTGGACTTCGCGACCTGCACCGAGTGCGGCCGCTGCCAGTCGCAGTGCCCCGCCTGGAACACCGACAAGCCTCTCTCCCCCAAGCTCCTCATCATGTCGCTGCGCGACCACGCGCTCGCGAAGGCGCCGTACCTGCTCGCCTCGTCCGACGAAGCCCGCGCGGCCCTGCCCGAGGCGCAGGCCGCCGAGGCCGAACGCCCGCTCGTGGGAGGCTCGGACGTCAACGGCGTGATCGACCCCGACGTCCTGTGGTCGTGCGTCACCTGCGGTGCGTGCGTCGAGCAGTGCCCCGTCGACATCGAACACATCGACCACATCGTCGACATGCGCCGCTACCAGGTGATGATGGAGTCGGAGTTCCCCAAGGAAGCCGCCTCGATGATGCGCAACCTGGAGCGCAAGGGCGACCCGTGGGGCCGCGGCAAGAAGGCCCGCATGGAATGGGCCGCCGGACTCCCCTTCGAGGTCCGGGTGTTGGGCGGCGAGGAGATTCCCGAGGACGTCGAATACCTCTACTGGGTCGGCTGCGCCGGATCGCTCGACGACCATGCCAAGAAGACCAGCCGGGCGGTCGCCGAGCTGCTGCACGAGGCCGGTGTCGGGTACGCGGTCCTCGGCCGCGACGAAGGCTGCACCGGCGACGCGGCCCGGCGCATGGGCAACGAACTCCTCTTCCACGAACTGGCGCAGCAGAACGTCGAGACGCTCAACGCCGCCTTCGGCGAGCGCGAGACCAAGAAGATCGTGGTCACCTGCGCGCACTGCTTCAACGCACTCGGCAACGAGTACCCGCAGCTCGGCGGCCACTACGAGGTCGTCCACCACACGGAGTTGCTGGCCAAGCTGGTCGAGGAGGGCAAGCTGGTGCCGGCGAACGAGGTGGACGCGGCGGTGACTTACCACGACCCGTGCTACCTGGGCCGGCACAACCGGGTGTTCAGCCCACCGCGGGCAATCCTCGGCAGCGTCCCGGGCGTTCGCCTCACCGAGATGCCGCGCAACCGCGAACGCTCCTTCTGCTGCGGGGCGGGAGGCGCGCGCATGTGGATGGAGGAGACGATCGGCTCCCGCATCAACGAGACGCGGACCGACGAGGCGCTGAGCACCGAACCGGACCTGGTCACCGCGGCATGCCCGTACTGCATCGTGATGCTGACCGACGGCGTCGCGGTGCGCAAGCAGGAGGGCAAGGCGGCGGAGTCGGTACGCGTCACCGACGTGTCCGAAGTGCTGCTCCGCTCCATCCAACGCCGCCCCGGCATGCCGGATAAGCCGGCCGCGGCACCCTCCGCAACGCCCTCGACCGCGGCCGGGAACGGCACGGCCGCCGCGCGGTCCAACGGCTCCGCGTCCGCGGGCGGAACGGACTCCGCCAACCCGCCGGAGACGAAGGTGTCCCCCGGCGACGGCTGATCCGCGTACCCCCGGCGGCATCCAGTCCACGCCGCCGAACGCCGCAGTGCGAAACCCCCGGCCGCGCCTGCCCGCGCCGCCCGGCCAGGGGGTTTCGTGCTCCGGCCGTCCCCGTGAACGCCCGGCCCGCGCCCCGCGCCCGTAAACTCCGGGCGGCGGCAAGTCGCGTGGCAACGGGGGTGTGCAGGGTGATCGGTCGGGTCCTGGCTGGCCGGTACGAGCTGATACGGCTGCTGGGCCGCGGCGGCATGGGCGAGGTCTGGGAGGCCCGCGACGCCCGCATCCGCCGCGGTGTCGCGGTCAAACTGCTGCCGCACGACCTCGACGACCCGTCCGGGGCCGAACTCTTCCTCCGCGAGGGCCACATCACCGGTGGGCTCCGGCACCCCGGCGTGGTCACCGTCTTCGACCTCGGCCGGGAACCGGGCACCGGCACCCTCTACTTGGTCATGGAACTCCTCGAAGGCCACGACCTCGCCCGGGAGTTGCGGGACGCCGGGCCTCCCGAGATCGCCGTCGCGGTCGACTGGTCGGCCCAGGTGGCCGCCGCGCTGTCGGTCGCGCACGCGAACGGCGTCGTGCACCGCGACCTCAAGCCGTCCAACCTGATGCTCACCACCGAAGGAACCGTCAAGGTCCTCGACTTCGGCATCGCCAGGTTCGCGGCCGCCACCACGCGGTCCACCGCGATCATGGGCACCCTCGCCTACATGGCCCCGGAACGCGTCCGCGGGCGGTCCGGCGACGCGCGCGGCGACCTCTACTCGCTGGGCTGGGTCCTCCACGAACTCCTCACCGGGAAAACACCGTTCGGGACCACCGAGCCGATGGCGCTGATGTACGCCCACCTGGAGACACCGCCGGAACGCCCCGGCGCGCTGCGCGGCGGCGTACCCCCGGAACTCGACGACCTGATCCTGGCCCTGCTCGCGAAGAACCCCGACGACCGCCCGAACTCGGCCGCGGAAACGCTCGACCGGCTGAACCGCATCCCGAGTGTCGGCCGCACGGCGCCGTCGAGCCCTGTGCCGCGGGAGAACAACGCGCAACCGCGTCCCGCACCGCCCGAGTATCCGCCGGGCGCCGGTCCGACCGACCTGCGAATCCCGGCGCCGCCGCCACCGGCCGACGCGCCCACGGACCCGGTCGCGCGACCGGACGGGAATCCGGTAGTGATCGGAGCCGGCAGACAAACCGGCGCCCCCGCACGGCGGTTCGCTCTCGGCCCCAAGCCCGTCATCGCCATCGCAGCCGGTGCCGTGGTCGTCGCACTCGTCGTGTGGCTCGCCGTGCGGGGCTCGGGCTCCGGCGACGACCCGTCCTCGGACGCCGCGAAGCAGCCCACGACCGCATCGGCAACGGGCACCGGAACCGCCACCGGCACGTCGGACTCGTCGGTCGCGAACGCCCCGGGCTCCGGCGCCACCCCCGGCGCAGCGACGGCAGCAGGCCGGACGAACGCCCCGCTCGCCACCGCGGAGCCGACCCTGATCCCCGGCACCAGTGCGCAGAAGTCGATCGTCGAGGCGTACTCCCTGGCCTTCGACGGTTCCAAACCGATCGACTTGCGAAAGGGGAAGATCCAGGACGCGGACCGCCTGGACGCCTTCATCGACCAGGTCTTCGCCAATCCGATTCTGGCCACGGTCACCGTGGCGGTGCACCGGGTCGACGTCGGCGCCACGACGGCGGAGGTCCTGGTCAAGTGGCTCACCAACGGCATACCGACGACCGGGGAGATCGCGTACAGCGCGGTCCTGGAGGACGGGCGCTGGGTGGTGGGCGCCGACGCGATCTGTAGCCTGGGGACCGTCGTCGGCGCGCAGGTGCCGTCCGCCTGCTCGGAGTACTGACCGGGCACCGCAGCGCCCCCGGTTCACGCCGGACGTTCGCGAGAGCTTCATCAGGGCGTCAGATGCACCGCCACCGCGCGTCGCCCTTCGTCGTTTGACTCGGCCCGGACAGTCAGTCGGGTCAATCGACAGGAGACGACGTTGAGACGTGTTCTTCCCGCACTCGGCCTGGCCGGCGCGCTGCTCGCCACCCTGGTCACGACGGGCGCCGCGGGCCCCGCGTCGGCGCACGGCAGCGGGGACCTGCCGTCGCGCCCGTCCGCCGAGCCGCTGGTGATCGCGCACCGGGGAGCCAGCGGCCACCGTCCGGAGCACACGCTTGAGGCGTACCGTCTCGCGATCCGCATGGGCGCCGACTACATCGAACCCGACCTCGTGTCGACGCGCGACGGGGTGCTGGTGGCGCGGCACGAGAACGAGATCTCCGGCACGACCGACGTCGCCGCGCGCGGGGAGTTCGCGGGGCGCAAGACCACCAAGACGATCGACGGCACGGCCGTCACCGGCTGGTTCACCGAGGACTTCACGCTCGCCGAACTCAAGACGCTCCGCGCGAAGGAGCGCCTGCCGCTGGTCCGGCCGACCAACACGGCGTTCGACGGCCGCTTCGAGGTGCCCACGCTCCAGGAGGTCGTGGACCTGGCGCGCAGCGAGGGCCGCCGCCTGGGCCGGACGATCGGCATCTACCCGGAGACCAAGCACCCGACGTACTTCCGGTCCATCGGGCTGCCGCTCGAAGAGCCGCTGGTGGACCTGCTTCGCCGCAACCGGCTGACCGGCCGCAAGGCGCCGGTGATCATCCAGTCGTTCGAGACGGCGAACCTGCGCAGGCTCGACAAGATGACGGACGTGAAGCTGGCGCAGTTGCTCGACGCGTCCGGCAAGCCCTACGACTTCACCGTCTCCGGCGACCCGCGCACCTACCAGGATCTCGCGACGGCCGCGAACCTGAAGTGGATCGCGACATACGCGGACGGCGTCGGCACCAACAAGAACCTCCTCGTGCCGCGCGACGCGAGCGGCAAGCTGCTGCCCCCGACCACGGTGGTACGCGACGCGCACCGCGTCGGACTGGTCGTGCACGCGTGGACGTTCCGGGCCGAGAACCAGTTCCTGCCGACCGACTTCCGCATCGGCGCCGACCCGAACGCCCGCGGCGACGTCACCGCGGAGTACGAGCTGTTCTACGGCCTCGGCGTGGACGGCGTGTTCGCCGACCAGCCGGACACCGCGGTCGCGGCCCGCGAGGGCCTGCCGGACTGACTCCCGTCAGCAGCGCGGATTCCCCGGTATGCCGTGCGCGCACGGCACGGCATACGCCACGACGCCCGACCGCGGCCCGCGGTCGGGCGTCACGCGTGTTCCGTCACAAACCGCCTGCTTCGTCAGTCGACGAACAGCCGCTTGATCAACTCCGGGTAGTCCCAGCCCAGTTCGCCGAGCATTCCAGCAAGTACGGGCGGCGCCCCCTTGACCTGCGGCGTGGTCGCGACCAGGCCCGGCACGGCGACGCTGCCACCGCTGAAGCGGGAACCGGGAGTTGCGGGCGCGTCCACGCGGTACGTCCGCCACACCGGCTGGTCGTGCTTCAGCATCACCAACTCGCGGCCGTTCCAGGCGAGGAACACCCAGCGGCCCTTGCTCGCCGCACGGACCAGCAACAGCCCTTCGTGGTACGGCCCGAGCGCGTCGACCGCCTGCGCCGCCACCGGCAGAGGGTTGGCGAACGAGCCGGTGACCTCCCAGATCCCGTCCTGGTCGTCGGCGGACCAGCCGGACTGCGCGAGGGAGGCGAGGGCGTCGGCATACGGGCCCTCGAACTCCGGTTTGTCGTCCAGGAAATCGTCGTCCTGCCAGGCGGGTGCGGCGGGCGCGGGCGCGGGCGCGGACAGGCTTGCCGCTGCCGGAGTTTCGGCGGACGAAGGCTGCGGGCTGTCGGGGGCGGCGGCACCGGGAGCGACCGGAACAGGTGCAGGCACCGGAACGGGCTGCGGTGTCGGGACAGACTGCGGTGTCGCGACGGGCGCGGCCACCGGCGGCGGAACCGGTTCGGGGAAGCGTCCGGCAGCAGGTGCGGGTGCGGATGCCGGAGAGGACCTCGGAGTCGGGCTCGAAGCCGCCGCCGTCATGCTGGCCGCGGCCTCTCGGTCCACCGCGGACCCGCCGCGAACCGCCTGGTCGCCCGCGGTCCCCGCGATCCGCAGGCCCTCACGCGGCATCAGCGCCGGGTCGCCGCCCGTGAGAACCGCGAGTTCCACCGTGCCGCCGGCGCCGGCCGCCTCGCCCAGTGCGGCCCAGGTGAGGTCCGCTCCGCCGGTCAGCACGGTCCAGGTGTCACCGGTGCGCCACTGCACGAGGCGGGCCTGCGGCATGTGGGCGTCGTCGACGATGCGGATCTCCGCGTCGCGGCCGGCGAGTGCGGCGGCGTAGGCGTCCGGGTCGTAACCGACGCGCGGCGGCGGGAGGGCGAGGGCGATGCGGGAGGGGGCGAGGCGTGCGACGAGGGCGCGTACGGCGCGGGCATCGGCGTCCACAACCGGTGCGGACAAGTGCAGTTCGTCGACGGGGCCCTCGGGAAGGCGGTCGAGCAGAGGGGCTTGCAGGTTGTGCAGGAGGCGGGCTTCGGTACCGGGTGGCCCCGGCGGCGCGTCGTCGTCGGGGGCGCTTATATGTCGTTCGGCGACGATGTCGGCGAGCTCGCGCAGGTGCGCCTCCGCCCACGTCGGGAATCCGACGGTCGCGGGCAGCAGCTCCAGCCAGTCCGCGAGGTCCGCGAGCATTGCGTGCGACGCGCCACCGTCGCAGGCCAGCGAGGTCCACAGGGCGCCGCCGTCCGCGGCCTCGGCCGCCCCGGCCGCTCCGATCGCCAGCCGCGCGGACTCGTCGCCGAGCAGGAGCACCACGCGTGGGGCGAAGGGACGACCGGTGCCGTGCGGCGGTCGCTCCGGAGCCGGCGGGTGGACGCCGTACGGCACGTCCGCGATCACCGCGGTCCTGGCTCCGAGCCCGCGCGCGGCCTGGACGGCGCTGTCGGCCTCGGATCCGCGCTCGACGGGGAATCCCAGGAACAACGCCTCACGCGGCGACCCCGCTGCGGACGCCCACGCGGCGACCGGTCCGAGTCCCGCTCTTGCCGGCAGCCATGCCGGCCCTACGGTCTTGACGCTCACACCGCCCCCTCACTTGATCACCATCGTATGAGGCGGCACCGCCCTGTGCCGAGCGGACCGGGGCCCGGAGGGCGTTGTTTGCCCAAAGCTTGGGACGTGCGTGGTTGCGGGCGGCCGTTCGATTGGGGATGGGGGGGTCGGCGCCGGGGTCAGCGCTGTCGGTAGACCTTGGCCGCCGTCAGCTTCGCCCCGCCGTACAGTTCGGACACGGTCACCAGGCGGTAGCCCTGCTTACGGAGCCCGGTGACGATCGCGGGGGCCGCGTCGGCGGTCGAGCGGTGGATGTCGTGCATCAGGACGATCGATCCCGGACGTACGGCGCCGAGGACCCGCGACGTCACCGTGCGCGCCTCGCGGTCGGCCCAGTCGCGCGGATCCACGCTCCACAGCACGACAGGCGCATTGATCGCGGCCCGGACCCGCTGGTCCTGCGAGCCGTACGGCGGCCGCACGAGGCTCGGGTGGCGCCCGGTCGCGCGGGCGACGGCGGCCGCACCTCGGACCACCTCGCGTCGCACCTCCGCGGTGCGGAGCGTGCGCAGGTCCTTGTGCCCGTACGTGTGGTTCGCGATCTCGTGCCCCTCGTCGGCCACCCGGCGGGCCACCCGCGGGAACCTGTCGGCCTGCACGCCGAGCATGAAGAACGTCGCCCGGACCCGGTGCGCGCGCAGGTGGTCGAGGAGGATCCCGGTCGACTCCGCCGCGGGCCCGTCGTCGTACGTCAGCGCGACACACTTGGCGCGGCGGCAGTCCACCGAGTCCGCATGCGCGGTACCGGCCCCGGGGCCGAGGAGCGCGGACAACAGGACGACGACCAGCCCACCGACGAACGCACGAACCCGCACGCGAACACCACCCATCCCGCCACCCCGAGCCACACACGCACCGGGCGATGCCTGAGGCGTCCCGACGACGCCGCAGGAGGCCGTACCCACGTCGCCAAACGGGCATTCGACTCCGCCGCATGACGACACGGACGGGTGAAAGAGGGTGAAGGGAAGGGGGATGGTGGCGGATTCCGTGCCGGGAAGGCTGCATCACCGATCCGGGTCGGCGCGGCAGCGAGCGGGCGTGCAAGCGTGGGCACGGGCAGGCGCGTAGGGCGGAGGAGGCTTACGGGTGGTCCCGTTCCGGGTTCTCCGCTCAGGCCTCCGCGATCGGCTGTTCCGCCCAGATGGTCTTGCCGCCTGCCGTGTAGCGGGTGCCCCAGCGTTGCGTGAACTGGGCGACCAGGAACAGTCCGCGGCCGCCCTCGTCGGAGGTTCGGGCGTGGCGGAGGCGCGGGGACGTGCTGGTCGCGTCCGAGACCTCGCAGATCAGGGTGTCGTCCCGGATCAGGCGCAGGTTGATGGGCCCGGCGGCGTACCGGATCGCGTTGGTGACCAGTTCGCTGACCACCAGTTCGGTGGTGAAGGCGATGTCGTCGAGCCCCCATTCGGCGAGTTGCGTGGTGGCGCGCTCGCGCGCCTCGGCCACGACCGCGGGGTCGGCCGGCAGCTCCCAGGAGACGACGCGCGAGGCGTCCAGCGTGCGAGTGCGGGCGACGAGGAGGGCGACGTCGTCCTCCGGAGGCCGGCGCACGAGCGAGTCCAGGACGGTCGCGCAGATGTCGTCCAGTGGCCGGTCGGGGCGGTCCAGCGCCGCGCCCAGCAGGTCGAGGCCCTGGTCGATGTCGTGCGCCCGGGACTCCACCAGGCCGTCCGTGTAGAGCACCAGCAGTGTCCCGGCGGGCAGTTCCAGCTCCGTCGACTCGAACAGCATGCCGCCCAGCCCGAGCGGCGGTCCCGCGGGCAGGTCCGGGAACTCCACCTCGCCACCAGGGCGTACCAGCGCAGGCGGCGGGTGTCCGGCGCGGGCCAGCGTGCACAGGCGGCTCACCGGGTCGTACACCGCGTACAGACAGCTCGCGCCGAGGGCGGTGGTGTCGAGACCGGCCTCGCCCCGGCCCTCCTCGTCGACGAAGCGCATGACCAAGTCGTCCAGGTGGGCGAGGAGTTCGTCCGGCGGCATGTCGAGGTCCGCGAGCGTGTGCACGGACGCGCGCAGGCGTCCCATGGTCGCCGCGGCGTGCGTACCGTGGCCGACGACGTCGCCCACGACCAGGGCCACCCGCGCGCCCGACAGCGGGATCACGTCGAACCAGTCGCCTCCCACTCCGGTGCGGTCGTCGGCGGGCAGGTAGCGCGAGGTGACCTCGACGGCCGTCTGGCGCGGCAGCCCGTGCGGCAGGAGGCTGCGCTGCAACGCGAGGGTCGCGGCGTGCTCGTGCGCGAAGCGCCGCGCGTTGTCGATGCTGACCGCGGCCCTTGAGACGAACTCCTCGGCCAGGATGAGGTCGTCGCCCTCGAACGGCTCGGGGGTGCCGCGCCGGAAGAAGTGCGCGACGCCCAGCACGCGGTCGCGGACCGCTATCGGGACGACCATCAGCGAGTGCAGCCCCACCGCGCGCAGGCGCCGGGCGACCTCGGGGTCCCGGGCGATCCACCCCACGGACTCCGGGTCGAGGACCGGTTCCAGGACCGCGCGCCGGTCGACGAGGCAGCGCGCGGCGGGCGAATCATCGCGGACCGGGACGTACTCGCCGTTCCTGGCGTACGACTCCCGTGGGTCGTCGCGGGCCGATCGCTGTCCGACGCGCCGCAGCCCCGGCTCGCCGGTGACCGGTCCCGGGGCCGGCTCGATGCCGCGCAGCACGGGCTCGCGCAGATCGACGGCGGCGAAGTCGGCGAGCCCGGGGACCGCGACGTCGGCCAGCTCCTGGGCGGTGCGCGCCACGTCCAGCGTCGTGCCGATGCGCATCCCGGCCTCGCTCAGCAGCGCCATGCGCCGCCGCGCGCGCCAGCGGTCGGTGACGTCCACGACGGCGTAGCAGATGCCGAGCGGTTCGCCGTTCGGGTCGTCGACGCGGAAGAACGAGGTGGAGTACGCGTGTTCGTGCTCCGGGTCGGCCGCCGTCCGGCCGCGGTACTCCACGTCGATCAGCGACTCGCCGGTGGCCAGCACGCGGCGCATGTTGGCCTCGATGGTCGCGGCGGGGAGGTCCGGGAGGATGTCGGCGAGCTTGCGTCCGAGGCGCTTGGCCCGCGGAATGCCGCCGCCGCGCTCCAGTGCGTCGTTGAGCCACACGCAGCGCAGGTCGGTGTCCATGAGGGCCATGCCCAGGGGTGCGCGGCCGAGCAGGTGGTCGACCAGTGCCCAGTCCCATCCGGCCGGGAGCCTCCAGGGCCCGTCGGCGTCGCGGCCGTCAGGCCGGGCGTTCGGCGTGCCCATGGTCCTCCGCTCCGTTCCGTCGCCGGTGCTCCCGTCCGGCCCCCAAGCCCTTGTCCCGGCCGGTGCGCGTGCCGGATCCCGTACGCGTTCCCGTGCCCGTCTCCGTCTTCGCCATGCCTCCCTTGTCGCTGCCCTCCCCCGTCCAGCGCGTCAGCAACAACGCGACGTCGTCGGCCCGGTCGGTGACGCGACCCGCGTCGTGCACCAGGCGGTCGGCGAGCTCGGCCACCGGCATGGGGGTGCGGTCGGTCCCGCCCGGCGGGTGGCAGCGGGCCAGGGACGTGCGCAGCCGTTCGATGCCGTTGCCGATGTCGTCGCCCGCGTCCTCCACGAGGCCGTCGGTGTAGAGCGCGAGGAGTGAGCCGGGGCGCAGGACGACCCGGGTGACGGGGTACTCGGACGCGCGGTCCACGCCGAGCAGGGTGCCCCCGGCCACGTCGAGGACGCGCGTCGCGGCGTCCGGCCCGCGCAGGATCGGCGGCGGGTGGCCCGCCCGGACCACGCGGCAGACGCCGGTGCGCGGGGCGAGTTCGATGTAGCAGCAGCTCGCGTACAGCCCGGGGTCCAGGTCGGCGAGGAGCTGGTTGGTGCACGAGACGACCTGTCCCGGCTCCTTGCCGCCGGTGGTGAACGCCCGGACGGCACTGCGGAGTTGGCCCATGATCCCGGCCGCCGCGACGTTGTGGCCCTCGACGTCGCCGATCACCAGCGCGACCGCGTCGCCGGTGTCGATGACGTCGTACCAGTCGCCGCCGATCTCCATGCCCTGGGTGCCGGGCAGGTAGCGGGCGGCGACCTCCAGGTGCGGGAGGTCGGGCAGCCGGTGCGGGAGCAGCGCGTGCTGGAGGCCGCGGGCGAGCGCGGACTCCGCGTCGAACAGCCGGGCGCGCTCCAGGGCCTGGGCGATGAGCCCGCTGAGTGCGGTGAGCACCGAGCGCTCCTCGGGGCTGAACACGTGGCGCCGGTCGAAGCCCAGGATGCAGCTTCCGACCGGCCGGTCGGAGGCGATGAGCGGCAGGAACGCCCACGACGACATCTCGTCGACGGGGATGCCGGGGTACGCGCCGACGAGATCGGCCACCGACTCGAAGAAGATCGGCACCCCGTGCGTGAGCACGTCGACGCCGGGGAGCACCGCCTCCGTCGTCACTCCCTCGAACCGGTCCAGGAAGCCCTCCGGATAGCCGGTCTGCCGGACCAGGTGGAAGCGTTCGTCCCGCACGATGTAGACGGCCAGCTCCTGCCCTCCGAACGCGGGCAGGATCTGGTCCGCGACGACCTCGCAGACCTCGTCCACGCTGACCGCCTCGGTGAGCGCGCCGGCCATCTGGAGCACGTGATAGATGGCGCCGAGCCGGGCGGGCGTCGCGGGCAGGGTCGGCGCCTGCGGAGGCGCGGGGCGGGTGTCGGGGGCGCCGCCACGGCCGCCGGGCGCGCCGGGCGGCGGCCCGACCGGGACGACCTTGCCGGTCACGCCGTACGGGTCGGGGTAGAGCGAGAACGCGAGCCAGCGGTCGTGCGGCGTGCGGGCCAGGAAGGCGCCGGGCTGCTGCGACAGCATGGCGGCGCGGTAGCGGTCCTCGTACGAGGGGTCCGCGAGCCACGGGAACGCCTCCCACGGCGTGCGGCCGATGACGTCCTCCAGGCGGACGCCCAGCATGCCCTGGAGGTTGCGGTTGGCGTACGTGATGCGACCGTCGGGGTCGAGCGAGAACACGCCGTCGCGCAGCCGCTCGACCGCCTCCGCGGCGGCGGCGCCGAAGCCGAGGTCGAGGACCGCGCCGACGAGGTGCGGCCCGGAGTTGTCGGGGACGCGGCCCCACACCTCCAGCAGCCTGCGTACGCCGCCCTCCGCCTCGACCTGGAGGCGCCACGCGAGGACCCGCCCGGTGTCCACGGCCCGCCGGGCCGCCTCACGGAACTCCCGGCCACCGCCGGACACCACGCGCGCGGCGAGCGTGGCGGCGCGGCCGTCGAAGTCCCCCGGGGGTACGCCGAACAGCTCGCACAGCACGTCGTCGGCCTCGAAGGCGCCGGTCTCGGTGTTCCAGTCGAACAGCCCGACACGGATCGGGGACAGGACGGGGGTCCAGAGCGCGGCGGCGGTCGGCATGCCGTCGTATTCGACGGGCTCACCACGGTCGGCGATCTCGTCCAGCACCGTGCCGAGGCGCACGCACGCGGCGCGCAGCCGGCGACGGCGCGCCGCGGTGAGATCCTGCCCGGGCGTCGCGGGCCAGAGCAGCACGAGGGCGCCGTACGCCTCGCTCCCACACCGCACCGCGGCGGTCGCCGAGGCGAACGCGTACGGCATACCGAGCGCCAATTGCGGAAACCGCCGCATCGTCTCCCCCGCGTCGGCGAGAAACACGATCCGCCCGGTCCGGAACGCCTCAGCCGCGGGCATCGCCCCATGCACCGGAATACGCGCCCACGGATCAACCAGCGACACCGACAGCCCCGCGACTTTCGCCAGCACCAGAGCCCGCCGATCGGGGGACCGCAGATAGGCGACCCCGCCGTACGCCCCCGTGGCCTGCACCGCCTGCGCGAGCCCCGTCGACAGAGCCTCGTCGAGCGCATCCCCCAACGCGTCCTGATAGCCCGCGCCCGCCCCCTCGGCCCCCGCCTCCGGCGCCCCCCGCCCGGCCCCCTCCTGGGCACGCCCGTGAACGGCCCCCGGCTCAGGCGCAATGCCGGTCACCGTGCCGCCCCTCCACACCGGCTCGCGCAGCGCAGTTCCACCCACGCAAATCGCTCGCACATATTTCTCGGGGTACGCCTCCCCCGCCCCCATGTCAAGCCAACCACCAAACCCGCTCACCTAAACATCCCGGTCACACCACCCCCAAAACCCCCGCCCACCAAGACCTGTCCCAACGGGACAGCCGAACAACCCGCCCCACGGATCGCGCTCGTGAAGTCACGGTGGAGCGATCGCCGACGCCACCGTCCAGCGCCGTCAAGCACGCCCCGGAACTCGCGGTGGAGCAATCGCCGACGCCGCGGTCCAGCGCCGTCAAGCACCGCCCCAACCCCCGAAACCACGTCGGACGGGCCCTCCCCGCCGATCAGCCGGAGACCGCCACCGTCGACCCGCCGTCCGGGCGCGCCCGGGGGACGTCACCGAGCAGGCTCGTGGGTCGGGGGTTCCAGGTGTCGTTCAGACCTTGCGGGCTACGCCGGCGTACATCCACATTCGGTCGCTGCCGTTGCGGGGGTGGCGGTCGGGGCGCCAGTAAGGGACCTGGACTATGCCGGGGTCGACGATCTCCAGGCCGTCGAAGAGGGCGGTGACCTCTTTGTGCGAGCGGAGGGTCATCGAGGTGGAGGCCTGCTGGTACGCGCCCGCGGCGGCGTGGGCGGAGTCGGTGTTCACGTCGCCGGTGGTGTGCGACAGGATCAGCAGGCTGCCGGGAGCGAGGGCGTTCATGAGGGTGGCGAGGACGCGGCCGGGCTCGTCCTCCTCGGAGAGGTAGTGCACGACGGCGGTGAGGACCACCGCCACCGGCCGTTCGAAGTCCAGCACGGCGCCCAGCTCCGGCTCCGCCAGCAGCGCCTCCGGCTCCCGCAGGTCGCCGCCCACCACGCTCGCCGCCCCGCCGGGGCGCGCCAGCAGGGCGCGTGCGTGCGCGAGGACCATCGGGTCGTTGTCGACGTAGACGACCCGCACGTCGCGGGAGCCGGTGCGGGCGTAGTCGTACGTATCGCCCGCGGTGGGCAGCCCCGCGCCGATGTCCAGAAACTGCCCGACCCCGGAGCGCGCCGCAAAAGCCACCGCGCGGCGCAGAAAACCCCGGTTGTGGCGGGCCATCTCGCGGATCTCCGGCGCCGCCGCGAGCGCCGTCTCGGCGGCCTCCCGGTCGATCGCGAAGTTGTCCTTGCCGCCGAGGTAATAGTCGTACATGCGGGCCGGGTGCGGCCGGTCGGTCCGGAACATCGGGACGCGCACCGGAAGCGGCTCCGGCGGGTGTGCCGCCTGCGGCGGCACCGCCTGTCCGCGCGGCGGGGGCAGTCGCTGCGCCCCCATCGCGTCCGGCGCCCGGCACGCGGAGCGTGCGCGCGAACCGCGCTCGTCCTCCGGCATCGGCATCACTCGTGGTCTCCGGTCTGGTCCGCGGGGCGCCCTGCGGGCCTTCCCTGTCAGGACGGGGTGGCCCGCCGCCTCCGCCGCCCTCTCGGGCGGCCTCAGCGGCGGAGGAACTCCGTCACGACGGCGTCGAAGCGGGCCTGCTCCTCGACGAATGGCACATGTCCGCTCTCGGCGAATCGCTCGACCCGCGCGTCCGGAAGTGTGTCGGCCAAGTGGCCGGCGAGGTCGCCGGGGAAAATCTTGCTCTGTTCTCCGTAGATCAACAAGGTCGGCACGCTGACTCGCGGCAAAACCGTGCGGAAGTCCGCGTGCGCCATGTCCATCCACACGTCCAATGCGGCCTGTGTGGGGGTTTGCGTCGTCTCCGCGTACGCCGCGTCGACGTTCTCCGCGGGCGGCTGCTTCGCGAAGCACGCCTCGATGAACGGCTTGATCGCCAACGGCCGGGCGTACCGCACGGTTTGCGCGAAGACCGCGAGGTCGGTGGGCGAGTAACCGCCGAGGAGGGGGAACTGCCAGTCGGGGCCGTCCAGGAAGCGCGGTGACTGGTCGACGAAGACGGCGCCGCGCAGTCCGTCGCAGCCGAACTGCCGGACGTACGACAGGATCACGGCGGTGCCCATCGACCAACCGACGAGTGTGGCGTCCTCGGCGTCCAGTTGCGCCAGCAACTCCCGGATGTCACGCGCGTATTGGGCTATGGAGTGGCCTTCAGGGGTCTTGCCCGATTTGCCGTGGCCGCGGAAGTCCGCTGCTATGACACGGTGGTCCGCCGACAGCGCGGGCACGTTGCCGGCCCAGAAGGTGCTGTTCATGGTCCAGCCGTGCAGCAGGACCACGGGGCGGCCCGCGCCGTGGTCCTCGTAGTGGAGCGGCACACCGTCGGACAATTCCACGTACGGCACTGGGGACCCCATCCTCCGCGACAGCGGGCGCTGACCAGTTCGACGAGTCGCGCGGCGACTCGGTTCCACGATTCTGGCCGACACGCCATGCGGTGAGCACGCGCACGCAAGGGGTTGCGTCAGGGTTGTAGGTTGGGCGGTATGTCGGATCGAGGGGGAACACGGGCGCGGGAACGCGCCCTGGGCGGCGACGGAACATCCTCCGCCGTCCGGCCGTCGATCCGGGCGTCCTGGTCGCGGGCCCGGCGCAACGGCCTTCCCCCGGACGCCTATTTGCCGCCCGTGCCGTTGGACGACCACGCACTCGCGGAACGCCGCGCGTCGCACCCGCTGGCCAAGGTCTGGCCGGTGCTCAGGCGTTCGCTGGCCGCGGCCACCTCGGGACCGGGGCAACTGCTGTTCCTCAGCGACGCCGACGGCCACCTCCTGTGGGTCGAGGGCGACCACAGCACGCTGCGCGTCGCCGAGCGGGCACACCTGCTGCCGGGCGCGCTGTGGAGCGAGGAGTTCGCCGGGACGAGCGGCGTGGGCACCGCGCTGGCGACCGGGCGGCCGTTCCAGGTCTTCGGCGCCGAGCATTTCCTGTCCGCCGCAACCGCGTTCACCTGCACCGCCACACCGATCCACGACCCGGCGACCGGCGAACTGCTCGGCATCCTGGACTTCACCTGCGCCGAACGCGACTGGCAGCCGCTCGCGGTGCCGCTGTTGGACACCGCGCGCCGCCTCGCGCTGTCCGAACTGGAGGCGGTACGCCTGCGCGAGACCGCCCGCGTGCGCAACCGCTACGTCGAACGCCTCACCCGCCGCCTCGGCACGCGCAGCGCGATAGTCGCGCCGGACGGGGCCGTCGTGCAGGCCGACCCGCCCGGTTGGCTGCCCGGCAAGCTGCCCGGCCCCCCGCAGGAGGGCCACGCGGTGCTCCCGGGCGGCCAGGTCGTGCTGGTCGAACGCCTCGCCGCGGGAGGGCTGTTCCTGGTGACCGCCGGAGACGCGGCGACCGGCCCGGTCGTCACCCCGACCCTGCGCTTCCACGGCCTGGGCCGCGCCCGGGCGAGCCTGGAGGTGGCCGGGACGACCCACGAACTGGCCCGACGGCACAGCGAGATCATCGCGCTGCTGCTCGCCGAGCCGGGCGGCCTGACCGCGAAGGCGCTGGCCGCCGAGGTGTACGGGCCGGAGGGTCGCGCCATCACCGTACGCGCCGAACTGGCCCGGCTGCGCGCGATCCTCGGCCACCGCCTGGCCTCCGACCCGTACCGCGTCACGGGCGAGTACGAGGCCGACTTCCTCGACCTGGACCGCGACGTCGCGGC
>NZ_JBPKBH010000009.1:189159-202101 GCF_051388915.1 Yinghuangia sp. YIM S09857 | reverse complement strand
CGGCGACACCGGTCGCCCAACTGCTCGACCGCTACCCCGGGCCGCTTCTCCCCGACTCCCGGGCGCCCGGCGTCGCCGCGCTGCGTGAACGCCTCCACAACCGCCTGCGGCACCGCGTCGAGGGCGCGTCGGACCCCGACAGCGCGATCCGGTGGCTGGCCCTCCCGCACAACCGCCCGCACAACCGCCCGCACAGCCGCTCGCTCGACAGCCCGCGCAACGGCCGGCGCACCCGCCCGCGCAACTGTCCGGACACCCGCGCCTCCTGACGGCTTGTCAGTTGCCCGCTCCGGACCTGACGTACTCCCGCAGGTGACGCGCCGTCAGGGTGTCGGAGTGGGCGACCAGATCGGCGGGCGTCCCGGTGAAGACCACCTCGCCGCCGTCGTGGCCGCCGCCCGGCCCGAGGTCGATCAGCCAGTCCGCGTGCGCCATCACGGCCTGGTGGTGCTCGATGACCACGACGGTGTTGCCCTCGTCGACCAGCCGGTCCAGCAGGGCGAGGAGGTTGTCGACGTCGGCCATGTGCAGACCGGTCGTCGGCTCGTCCAAGACGTACGTCGACGACTTCTCGGCCATGTGGATCGCCAGCTTGATGCGCTGCCGCTCGCCGCCGGACAGCGTGTTGAGCGGCTGGCCCAGGCGTAGGTAGCCGAGCCCGACGTCGTTCAGCCGTCCGAGGATGACGTGCGCCTGCCCGGACGGGAAGAACGCGTACGCCTCCTCGATCGGCATGTCCAGCACCTCGCTGATGTTCTTCCCGCGCAGTGTGTACGTCAGCACCTCCGGCGTGAACCGCTTCCCCTCGCACGCCTCGCACACCGACGCCACCCCGGCCATCATCGCCAGGTCCGTGTAGACCAGCCCGATGCCGTTGCAGTTCTGGCAGGCGCCCTCCGAATTGGCGCTGAACAGCGCGGCCTTGACGCCGTTCTCCTTGGCGAAGGCGGTGCGGATCGGGTTGAGCAGCCCGGTGTAGGTCGCCGGGTTCGAGCGCCGCGAACCGCGGATCGCCGACTGGTCCGCCACCACGACGCCGTCCCGACCGGACAGGTTGCCGTGGATCAGCGAGCTCTTGCCCGATCCGGCGACGCCGGTGACGACGGTCAGCACGCCGAGCGGGATGTCGACGCCGACGTCCTTCAGGTTGTGCTGGTTCGCGCCCTTGATCGCGATCTGCCCGGTCGGCGTGCGCACGCTGTCGCGCAGCCGCACCCGGTGCCCGAGGTGGCGTCCGGTGAGCGTGTCGGACGCGCGCAGGCCCGCCACATCCCCCGTGTAGCAGATCTCGCCGCCGGAGGTCCCGGCGCCGGGCCCGAGGTCGACCACATGGTCCGCGATCGCGATGACCTCCGGCTTGTGCTCCACGACGAGCACGGTGTTGCCCTTGTCGCGCAGCAGGAGCAGCAGGTCGTTCATGCGCTGGATGTCGTGCGGGTGCAGCCCGACGGTCGGCTCGTCGAAGACGTACGTCACGTCGGTCAGGCTCGACCCGAGGTGCCGCACCATCTTGACGCGCTGCGCCTCACCGCCGGAGAGCGTCGAGGAGGGGCGGTCCAGGCTCAGGTATCCGAGCCCGATCTCGACCAGGGATTCGAGCAGGGCGCGCAGGTTGGCCAGCATCGGTGCGACCGACGGGTCGTCAACCCCGCGCACGAACTCCGCGAGGTCGCTGATCTGCATGGCCGAGCACTCGGCGATGTTGAGGCCGTTGACGCGGGACGACAGCGCCGCCGCGCTCAGCCGCGTGCCGCCGCAGTCGGCGCAGTCCGCGAACACCACCGCGCGGTCCACGAACGCCCGGATGTGCGACTGCATCGCCTCCCGGTCCTTGGCGAGGTAGATGCGCCGGACCTTGACGACCAGGCCCTCGTAACTGACGTTGTTGGAGCCGATCTTGACCTTGCAGGACGGCTTGTGGAGCAGGTCCTGCCACTCCTGCTCGGTGAACTCGGCGAGCTTCTTGTCCGGGCTGTAGAAGCCGGAGTTCGCCATCGTCTGGCCGTACCACCCGTCGACCTGGAAGCCCGGGACGGTGATGGCACCCTCGTTGAGCGACTTGGTGCGGTCCACGAGCTGGTCGATGTCGATGTCGGACGTCTGGCCGATCCCCTCGCAGCGCTGGCACATGCCCTCGGGGCTGTTGAAGCTGAACGCGGTGGACGTGCCGATGTGCGGGTCCCCGAGCCGGCTGAAGACAATGCGCAGCATCGTGTACGCGTCGGTCGCGGTGCCCACCGTGGACCGCGAGTTGACGCCCATGCGCTCCTGGTCGACGACGATGGCCGCGCTGAGGTTGTGCAGCCCGTCCACGTCGGGGCGGCCCAGGTTCGGCATGAAGGACTGGATGAACGCCGTGTAGGTCTCGTTGATCAGCCGCTGCGACTCGGCGGCGATGGTGCCGAACACCAGGGAGGACTTCCCCGATCCGGAGACGCCGGTGAAGACGCTGAGCCGCCGCTTGGGCAGGTCCAGCGACACGTTCCGCAGGTTGTTCTCGCGGGCTCCGCGGACCTGGATGACATCGTGCTGGTCGGCTGCGGCGGGTCGGCGGTCGGAGGACGAGGCAGGCATACGCGATCTCCCAGCGACGGTTCGGGGGTTCCCGCAACCCTACGCAACGCCGCCGACATCCCCGCGTCTCCGGGATGACGGCGGCGCTCGCCTCGGAGCCCGTGCCTCGCGTACCTCGCGTGCGTCGCGTGCGTCGCGTGCGTCCGTGACGGGCTCCGGCCGCTGCCCGGTCGCCCTCAGCGTTCGTCGGCGTCCAGCAGGCGCGGCCGCCGCCGCAGGGTGCCGACGAGGTAGGCCGGGTTGTCCCGCAGGAGGCGCCGCCAAGGGCCGCCCGGCTCCCGCACGAGGCGGTACGACCACTCCAGCCCGTACCGCGCCATCCACTCCGGCGCACGCGACGCGCGGCCCGTGTGCACGTCGAACGCGCCGCCCACGCCGAGCAGGACGGGGTTCTCCAGCCGCGCCCGGTGCTCCGCCATCCACCGCTCCTGCCCGGGTGAGGGCAGCCCTACCCACACCAGGTCGGCGCCGCTGCCGTTGACGCGCGCGGTGATCGCGGCGTCCTCGCGCGGGGTCAGCGGGCGGGCCGGGGGCGAGTACGCGCCGGCCACCTTGAGCCCGGGGAACCGCAGGCCCAGGTGGCTCGCCAGCATCTCGGGGACGCCTTTCGCGCCGCCGTAGAAGTAGGACGTCCAGCCGCGCTCCACGGCGCGGGCCAGCACGTCCAGCATCAGGTCCGGCCCGGTCACCTGCCGCATGCCCGGCGCGCCCGCGCGGTGCCCGGCCCGGACGAGCGGCGTGCCCTCGGGCACGGTGAGCCCGGATCCGTTGTGCGCGCGCAGGACTTCGGGATCGCGTCGCGACTCCATGACGTCCGGCACGCCGGAAACGCAGACGTAGTGGCGCTCGCCGGTGTCGATCCACCGGGTGATCTCGTGGACCGCGGTGGGCCGGTTGACGACGCTGACGCCGACGCCGAGCACGTCCACACGAGCGATGCCGCTCACCGGCGCACCCCCTGAGGGGCCGGGCGCCCTGCGGCGGGTCCAGCGGCACCGGTGGCCGCTGCGTCGGCGTACGGCATGACGGGCTCCTTCCGGATAAATCTGACAAATCACTCCGGAAGGTACTGTGCGCGCACCGCGCGCGGCGCATTTGTAGCACCAACATACGAAAGGCCCACCCGTTCGGCGCACCTCGCGCGGACCGCCGCGCTCCGGCACCTCCCCACTCGGCGCCCACCGCGGGAACAGCGGGCTCCACGACCGAAGCGAGCCCGGGCAGCGCTTGCCGAAGCGGGCCCGGGCAGCGCTTGCCGAGGCCGCCCCGTCCCGCCCGCATCCCCGCCACGCCCGCATCCCCCACCCGAGCCCGGACAACGGGGCACCGCCCCCGGGTGATCGCCTCCGCAGCCCCGGCCGCCGTCCCCACAGGCGCGGACGCCGTTCGCGCCCTCACCCGGAACTCAAACGCATGATCGAAGACCAGGGCTTTCCCAACGCCCCGGCGCGCGGCATCCTGGGGGGCGGTTCCGGCGGGACGGGCAGGTCCCGGCGAGCCGCTGCCCGGCGCGGTGCGGCGGCGCCTCGTGGTCAACCACCTTGGGGGACTTGTGAGTTCCGATCAGACGAATCGCACCGGGGCGGAGTCGCAAGCAGAGTCGGAGGCGGAACCGCAAGGGACCGCCGAACCCGCAACGCCCGCAGCCGAGTCCACCGTCCGGCCCGCGCAACCACCCTCCGTACTCCCGCCCTTCGCCACCAAGCCGGTCGCCGCCGTCGCCGCGGTGTTCGCGGCGGTGCAGGCCGCCTTCTCCGGCCGCTACGGCTTCCACCGCGACGAGCTGTACTTCATCGCCGCGGGCGACCACCTTTCCTGGGGCTACGTCGATCAGCCGCCGTTGACGCCCTTGCTCGCGCGCGGGTCCACCGAACTCTTCGGCGACAGCCCCACGGGACTGCGCGTCGTGGCGCTGCTCGCCGCCGTCGCCGCGGTGTTCGTCGTCGCCCTCACCGCACGCGAACTCGGCGGCGCGCCAAGGGCCCAGGTCCTCGCGGCCCTGTGCGCGGCGGTGTCGGGGTACGTCCTCGCGAGCGGCCACATGGTCTCGACGTCGACGTTCGACCTGCTCTGCTGGCTCGTCGTCACGTGGCTCGCGCTGCGGCTGCTCAGGACGGGCGACGGCCGCTGGTGGCCCGTCCTCGGCGTCGCCCTCGGCGTCGGCCTGTTCAACAAGCACCTCGTGGCGATGCTCGCCGCCGCACTGCTCCTGGCCGTCCTCGCGGTCGGTCCCCGCCGGGTGCTGCGCAACTGGTGGCTGCTCGCCGGCGCACTGATCGCTGTGGCCCTGACACTCCCGAACATCCTGTGGCAGATCGACCACGGCTGGCCGACCCTCGACGTCGCGGAGGGCATCCGCGAGGAGGACGGCGGCGAGAACCGCGCGATGTTCGTACCTCAGCAGATCGTCATGCTGTCGCCGTTCCTGGTCCCCGTGTGGATCGCCGGTCTCGTCGCGCTGTTCCGCGACCCGGTGCTGCGCTGGGCGCGGGCGGTCGCCGTCGCGTACCCCCTGGTGTGCCTCGCGGTGCTGGCGACCGGCGGCAAGTCGTACTACGCGCTGCCGCTGCTGCTGGTCCTGACCGCGGCCGGGTGTGCGCCGGTCGTGCGGTGGATGCGGGACGGGTGGCGCGGCGGCCGCGCCCGCCTGGTCGTCGCCGGGCTCGCCCTGTCGGCGGTGGTCAACGCGGTCGTCACGCTGCCGGTGCTGCCCGCGGACTCGCTCGACGTCCCCAACGCGGTGAACAAGGAGCAGGGCGAGCAGGTCGGCTGGCCGGAGCTGGCCGACACGGTCGCGGCCGCCTGGCGGCAGATCCCCGCCGACCGGCAGGCCCGCGCGGTAGTCTTCGCCGGGAACTACGGGGAGGCGGGCGCGCTGGTGCGGTACGGGCCGGAGCGCGGCCTTCCGGAGCCGTACTCGGGCCACATGAGCTTCGCCGACTGGGGCCCGCCGCCGGACTCCGCGGACGGGCCGGTGCTGCTGGTGCGCATCGACGACGCGGGGGGTCAGGACCGCTTCTTCACCGGGTGCCGCCTGGTCGGGCGCGTCGACAACGGCAAGGACGTCGACAACGAGGAGCAGGACGCCCGGGTGCAGGTGTGCGAGGGGACCACCGCGCCCTGGTCGGTCCTGTGGCCCGACATGCGGCGCGGCTACTGAGGCGGCCCGGGCCACGCCCCGCCGCGGGCGGGGCCTATCGGTCGGGCGGTGGCGGCAGCGGCGTGTCGTCGTCCGAGCCCCGGGCCCGCTCGCCCGGCCAGTCGAGCTTCAGCCGCGTCATCTTCGGGAGCCTTGCGACGATCAGGTCGTACGAGTCCTCGATCATGTCGCGGACCAGGTCGTCGCGGACGCTCCCGTCGAGTGTCACCGTGTTCCAGTGCCGTTTGTTCAGGTGGTAGCCGCCGACGATCGCCGGATACTCGGCGCGCAGCCGGACCGCCAGCTCGGGGTCGCACTTCAGACTGACCGTGAGCGGCGTGTCGCCGAGCGCGCTGAGGGCGAAGATCTTGCCGCCGACCTTGAACACCGACACATTCGCGTTGCGCGGGAACGGGAACTCCTCGCTCGCGCCGTTGAACGCGAGGCACGCCGCCTTCAGTTCCTCGGGTGTCATGAGAACGATCATGCCTGGCGGGACGCGAGTTGCACGAGCGTCACGTCGGACGGCGCGCCGACCCGCACCGGCGGGCCCCAGGCCCCGGCACCCCGGGTGACGTAGAGCTGCGTGTCGCGGTACCGCTCCAGGCCCGCGACCGTCGGGTTGGCGAGCTCGGCGATCCAGTTGCCCGGCCAGAGCTGCCCGCCGTGGGTGTGGCCGGACAGTTGCAGGTCCACGCCGAAGTCGACGGCGTCGTGGATCGCCACCGGCTGGTGCGCGAGCAGCACGGAGGCTCGCGTACGGTCGCGGTCGCCGAGGGCCTTGGCGAAGTCGGGGCCGTCGCCCTCGTCCTCGCCCGCGAAGTCGTTGACCCCGGCCAGGTCGAAGGCCGGGAGCTCGACCCGGGCGTTCTGGAGCGGGTGGATGCCGAGTTCGCGGACGTGCTCCACCCACTCGTCGGCGCCCGAGAAGTACTCGTGGTTGCCGGTCACGAAGAACGACCCGTGCCGCGCCCGCAGTTGGCGCAGCGGCTCGGCGGCGGACCGCAGATTGGCGACCGAGCCGTCGACGAGGTCGCCCACGATCGTGATGAGGTCGGGATTGGTGCTGTTGACGGCGTCCACGACGCGCTGTGCGTGGCCGCGGCCCAGGATCGGCCCGAGGTGGATGTCGCTGACCACCGCGATGCGGAACCCGTGAGCGGCACGCGGCAGTTTGGCCAGCGGCACGGTGACGCGCTTGACGCGCGGCCCGCGCAGGACGCCGTACGCGCCGTACCCGACCGTGGACGCCGCGACCGCCGCGGCCCCGACGGCGACCGAGCGGGACACGAACAGGCGCCGGGACACGGCCGGTTCGGGCTCGGCCGGTGCCTCGGCCTCGTCCCGCGGCGGTACGTCGAGCGCGACCGCGGCCCCGCCCTCCGCACCGAGCGGCTCCGCCGCACGCGACGTGGAGACCTCGGTGCGTACGACGACCGGGTCGGGCAACTCCTGGTGCGCATCCGCCGGTTCCGCGACGTGGCTCGACTCGGCCGCTTTCGACGCCTTGGCCGCGGTCTCGCGCCGGGAGAGGTAGCGGGTGAGCAGCGGGCGTACCGCCTCGCCGACGAGCAGCGCGAGCACGAGGTACAGCAGCGTCGCGAGCCACAGGTAGCCGGGCCACGCGAGCACGCGCTGCACGGCGAACGGCGCTTCCGCCCGCGTCGACAGCGTGGCCGCGAAGCTCACGACCGGGAGGAGGACGACCACCACGGTGCCGACGCGTCGCGCGGTCCCGCCGGGCCGCGTGGTGTCGCGGACCATGCGCCGCCACACGTACCAGTGCACTCCGATGATGGCCGCGATCAGCGCGACAACGGCCACGACCACCAGAACAACCGTCACTCGCCGCTCCCGCCTAGTGCCACTTTCCCGAAGCCTACGTTGCCCCCACGGCGCCCCCGACGCCCGCCACCGCGCGGCGGCCGCGCCCGGCTTGCGCAGGGCCGCGAACGGTCCCGAAAGCCCGTCCGACCAAGCCCTCCGTCACCCCCAACACCGCAACGCCCCCACACCGACGATCGGTTCCCCACGCGCACCGCGCCGTGCAACCGCCCCTCAACCACCCCGCAAGTACCGTCGCCCCCACCACAACCACGCGTCACCCCCGGCCCACCACACGCCGGCCCGACCGTCGCCTGTCGCAGCGGACCCCGCGACAGGAGGGCGGGCTCCGCCACCGTCACGTCCCGCCGCGCCCCCACGACGACGTGTCACCCCCGGCTACCTGCAACGACCCCCAAGCAGCGCACCCACAGCCCACCGCAAACCCAAATGACCGTGGGATAGCCCACGGGCCGTCGTGCGTGTGCTCGCAAGGCGCGGCCCGCGGCTCGGCCTGAGTTCGGCTTGGGAGGGCCGTCAGGGCCTGGCGGCCAGGGTCGTGACGCGGCGATTTGGGGGGCCGTCAAGGCCCGGAGCGTGCCACGGCCCGCGGCCCGGCGGGACGACTCCGGCACGGCCTAGGGTGATCCGCATCGGCGGGCAGTGGCCGGCCACGGGGACGGACAACGGGAGTGGGACGCATGGGCATCGGGGATCGCGTACGCGGCATCGGCGGCGCCGTCGGGTCGGCCGCGGCGGCGGGACGCAGCGCGGTGGGCCGCGGCATAGGCGCGCAGCGCGACAACATCGCGTCCGGGGACTGGGCCCGCGCCGCGCTCGGCGAGATCACCGTCCCGGAAGCGCCCGCGACCACGGTGTGGGAGCACTCGCTGGGCGTGATCATCTGCCGCCACCCCCGCATCCCGGCCGCGACGGCCCGTCTGCTGCGTCCGCTGGACGGCCTCGGCGCGGTGCGCTTCGGGCCGAAGGAGGTGGGCTTCGACGGCGAGGACATCCCGTGGGAGAAGGTGACCGGGCTGCGCATGCGCGAGGCCTTCGCCGTGATGACCACCGACGGCCTCGACGGCGAGGTCGACCGCATCCGCGAGGTGCTGCCGCCGTTGCCCGGCCGCAAGTGGGTGGTGGGCAAGGCGGTGGAAGCCGCCGCGACGGTGATGCTGGCGTCGCTGGAGCAGGCCGCGGATCGTCGTCTGGACGCGGTCGAGGTGCCGTACGAGATCACCTACAAGGGCATGTTCGGCCGTGAGAAGACGCTGAACGCGAGCCTGTTCGCCACCGCGCTGCTCGCCCACCAGCCCGGCGTGGCGGAGAGCCTGGCGGCGACCGCCCGCGCCCACGGCGTGGCGGTGACCCCCGCGCCGCCGCTGGCGGACGACGCCGCCGAGCGCGCGGCGGGCCTCCGGGCCCGGACCGACGCCATGTCCGAACGCCTCCGCGCCGCCCGCGAGGAGGCGGAGCGGCAGGAGGCCGCGGGTGCGCTGCAAGAGGCGGAGGAGGAAGGCGCCGGCGCGGCCCCCGGCGCCCCGAAGACCGGCTGACCGCCCCCTTCCCGGGATCACCGCGCGGGACGTTTTATCCTCGGATGTCCGTCGATCCCCCGGCTCCGGTGCCCGGGACCGGGAGCATTCGAGCGAACCGCCGAGCGTTCCCGGCCCCGGCACCGCCCGCGACCCGCCGCGAGGCGATGAGGAGGCACCCCGTGCGCGCTCCCGCGCCCGATGACGCGAGACGCACGGACGTGCCGCCCGGCACCCTCCCGGACGGCTGGTCCACCCCGCCGCGCGCCGCGCTCGTCCCCGACGCGCACGGGTCCGGCGGACGCCTCCTTGGCCTCGCCGAGGACGGGTCCGTCCTCGGCGCACCCTTCCGCGTTCCCGACCTCGCCGCCGCCGTCGCGGCGATCGAGGCGGCGGGGCGCGCACCGCGCTGGGTATGGGCGACGTCGGACAGCGCGTACGCACCGCTCCTCCCCGTCCGCGTCGGCCGCTGCCACGACCTCGCGCTCACCGAGGCGCTGCTGCGCGCGTACGAGGGCCACTTCGGGGACCCCCGCTCCCTCGGCGCCGCGTGGGCCCGGCTGCGCGGGCTGCCGGTGCCGGACGACCTCCCGGTCGGCGCCCACGCCGCGGCCCAGGACAGCCTGTTCGCCCCGGACCGCCTGCAACTCCCGCCGGGAGTCGACGCGTTGGACGCCGTCGTCGCGGTGCACGCCGACCAGGTGCGCCGCGTCGCCGCGATCGGCGACGAAGGCGCCCGGGCCCGTTTCCGCCTCCTCGTCGCCGCGGAGTCGGCGGGCGGCCTGGTCGCGGCGGAGATGTCGTACGACGGACTCCCGTGGCGCGTCGAGGAGCACAACCGCCTGCTCACCGAACTCCTTGGCCCGCGCCCGCAGATCGCCGGGGCCGTGCCGCAGCGCGTCGCCGAGCTGAGCGTCCGGTTGCACGAGGCGCTGGGCACAAGGCCGTTCAACCCGGACTCGCACCAGCAGGTGGTCAAGGCGTTCGCCGAACGCGGCATCCGTCTGACCTCGCTGCGCTCCCACTACCTGCGCGGCGTCGACCACCCCGCCGCCGAAATCCTCATCCGCCACAAGGAGTTGTCCCGCCTGCACGCCGCACACGGCTGGGCCTGGCAGGACGCCTGGGTGCGCGGCGGCCGCTTCCGACCGGAGTACGTCGTGGCCGGCGTCGTCTCGGGGCGCTGGGCCAGCCAGGGCGGCGGCGCGCTGCAAATCCCCCGCATCCTGCGCGGCGCGGTGGTCGCCGACCCGGGATGGCGGCTCGTCGTCGCGGACGCGGCCCAGCTCGAACCCCGCGTACTGGCCGCGATGTCACGCGACGCCGGCCTGGCCCGCACTGCCGCGTCGGGCGACCTCTACGAGGCCCTGGCCGCCGCCGCGTTCCGGGGCGACCGCGACAAGGCCAAACTCGGCCTGCTCGGCGCGATGTACGGGCAGACCAGCGGCGACATCGGCCCTCTGCTGGCGACCCTGCGCCGCCAATACCCCCAGGCCATGGCCTTCGTCGAGGCCGCCGCCCGGACCGGCGAAGAGGGCGGCATCGTACGGTCCGTGCTCGGCCGCCCCTGCCCTCCCCCGTCGCCAGAGTGGCTGGACCGCACCGACCCCGGCGGCGAGCCGGGGCCCGAACGCGCGTTCGGCCAGGGCTTCGACGGAGGATTCGGCCGCGGTGCCGAGCGCGGTGACGGGGAGGCGGACGCCGCGGGCCGGTCGACGCGCGCCCGCGGCCGTTTCACCCGCAACTTCGTGATCCAGGCGAGCGCCGCCGACTGGGCCGAAGTCCTGCTCGCCACCCTGCGCCAACACCTCGCGCGTTTCCCCCAGGCCCCGTCGGGCGCACGGCCGCACCTGGTGTTCTTCCAACACGACGAGATCATCGTCCACGCGCCGAGCGAGACCGCGGAGGCGGTGGCCCAGGCCATCACCCGCTCCGCCGACGAAGCCCGGACCCTGGTCTTCGGCGACACCCCCGTACGCCTGCCCATGGTCCCTGCCATCGTCGGCACCTACGCCGACGCCAAGTAGCCGTCGCCCACTCCGGCAACCGAACCCGGCGGCCGAACCCGGCGGCCGACGCGGACTCACCCCGCCGCGTTCTTCGGATGCACCTTCCGGTACCGCGCCTCGAAGGCGCAGTACACGCCGAAGACGATCAGCCCGACCGCGATCGCATACAGCGGCCACGGCCCCAGCGGGCCGCTCGCGGTCTCGCGCAGCGTGTCGTCGAGCCCCTTGGCCTCCCGCGCGTCGTACTTCGCGGCCGCCGCGATGAGGAAGACGCCGACCGCGCAGACCACCACGCCGCGCGCCGAGCGGCCGACGACGCCCAGGGCCTCGACCAGCCGACGCGATTCCGCGGACATCTCGCCGAGCTTCAGTTTGCGCGTGAAGCGCCTTCGCAGCGCGTTGACGACCATCACCACGCCCGCGGCGGCCACCGTAAGGCCGACGGCGAGGACGAGCCAACGCCCTCCGGTCTGCTCCATGGTCCGGGCGGTGAGGTCCTTCGACTGCGTGTCCGTCGACTGCCCGCCGCCATCCTGCCGTCGGCGGGCGTCCTCCAGGATGAAGGTCACCACGCCGGCGCAGATCGCGGCGTACAGGACGCCCCTCGCCAGCGAGGTCAGGCGCTTGCCGGGCTTGTCGCCGTCCGGCACCGGCTGGCCGTACAGCGTCTCGACCAGCCGCCAGACGGCGAGCCCGGCGAACCCGACCGCGATCGCCCACAGCATCGCGCTGCCGCCCGGCTGCCCGGCCACCGCGCGCAGGGCGCCCTGCCGGTCCGCCTCCTGGCTGGACGCGTCGACGCCGATTCGCACGGCGATCGCCCCGACCAGGACGTAGTTGACGCCGCGGGCCACCAGTCCGGCGCGCGCGAGCGCCCCGAACCATCTGCTCCCGGCGGCTTCCCGCCCGGCGTCCTGGACTGCACTGCCACTCGCGGACATCACGGCTCCTCTCTTTGGAGCCACTGGCCGGATTCGGGGAGGTCATGCGCAAGACGGCGCCCCACGCGTGGCGTGGGGCGCCGGTCGAGGACGCGGGGCGCGGCCAGATGTGACGGGCCGCCCGTCGGGGCCGGCCGGGTGTGCGCCCGGTGTGGCGGCGCGGGACACGATCAGGGCGGTCAGCGGACATGGGCCGTCGGTCGGTGGGTGCTGCTTCGACGCGCGGGACGTGGTCAGGTGCGGTGGGCGGCTTCGGCGAAATGGTCGCGGATCTCGGCGAGGACGCGTTCCAGGGCCTCGCCCGGGACCACGACGTCGCCCTTCGCGGGGTCGACGACGGTGAGCGAGCCGGCGGGCCCGTCCGGGACCGGGCCCAGGGCCAGGCCCTCGTGGCCGGGCGTACCGCCGAACCGGCCGGGGGTGCGGTTGTAACCGGAGCGCGCCTCGGCGCTCTCCGGGAGGCCGGGCCACGTGCCCTCGTCGACCGCGGCGCGGACGACGCAGTGGTTCCAGCCTTCGAGGTCCGGCCCGGGGGCGACCACGATCTCGCCGCGCAGCCGCGGCGAGTCGAGCTCCCAGGCGATGTGCATCTCGTCGCCGTCGGCGTGGGTGCGCAGCACCGATGTGTGGCGTCCGCCGTCGCGGTCGACGGCGGTCAGCGTCACCGAATCGGGGCCGTGGTCGTCGGCACGCGTGACCATGCCGATGAAGTCCGGGATGCGGTGCGGATCGGACAGCACGTGGAAGACCGTGTCCTGCGACGCGGCCACCTCGACAGCGCGTTCGTGGATCGTCATGGCGCAACCTTCTTCGGATAACCGGCAAGCACGGCGGAGGCGGCGCGGGCGGAGCCCGGGCCTGCGGTGCTGCTTCCCGGAGTTCATGGTCCTACTCGCGGGACGCGAGTGCGAGCGGAC
>NZ_JBPKBH010000009.1:163539-188948 GCF_051388915.1 Yinghuangia sp. YIM S09857 | reverse complement strand
CCGGGGACCCGGGGTCCGGAAGCTGCGCCGGTCAGTGGCGCTTGCGGCCCTTCGGGCCGGTGTCGCTGCCGCGCGTCTGCTTGCGACCCTTGGCGCGGCGGTTCTGCTGAGCGTCGTGGTCGGCGACCAGCGTGTCGGACGCGCGGTCCTGCGCCTGCGACCGGTCCTGCGCGGAACGGTCCTGCGCGGAACGGTCCTGCGCGGAACGGTCCTGCGCGGAGCGCTCGTGCGCCGGGCGGTCCTGCGCCCGGTCCGCGTCCGCACGGTGCGCGGGCTCGGCGAACATCGGGCTCTTGTCCTGAAGATGCGGCTTGGCCTTCTGCTTGGCCATGGTGTGTGCCTCCTTGAGGAGTTCAGGGGCTGAACTCCTCTTCACTGTCGCACCGCCGATCACGTTCCGCCTCTCGACCGATCACGGAGAGCCACGAAACGGTCGGCTCCACGCGCTAAACGGCGGCGTTGTCGCCGCGAGGGCGCAGTCCGCGCAGCGCCGTCTCGACGACCCGATCGGCGTAATCGGCGTCCAGGGGGCCGGTGCGCAGCAGCCAGCGGCTCAGCAGCGGGCTCCAGATCGCGTCGACGGCGGCGCCGAGGTCGACGTCGGCGGCGATCTGGCCCGCCTCCTGGGCGGCGCGGAGGCGCTGCCGCTTGAGTTCGTCGACCGGGGTGTGCAGACGTTCGACGTACGTGGCGGCCAGTTCGGGGTCGTTCATGACCTCGGACGTCAGCGCGCGCATGGGCAGGTCGTAGCGCGGGTCGGCCATCTCCGCGACGGTGGCGCGCAGCACGGTCTTCAGGTCGGCCTCGATGTCGCCGGTGTCGGGCAGGGCGCCGGAGGCGGGCTCGGCGGAGCCGCCCGGCGCTCCCCCGCCGGCGTCCTCGTCGCCGGTGGTCAGCGCGAGGAACGCGTCGAAGAGGACAGCGCCCTTGCTGGGCCACCAGCGGTAGATCGTCTGTTTCCCGACGCCGGCCCGGGCGGCGATGGCCTCGATGCTGAGCTTGGCGTACCCGATCTCGCCGGCCAGGTCGAAGGCGGCGGTCAGGATCGCACGGCGGGACGCCTGGCTGCGGCGTGCCGCGTTTGGGGACTTCTGGGCTTTGTGCTGCTGCTCGGCCATGGGGAGGACGGTAGCAGGGACCGAGACGAGACGGATCGTCTTGACACGCGGGAGGGTGTGGGTGATAGTCGACCGAACGAGACGCAACGTCTCGTCTTGAAGGGAGTGGACATCATGCCTACGCCAGGAGCCGCAAGCGTCGCCACGACCGCCGAGGCCGAGGGCCGCACGTGGTTCGTCACCGGGGCGAGCCGGGGCCTCGGCCGGGCCTTCGCCGAGGCCGCTCTCGCCGCCGGGGACCGGGTCGCCGCGGCGGCCCGCAGCGGCGCGGCGCTCGACGAACTCGCCGCCGCACACCCGGGGCGCGTCCTGCCGCTGACCCTCGACGTCACCGACCGGGACGCGGTCTTCGCAGCCGTCGGGCAGGCCGTCGAAGCGTTCGGGCGGCTCGACATCGTGGTCAACAACGCCGGGACGCTGTCGATGGGGATGGTCGAGGAGTTCAGCGAGGAGGAGGCCCGGGCGCAGATGGAGACGAACTTCTTCGGCGCGCTGTGGGTGAGCCAGGCGGTCATGCCGTACCTGCGTGAGCAGGGCTCGGGGCACATCGTGCAGATCAGCAGCATCGGCGGGTTGGCGGGCTTCGCACTGTCCGGCATGTACGCGGCGAGCAAGTTCGCGCTGGAGGGCATGAGCGAGGCGCTGGCCATGGAGGCCGCGGCGTTCGGCGTCCGCGTCAGCATCGTGCAGCCGGGCGGCTATTGGACCGACCTCTACACCGCGATGCGGCAGACGACGCCGGTCGAGGCGTACGCCCCGCTCCGCGCCGAACTGGAGAGGCAGTGGGCCGAGGGCTCGGTCGACAGCGAACCCCGGCTGGCCGCCGACGCGTTGCTCAAGCTGGTCGGCAGCGACGAACCGCCGTTGCGGCTGCTGCTCGGCAGCATGGTGTACGACCTCGCGTTCGACATCGCCCGCGGCCGCATGGCCACGTGGTCCGCGTGGGAGGAGACCAGCCGCGCGGCGGAGAAGGCCGTCCCCGCGCCGGGGGCCGCGCCGCAGCAGCCGCCCGCCTCGTGATCGGCGACTTGCGTCCAACTCACGGGCGTGGGGCGGGACTTGGGATGCCTGGGCGGTCACACCCGCCGGGGCGCGGAATCGAGTACGCGGAGCGCTCCGGCGACCGCGCCGACCACGGCCACCGCGTGCCCGAACACGGCGACGAACGTCCCGCCGCCGGTGGTCACGTCCACCACGACCCCGACGACCGCCCCGGCGAGGAACCCCGCCCAGGCACCGACCACGGCACCGACCGCCACGCCCGGCCGGCGGTCGACGAGCGGTCCGGAACGACGCCGCGTCCACGCGGCACGCGCGCCGATCGCGACCACTGCCACGAGGAGGCCGATGAACGTCACGGACAGTCCGGGCATCACCATGCGGAAAGCGTGGCAGCCGGGCGGCCGCCGGTTGCATCGGTAAGAGCCCTGATGTGTCCCGGAGTTGACCCCTAGGGGGACAGCTGCGGTGTGGTGCTAGGAACGGGGGCGCGGGTCGGCGGGCGGTTCCGCGGACTTCGCCTCGGCGGCCTCCTGCTTGCGCACCAGCTTCTCCACCAGGCCGCCGAGACCCGAGGTCAGCGGCCATCCGACGTAGTGCGCCAAGTGCACGACCACCTCGCGGAGTTGATCGCCCGTCAGCTCGCCGCGCTCCATGGCACTGGAGAACTGGATCTCCAGCACGTCGTCCTTGCCCAGCGCCGCGAGGACGCCGATGGTGAGCAGCCGGCGCTGCTTGATGTCGAGTCCGGGACGCGTCCAGATCTCGCCGAAGAGGTGTTCCACCGTCAGGTCGAGGTACGGGCTGCTCGCCCCCTCCAGGCTCATCGGCAGGCTGTAGACGGCGGACATCATGCGCAGTCCACGGGTCCGGGCGTCCTCCTGCTCGGGAGCGGCCTGGTCGGCAGCACCCGCCTCGGCGTCGGCGTCGTACTCCTCAAGTCCGAACACCCGGTGGTACTCGGGCTCGACGAGCCGCGCGACGGGGACGTCCGCACCTACCTCCTCGGCCAGCGCCATCGACGCACGCAGGTCCTTGTGAGCCATCGCCGCCGCACCGCGCATCATGTCCGGTGCGGGCCGCAGACCCATCAACGCCGTGGGGCCGCCGGTGAGTTCGTCGCCCGCGACAACCACCTCGCGCAACTTCGCAACCTCGATGCCGGACGCCTCAGCGAGTTGCCGCGCCTCGTCGGCCGCCGCCCAGACGGTGTACTGCATGTGATTGCGGATCAGCTTCGCGCGCATCCCGGTGCCCGGGCCGCCCATGTGCACGACCCTGGAACTGAACGCCTCGACCACCGGCCGCACCCGGGCGACGGCCTCCTCACCGCCGCCGACCATCGACACCAGCCGCCCCTTCGCGGCCGCGGCGGGACCGCCGGTGACGCCGCAGTCCAGGACGTGGACGCCCGACTCCGCGCCGGCCTTCGCCAGGTCATCGAGCGTCGCCATCGTGATGGTGCTCAGGACCAGGACGACGGCGCCCGCGGGCAGCGAGCCGAAGGCCCCGTCCGGACCGGTCAGCACCGTCCGCGCCTGGGCGTCGTCGAAGACCGCGACCACGAGGGCGTCCGCGTCCGCGGCGGCCTCGGCCGGGGTCGCGGCGGCGGTGGCGCGGCCTTGGAACGCCTCGACGGCCGCCGGGTCCACGTCGTACACCGCAACGTCGAAGCCCCCGTCGACGAGCGCTCCGGCGACGCCCGAACCGATCATCCCCACGCCGACAACCGCGACCTTGGCCATGGCACACGCCTTTCCCGCGGTCGACGCCACGGCCCCGACCAGCACCTGTTCCTGACTCTCTGTCAGCGCAGGCTAGGTCCCCGGCACAACCGTTGCAACGCCGAGGCAAGGCCGCCGCGGCAGGCAAGCCGGTGCCTTTCCGGGACGATTCGGTGATCTTGGATTTCCGGCCGCTGCGGGCCACCGCATTCCGGGCGGTGCGGGCGACCGCGCGTTTCGGACGGTCAGCCGCCGGACGCGCCGCCCGGCACGACGAGGCCCGACTCGTACGCCGCGACCACCGCCTGCGTCCGGTCCCGCAGGCCCAGCTTGGCCAGCACCCGGCTGACGTGCGTCTTCACCGTCTCCTCGCTGACCAGCAGGTGCCCGGCGATCTCCGGATTGGACAGGCCCGCGGCGATCAGCCGCAGCACCTCGGTCTCGCGCGGCGTGAGGGCGCCGAGCCGCCGGTCCTCCGCCTCCGCGGCGGGCGGCTTCGGGCGCATGCGGGCGAACTCGGCGATCAGGCGCCGGGTCACGGTCGGGGCCAACAGGCCCTCACCTGAGGCCACGACCCGGACCGCGTCGAACAGGCGCTCGGCGGTGACGTCCTTCAGCAGGAACCCGCTCGCCCCGGCGGCCAAGGCGTCGTAGACGTGCTCGTCGAGGTCGAACGTCGTCAGGATGAGGATGCGCGGGACGCCGGACCCGGCGGCCGAAGGCGGCGCCCCGCCGACCTGCGCGACGCCGCAGGCCGGTTCAGCGCCGCGGGCCGGGTCAGCGCCGCGTACGCGGGCGGCCTCGGCTCGTTCGCCCCCACGTTCGCGGGCGGCGCCCGACCCGTCGGCCTCGCGTCCGCGGGCTGCCTCGCGCGCCCGCTCGGCGTCGCCCGCCACGATGCGCTCGGTCGCCTCGATGCCGTCCATGCCCGGCATCCGCACGTCCATCAGCACCACGTCGGGGCGTGCCTCGGCGCACACGCGCACCGCCTCGCCGCCGTCCGCCGCGGTCCCGACGACGGCGAAGTCCGGCTGCGTGGCCAGGAGCCCGGCGAAGCCCGCGCGGACCACCTCGTGGTCGTCCACGACGACGATCCTGATCGGTCCGGTGCCGCTCACGCCGTCCCCCCGTCCGTCCCCGGGGCGGGCAGCCGGGCCTCGACGACGAAACCGCCGCCCGGGGCGGCGCCCGCGCTCAGCTCGCCCCCGACCATCGCCGCCCGCTCCCGCATCCCGACCAGCCCGTGCCCCGCAAGCGCCCCCGGCACCGTGCCTCCTCCGTCGCGCGGCCCGGGCCCGTTGTCCCTGATCCGCAGCCTGATCCCGGTCTGTGTGTAGCGCAGTTCGACGTCCACCGCCGCCCCCGGCGCATGGCGCCGCGCGTTGGTCAGCGCTTCCTGGACGATGCGGTACGCGGTCAGCTCGATCCCCGGGTCGAGCGGCACCACGCGCCCGTGCACGATCAGCCGGGTCGCCCCGCCCGAGGCGTCCCGGGCCTCGTCGACCAACTCCACCAACTGCTGGAGCGCGGGCTGCGGGCGCCGCCCGGGGCTCTCCCCCGCGTCCTCGCGCAGCACGCCCAGCAGCCGCCGCATCTCGGTGAGCGCCGCACGGGCCGTGTCGCCGATGGCCAGGAAGCGCTTGGCGCCGTCCGGCGGCAGGCCGGCGGTGGTCAGCCGGGCGTTCTCCGCCTGCACCGCGATCATCGAGATGTGGTGCGCGACCACGTCGTGCAACTCGCGGGCGATGCGCGCGCGCTCGCCGCGGGCCGCGTGTTCGAGCAGGCTGTCGGCCACCGCCTGGGCCGCGGCGCTGTGGACGCGGGCCTCGTTGCGGGCGCGGCGGGCGATCCCCGCCCCGGCGGCCGCGGCGGTCAGGGAGGCGAGGGTCAGCGTGAGCGTGCGTTCCGCGGGGCCGAGGTCCGGGGCCGCGGCGATTGCGTAGCCGAGGAAGAGCGGGACGGGCAGCGCGGCGAGCAGGCGCTTGTTCTGGCGTCCGAGCTGGTGCACGACGGTCAGCTGGGCGGCCGTCCCCGCGACGGTGAGCAGGTGGAAGGGCGTCATGGCGGCGAAGTTGGCGGTCGTGACGAGGGCCGCCGCGGACACCGCGTGCGCCGGCAGCAGGACGACGGGCACGGTCGTGATCAGGGCAAGGAGCAGGACCCAGGAGTCCTCCTGACCGCCGAAGCCGCCGTCCGAGCCGGCCAGGCGCAGGACGGTCTCCAGGAACGCGAGCACGCCGAGGAGCACCCCCGCCACCAGCGGCGTGTGCGGTGCGGCCGCGATCCTGCCCATGACCCGCATCGGTGCGTACGTCTCTCCCCTCCCCCGGGCGGCGCCGGGCGCGGGCCGCCTCGCCGGAGGTCCGCGTACGTCATTGTCACCGGCCCGCGGACCGCCGGGCGTCCCCCGGGGCAGCCGTCCCGGCATCCCCCGCGCGGGGGACGCCGCCGTCCCCCGGTCCCCCGCGACGGGGCCGCGCAAGACGGCTCCCGTGCGTGACGACCCGGGTGCCGCCCGCTCCCTAATCTCCTCGGCATGGACGCAACCATCGAAGTCTCGGACCTGCGCAAGCGGTTCGGTCCGGCCGTCGCCGTCGACGGCCTGTCGTTCACGGCGCGGCCCGGCCAGGTCACCGGATTCGTGGGTCCCAACGGGGCCGGCAAATCCACGACGATGCGGATGATCCTGGGCCTGGACGCGCCAGACGGGGGCAAGGCGCTGGTCGGCGGCCTCCCCTACCGCGCGATCCGCACCCCGCTGTACGAGGTCGGCGCGCTGCTCGACGCCGCCGCCGTGCACCCGAGCCGCCGCGGGCGGGACCACCTGCTCTGGCTCGCGCACTCGCACGGCGTGCCGACGCGCCGCGTCGACGAGCTGCTGGAGCAGGTCGGCCTCGCGTCGGCGGGCCGACGCCGGGCGGGCGGCTACTCGCTCGGTATGCGGCAGCGCCTCGGGATCGCCGCCGCACTGCTCGGCGATCCGCCGGTGCTGCTGCTGGACGAACCGGTCAACGGCCTGGACCCGGAAGGCATCCGGTGGATCCGGGGGTTCCTGCGGTCGCTCGCCGCGGAGGGCCGCACGGTGCTGATCTCCAGCCATCTCATGAGCGAACTGGAGGACAGCGCAGACCACTTGGTGGTGGTCGGACGCGGGCGGCTGATCGCCGACACGAGCGTGGCCGAGCTGCTGGCCGCGGCGTCCGGCGACCGGGTGGCGCTGCGGACGAGCGCGCGCACCCAGGCGCTGGCCGTGCTCACCGACGCGGGGGCAACGGTCGCGGCGACCGGGCGCGACACCCTGACCGTCACGGGGCTTCCGGCGGAGCGCATCGTGGCGCTGCTCGGCAGGAAGGGTGTGTCGTTCTCCGAAGTGTCCGCGCACCGGGCCACGTTGGAGGAGGCGTACATGGAACTGACGCGGGATTCGGCGGAGTTCCGGGCGGCGACGGAGGGTGTCGCAGGGTTTGACGGGGACACCGGGGGCGCCGGTTCGGCGGGAACCGCAAACCGGGAGGCGGCGGCGCACGGGGACGCCGGTTCGGACGGCACCTCCACCGGGGAGGCGGCGCGATGACGACGCAGACCCCTCCCAGGCCCGCCGCGTACCGCTCCGCGCTCGCCCGGGGCGGCGACGGCTTCGGGCGCCTGCTGCACGCCGAGTGGACGATGCTGCGGACCGTGCGCCGCTGGACGATCGTCATGGTCAGCGCCGTCGCGGTGACCATCCTGGTGTCGATGCTGTCCGCGGGCGGGAGTTCGGTGAGCGGGGGCGGTGGCGCGGCGCCGCCGCGCGGGCCTGGCGGCCAACGGGTCTCCGACTCCTTCCAGTTCGTCGGCGAGCCGATGACCGGGGACGGGACGGTGACCGCCCGGGTCACCGGTCTCGGCCGCGCCGAGCTCGACGGGGAGGGCGAGGACGGCCCGGTGCTCGGCGGCGGCAAGCCGGCGCCGTGGGCGAAGGCCGGGATCATCGTCAAGGCGTCCACGACGCCCGGCTCGACGTACGCCGCGATGTTGCTCACCCCGGCGCACGGGGTGCGCTTCCAGTCCGACTTCACGCTGGACCGGGCGGGTAGTTCGGCGTCGGCCGCGACGCCGCGCTGGCTGCGGCTCACGCGGGCCGGGAACGTGGTGACCGGCTACGAGTCGGCGGACGGAGTGGCCTGGGACGAGGTCGGCTCGGCCACGCTCAACGGACTGCCCGCGAGCGCCGAGGTGGGGTTGTTCGTCACGTCGCCCGGACTCTTCGCGGTGGAACGGCAGTTCGGCTCGACGTCGGTCGAGGGCGGCCCGTCGGCGGCGACCGGGACGTTCGACAACTTCTCGGTCGAGGGCCGGACGGAGGGCACGGTGCGCGGCGTCGATGTCGGCGCGGACCCGCGCGGGCCCCGCGGGCCGGGTGCTCCGGGTGTTCCGGTGGGCGCGGCCGACGGCCTCGGAGCCGAGGGCGCCGGGACCAACTCCGCGTCGGAGGACGGCGGCGTCCACACGCTCACCGCGTCCGGGGACATCGCACCGATGGAGTACGAGACCGACCTCGCGCAGCGCTCGCTGGACGGCGCGATGATCGGGCTGATCCCGGTCGCGGCGCTCGGCGTGCTCTTCATCACCGCGGAGTACCGCAAGGGCATGATCCTCACGACGTTCACGGCAAGCCCGCGCCGTGGCCGGGTACTTGCCGCCAAGGCGCTGGTGCTGGGCGCGGCCGCGTTCGCGGTCGGCCTGGTGGCCTCGGTGGCGTCGTTCCTCATCAGCCGGCCGCTGTTGCGGTCGACCGGCCACAAGCCGCCCCAGTTCCCGGAGCCTTCGTTGGGCGACGGACGGGTGTTCGCGGCGGTGGTCGGCACGGCCGGAGTGCTGGCGCTGGTCGCGGTGTTCGCCATGGCGCTCGGTGCGCTGCTGCGCAACACCGCGGCGGCGGTGAGCGTGATCATCGTGCTGTTGGTGCTGCCGCAGATCCTGTTGTCCGGACTCCCGTTGGACGCCGCACGGTTCATCATGCAGGCGACACCGGTGGCCGGGTTCGCGGTGCAGCGGACGACGGACGACTTCAACCAGGTCGACACCGCGTGCGTCCCCGAGGACGGCTGTTATCCGCAGGCGCCCTGGGCCGGGTTCGGTGTGCTGTTCCTGTACGTGCTCGTCGCACTGGCACTGGCCGTGTGGCGCATCCGCAGGCGTCCGGCATGAACGTCGGGATCGGCGCGGGCCCGCGTTCCGGGGTTGCCGCGTCGGACGTCCGCGACGGGTACGGTCCCGGACGCACGGCGGTCCGGCCCGGGGCGATGCTCCGGGCCCTGCACACCGAGTGGACGAAGCTGCGTACGCTTCCCGGCACTTGGTGGCTGGTGGTGGCGATCGTCGTGCTCACCGCGGCAGTTGGCGCGTTGACGACCGGCGCGATCGACACCGACCAGTGCCGCACCCACGAGTCGTGCGGCGAGGACGTCGTCAAACTCAGCCTGACCGGTACGTGGGTGGGCCAGACGGCCGTGGCGGTGCTGGCGGTTCTCGCGGTCTCCGGCGAGTACGCCACGGGCACCATCCGCACGACGCTCACCGCGATGCCGCGCCGGGGCCGCGTCCTCGCGGCCAAAGCGGCGGTGCTGGCGGCGGTGACCGCGGCGGCGGGCACCGCGGCCGTCCTCGCCTCGGTCGCCGCCGGCCGGTACCTGCTGCTCGACGGCGGGTTCACCCGGGCGCACGGCTACCGGCCGCTGTCGCTCGCCGACGGGCCCACCGCGCGAGCGGCGTTCGGCACGGTGCTCTACCTGGTGCTGATCGCGCTGCTGAGCGCGGGCGTCACCTGGCTGCTGCGGGACACCGCGGGAGCGCTTACCGCGGTCCTGGCCCTGCTGTACGTCTTCCCCGTCCTCGCGTCGCTGGTCTCGGACGACAAGTGGATGGAACGGCTCAACGAGATCGGCCCGGCCTCGGCGGGGATGGCGGTCCAGACGACCGTGGACGTCGCGTCCGCGCCGATCGGGCCGTGGGCGGGGCTGGGCGTCCTGACGCTGTGGGCCGCGGGCTGGCTCGCGCTGGGCGCGACCGCACTGTTGCGCCGGGACGCGTGACCGGCCGCGCAACCCCCGTTCGACACCGTCGAGATCCGCAGCTGGGCCCGCCTGTGGCGGTGACCAGGCTGCGGATCCCGGGGTTTCCGTCAAGGGCGCAATCAGCCCAGGGCACGGGTGAGTTCGTCGGCCGCCTCGGTCAGGGACGGGCCGTACCACGTGAGGTGACGGCCGCTCAGGAGCACCGTCCGGCTGTCGGGGAAGCACTCGGGTCCGTCGTCGGCGGTGAAGCGGTAGGGCTCGTCGGGCAAGACGACGAGATCCGGTCCGGCGGCGACGAGGGCGTCCAACCCCACGCGCGGGTAGCGCTCGGAGTCGTCGGCGTACAGGTTGGCGATGCCGAAGCGGGCCAACAGGTCCCCCGCGAAGGTGTCGCGTCCGACGACCATCCACGGGCGCCGCCAGATGGGCACCACCGCGGTCCTGGGCGGGCGCGGCCCCGGGTGGATCCGGGACCACGCGTCCTCGGCACGCCCCAGCCACTCCGGCTCGTCCAGTCGGCAGGCGCCGACCAGCAGGCGGCGCAGCGACGCGAACGCCTCGTCGAGCGTGCGGACTTGGGTCACCCAGACGGCCAGCCCCCGTTCGCGCAGCGCGTCCAGGTCGGGGACGCGGTTCTCCTCCTCGTTGGCGATCACCAGATCCGGGGCGAGGTGGGCGATGGCGTCGACGTCGGGATTCTTGGTGCCGCGTACGCGGGCCACGTCCAGGTCGGCGGGATGACTGCACCAGTCGGTCGCGCCCACCAGGAGCCCGGGGGCGGTCGCCGCGACGGCCTCGGTCAGCGACGGGACGAGGGACACGACCCGGTGCACCTGGGCGGGGATCGGGACGCGGTGGCCGAGGTCGTCGGTGTCGGTCATGGGGCTTCCTCGGTCGGCGGGCTCTGTCGGCTCGGGCTTGGTGCCCGGTTGGCACGGGCTTGGCCGGCGGCGGCCTGGCCGGCGGGTCTCCAGCCTAGGCGTGTGGCGAAAAGCGTCCTCGCACCGGGCATTTTGTATGACTGTTCCGTATCCCGGATAGCCGCCAACCGGCCGGGGTAATGCCCAGTCGTCCGGGTGGCGGAAATCGGGGGAATGGCCGAGGGGGTCTCGTGACGCAGCCTTTTGAACTGCCCGCGTTCTACATGCCGTATCCGGCGCGGCTCAATCCGCATCTGGAAGCGGCGCGGGTGCACACCCGCGATTGGGCGCGCGCGATGGGAATGCTGGAGGGTTCGGGAATCTGGAGCACCGGGGACCTGGACGCGCACGACTACGCGCTGCTGTGCTCGTACACCCATCCCGACTGCGACGAGACCAGGTTGTCGCTGGTCACCGACTGGTACACGTGGGTCTTCTTCTTCGACGACCACTTCCTTGAGGTCTACAAGCGGACCCAGGACCGGGACGGCGGGAAGGCCTATTTGGACCGCCTCCCGATGTTCATGCCGGTCGATCTCGCGGACGGTTTCCCGGAGCCGACGAATCCCGTCGAGGCGGGGCTCGCCGACCTTTGGGCGCGTACCGTTCCGTCGATGTCGGCGGACTGGCGGGCGCGTTTCGCGGAGCACACCGCGAATCTTCTGTACGAGTCGCTGTGGGAATTGTCGAACATCAACGCGCGCCGGATTCCCAATCCGGTGGAGTACATCGAGATGCGCCGCAAGGTGGGCGGGGCGCCGTGGTCCGCGAACCTGGTCGAGTACGCCGCGGGGGCCGAAGTCCCGCCGGAGATCGCCGAGTCGCGGCCCCTGCGTGTGCTGCGCGAGACGTTCGCGGACGGGGTGCACCTGCGCAACGACCTGTTCTCGTACGAGCGGGAGACACAGGAAGAAGGCGAGCTCAGCAACGGCGTGCTCGTCCTGGAGACCTTCTTCGGCTGCGGCACGCAGGAGGCCGCCGACACGGTCAACGAGCTGCTGACCTCGCGGCTCCAGCAGTTCGAGGACACCGTCCTCACCGAACTGGGGCCGCTGTTCGCGGAGTACGGCATCGACGCCGAGCGCGGCGCGGACGTGTTGGCGTACGTCAAGGGGCTCCAGGACTGGCAGTCCGGCGGCCACGAGTGGCACATGCGCTCGTCGCGCTACATGAACCAGCGGGCCGACCTGGGCGGTGGCGGCGGCCTGCCGTTCCCGTTCGCACCGTCCGGCCTCGGGATGTCGGCGGCCAACATCGTCGCGACGCTCAACCGCGTGCGCCGCCGCGCGCACCACCAACACGCGGTCGGTCCCTCGCCGTTGCCGCCACTTGAGCTGCCGTTCGAGGTCAGTCTCAGCCCGCACCACCAGTCCGCGCTGAAGGCGTCGGTCGCCTGGGCGCGGGCGATGGGGCTGCTCGACGCGCAGGAGGGCGATCCGGGTTCCGGCATCTGGACCGAGCCGATGCTGGAGGGCTTCGACTTCGCGCTGTGCGCTGCCGGGCTCGACCCCGACGCGACGCCCGGGGAACTGGCGCTCGCGTCCAACTGGCTGACCTGGGGGACGTACGCGGACGACTACTTCACCGCGCGGTTCGGCGGCGGCGGCGACGTCGAGGGCGCGCGGCTGTGCGCCGACCGGCTGTTGGCGCTGATGCCCGTGGACCTCGCGGCCCCGCCGCCGGCACCCGTGACGGCCATGGAGCGCGGCGCCGCCGACCTGTGGCGGCAGACCGCCCCGGCGATGTCGGTCCGCGTGCGGCAGGACTACCACGCCGCGGTCCGCACGATGCTCGACGGCTTCGTTTGGGAGGTCGCCAACCGCAGGTACCGGCTCGTGCCGGACCCGGTGGACTACATCGAGATGCGGCGTGCGACCTTCGGCGCGGACCTGACGATGAGCGTGTGCCGTCTCAAGAACGGCACGAACGTACCCGACGAGGTGTTCCGCAGCGGCCCGGTGCGGTCTCTGGAGAACGCGGCGGTCGACTACGGAGCGCTGCTGAACGACCTCTTCTCGTACCAGAAGGAGATCGAGTTCGAGGGCGAGGTGCACAATGCGCTGCTCGTCGTCGAGAAGTTCTTCGGCTGCGACCACGACACGGCGGTGGCCGTCGTCGCCGACCTCATGAACCAGCGCCTGGCCCAGTTCCAGCACGTCGCCGCACATGAACTCCCGGTGCTGTACGCCGACTTCGAACTGAGCCCGGAGGCTCGCGCGGGAGTGGAGGCGTACGTCCAGGACCTGCGCAACTGGCTCGCCGGGGTCCTGCACTGGCACCGCGAGGTCAAGCGGTACGACGAGGAGACGCTGCACCGCAACTTCGGGACCGGGGCGGCGACCGCGGTCCCCTCGGACGTGTCGTTCACCGTTCCCGGAGTGTCGGGGATGGGCACGTCGGCCGTGCGCGTTTCCGAACTGCTGGGCCGGGTCGGGTAGATCGGGGTCGCGGTACCGCACGACGCCCATGGACAGGCACGGCGGGTCGGCCCATCCGCTCCGACCCGCCGTGCCGCCGGACCGTCGCCTCGTCTTCACACCGCGGTCAGGGACGCCCCCAACTGCTCGCCCTCGAACTCCAGATGGCGCAGGAACTCGCGGACGGCGGGCGTCATCGTGCGCCCCGCGACCAGCGTCGTGCCGACCGTCCGCCGCACGGACTCCAACGGCACCGGCAGCGGGGCCAGTTGGTCGTCCCCTGTGACCACCAGTTCGGGCAGCGCGGCGATCATGTCGGTGGCCAGGAGCAGAGCACGGACCGTCAGGATGGACGTGCACTCGACCCGATCTGCCGGCAGCGGGAGCCCGCTGCGGTCGAACAGCGCCTCCAACTCGCCCCGCAGCGTGGTCTGTTCGAGCGGAAGAATCCACGGGTGGGCCAGCGTCTCGACCAGCTCAAGGTCCCGGCCCGCGGCGTGCAGGGGGTGCGACCGGCGCGCCATGAGGCGGATCGGCTCGTGGTAGAGCGCGTGTCGGCGAACACGCCCGGGCTCCGGCGGCGGGCTCAGCCGTCCGACGACCACGTCCACCTCCCCGGCCAGCAATTGCCGGTAGAGCACGTCGTACGTCGCCTCGCGCACCACGACGGTGATCCTCGGCCGCTCCCGCTTCAGCGCCGCAACCGCGCGCGGCAACAGCACGCTCGTGCCCGCGAGCAGGATCCCGACCGTTACCGTGCCGGTCTGGCCCTCGCGCAGCCCGGCGAGGTGCTCCCCCGCGCGCCGCACCTCGGCGAGCACGAGTCGGGCGTGTTCGACCAGCGCGGTCCCGTGGACGGTCGCGGTCATGCCGCGCGGCCCCCGGTCGAACAGGCGCGCGCCGACCAAATCCTCCAGTTCACGGAGGGTCCGGGTGGCGGCGGGCTGCGTGAGGTGCAGCGCCTCGGCGGCGCGTACGACGCTGCCGTGCTCGGCCACCGCCACCACGAGCCCGAGATGGCGGAACTTGAGCCGTCCGTCCAGTAGGTCGATCACGCTGCCGCCTCGGTCGCTTGTGATGGGCGGACCCCCGTCGTCCGCGCGGCGGGTCGGCGTCCCGCCACGGCATGACGCCGACCGTCCGATGTGCTCTCAATATAACCATCCCGGTATATCAGCGACACGAAACAGCATTGGTTCGGCATGCCTCTCTCTCGGGATGATGCGTGCACAAGCCAGAGCGACGGCTTCACGGCAGCCGGTCGCACCGGCGCCCGCCGCACGCGCCCACCCCGAGGAGGCACTTCAGGTGGCCCCGCAGCCCCCCGCCCCCGCGCTCCCGGCCCGGGCGCCTCTGCCCACCCGCTGGGCCCACTACATCGCCGGCGAATTCGGGACCACGAGCGAAGGCGACCCCTTCGACCTCGTGGACCCGGTCACCGGCCGGGTGTTCGGCAGCGTCCCGCAGGCGGGCCGGGCCACCGTGGACCGCGCGGTCGCGGCAGCGCGCAGCGCCCTCGCTGGGCCCTGGGGCGACCTCGACACCGCCGGTCGCTGCCGGTTGCTGCGCCGTGTCGCGGACGGCATCGAGGCCCGCTTCGCGGAGTTCGCCGCGGCCGAGATCGCCGACACCGGCAAGCCGTACGCGCTCGCCGCCGCGGTCGACGTCCCGCGCGGCATCGCCAACTTCCGCAGCTACGCCGACCTCGCGCTGGGCCGCGCCGAGGAGGCGTACCGTACGACCACCCCCGACGGCCTGGGCGCGCTCAACTACACCGTGCGCCGCCCACTCGGCGTCGTCGCGGTCGTCTCGCCGTGGAACCTGCCACTGCTCCTGCTGACCTGGAAGGTCGCCCCGGCGCTCGCCGCGGGCAACACCGTCGTCGCAAAGCCCTCCGAGCTGACGCCCTCCACCGCGACGCTGCTCGCCGAGGTGATGCACGAAGCCGGGGTGCCCGCGGGGGTGTTCAACCTCGTGCACGGGCTCGGTGCGGACAGCGCGGGCGAGTTCCTGACGGCGCACTCCGGCGTGGACGCGATCGCCTTCACCGGGGAGACCCGTACCGGCACCGCCATCATGGGCGCGGCCGCCCGCAACCTCACTCCGGTCTCCTTTGAACTCGGCGGGAAGAACGCCGCGTTGGTATTCGCCGATGCGGACTTCGAGCGGGCCGTCGACGGCACCGCGGCCTCGGCGTTCACCAACAGCGGCCAGGTGTGCCTGTGCACCGAACGCGTCTACGTGCAGCGGGAGATCTTCGGCGACTTCGCCGCCGCGCTCTCCGCACGGGCGAAGTCCCTTGTGTTGGGCGACCCGTACGACGAAGGTACGCGCCTCGGCCCCCTCGTCTCGGCTGAGCACCGCGACAAGGTCCTCGGCTACTACGCGCAGGCGGCGCGCGACGGGGCGGTGCTCGCGGGCGGCGGCACACCGGAGTTCGGCGACGAGCGCGACGGCGGGTTCTTCGTCGAGCCCACGGTGCTGGCCGGGTTGCCGGAGTCGCATCCGGTGGTGCGCGAGGAGATCTTCGGACCGGTCTGCCACTTGGCGCCGTTCGACACCGAGGACGAGGCGGTGCGACTGGCCAACGACAGCCCGTACGGCCTCGCGGCCGCCGTCTGGACCACCGACCTGTCGCGCGCGCACCGCGTCGCCCCTCGGCTCGATGTGGGCATCGCCTGGGTCAACTGCTGGAACCTGCGGGACCTGCGCACGCCGTTCGGCGGCGTCAAGGCGTCCGGCATCGGCCGCGAAGGCGGCGTGCACTCCCTCGACTTCTTCTCCGAGCCCACGAATGTGTGTGTGAAGCTGTGACGGACCGACAGATCCTCGTCGCGGCGGCCGACCGGCTGGATCGGGCAGGCGAGACCGGCATGCCGTGCGAACCCGTACGCGATCTGCTGCCGCCCGGCGACGTCGCGGCGGCGTACGCGGTGCAGCGCATCCGGACCGAGCGCCGGATCACCGCCGGACGCCGCGTCGTGGGCCGCAAGATCGGCCTCACCTCCACCGCGGTTCAACGGCAACTCGGCGTTGACACACCCGATTTCGGCGTCCTCTTCGACGACATGGCGGTGCCGGACGGCGCCGAGATCCCGTTCGGCGCGGTGCTGCAACCGCGAGCCGAGGCCGAGGTGGCGCTCGTCCTGGAGCACGATCTGCCGTACGAGCGCACCACCGTGGCCGACCTGATCCGCGCGACGGCTTTCGCGCTGCCCGCGATCGAGGTGGTCGGCAGCCGAATCCGCGACTGGGACATCACCATCACCGACACGGTCGCCGACAACGCGTCGTCCGGACTGTTCGTGCTCGGCGGGCGTCCCACGCCGCTGGGCGACGTCGACCTGCGCACCGCTGGCATGGTGATGGAGCGCCGCGGCGAACAGGTCTCGGTCGGCGCGGGCGCGGCATGCCTCGGGCACCCGCTCACCGCCGCGCTCTGGCTCGCCGACGCCCTCGCCGCGCAGGGCGACCACCTGCGCGCGGGCGACATTGTGCTGACCGGCGCGCTGGGCCCCATGGTCGCCGCCGCGCCAGGGGACGTGATGGAGGCACGAATCCAGGGGTTGGGCACCGTCCGGGCCGCGTTCGGGTCCAGGGCCGGGGACGGTGCGCCGTGACCCTCCATCGCGCCGCCCTGTGCGCGGCGGCCGTACGCCCGCCCGTTTTCCTCGCGAACGGAGACTCCGCATGACCGGCATGGTCGAGCGCTGGGCCGACACCCTCGACGGTGCGGCGGTGTCGGGCAAGCCCGTCTCCGGACCGACCGAACTGGCCTCCGTCCCGCTGGCCGACGCGTATGCCGTGCAACGCGGGGTGGTCGGCCGCAGGCTCGCGCGCGGCGACCGGATGGCCGGGTTCAAGCTCGGCTTCACGTCGGTGGCCAAGATGCGGCAGATGGGCGTGCACGACCTGATCCACGGGAGCCTGACGGACGGCATGTACGTCGCCGACGGCGGCATCGTCGACGTCGCGGCCCTGCTGCACCCGCGCATCGAGCCCGAGGTGGCGTTCCTGCTCAGGGCCCCGTTGGGCGCGGGGGCCGACAACACCGACCCACTCTCCGCCGTCGAGGCCGTCGCGGCCGCGGTGGAGGTCATCGACTCGCGGTACGCCGGTTTCTCCTTCACGCTCCCCGAGGTCGTCGCCGACAACGCGTCGTCCGCGGGCTACGCGACCGGTCCGTGGCGTCCGGCGCGCGGTGTCGACCTCGGCAATCTGGGTGTGCTGCTGGAGGTGGACGGGCGGCTCGCGCAGACCGGGAGCACCGCGGCGATCCTCGGCCACCCGGTGCGCTCGCTGGCCGCCGCCGCGCGCCTGGCCGCGGCGGCGGGGACGACGCTGCGGCCCGGGTGGGTCGTGCTCGCGGGTGCGGCGACGGCCGCCGTACCGCTCGAACCGGGGGCACACGTGCGCGCGACGGTGGCCGGCCTCGGCTCGGTCGAGGTCACCGCCTCCGCGGTCGGGGACGCGCGGTGACGGGCGCGTCCGGAATCGTGCCCGGGAAGGCCCGACCGCGGGGCCGCTTCCCGCACTTCCGCCGGGCGGGCGACTTCGTGTTCGTGTCCGGGACCAGCTCGCGCCGCCCGGACGGCACCTTCGCCGGGGCGTCCGCGGACCCGATGGGCGTGACAGACCTCGACATCCGCGCGCAGACCCGGGCGGTGATCGGGAATGTCGGGGAGATCCTGGCGGCCGCGGGCGGGTCGCTGGCCGACGTGGTGTCGGTGACGGCGTACCTGGTCAGCATGAACGACTTCGGCGGCTACAACGAGGTCTACGGGGAGTTCTTCGACGAGTCGGGGCCGGCCAGGACGACGGTGGCGGTGCACCAGCTCCCGCACCCGCACCTCTTGATCGAGATCAGCGCGACGGCGTACGTTCCGCAGAATCGGGGCCAACGGCACAGTTCGCCCAGGTCCTGACTCCCTCCGCAGCCCCGACCACCCTGGAGCGCCCATGTCCGGCAGCACGCCGCGCGCCCCGTTCAACCTCAACGCGTGGATCGAGGAGAACCGCCACCTGCTCAGGCCGCCGGTCGGCAACGTGCAGATCTGGCGGGACGCCGACCTGATGGTGACGCTGGTCGGCGGCCCGAACCGGCGCACCGACTTCCACGACGACCCGATCGAGGAGTTCTTCCACCAACTGCGCGGCGACATGGTCCTGCGGGTAATGGAGGAGGAGGGCAGGCCGCCGCGCGACATCCCGATCCGCGAGGGCGACGTGTTCCTCGCCCCGGCCCATCTGCGGCACTCCCCGCAGCGGCCGGAGCCGGGCAGCATCGGCCTCGTCGTCGAGTTCGCCCGGCCGGCCGGAGCGCGCGACGCGTTCGAGTGGTACTGCACGGCGTGCCACCACCTCGTGCACCGCAGCGAGTTGCAGCTGCGGTCGATCGTGGACGACCTCCCGCCCGTGTTCGAGGGCTTCTACGCCGACGACGAGGCCCGCACCTGCCCGCACTGCGGTGCGCTGCACCCGGGCCGCGACTGGCCCGACGACATCCGACCGCACACCGACAAGACCCGTCAGGAAACCCAGGCACCATGACCGTCATCGACGTGCACGCGCACGTCTTCCCCCCGATCTCGCGCGCCGACGCACGCGTGCTGCGCGACCACGACGCGCCGTGGCTGCGCGACCACGGCGACGGCAGCGGCATGATGATGCTCGGCGACGCCCAATACCGGCCGGTGACGCGCAGTTTGTGGGACCCGGCCGTTCGCGTCGCGGAGATGGACGCGGCCGGAGTCGACATCCAGGTGGTGTCCAGCACGCCGCTGATGTTCGGGTACGACGCCGACGTGGCCCGCGCCACCGAGTGGTGCGACCGGGTCAACGCGCAAATGCTCGCGTTCTGCGCGCAGGCGCCCGACCGGCTCGTACCCCTGTGCCAGGTGCCGTTGCAGGACACCGAGGCGGCGTGCGAGACGGTGACGCGGGCGGTCGGCGCGGGCCATCGCGGGGTGCACGTCGGCAACCATGTCGGGCCGCGCGATCTCGACCACGGTGCGATCACCGAATTCCTCACGCACTGCGCCCAGTTGGGGGCGGCCGTGCTGGTCCATCCGTGGGACATGCCGGAGAGCGCGCGCACCGACGACTACATGCTGGCGTGGTTGGTCGGCATGACCGCCGAGACACAGTTGTCGATCCTGCGGCTCGCGTTGTCGGGCGCGTTCGAGCGCCTGCCTGCCGAGCTGCGCCTGCTGTTCGCGCACGGCGGCGGGTCGTTCCCGTACCTGTTGGGCCGGGCGGACAACGCGTGGCACCGCCGGGACATCGTGCGCCGGGACAGCGCGCTGCCGCCGTCAGGCTACCTCGACCGCTTCCACGTGGACTCCGCGGTGTTCGACCCTCGTTCGCTGAAGCTGCTGGTCGAGGTGATGGGCACCGACCGCGTACTGCTCGGCAGCGACTACCCGTTCCCGCTCGGCGAGGCCGAGCCGGGAGCGCTGATCCGGGCGAGCGATCTGACTCCGGATCAGAAGGCCGCGCTGCTGGGCGGGAACGCGGTCCGGGTCTTCGGTCTGGACGATCTGGTCGGGCGCGCCGTCGGCGCCGGGAGGGCCGTGCGATGAGCGGGTTGAACGGTGGTGGGGCGGGGAGCCGGCGTGTCTCGGCCGGGCCGACGGCGGTGGAGCAGCTCAGCGACCGCGCGTCGGCGTTGGACGCAGCCGACGAGCTGGCCTTCCTGCGCGACCGGTTCCTTCTCCCCAAGGGCGTCGTGTACCTGGACGGCAACTCGCTCGGTGCGCTCCCGGCCGCCGTCCCGGGTGCGGTCGAGGATGCGGTGCGCCGCCAGTGGGGCACCGATCTCATCCGCTCCTGGAACGACAATGCTTGGTGGGACGCCCCGATCCGTATCGGGGACACGATCGGCCGCCTCGTCGGAGCGTCGAACGGCCAGGTGGTGTGCGGCGATTCGACCAGCGTGCAGCTCTACAACGCGCTGACGGCCGCGGCGCGCCTGCGCCCGGACCGCACGGTGCTGCTGACTGATCCGGACCATTTCCCAACCGACCAGTACATCGCGGACGCGGTGGCCCGCGCGCTCGGCCTGACCGTGCGGCGCGTCCCGATGCGCGAACTGCCGGACGTGCTGGCCGCGGACGGGCACGACGTGGCGGTGGCGGCGTACGCTCCCGTCGACTACCGCACCGGCGAGCTGTACGACATGGCCGCGCTGACGGAGGCGGTGCACGCGACCGGGGCCGTCGTCCTGTGGGACCTCTGCCACGCCGCGGGCGCGCTGCCGGTCGAACTCGACGCGATCGGAGCGGACCTCGCGGTCGGTTGCGGCTACAAATACCTGTCGGGCGGCCCCGGTGCTCCGGCGTTCCTCTACGTCGCCGCACGCCACCAGGACGCGTTCGACCACGCGATCACCGGATGGCACGGCCACGCCGAGCCGTTCGGAATGCACGGCACCTACACCCCGGCTCCGGGCATCTCCCGGGCCCGGATCGGCACACCGCCGCTGCTGTCGATGCTGGCCCTGGAGGCCGCACTGACCGCATTCGACGGCGTGGACATCGCGGCTTTGCGTGCGAAGTCGCTGTCCCTGACGGGGTTCTTCCTCGACTGCGCGGACGAGCTGCTGGACGGCCTGGACTTCACCGTGGCGACCCCTCGGGAGCCCGAACGGCGCGGCAGCCAGGTGTCGTTGCGGCACGGGCACGCGTACCCGATGGTCCAGGCGCTGATCGCGCGAGGGTACATCGGCGACATGCGGGCCCCGGACATTCTGCGGTTCGGCTTCAACGCGCTGTACGTCACCCACGCGGACGTCGCCGGGCTGGCCGCCGAGTTGCTGTGCATCGCGGTGGAACGGGAGTACGCCGCGGCGCGGTTCGCGGCGCGTTCGACCGTGACCTGAGTGCCGGATCGCCGCCGATCACCGCGTCGCTTGCACCTTCCCATCAGCGCCCGTTTCTCCTCCCTCTCAGCATCGTTTCACGCCCTTGCGGCGCCGTTTCACCACCTTCTCAGCGCCGTTTCACCGCCCGAAGCCAGATTCCGCGACGGAAGGACCGTCCCCATGCGCGTCCCCCGCACCACCACCGGTCTCCCGCTCACCCGCAGATCCGGGGCGTTCGTCGCCGCGGCGGTGGCCACCGCCACCACCGCAGCGCTGCTCGCTCCGGCCGGACGCTCCACGAACCCCTCTGCCGATGGTTCCGGTTCACCGGCTGCCGCGGCACCGGTGGCGGCCGCCGGGCCCGGTGCCGCGGACCCGTACGTCCCGTTCGTCTGCGACAACAGCCGTCCGCAGCCCGCCGATCCGGGCAGCTACGGAATGCAGCTCGACGGGAGCTTCCTGCACCCGGCGTCGACGCCGGTGGACGAGGAGAACCCGCACCCGTTCCCCGGGCGCACGGACGACTACGACACCAAGTCGTACGTGAAGAACGCCAAGGTCGAAGCCGCCTACGAGGGTGCCGACTTCACCCCGGACTTCTTCCACACCTGGCAGAACATCGTGGACTTCGGCGGCCGCCGCTACATGTTCCAGTACGACCGGTCGGAAGGGCGCGTCTACGACATCACCGACGTCCGCAACGTCCGGGTCGTCGAGCGCATGAGCCGCAACGACGTCGACGGCGACGAGTCGAAGGCGAACGGGAGTTGGGCCGCCTACGACTACTGGGGCGCAACCACCATCCAGTGGAACGCCAGACTCAATTCCTACGTGATGGTCATGTCCTTCGAGGACAAGCGCCAGATAGACGAGCTCCACCCCGAGCCCGGCCGGGACAAGTTCGACAACCCGGCCGGTGTCGCGGCGGTGCGGGCCAAGCAGGGCCTGAAGGGCTTCAAGGTCTTCAAGCTCAACGGGCCGATGAAGAAGGACTGGCAGCTCCTCGCGACGGTCAGCACGGACTCGACGCAGGCCGACCCGCTGGACAGCGACCTGTCCAGGCCGCAGCAGGGCTCGGGTTCGCTGGACGTCCCGATGTGGGACGGCGGCAAGTACCTGTTCATCGCGGTCGCGCCGAACGACGCGTACGCGAACACCGAGTACCCGACGAACCTGCACTCGGCGGGGTACCAGAGCTGGGACATGTCCGACCCGACGAAGCCGCGGCTCCTTGACACCTGGCACCTCGAAGGCCAGATCAAGGGCGAGGAGGCCGCCTACGCGACGAACCCGCGTTGCGGCAACCGGACTTCGTGGATGGGTGCGCGTATGCCGCTGTTCGTCCCCAAGCCGGTGGAGCAGGGCGGGAAGTACGGCTTCGCGGTGCAGGGCGGGTTCGGCCTGACGGTGCTCGACATCTCGGACCCCGCCGACATGAGGCAGGTCGGGCACCTTGACCTCCCGCCGTCCGTGGCGGGCACCGAGGGCGACAACATCGACGTGTCGCAGTACGAGAAGACCGGCATGATCTACCTGTCGGGCTACCCGCTGACCGAGGACTGCTACGAACCGTACAAGCCGATCTGGCAGATCGACGCCCGCGACCCCGCCAGGCCGCGCATCGTCGGGCAGCTCCCCCGGCCGACCCCGCCGAAGTCCTCGGGAATGACCGACTATTGCCAGCGCCGCGGCAGCTTTGGCCCGAAGCGCACCGGCTACTACACCAACCCGGGCGTGCACGACGACGGCACGCTCGTCTACGGGTTCTACAACGCCGGCGCGCAGATCTTCGACGTGGACCGGCCCGGACGCGCGGAGATCGACGCGTACTTCGTGCCAAAGGCGTACGGCACCAAGACGAAGGACTGGCCGACCGAGACGGGCGAGTTCCCGGACTGGGCCAAGGGCAACCAGACGCACGGCGTCTACGTCGAGTGGGACCGCAACATCGTGTGGGTGATGACCAACCACGGGATCTACGCGGTTTCTTCGCGTGACACCCTCGGCCGCCCGAACCTCGGGCGCCCCGACCAGCCGTTCCGCAACAGCCAGTTCTGACCCCCTCCAGTCGGTCCCCGGGGCGGTCCACCCGCCGCCCCGGGGCCTTGTCCTGTCTCGTGGCCGGGTTCCCTACCGATCCTCCCGACACGCCATTTCTGCCCTGTCGCGCCCGCGTGGCCGCCGCCCTCACCGTGTCGGCCCGGTTGGATATAAATGGGACCAGGCCGCCGTGCGCGCCGACGGCCGGAATCTCCTTGTCCCGACAGGATTTCGAGGTACATCCCTTGGCAGAAGTGGAAACGCTCGCGCCTGAGACCATTTCCACGGGCAAAGTCGGCCTGGGTTCCCTGCGCACCGGTGCCGATTCGGCGGGCGGGGCCGGATGGCACTCGTCCGCGCGGCATGCCGGGATCGACGCGAACCTCGTCGTCGGCCACCGCAACATTCTGCTCATCACCCTCGACTCGTTGCGGTACGACGTGGCCCGGGCCGCGCACGTGGCGTCCCGAACTCCCAACCTGTCACGGCTTCTTCCGCCCTCGGGGTGGGAACCACGGCATGCCCCTGGCACGTTCACCTGGCCCGCGCACCACGCGATCTTCGCGGGCTTCCTGCCGAAACCCGCGGTGCCCGGCCGTCCGGCGGACCGGCTGTTCATGTGCCGCCCGACGGCCGGAAAGACCATTCACGCGAAGACGTACGTCATCGAGGGTGCGAACCTGGTAAGCGGCCTGGCCGACATGGGCTACCGGTCGGTGTGCATCGGCGGAGTGGAATACTTTTCGTCCCGGACACCGCTCGGCTCGGTATTTCCGAACATGTTCCAACACTCCTACTGGAGCCCGGAATTCGGGCAATCGGAATACGATTCGACACGCCATCAGGTGCAAAAGGCCCTCGATGTCCTGGAAGCCGCTCCCGACACCGAAACCCCGTCGGCCGGACAGCCGTTGACGTTCATGTTCCTGAACGTCTCCGCCACACACGTGCCGCACGCGCACTACCTCGCGCACCCTCGGCAGGGCGCGCCCGAGGCGGTGGACGGCTGGGAGAGCCAACTCGCCGCCCTGGCCTACGCGGACAGGCACCTGGGGCGCCTGTTCGACGCCCTGCCCTCCATCGGCCCCTGGCTCGTGATCGCCTGCGCGGACCACGGCGACGCGTTCGGGGACGACGGCTACAGCGGCCACGGAATCGGCCACCCCAGCGTGCTGACCGTGCCGTACGCCGAAGCCTTGGTGGACGCCCGATAGCCGCGTCCGCACGGCCGCCCGCCGCCCCTTGGTGCCGCTCGGGTTTGTCACGGGTCACAAAACCCTTGCCGGAACTCTACGTTACCGGCCAGTTAAGCCGAGGATCTTCAGCCTGCATGATGTGCGGCAGTGGGTTCCGCTGTCCCGCGACCAGCAGGAGGCATCGTGAAGTCCTCGTACCGGCAAGGGTTCTGGCGTCGTGGCAAGGGCGTCCTGGCGGCCGCGGCGCTGCTGGGGCTCGTGGCGGCCGGCCCCGGCGCCGCGTCCGCCGCGGCGGCGCCCGCCCAGGCCCGGCAGGTGTACGTCGCACTGGGCGACTCGATGGCGTCCGGGCCGCTGATCCCGGACATCACCGGCCCGGTCGCGTGCGGCCGTTCGACCAACAACTACGCACACGAACTCGCGGCGAGCCTCGGTGTGGACGAGCTGCGCGACGTGACGTGCAGCGGCGCCGACACCAAGGACATGACGCAACCGCAGTCGCTGTCCCTGCTCGGCGTCGACATGGGTACCGCGCCGCCGCAGTTCGACGCGCTGTCCGCCGACACCACCCTGGTGACGCTCACCATCGGTGGCAACGACGCGGGCCTGGTGGGCATCGCCGAAGACTGCGTCCAGCTCAACCCGTTCGGCGCCACCTGCAAGAGCCGCTACACCGCGGGCGGCGTCGACCAGGTCGCCGCACGGGTCGACTCCGTCGGTCCGAAGCTCGCCGCGGTCCTCGACGGCATTCACGCGAAGTCTCCGAACGCCCGCGTGGTGGTCACCGGTTACGGCCTCTACATCAAGCCCGGCGGCTGCTGGCCCGTCCAGCCGGTCCTCCCGACCGACGCCGACTACCTCCAGGCCAACGTCGACCGCCTCAACTCGGTCATCGCCACGCAGGCCGCCGCGCACGGCGCCGAGTACGTAGACGTCCGCACGCCGAGCGCCGGCCACGACATCTGCCGCTCGTCGTCCGCCCGGTGGATCGAAGGCTTCGTCCCCACCAACCTCGCCGCCCCGTTGCACCCCAACCAGCGCGGTGAGGAGAACTACGCCCTGATCATCGAGGACGCCA
>NZ_JBPKBH010000009.1:147133-163368 GCF_051388915.1 Yinghuangia sp. YIM S09857 | reverse complement strand
CCCCCCCCCCCCCCCCCCCCCCCCCCCCCGGTCCCATGTGGTGCGTCCGCGGTGTCTACGCGCGCAGGCGGAACGCACCGCTCAGGGCGGCGGCGTACGCCACGTCTGCGGCGAGGTCGGCGAGCGCGGTGTCAATCGGCCTGCGGGAGACGAGCATTCGGTAGTAGATGGGGGCACCCAGCGTCGAGATGAGTTCCACGCCGTCGGTCTCGTGCGGCAGTTCGCCCCGTTCGACGGCGCGTTCCACGATCACGCTCGCCTGCTTGTTGCGGACCTTGAAGAACTCGTGCAGCGTGTCGGCCGCAGCCCGATTCCTGGTCGCCGCGGCGACGACCGTCTCGATCAGCGCGCGGACGGTCGTGTTGTCCTCGTACAGAGCGACGATCGATCGGGCGAACGCCTGGAGATCGTCGGCCAGTGCCCCGGTGTCGGGGAAGGGGAGTTCGGTGGCCCCCAGCGTGGTCATCAGGTCGACGACCAAGCCTTCGACGGTCTGCCAGCGCCGGTAGACGGTGGTCGCGTGCACACCCGCTCGGCGCGCCACGTTCTCCACGGTCAGGCCCGCATAGCCGTTCTCCCCGAGTTCGGCGGACACGGCGCCGAGCACCGCGGCGCGGGTGCGCGCGGTGCGGCCGCCCGGACGCAGTGATCCGGGTGTCCCCGCGGTCTCGCTCAACTCGGGCTCCGACTCGACGAGGTCGAAAAGGCCGAGGCTAGCGCGGGATGCCACAGCCCGCCGTATCGGTCCCCCCAGCGGACCGTGCGGGCTCCCGTACGGGGAACCCGGCCACGAATCCGGTGCTTGGAGAGAGGTCGAACCTCTTTAAATGCAAGTTGTCCTGCGTTAGCCTGGCGCCCCGATCTGGCCCCCGTGATGCGGACGTCGCGGCACACCGCACCGTCCGCAGAGCTTCGTGAGCCGACTCGGCGACTCTCCCACCCCACAGGGCGCCACGCCCTGGGTTCAGATCGATAGAGGTGTTCGCACGATGCGAAGGAAACTCACATCCGCCTGTCTCGGCATCGCGGCCGTCACCAGCCTGGTCGTCGGCACCGGAGGCCAGGCGACAGCCGCGGGGGACAAGGTTTACGCTGCGACGATCAACAACAATTGGCGCTACAACGGTTGCGCCGTCGCCTGGTTCGAGTCCTACGGAGAGAAGTTCAGGGTCTACGACGGCTGCGCCGACGGCCACAGCACCGCGGTCAAGTACCGCTTGGACACGCAGAGTTCCGGCGCCTACTACAAGCGCAACTACAACGGCGCCGGGACCACGGTGTTCCACGACAACTCCTGGAAGGAAGGTCGTGTGATCTACATGCAGGCCTGCGTCATGGAAGGCGCCAAGGAACTCGGGTGCGGCGCCGTGGAGAAGGTCACGGCCTGACCCGACCACGCGGGCGCCGACCACGCTGCCCTCTCCGGCGGGCACCCGTGGTCGGCGCTTGGCCGCAGCCGCCCTGCCCCGCCCCGCCCCGGACCGGATCTCGCGCGAAGGTCCACAAAGTTTGGAACCTCCGTTGCATGCAACAGACTTCGACAACGACCGTGTCGAGAGGGTCGAGCGGTGGACGGAGGCCTTGGGTCCGCGCCGGACCAGCGTGGCGTTCATATCCAGCAGAGACGCCCGTCAATTCCACCTTGTCCACCTCGAAGGAGCCGCGACCAACCAGCTCCACATCGACTTACCCCACGTGGCCGAAGACGGCCGCAAGAGCAGACGGTCGATGGTCCTGGACCCCAAGGACTTCGCACCAGGCATGCTGATCCGGGACTTCTTCCCGTCTCCCGACAACCGCCTGGTAGCGGTCCAAGTGCTCGGGCACGCCTCGGAGTCGCATATGTTCGTCTACGACATCGAGGCCGGGAGGTTCGTCGACGGGCCGATCGATCGCTGCCGCTTCTCCCACGTGACCTGGACGTCGGACAGTTCACGCTTCCTCTATACGCGGCTCGATTCCGTGAAGAATCCGCTGAGCAGGCGTCTCTTCCTGCACACCGTCGGCCGCCCGGCGACCGAGGACGTCGACATGAAGGTCCCGGTGGTCGCCGACGCGGAGGGCGAACTGCCGAACCTGGGTCGGGCGTATCTGTCGAACGACGGAACCCGCCTCGTCGTGATGCGCTCACCGGGAACCGGGACCCGTACCGCCGTCCTCTCCACCGCACTTGAGCCGTCGGGGCGCCCCTCCCCGGGTGCCGGATGGAGCGCCGCATACACCCATGTGCCCGCAGAGTGGCACTTGATGGCAGAGCACGACGGCATGCTGTACCTGATCGCGCAAGATCGACGTGACCGCGGCGCGATCTACCGAGTCTCCCCGGACCGAGTGCACGCGCGTGACGAGTGGGAGGAGTTCCTTCCCGAGGACCCGAATCCCCGCACGGTTCTCACCCAGGTCCACGTGGTCGGGACACGTGGCGGCCGGTCCGCCGTACTGGTCGCGCGCGCCACCGACGCCGAGAGTGTGCTGACCGTGCACTCCGCCGACGACGGAGCGTTGCTGCACACCCTGAAGCCACCGACCGGCGTCCGCATGGCGGCGGTGGCCTCGGTCAGCTCGTCAGGCGACGACATCGTGGTGAAGTGGGACGCGACCGGCTACAAGGGGACAACCGCGCACCGCCTCGACTCCCCCACCCCTTCGACACGCCTCTGGGCAGTCAAGCCCGAGCTTGCCATGCCCCCGCCGCGCGACGACCTCGAAGTCCTCAAGATCCCCTTTCAGCCGGCCGGCGACGTGCCGGCGGGGGTCATGTACGTCTCGCGGATCCGCGGCCGAGCGGGGAAGTCGTCGCCCGTGCTGGTCACCGGATACGGCCAGTTCGGCCTCACCACCGCCCCGGAGGCCTCGCCCGGGATCGCCGACATGGCCGACGCCTGGCGCGAGGCCGGGGGCACGTGGGTCACGTTCTGCCTTCCCGGCGGGGGAGATCTCGGCCAGAAGTGGTACCTATCCCGTCAAGGTCCCGCCCGCGACCTGGCTCTCACGGATTGGGAGAACGGCACCGAGACGCTGCGGGCCGAGGGCATCATCCAGGACGGACCCGTGGTTGCCTTCAGTGTCTCCGGCCCCGGTGCGGTGCTCGCCGAACTCCACCGCCGTAACCCCGAACTCCTCCACGCCGTCGTCATGATGGCGCCGATGGTCGCTCTCCCGCCCTACCCCGAGAACGTCACAGACGCCAGCAAAATGTGGGACATGGGACCCGGTGACCTCTCCGGGTCCGACGCGTTCAAGCAAGCCGCCCTCCACGGCTTCTCCCACGCCGATCGCTACTTCATCGTGGCCTGGGCCCAGCAGGACGACCGCGTGGGCCCGGAACTGCACGGCGAAGCCTGGGTCAAGACCCTGAAGGAACACGGCATCAAGCACGAGTCGGTCGTGTCGGCGGTCGGCGGCCACCAGCACGGAGACGCCCCCGCCACATGGCGGGCACGGATCATGGAAGCCATGGCCCGTGCGGTGGACTTGGAACCGCCGCCCACCGCCTCGCAGGCCCGATCGGAATCGTCACGCGCAGCGGACCTCCACCAAGAACCGGCCCACTCCCCACTGCAAGCCGCTGCCGACAAGAGCCTTGCCAAGGCGTCGATTTCGAACCTGCCAGGACCCCGCAATGACTCGACGCGGAGCTTGCCCCGCCTTCTGGGGGTGGTCAGCATCGGCCTCACACCCATATCCGCGATACCCGGAACACACCCAGCCTCCTTTCCAGCAGAGGAAACCGACAGCGAACTCTCGGGTTCGGCCCCTGCCTCCGCCACGGAGGCCACGCACAAACCCCAGGTGGGCGTGCACCTGAGCAAGACCATCAACGCAGGGCCATGAGGCACAGTGGATCGAAGGCTTCGCCCCAACCAACGCGGTGAGGAGAACTACGCCCTGATCACCACGGTGGTTCGGCCTCAAGCCTGTGCGGGGCGCCGCAACAGGGGGCTGTCGGGCGGGAGTTCGAGCCAGCGGTTCGGTGGGCCGGCGATCTGCGAGGCGTCGGTGACGGAGACGCCTGCTTCGGCCGCGGCGTAGGCCAGTTTGTACGCCGTCCACATGATGTGGCTGTCGACCGCACCCTCGGGGTCGTTGTCCCAGAAGCGGTAGAGCGCCTGGCTGTCCAGGGACTCGCCGCGCAGGTTCCGCTGTAGTTCTTCGTTGCACACGGAGGTGCCGTCGACCGCGAGTTCGCCGTACGTGCCCTTGACGAAGCTGAGGTAGATCCCGTACGCGCGGGTTCCGCGGGACAGCGCGGTGACCACCGTGGAGGTGGCCGCGATGAGTCCGTTCGGTTGCAGGACGGCGCATCCGCCCGGCACCGCACGGATGCCGACGAAGCGTTCGGCCACGTCCGGGTCGTGCGGGTTGAAGCCGTCGGGACCGGTGCCGAACGGGCCGGGGGTGGCGTCGAGGTCGAGGACGGGGCAGTCGGACGGGTCGCCGCCCAGGCGGTGGATGACCTCGTCCTCGTCCAGTCCGGCGACAAACGTCACCGAGAGCATGAAGTACTCCTCTTCGGCAATGACCACGGCCTGCCGGTCGGCCGCGTCCTGGGCGGCCCGCTCGGCGTCGGTGGGAGCGACGTAGCCGGGCAACTGCGCGAAGAGCGGGGCGAGTTTGGTCCAGCGGGCGATGGAGCCGGCCGAATGGCGCCCCATGACGGGACGCCAGGGGTCGGCGCCCGCGGCGAGCAGCGCGGCAGCGTTGTCGGTCTTGCCCAGGCACACCGCCTTCCAGAGTGCGCTCTCCCCGGACCACGGGGCCACGGCGTCGATGTCGTCCACGTGCGCGGCCAACTCGGCCACTACGTCGGGGGATCCGAACTCCGTCGCGACGTGCAGGACGTTGCCGCCGTCCTCACCGCGCTGCTGATTCGGATCGGCGCCGAGGGCGAGGCGGGCGCGGACGAGTTCGAGGTCGGCGAGGCCGTTGCGTCCCATTTCCTCCCAGTCGCCTCGCTCGTGTGAGGGTGGAGGTGGGGGCGGGGTGTTCACGGCGGAGGCATGGGCGGCCGGGCTGCGGGGCGGTGTCCGGGTGCCCGTCCCGGCGGGCGCGGGGGGCCAAGGGTGCGGGCGCGGTTGCGGCATGGGCCGGGGCGGCATTGCCTGGGCCGGCATGGGCCCGGGGTGGGGCCTCGGTACGTGGCGCATGGGCTGCGGGCGCATAGGCTGCGCGGGCATGGATTGCGGGGGCATCGGTGGCCTGGGCGCGGCCATGATGTCCGCGGCGCCGGTGCTGGTGCTGATGGTGGTGTACCTCAGCGCCGATCCGTCGTCCGCGCTCGGCGGTGGGGGCGGGTCGAGGTCGGGCCAGGCTTCGTGGGCCCGTTGGGAGGCGGCGCGGACGAGTGCGGCGTCGAGTTCGGTCGCGGTCTCGACCACCCCGGCGTCCGGCCACTCGATGATCAGGCGGAGCGGGCCGTCCGGCGGCAACTGCGAGAGGTGCAGGGCCACATCGAAGTGGTGGCCGCCGCCCATGCCGGGGCGGAGGGTCAGGGTCGGCCGCGGAGCGCTGCCGGGCGGCGGCGCGGGCCACGGCTGACCGTCCAGGGTGGTGACGCGTCGGCCGTCGCCGAGGAGGAGTCCGCAGCGGAGGCCTCCCGCGGGCGGACGTCCCATCGGGTGAGGTCGCTGCGGGCCGCCGGTGGTGATGCGGGAGCGGAAGACGCCCAGCCGCAAGGTCGCGGAGTGCCGCCACACTTCCCAGCCGTTGAGCACGATGCGGACGTCGTCGCCCCGGCCGACCTCGACGATCTGCTCCGCCCAGGCGGGTACGAACATGTGCGTCGGCGGGTGCTCCTCGATGCCGTTCGGGGGGACGTAACGCGGGAGCCGGATCTCCTGCGGAGGAGTCGGCTCCGGCTCGGGAGGGTCGGGTGTGATGAGTCCGTCGAAGAAGCCCATGTGCGGCAGGGTGCCAAGGAGGACCGACAACCGTATGGGCGGCCGGAGTTGGTGGGTTTGGCCCGCCGCGGGCGTGGTGGCGGGGATGGAGTGGGTCTTGTGAGTTGTTGTTGACTGCGTCCCTCGGTCGGCTGCGGTGGCGGACACGGCCCCGGGGCAGGTTTCGTGTTCGAGGACTTGTGCGGGAGTTGTTCGTGGAGCGGGTCGACCTGGGTGAAGTGGCGTACGACGTCGCAGCGGAGCAGATGGCGGGGTGGGTCCGCGAGCGGCAGGAGGGCAGGGCCGGCGACAGGTTGTTCTTGCTGTCGCATCCGCCGGTGGTGACGCACAGCGCCCGTACGCCTGCCGGGGAACTGCCGGGTCCGGAGGCTGGGATCGCGCTGGTTGAGGTGGACCGGGGCGGGCACGCGACGTACCACGGGCCGGGGCAGCTCGTCGGCTACCTGGTGATGAACGTACGCGAGGGTGGGCCCGGGGACGTGGTGCGGTGGATGGAACTGGGCCTGGTCGAGGCGCTGGGGTCGCTGGGGTTTCCGGCGGTGCGGCGGGAGACGCCTTCGGGCGGGGCGAGCCTGGTGGGGGTGTGGACGCCGGACCTCCGCAAGATCGCGTCGATCGGCATGCGCATCCGCAAGGGCGTGACAAGCCACGGGTTCGCGCTGAACGTGTCGGTGGACCTGGCTCCGTTCACGACGTTCACGGCATGTTCGCTGCCGGGCGTGAAGATGACGTCCATCGCCGAACTCGCGGAGGAAAGCGGACGCCTGACGCCGAGTGAGGAGGCGGTGCGGGACGCCGTGTGGGAGGCGTTGTCCGGCGCGTCGGTCTCGGGACCGGCCTCCTGAACCGGTTGCGGGGACACCGTATGCTGCGGTGGTGGCCAGGCGGGGACTGAAGGATCTCGGCGGAATCGGCCAGGCGGGCATCGTGCTGGTGTTGTGCCTGGCCGGTGTGGCGCTGGGGCTGGTGGTCTGGGGGGACGACGACGGGGGCTCCTCGGGGTCCGCTTCGGCGTCGTCCACTCCGTCGCCTGGGGCGCCTGACGGGTCCTCACCGGGCTCGCCCGGTTCGCCGGTTCCGGATCCGGATCCGACGGTGACCAAGGGGCTTGAACTGCCGATCGAGGTCACCGCGCCGCAGCCCGGGTACTTCAACGGCGACGACGCGAAGTTGGCAGCGGCCCTGCCACCGGCGCCCGACATCGAGGCGTCGCTGACCGACAAGGTGCTGCACGAACTCCAGGAGAAGACCCTGCGGTTGGCCGGGGTCCCGGGACGGATCTCGGCGTCGTGCCCGAAGGGCCCGATCCCGAACAAGGCCGGGGGGAACGCCGGTTGCACCGTGGTGTACGAGGGCGTCGAGGTCAACTGGGCCGTCGTGATCGAGGGTGTGGGCTACGCCTTCACCTCGTACCGGACCTACCTGCCGGAGACGGGCGTGCTGGTGGACGCCGGCGTCTACGGCGCGTTCTGGGAGATGTACCACGACAAGTCCGACAAGCTGCGGTGCGACGTGATCCCGCACCTCACGACGGCCAAGCTCGACCGGTATTCGGGATTCGAGTGCCAGTATCTGGACACCCGCAGGTCACCGGCACGGTGGGTGAACGTCCCGGTGATCCTGGGGCATTTCGGCGTGCAGTTTTCGTGACGGGCGGTGAGCCGCTCAGCGACCCGTCCACTCCGGGGGTCGCTTCTCAAGGAACGCGGTCAGGCCCTCCTTCGCGTCCTCCGAGGCCACGACGGTGCGGAAGCCATCCTCGGTTACCTGCCAGCCGAGTTCGTCGTCCGCGGCGGTCACCTGCTCGACGGCCTGGAGGACATGGGACACCGCGGTCGGCGAATTGAGGCAGACGCGGTCGGCCAGTTCGAGCGCGCCTTCGAGGGCCTGACCTGGTTCGGTGAGCCGGTTGACGACGCCGAGGCCGTACATGCGTGCGGCGTCGGTCGGTTCACCGGTGACGAGGAGTTCGCGCGCGACGTTGAGCGGGAGCGTACGCGGTGCGCGGAAGACGGCCCCGCAGTTGGCCAGCAGTCCGCGACGGACCTCGGGCAGGCCGAAGGTGGCCTCGCGCGAGGCGACGACCAGGTCGCAGGCGAGCACGATCTCGAAGCCGCCGCCGAGGGCGTACCCCTCGACCGCGGCGATCAGCGGCTTGGTACGCGCGCGGCGGATCATGCCGTACGAGCCGCCGCGCTCGGTCTTGGGCGCGTATCCCGCGGACAGGTCGGTGCCCGCCGAGAACACGGTCGGTGTCCCGGTGATGACGCCGCACCACAGGTCGGGGTCGCCCTCCAGGAGGTCGAGGCCCTTTTCGATGCCGTCGCTGATGTCCTGGTCGACGGCGTTGCGCTTGTGCTCGCGGCGCAGGGAGATCACAAGAACGCGGCCGTGGCGTTCGAGCACGACTGTGGGAGCGCTCGGGGTGCCGGTCTCGGGGGAGCTGGTGTTCGACCCGGACATCCGCGTACCGCCTCTCGCCGGAACTTATTGACCAGGTCAACTTACTCGCTGCGGCGGGGCGGGGTGTACGCGGCAGGCCGTGGGAGTCGGGAGCGCGCGGACGGGGGTGGGGCGGTCGCCTGGCTCAGTCGGGGAAGTCGATCGGCTCGAAGTGGTACGTCCGGTGTGCGCGGTGGCCGTTGATCAGGCTGCGCGAGTCGAGGGCCAGCGTGAGCGCGCCGGGGCCGATCACGCCCTGGTAGAGGACGGTCCCGGACTTCGACGTGGCGGCGAACGAGATCGCGGCACCGAAGAGTTCGTACGTCCCATGGCTGGAGAAGCGGTGCTCGGGGCCCAGCCAGCGGGCGACTTGTTCGGGGTTCCCGGAGCTGGTGACGCTGGTGACGCGGTCGGGCGGGGTGAACCTGAGGTAGCCGTAGAAGATGTCCTTGTCAGGTTCTGCGGTCGGGTCGTCGTCGATGTACAGGCCGCCGGTCAATGGGCGGATCGGCCCATCGGACTCCTCGGTGGGCACTGAGTCCGGCTTGAGCGACGCCGCCTTCGGGTCGTACGCCCACTTGTCCTCGAACTGGCCTTTCCCGCCCAACAGTTGCCTCCCCCGTCGTCGGACACCGTGACGGCGCCGGAATCGGCGCCGTCAACAGTGTCTCGTGCGTTGGGGCTCGGCGTCGGCCGGTGATGTGCGGCTACGGGATCGGACCGACGCTCGGGACGCGGGTTCCGGCGATCCGGCTCGGCGGGGGGCCGTACCCCTCGATCACCGCGTGCCAGGGGGTCTGGTACGTCGGGAGCGTCGAGCCCACCGCCCAGGCGGACGGCATGGCCGGGTCGGCGCCGGGGACGGCGGCGACCGAGAACAGCGAGGCGCCGCGCGCGTCGGGGTCGTCGGCGGCGGGCACCCGGGTCCAGGACGTGCCGTCCCAGCGCAGCAGCACGGCGGGCATGTCCTCGTCGGGCTGGGAGCCGACCGCCCACACGACGCCGCTGGTCGGGTCGGCGGAGGCGGCGTGCAGGTTCGCGTCGATCGCGGGGGTGACGGCCTCGGTCCAGGCGGTGCCGTCCCAGTGGTACGCGACCGGGCGCGACTGTCCCCCGGCCGCGCTGGTGCCGCCGACCGCCCAGGCGTCGTCGGGGGCGAGGACGGTGACGCCTTCGAGGCTGTGCGCGCGCTCCGGGTCGAACGGGACGTCGACGATGCGCCACGCTTTGCCGTCCCAGTGCTCGACGAGCGGACGTCCGACACCGTCCGTGTAGGTGACGCCCACCGCCCAGGCACCGCCCGCCCCGTCGGCCGCCGCAGCGAACAGGATGGCGTCGCCGCCCGGGTCCGGGGTGGTCGCGGCGGTCCACTCGGCGCCGTCCCAGTGGTAAGCGAGGGGGTGCGGACTGGCGATCCGGTCCTGCGCGAGGGCGCCCACGGTCCACACGTCGGCGGGGCCGATCGCGGCGGTGCCGAACGGGTACGCCGAGACGTTGTGCGGCTCCTCCGGCATCGGCGTCTCGCGCCAGACCTTGCCGTCGAAGTGCACCGCGAGGGCGCGGTCGTTGAAGGCCTCGGCGTCGTTGCGGTGCCCGATCGCCCAGACGTCGTCGGGCGCGAGCGGCGCGACTGTGTCGAACTGGCCCTTGCCACCGGCCACCGGGACGGCGAGGTCGTGCCACAGCGTTCCGTCGAAGTGCTGGACGAGCGGCGGGCCGTCGCCGCTGTCGCCCCGGTAGCCGACCGCCCAGACGTCGCGCGGGCCGAGGGCGGCGACGGCGCGCAGCTCCTGGTTGTCGCGCGGGGTGCCGAGGGGCCAGGTGTGCCAGGCGGGGTCGTCGGCGCGCGGTTCCGGGTGCGGGTCGGTGTGTGCGTCGGCGGCTGTGGCGGGGGCGGCCAGCGTCAACGAGACCAGGGCCGTGGCCAGGACCGCCCTGCCGCGTGGGCGTGCCGTTCGCGCCGTTCGCCTTGTGGTCCGCAACCGCGTGCGCATTCCGCTCCTCCCATGGTGGACCCGCCGACGCTACAAGACCCCCAACCTTCCAGTGGCCCGGACGGACGCTCCCTCCCGGGACCGGACCGGAAAGTTCATCCGTACAGCGCAACAAATACGACGGACGGTTCACACACAGCCGTCACCAACCCCCATCCACAAACGAGTGTTCGCAAATGCGGGTTGGTGAAGAGCGGTTCGCAATCATGGATTCACGAACGCCGGTTAACAAACCCCCATTCACAAACCGCCGTTCGCAAACGAACGTTCGCAAACATTGACGGGCAACCTGGCGTTCGCCATCCACAGCGCCGACGCCGGAAGGCCACAGAGTCGCCACTTCACAACGGCCCGAGGAGAGTTCCGGCGGCCACGGTGGTGCGTGACGATCGCATGCGGAGGCGGCGGCGACGGCCACGAGGCGCTGCTTGTCCCACTCGGTGCCTCCCATGTTCAATCTGCCGGATGAGCGAGTCTGCGGATGCGCCAGAGCGACCGTCCTTCGGAGTGCCGTTATGGCGGCTACTCGAGCACAAGCAGCTCAGCCCGCAGGAGCTGGCCGATCGCGCCGGATTGACGGCGGATGACATCCGAGCGGCACTCGCAGGGGCGCTTCCCAGCGAGGCCCTGCTGCGGCAGATCGCGCCCATTGTGGGCTTCCGGCCCGTGGACCTGTTCGTGCTGGCGGGAGCGCGGATCCCCGACGATCTGACGCCGGTGGATGCGTCGGCCGGGCGGTCGGTGGCCAATTTCGTGCTGGACGCGATACGCCTGCCTGCCGCGGAGCGCCGCGAACTCCTCCTTCTCGTACGCTCGCTGCCGCGGCAGCCGCGGCGCTCTCCGTTCGCCGTCGAACTACTCGCGCCCCACGCCGGCCCAGGAGGTTGGGTGGTCCGCATGCTCCAGTACCGCAATTTGGACTGGGCGGGCATGGCGAAGCTCTTGGCGCTGACTACGCCTACCTATCTCTCGGCGGCCACCTACGGCGCGATCGGCACTGGCCGCATGGACTTGACGTCCCGCCTGGTGACGGATTTCGCGTGTCTGCTGGGCGTGGACGTCCACGCGCTGGCCGCGGTGACAGGTGTTCGGACGGCTCCGAACGAGGCGATGCCGCCGCCTCGGGCTCGGGCTCGGGGGGCGGAGGATGCTGCACTGCTGCTGTGGGAAGCGCGGTGCCTCTCTGCCGAGCAGGCCGAGCATGTCGCCGAACGGGCACGCGTCCTGCACAGCGGCTTATGAACGTACGTTTGCGAATCGCCGTTCGGGAACGGTCGTTCACAAACGGGTTTGTGAATGACCGTTCACGAATCGGGTTTGTGAGTTGGCGTTTGCGAAAGGGCGTTTGCGAAAGGGCGTTTGCGAATGTTGGTTCGTAAACGCCCGTTCGCGAACTGCCACTACGTCACCGGATCAACCCGCCCGGCACGGTGCCCCGTCGCATACGTCCACGACCTTCCCCGTCGTCAGGAACACCGCCTTCTGCACGCGTGCTGCCGCCGAGTTGCGCGGGTCGGAGTGCGGGTCCTCCCCGTAGTCCGGCTCGAACGGCGGAGTATTGGTGAGTGGCGGCGCCGGAGTCCCGCTGTCCCACACCACCAGCGCAGACGACCCCGAGTACGGATAGCGCGTGATCGGCGAGATACCCCAGTACGGTGTCACATCCGGACTCCGCCCGGGTGCGAGCGCGGGCGACACGATCCGGGCGCCCATCGTGCGCGCCTGCACCTCCGCCGACACGTTCGCCACCTGGTGGTCGCCGAAGGCGATCTGCATCAGCACCTGGTGCCGTGGCGTATCCGGCAGCGGACGGCTCGTCATGTTCGCCGCATACCCGTTCGTCTCCGCGCGGTCCCACAGCAACTGCATCAGCAGCAGGCTGATCTGCTGGTCGATCTTGTCGGGGTACGCCCCGTCCAGCAGCGGCTGGAACTGCACGAAGTCGCTGCTCCGGTTCAGCAGCAGCCCGCCGTAGTTCATACCTGTCACGCCCAACACCCCGCGCCGCACGTCCTGCGACACCGCGACCGTGATGCCACCCATGATCCCGCCCTGGCTGTTGCCGTCGTAGACCACGCCCTTCCGGGTGTCGATCACCGGACGCCCCTCCGCGCTCCGGAACGCCGGATCGGCCGCGAAGCCCTTCGGGTGGCTCATCAGCCGCCCGAGGAAGAGCGTGTCCAGCACACCCTGTTGCAGCCGGTCGGCCACGGCGTCGAAGTTGCCGATGTTCGTCAGCGAGGCGATCACGACCGGGATGTCGTCCTCGCTCATCCCGATCCACTTCGTCGCGCAGAACGTGAAGTTGTGCTCGTTGGCCATTGACCGCACGTTCGAGCCGCGAACCTCGCGCTCGCTGCCCAGCAGGCCGTGGCCGTACAGCGACGCCTGCGACGGCGCCGCAAACGCGCTGCGCGGGATCTCGCACTGGAACGGCGCCTGCTGGACGTTCCCCGGCAACTGCCGCGGCGTCCCGTCACGCCCGTAGTTGAACGACGAACCCGGCGGCCCGCCCGGCGCGTTCAGGTAACTCGGCACCGCCACAAAGCCCTTGACCTCGCGCGCGATGCGGTCGTCCTGCTCGGGGGTGAAGTCCTGGACCGACGTGATCGTGTACGCGGGCGCCCGCCGCCCCAGGTCGTCGAACGCGTCGTCGCGGATCCCGAGCAGGCTCTCCGTGGTGTTCTCGGTACTCGCGACCGTGAAGTCCCAGGCCAGGTACAGGCTTCGCGGATCGACCCGCCCGTGGTCGGCGAGTTCCCGCAGCACCGGCCGCAGTTGCTTCTGGCGCAGCCACAACGGGTCGTGCCGAGGCAGCGCCCGTCCGGCAACACGCGCGAACGCCTCACCGGCACCGATCGGTTGCCCCGCCTCGTCCCGAAGGTTGCGCAGGCCGATCGAGTACGTGTGTCCGGGGATGAAGTTCCGCGCCGGGTGCACGAGTAGAGCCTGCCGGTCCGGGTTCGTCGCGTGCGAATCCAACTCTGCCCAGTAGGGCCAGCGTTGCCCGGTCTTGTTGTCCACGATGACGATCGGCGCGTCCCGTGACAGCGACCGCGCGACGTCGGTGACGGGCGCCGCACCGGATTTCGGCAGGCTGATCCCCGGCACCCGCACCACGAGCGTCGACCCCGGCGAGAACCCGTCGCCGCGATTGAACGCCGTCGGATCCGCCGTCTGCCCCGCGGTGTTCACCGGCATCATCGACGGCGTCAGCGCGAGGCGCCTTCCGGTCTCGCTGCGACGGTCCCTGACCGTATACCAGTCATTTGGGAACGGCAGCATGCACGCCGCCGGGTCGATCGGGTCGCATTCCGGCGCACTCGCGCGCTCCTCGGCGGTCAGCGCCTCCGTACGGCCGTCGTCCCTCCCCTCGTCGTGGGCGATCGCGGGACCGGCGGGCACGGACAACAGCAACGCGCCCGCGAGCGCGACGACGGCACGGGTTCGAGGCCTCAACAGACCACCTCCTGGCGGCATTTCGCGTCAACGGCAACACAAACAGCAGGCAGGCAAAGGCCCCGGAGCGCGGCGGACGATCCAGGGCCGTGTCACGGCGCGGACGGTCGCCGGACCCCCCACCCCCCATCGCGGCCCTCTGCGCGGACTGTCGCAGCGGTGCGCGGCAATGGTTCACTGACATCTTGCTGGTCCCACGACGCGTTGCCACCTGGGAAGTTACGCAGACTTAACGGGGGTGCCCTGTGACCCGTCACAAGCCCGCCGCCTCGCGCGGCCGGGCCGTCACCTCCGAAACCGCGCCCCACCACTCCCCCGCCGAGCCCCCGGACGCGGCGCAGCCCCCCGGCCCCCCGGGCACCGACCCCGAGGCGCCGGCCCGCCCGCCGCTCCCCATCACCATCGGCGGACGCACCGTCGGGCCGTGGCTCGAAGGCCGCGCCGCGCGCCTGACCGGCCATGTCGTACGCCGCATCGTCGACGAACTCCCCGTCTACCGCCTCCTCCCCCGCGAGGAAGTGCACGGCGAGATCGCCGAGATCATCGACCACAACCTGCGCATCCTCGGCCACGTCCTCACCGAGCGGCGGCCCGCCACGGAGACCGAACTCGCCGCGCAGCGCCTGTCCGCCGCGCGGCGCGCCGAGGAGGGCATCCCGCTCGACGCGGTGCTCGGGGCGTACCACGTGGGCATGTCGGCCGCCTGGGAGCAGATATCCGCCGACGCGCTTCCCGAGGAACTGGCCGACGTCAAAGAGGCGTTGGCGCTCCTCCTGCGCATGCTGCGACAGGTGACGGTCGCGGTGAGCGCCGCGTACCTGGAGGAACGCCGCACGCTGGAGACGCAGGAACATCACGGCCGCCGCTCGCTCATGGCCGCGCTCATCGCCGGCGAACCGGTCGACGACCTGGCCGAACGCGTGGGCCTGCGCCCGGCCGCGCACTACGTCGTGCTCACTCTCGTGATCGGCCCCCACCCGGACGAACGCGACGCCACCGGCAGCCCCAAGATCTCGGCCCGCCGCAAACTGCGGCGCGCCCAGGCGGAGTTGGAACGCTTCGCCGACGAACCGGTGCTCGCCGTGATCGACGCGGTCGGCGGAACGGTCCTGCTCCCGGTCTCGGACCGCCCGCCGGCGTGGTCGGACCTGTGCGCCCTGATCGACCGTACGGCCAAAGCGGCAGGTGCGGAGATCACCGCCGCAGGCGCCGTCACCGCGCCCGCCGGGGTGCCGGACGCCGTACGCCAGACCGCCGAGGTCGTCGACCTGGTACGCCGCACCGGCCGCGGCACCGGCCTCTTCCGCCTCGCCGACGTCCTGCTCGACTACCAGCTCAGCCGCCCCGGCGAGGCCCGCGAACGCCTCGCCGCCCTGCTGGAGCCGCTGGCCGGACGCCCCGAGCTGCTGGAGACCCTGGAGGTCTTCCTGCGCCTCGGCCTGAGCCGGCGCCGGGCGGCGGCCCGCCTGCACGTCCACCCGAATACGATCGACTACCGCCTGCGCCGCATCGCGCAGCTCACCGGGCTCAACGCGGCACGCACCACGGACCTGCCGGTCGTCAGCGCCGCACTGGTGGCCCGCCGGGCCGGTGACGGCGGCGGGGACGTAGGCGGTGTCGGCGGGGGCAGCGACTATGGCGGCGTCGGCGGGGGCTCCACGTCGCGAATCAGTGGTTGAACAAGCAACCACACACTGGTTGAATGAGCAACGACCTGGGCGCAGTGGGCGGTCCCCCGGCAGTGCCCCACGCCATCGTTCCACGATTCCCTGGGAGTTCCCATGACCACGGCACCTACGCGTCCCGAGCTCGCGTCCGGCACCTGGGTGATCGACCCGGTGCACTCGGCCGTGACGTTCTCGGTGCGGCACCTCGCCCTCGCCGGGGCGCGCGGCGCCTTCGGAGAGTTCTCGGGCCACATCACCGTCGGCGACGACCCGCTGACCTCGGAGGTACGCGCCGAGATCGCCGTCGGGTCGCTCAACACCCTCAACGAGGCCCGCGACGGCCACCTGCTCAGCCCCGACTTCTTCGACGCCGCGGCCCACCCCACCGCGGTCTTCGCCTCCACCGGCGTCGTGCAGGACACGGACGCCGACTATGTCGTCAAGGGCGAGCTGACCCTGAAGGGCGTCACCAAGCAGGTCGAGCTCAAGCTCACCTACAACGGCACCGTCACCGACCCGCAGAGCGGGGCCGAGAAGGCCGGCTTCAGCGCGGTCACCGAGATCCTGCGCAGCGACTTCGGCGTCGGCACGGTCATGACCCTGCCCAACGGCTCGCTCGCGCTGGCCGACAAGGTCCGCATAGAACTGGAGATCGAAGCCGCCCTCACCACCTGAGCCCTGGCCACCTGGGCCTTGGCCACCTGAACCCTGGCCATCTGAGCCCTGGCCACCTGAATCCTGAGCCGCGCCCCGTGACGCCGCCGGTCCTACCC